>DASZVQ010000171.1:0-106557 GCA_035547275.1 Rhizomicrobium sp.
GACAGCAGGAATCGGGCGGTAAAATGGCCCAAGGACGCGATATTTTGCCCGATTGAATCAAGTTTTATTCTGAAAGTTAATCACCTGCCTGTGATTTCGACGCAGGGTCCGCACAGCGCCTCAATCCGAAAATAGGAACAACAGAGCAATGGCTGAACTCGATCGGTTGGCGGCGCAGTACCAGAACTGGCTTGTGGCAAAGGCCTTGCCTCTTTGGTCTTTGAAAGGCGTCGATGCGCAATGCGGCGGCTTTCACGAATTGCTGGGCGATGACGGCGTGGCGCCGCCCGCGCCCAAACGGGCGCGGGTTCAGGCGCGGCAGAGCTTTACATTCCTCTATGCCCAGACCATGGGCTGGGACGGGCCCTGGAGCGATGTCGCGCATGTCGGGCTCGACCATCTGGACCGCTTTTACCTGCGCTCCGATGGTCTTTATGCGACCCTGGCGGATCGTGCGGGCACGATCCTCAACTCCACGGCGATGACCTACGACCAGGCTTTTGTGCTGCTGGCGCTGGCCTATGTATACAAGCGCGCGGGCGATGCGGATGCGCGCGCCAAGGCCGAGACCTTGATGGCGCGTCTGGTGGCCGACAGGGGCTTGCCCAATGGCGGCTTCCGGGAGGCCAATGACGCGTTTCTGTCCAATCCACACATGCATCTCTTCGAAGCGTCGCTGGCATGGATCGAAGTCGCCGGTCAGGAGAGCTGGTTTCCCATCGCGCGCGCGATCGCGTCGCTTGCGCATCATCACTTCATTGATGGCCAGAAGGGTGTTTTGTTCGAGACTTTCGATGACCAATGGAAGCCGCTGGGCGAGGGGATTGTCGAGCCCGGCCACCAGTTCGAATGGGCCTGGCTGCTGGAGCGCTGGTCGCGCATCGGCGGCGAAGCATGGGCGCATGATGCTGCGCTGTCGCTATTCAGGGCTGGCGAGCGGGGCGTTGATGCCGCCCGCGGCGCCGCGGTCGATGAGACGGACGCGGATCTGCGCGTCCGCCGCGCGACCGCGCGGCTATGGCCGCAAACCGAACGCATCAAGGCGGCGATGATCCTTGGCGAACACAAGGCCGCGATCGCCGGCGCCGAATGTCTGTGGCGCTATCTGGATTCCACCGGCCTATGGCGCGACAAGATGAATGAGGCGGGCGAGCTGATTGTGGAACCTGCGCCGGCCAGTTCGCTCTATCATATCATCTGCGCTGTCGCGGCCTTGCGATAGCCCCATGCGCGATATGGCGACTGTCAACTTGGGGCTTTTGCCGCCAAGTGCGTGAGATCACACGCTATTTCAAGCGCAACTCCCCAAAAAGCTGTGAGTTATAAAAATGCACAAGATCGGAAAACGACAGGCTTGGCATTATGTATTTGGTCAGGACTTCACATCATATTTACGTCAGCCACATCGAGTCCGATCAGAGAGATGCTTTTTCCCAAGGTGGTAAGGCGCCGCCGGAAAGCGGACATTCCGCGCATGACCAGCGCTGGCCCTTTCACTTGACGGTGCTGCTTATCATCGCGATATCAATGCTTTTGTGGGGTCTGATCGTCTTCGTCGGCAATTTAATTCTTTGAACGGGCGGCGCGCGATGGGGCGGACGGACCCGGACAATTCGAGCATTTGATTTAACTGTGGCTTAAACGCTGACAAGCAGAGTGCGGCCCTGGGTTGGGAGCCTGCCATGGTCGGTTTGGAAAAGGAAGAAAGTGCGGCTGGCCGAAGCGCCGACGAACTGAAGCTTTTCGCCCGCTTGCTCGATCCGCACATGTCGGCCAGCGATCATAGCGAAGAGACCAAGCCGAACTGGTCGCCGCGCAAGACAATCGCCTTCATCATCGTTGCTTCCCTTGCCCTATGGGGCGCGATCATCTGGGCCGTTTCGTATCTGATCCGCTTTTTCTGACGCTTTTGCGGGCGAAGGCTTTCGCCACGCGCGGACTCCGGGGCCAGAGGTGCGCCAATTTTGTCGTTAGGATTTGCCGGGGCCTGACATACTATCGCGGCATCCCGGTCTGGACGGGCTTCGATCAAGATCGCGACGAGGAACAGGCGTGGCGGAACGGCAAGGTTCCCGGTTTGGTTTTATCGACGCCATACGCGGGATCGCTGCCTGCATGGTGATGCTGCAGCATTCCCTTTATCAAAGCGGGCTGCTGGGCCTTGAAGGCAAGGAAACCGGGTTTATCCCGACCTGGCTTGAGCTGGGTGAAACCGGCGTTGTGGCATTCTTCCTCGTAAGCGGATTTGTCATTCCGCTCAGCCTGGAAAAAACGAACGACCTCAAATTGTTCTGGCTGCACCGGGTCCTGCGCATTTATCCGCTTTATATATTCATCTATTTCGCGACATTTGCGCTGATGCTGGGCGGGGACGTCCATTCTTTCGGCCACGCCGCCGCCAATCTTTTGGCGCACGCCTTTTTCCTGCAGGAATATGTGCATCAGCAGGATTTCGTGGGTGGTTCCTGGACCCTGTCACTGGAGGCGGTCTGGTATCTGGGTATCTCGCTGCTGTTTCTTCTGGGACTGAACCGCAAGCATGGTCTGGCGGTCGGGCTTGCGGTCGCGGCATCCGCCGCCGGCCAGCTGCTTTGCGCGCTCGGTCATCATATGCCGATGGGCCGCCTGTCGATGCTGGTGTGCTGTGTCGCGGGGCTGATCTGCTACCGACGGGAACAGGGGGAGATCAGCGCCGGCAAATTCGGGGTCTTCATCCTTTTGCTGTTGGCGCTGATCGCCGCCAATCTGCTTGTCGGCTTCGCCCTGTTTGCTGATCCGCATCCGACCGCGACTTTTCCGATGGCCATCGATTCCTGGTCTCTGGCGGCCCTGGTCTTTTTTGTTCCATATTTTTCGCGCGGCCATGGCATCTGGAGCGGTTCAGTCTTCAGTTTTCTGGGCCGCATCAGCTATTCCATCTATCTCGTACATCCCGTGCTTTTGCTGCTGCTGTCGTTCTTCGCCATCAAGGGTTTTGTACTTCTGGCGCTGATCTTCCCCCTGACGATTCTGATCGCCACGGTGACCTACCGCGTGATCGAACAGCCCCCGATCAGGTTCGGACATTCCTACCGGGCACAGATGAAGAGCCGGGCCGCGCAGGCCTAGCGCAATTTTCGGGCATCCGCGGTGCCTGTCATGCGCATAAAATGCCGCTTTTTGCCGGGTTTTGAGGCACAAAAGCCACGGACCCCATATGTCGCGGCCAGATTGACTTTTCGTATAGCGACCGTCACCGGACTGTCAAACAGGCATGGGAGTACCCTCCCCACAAGACGGGGCAATCCATAGCAACCGCGTGGGACGGATTCGCGAATGAGCGCGACTCCGCCAATGCATGTGTTTTGTCTCGTCATCACTGATTTTGACGGGGATACCTATGTCGGCACGAAAATCCAAATACCTGTATGGCGGCACCGCTACACTGGCGCTTGTTGTTGCCGGACTGTTCTGGGGTGGCAGCGCTGCCGCTCAGCAGGTGGCGCAGGCGGATCGCACGGGCGACGTGGAAACCGTGATCATCACGGGCACTGCCTTCAATACTGAAATCGCACCGGCCAAGGCGTCGCTGGATACGATGGAGCCGCAGACCATCATCAACAAGTCCTACATCCAGGACTCGGTGGCTGACACCGCCGACTACACCACCATCCTCGCGATCGCCCCGTCGATGACCGGCCAGGACATCAACGGCCCGGGTCTTTCGGACGGCAACGTCAAGAACACGCTGCGCGGCCTGCCCGACGGTGACTTCGACTTGACCTATGACGGCATTCCCTTCGGCGACACCAACGGCCCTACCCACCATTCTGAATCTTATTTCCCGGGCGTGACGATTGGCACCATCGATGTGGACCGCGGTCCGGGCAATGCCGGCACCTTGGGCGCGGCGACCTTCGGCGGTTCGGTGAACATGTTCTCCGAGGCCCTGACGGCGGATGCCCATGCGCGCGCCTTCGCTCTGATCGGTTCCTGGAATACCCGTTCGGCCAACCTCAATGCGCAGAGCGGTGACTTCAATGTGCTGGGCCTGAACAACCGTGCCCTCGTCAACCTCAACTATACCGGCTCCTACGGCTATCTCACCGATCAGAATACCGATCGCCAAAACTATCTCTTCAAGACACAGACCGATCTGGCCCCCGGTTGGACCCTGACCGCTTTCGCCAACTACAACCAGCTCGACCAGCACCTGAACGATAATAACGGCGCCACACCCGGCCAGATCATCGCCTATGGCGAGAATTTCGCGCTGCAGTCCAACAATCCTAAGCTTGCGACCTACCAGCTCTACAATCCCGAGCACAAAAAGACCGACATGGACTACCTGCGCCTGCAGGGCAAAATCGCTGACATCACCATCGATGACACCGGCTATACCTATGCTTATGTGAACAAGACGATCTCGGCGACCAATATCGAGCAGACCACCGCCGATATCGCCGCGGGTGTCACCGAAGGCCTTGGTACCGTCGTCGGTGGCAAGAAGTTCGCTACCGACGTGCCTGGCTACACCAAGCAGAACGCCTATCGCGTCTGGGGCAATATCTTCCGTGCCTCCGACGACTTCAATTTCGGCTGGCTGACTGGCCAGGTCCGTGCCGGCGTGTGGTGGGAAGAATCGGCCACCCAGCGCCAGCGTTTCGATTATGACCTGACGCAATGTATCGCCGCCGGTTGCGATCCCTGGCATGACCAGACGTACGCGGATTCCTCGCTAGCCGTCCCCAATACCACGGCGGCCAAAGCGGGCTCCCAGCCCCTGCGCGGCGGTTACGCGGAATATGTCGAGCATTCGAGCTGGAGCCAGTACCAACCCTTCGTCGAGATCGACCTGCATCCGATCGAAGACCTCACCATCACCCCTGGCTTCAAGTATGTGTGGTGGCAGCACAATGTCGCGGCTCCGATCGAACAGAAGGTGCGTCCGCTATCGGCGTACAACGGCTCGTTCATCACCACCCATGACCTGCCGTTCGTGGAAGCCAACTACAAGCTCGAGCCCAACTGGAGCGTTTATTTCCAGTACGCCACCGGTATCTATGTGCCTGATATCAGTGCCTTCGAAAACAAGGGTGGCGTCCTGAACGCCGCTAACGCACCCAAGGCCCAGACCACCACCAACTACCAGTTCGGTACTGTCTATTATGCCGATAACTGGACCTTCGACGGCGACATCTACTATATCGGCATCGACAACAACGTCGTCTATCAGTCCTGCACCACCGCGCCCTTCACCGGCCCGATCGGCGAGACCTGCGCCCTCAATACCGGTGTGGCGACCTACAAGGGTCTTGAAGGCGAGGGCACCTATGCCTTTGACGACGAAGACTTTGGCGGCCTGCTCAAGGGCGTGTCGGTCTTCGCCAGCGGCTCGCTCAACGACGCCAAGTCGGGCGGCAAATACATCAAGCAAGCGCCGCTTTGGACCGAGGCGACCGGCATCGTGTACAAGACTGGCGGCTTCAAGTTCTCCATGATCGACAAGATCGTTGGCCCGCAATATTCCGACAATTCGAACACGGAATTCTACAAGCTCACGACCTACAACAATATGGATATCAAGGCGAGCTACAGCCTCGATAACTATGACTTTACGCTGGGCATCTACAACGTGCTCAACCAGCGGAATCTGCTGTCGGTGACGATCAACGACGCCAATCCGATCGGTGGTGCCAACGTCTATGATGTGTACAATCGCGGTAGCAGCCTAGATCAATATTACTATGCTCCGGCGACCAGCGTTCAGTTCACGGTCGCGGCGCGCTTCTAAGGAGACACTATGCGGTACGCGGCCTGCGCACTTATCCTGGGACTGACCTGGTCGGTCGCCGCGCAGGCCGCCGGACTGCTGGACCCGGCCTCGGTGGATGCCAGCCGGTTCCTGCCACCGCCGCCGGTGGATGGCTCTGCCGACAACAAGGCCGAGTTCGCCGAACTTGCCGCCATCGCCGCCCGCAGCACGCCGGAAGAACTGGCCGCGGCCTTGAAGGACGGCAAGGACGAAAGGCCCGACCTGTTCAACAGCACGGTGGGAATTGATCTCATGAGCTTGCCGGAAACCGGCAAGCTGATGACCATGCTGGCCGAGGAGGAGGGGCGCGACGCCAAGGCCGCCAAGAAATACTTCCACCGCGTGCGGCCCTATCGCGCCGATCCCACGGTCAAGACCTGCGCCCCCACCGATCCGAACAAGGCCGCCAACTCTTATCCCAGCGGTCACGCCACCATCGCTTTCACCACCGGCGTGGTGCTCGCCCAGCTGATGCCGGCCAAGTCCCAGGCCATCATGGCGCGGGCCTATCAGTTTGCCGAAACCCGGCTGACCTGCGGCGTCCACTTCCGCAGCGATATCGTGGCCGGCCAGCAATATGGCACGATCATCGCGCTGAAGCTGATGGACAATCCGGTATTCCAGGCCCAGATGGCCAAGGCCCGGGCCGAACTCGCCGCCCATACCTGATACCCGGTCCCGTTCTGCTGGCCGTGCCCCACGGACGCGGCACTTGTGCTATGGATGTGCATGAACCAGCAGGACATGCAGGCGGCCTGTGCGCTGCTTTATCGCCATTGGACCGACGGCACCCAGCTTGAGGGCTTGCCCCCGGGCCTTATCCCTACCAACCGCGCGGAGGCCTACCGCGTTCAGGCGCTGTTGGAGGGATATAGCAATGCGCCGCTCTATGGCTGGAAGATCGCCGCCACCAGCGTGGCGGGACAGCGGCATATCGGTGTGGATGGTCCCTTGGCCGGGCGCATCCTTGCCGAGCGCGTCATCGCTGACGATGGCGCATGCCCGCTGGGCAACAATCTGATGAAGGTGGCGGAGCTGGAATTCGCTTTTCGGATGGCCAGGGACCTTCCCCCGCGGGCGAAGCCCTATTCCTGGAGCGAAGTACTGGCGGCGGTTGAACGCCTGCATCCGGCCATCGAGATCCCCGATTCCCGCTTCCTGCATTTCGAACGCGCGGGTCTTGCCCAGCTTGTCGCCGACAATGCCTGTGCCCATCGCTTTGTCCTGGGCCCAGCGACGACCGCGGACTGGCGCGCATTGGACCTGTCCCGTCACCAGGGCCGCATGTTGCGCAATGGCGATGTGGCCGAAGACGGTATCGGCAGCAATGTGCTGGGCGATCCACGCATCGCGCTGACCTGGCTGGCCAATGAACTGTCGGCACATGGCGAAACGCTGAAAGCCAAACAGGTGGTCACCACCGGCACCTGCGTCAAGCCGGTGCCTATCGCCCAGGGCGACCGTTTGGTGGGCGACCTGGGCGTGCTGGGCCATGTATCTGTCTTGATCGTCTAGCCTATGCGCGAGGTGATCGCCTTGGTCTCCAGATAGTTCGACAGTACCGCCTGGCCCATCTCGCGACCCCAACCTGATTGCTTGTAGCCGCCAAAGGGCAAGGCGGAATCGAACACATGATAACAGTTGATCCAGATCGATCCGGCGCGGATGCCATTGGCGATGCGGTGCGCTTTGGCGATGTCGCGCGTCCATACCCCGCCGGCCAGGCCATAGATGGTGTCGTTGGCTGCCGCGATCAGGCTGTCATCAGCCTCCTTGAACGGCATGGCGACGACGACGGGCCCGAAGATTTCCTCGCGCACGACCTTCATGCCGGGTTTGGTATCGACCAGCACGGTCGGCTTGACGAAATAGCCCTTGCCGTCCAAGGCGCAGCCGCCGCTCACGGCGCGGGCGCCTTCTTCCAGTCCGGCCTTGAGATAGCCCTTCACCCGGCCATGCTGCACCTCCGACACCATGGGGCCCATTTCGGTCTCGGGGTCCAGGCCGACGCCCAGCTTGATCTTTTCGGCATTGGCGGCGATGCCCGCCACCACTTTGTCAAAGACCTTTTCCTGGATGAACAGGCGCGAGCCGGCGTTGCAGCATTGGCCATGGTTGAAGAAGATGCCGGCAGTAGCGCCGGCGATTGCGGCGTCGATATCGGCATCGTCCAGAATGATGTTGGGTGACTTGCCCCCCAGTTCCAGGCTCACCTTGCGCAGATCTTTGGAGGCGGCCTGCACGATCAGCCGGCCAACATCGGTCGAGCCGGTGAAGGCGACCTTGTCGACATCGGGATGGGAAGCCAGCGCCGCGCCCGCGGTCTCGCCGAAGCCAGGCACGATATTGACCACGCCACCGGGTAGGCCGGCTTCCTGCAGCAGTTCGCCCAGGCGCAGGCCCGACAGCGGGGTCTCTTCCGCCACTTTCAGCACCACGGTGCAGCCGGTGGCCAACGCTGGCGCCAGCTTCCAGGCCGCCATCAGCAGTGGGAAATTCCAGGGAATGATCTGGCCCACCACGCCGACCGGCTCGGGCCTTGTGTAGGAAAGATATTCGCCTGGCGCCGCCAGATGCGAAATCGCGATATGCTTGCCTTCGATCTTGGTCGCCCAGCCGGACATATAGTGGAACATGTCGGCCGACAGCGGCACGTCAGCCACGCGCGCCACGCTGAACGGCTTGCCATTGTCGATGCTTTCCAGCTGCGCCAGCTCGTCCAGATGCTCCAGGATCAGGTCGCCGATCTTGTGAATGATGCGGCCGCGCGCCGATGGTGACATCCGGCTCCAGGGACCTTCAAAGGCGCGCCGCGCCGCTTTCACCGCGGAATCGATATCGGCGGCGTCGCCTTCGGCCACCGACGCGATTTTTGTTTCGGTGGCGGGATCGAACACATCGAAGGTCTTTCCCGACTTTGCCTGCACCCATTTGCCGTCAATCAGCATTGGGCGCGGCTGGCCAAGCCAGTTCCTGAGCGACGCTGGAATGCGATCGAGTGTGGCGGTGGTCACCTGGATATTCATCTTCGTCTCCCTTGCCTGTTTGATCCGCGTCTTGCTGGCGCGACTTTTCCGGCCAAAACGCTAGCAGAAACTGGACTTTCTGGCTTTGGCGGCATAAGCGCCCGAAAAGCTTGGATAATCTAGGTTCCCTCGCCGGCATTTTCCACGAAAGCCACGGCTTCATCGACGATCGCACGCTATCGACCGCTTCATCATCCATCGTGGCGAGGCGTTGATGGACCGCATCGGCGACGTTCGCAGGCCGACTAGAGTTGGATCATTTGCCGGGCTAACTTGCCAACAAAAGGGGGAGATCGTCATGATCCGTCATGCGCTTATGGTCCTGCTGGGGGTGATGTTATGCGGGCTGGCCGCCTCGGCGCAGGTACCGCTTCCGCAAAATGGCCTGCCGCCGCTGCCCCGGCTGACCAGTGTGCGGGTCTATGTGCTGGATTGTGGCGCCATCATTTCCAACCGGCCGGAAAGCTTCGGGCTGACGCGCGACGAGGTCTTCAATCCCAATTTCTCCGATCCCTGTTTTCTGGTCATGCATCCCAAGGGCATCCTGCTGTTCGATACCGGTCTGCCTGACAGTCACGTCGGCCGGCCGATTTATGAAAATATGATGGCCTATGAAGGCATCCTGAAATTCACCACCTTGCGCGGCGAACTCGCCAATATCGGCGTTACCGCGCCCATGATCACCTATCTCGCGCTTTCCCATTCCCATTGGGACCATGTCGGCAATGCCAATGACTATGCCGACGCGATATGGCTGGCGCGCAAGGCCGAATATGACTTCATGTTCGGCCGCGACGCCAATCCGGTGGCGCTGAAGAATTACGACCGGTTGGCCCATGCCAATATTAAGTTCATCGACGGCGACTATGACGTGTTCGGCGATGGCAGCGTCGTGCTTCTGTCCACGCCCGGTCACTCACCAGGGCATCAGTCGCTTTACGTGAAACTGGCTCATACCGGCGGGGTGGTGATCTCGGGCGATCTCTATCACTACAGCGCCGAACGCAAGCTTGGCCGCGTGCCGCCGCGTGAGCAGAGCACGGAGACGCCCGCCTCGCGCAAGAAGATCGAAGACTTCCTGGTCCGCACCCATTCGCAATTGTGGATCGGGCATGCCATCGACTGGTATGCGGGCGCGATCAAGGCGCCCGGTTGGTATGATTAGCGTTGTGGCTAGGCGGCGCGTTGCTGCCGGTCCAGGCGGTCGGCCGGGAACTCGGCCCAGGCACGGGTGCCACGGCCGACTTGGCTTTCCAGATGGAATATTCCGCCTTGGGTTTCCACCAGGCCTTTGACGATGGGCAGGCCAAGCCCGGTGCCGCTCCCTTCGACAGTCCACATGTCCGACGCCTGGCCAAAAGGCTCCAGCGCCTTTTTCAAACCTTCCGGTGACATGCCGGGGCCTTCGTCTTCGACACCCAGTGCAATGCCCCCGTCGGGAGTGTCGCGCGCGAACAATATCACGCGTCCGCCAGGATGGGAGAATTTGACCGCGTTGGACAGAAGATTGGTGAGAACCTGCAGCAGGGCGCGCTCATCTCCCTTGATCATGCCGATCGGGCCGATTTCGCTTGAAAGAAGAATCTGTCGTTTCTCTGCTTGAGACTGCACAAAAACAAGCGCCTGCCGTGCCAGGGAGGCAAGGTCCACTGGCCTCACCTGCAGTTCGCGGCGGCCAGCTTCGATCTTGGCCAGATCCAGGATATCGTTGATCAGATTCAGCAGATGCTCGCCGCTCTGATGAACATCCGCGATATAGCCCTGGTATTTCGCAGGCTGTATAGGTCCCAGAACCTGTTGGCGCATCAGGTCGGTGAAGCCGATGATGGCATTGAGCGGCGTGCGCAGTTCGTGGCTCATATTGGCCAGGAAGCTGGACTTGGCGCGGTTGCCCGCCTCGGCCTGCGCCTTGGCGATCAAAAGCTCCTGCTTGGCCTTTTCCAATTCTTCGATATAACGGCGCAGCTTTTCGGCTTCGCCTTCCGCCTGGCGTTCCAGATGATGATCGATCAGCGAACCGATCAGGCCAAATGCCATGATCAGGAAGGCAACGGGGGCAACGGCAAGGGCCAGCATCGTCGGCGCCATCACCACATTCCCGGCCGCGACCAGTGGATCGGGACGATAAACCAGCGCGGACATGCCGGTGAAATGCATGCTGACAATGGCCAGGGTGAACAGCAGGGCAGCGCCTGTCATGCCGCGCCAGCTGTTCTCCTCGCGCGCCACATACATGACCGGCGCTGTCAGGCAGACGCCCAGCAGGATGGAAGCCACGACATAGGCGGGATTCCAGATCGCATCGGCCCGGATCTCCACCGCGGCCATGCCGATGTAATGCATGGCACCGATGCCGGCGCCGACCACGATGCCGCCCAACAGCGGCCCCGGCCGGGTCAGCGACATCCAATAACCCGCGCCGCTCAGGACGATGGCGACCAGGGCGGACAACATGGTGAGATGGATATCGAACCCCATGGTTAGGGGGCTCATATAGGCCAGCATGGCCACGAAATGCGTCGCCCAGATGCCGCTGCCGGCGGCGAAGGCGGCCGCGCCCAGCCACATCAGCCGGGCGCGTTTTTCGGCGCCGCGTGCGCGTCCGATCATGCTCATCGCTGTGAAGCAGGCGAAGAAGCAGAGGACGGTGGCCAAGCCGACCAGCCTGGCATCATGTTGCTGGGTAATGCAGCCTAATACATGAAGCATCCGGTGACTTTATGCAGCCCGATGTTAACAGTGTCTCAATTTAAGGTTTACCCGCCTATGTAGTTCTCCCTACGGCTGACGAGCATCGGGTTAACCCGCCATGGAAGAGCGCCGGGCCCGCGCGCCAGCGAGCCTGCCGGACGGCGGGAAAGCCGACCGATGTCGTCTCACCAACGAGATGAGTTGGGCCTGCCGGGATGCGGGCGATAAGATGCCCGCCTGGCTGGCGGACGAAAAAGGACGGCCGCATACCCTGGGCGGGAAAGCCTGTTCAGGCGAGGCCGCCATTGCCCTGTTCGGCCGCCAGCACCACCCGCACCAGGTCGGACAGGCTGGAAGCGTCCATCTTGCCCATGATATGGGCGCGATGGATTTCCACCGTACGCGGAGAAATGCCCAGTTCATAGGCCACAACCTTGTTGGAGCGGCCTTGCACCAGCTTGTCCAGCACGCCGCGCTCGCGCGGCGTCAGTGACGCCAGAAGATTCTTCGCCGCCTGCGCTTCGGCCTTGCGGCTGCGCGACCGGGAGCCGATCTCCAGCGCGCGGCGCACACTGGCCAGCATCTTTTCCTCGTCGAAAGGTTTTTCCAGAAAATCGATCGCGCCTGCCTTCATCGCGCGGACGGCCAGCGGCACATCGCCATGACCGGTCATGATGATGACCGGCAGATCGAGATGGCGGCGGGCAACCTCTTCCTGCAGCTCCAGTCCGCTCATGTCGGGCATGCGGATGTCGGCGATCAGGCAGCCTTGCTTGGGAGAGTCGTCGGCAAGAAATTGCTTCGCCGATGTGAAGTTGCGCACCCTGAAACCCGCAACTTCCAGAAGCAACCGCATGGAATCGCGGATGTCGGCGTCGTCATCCACGACAAATACGTACTCGTCGCTCATGCCGTAATCCGGTGAGATACGCAACGTGCCCGGGTGCGCCGGCCGACAGACACACAACTCATCATACAAGCACCCCGAAGGTTCGCATCCTATAACGAAGTGTACTGAGAATCCAGCAGAACCAGAATTAGCGTATACGGAGGGAAACCATCACGCGGCACGAAGACCGGTCTGGCGCATGGTTCTCAACCAGTGGCCGCGCTGCTCCGGCGTGATCGACATGATGCTTCCGATAAAGTCCTGATGTTGATAACGGAAACCGGGCAGCATCACGCCTCTTGCCAATCCCTTTACGTCGATTTCGCATTGCAGCATTGCGCGATAAAGGAAGGCGGGCATGTCCATGGTGATGACCTGGCGCAATGGCTTATCGCTTCCACCTTCGCCATCACAAAGACTGCGCGAGAAATTTTCCTCGAACAGATCGCGCAATGGCGCCGATGGTTGATCCAGCCATAACGGATAGACAACGATGAGCTGTGTCGCCCAGGTCATGTCCTCCAGCGCCTTTTCGCGTGTCCCAATATCGGACAAAAGGCCCACAACAAGCCGTCTCAACGTCCATCCGGCTTCGCGCGCGCCTTCTTCATAGGCATCGCACAAAGCGGAGCAGAAACGTTCCGGCGCCGGATCGGGGTGGCCGTTAACCACAAGAATGCGTTTTTCCCTGGCTGTCCGGCCCGCCCAGAACGGTACGATCTTTTCAAGCAGCAGCATGGGCGGCGCCGGGATTGAGGGCGTTGAACTGCTCCAGGTCGGTGAGGTCGGTGAAGGTCACCACAGTGGCGCCATTGGGCAGGCGCGACAGGGACAGCGAAATGATCCGGCCATCGGCTCGCCGGGTCTTGCCCCATTCCCCGAAGCTTTCCGGGGTGGCGGAATTGACGCCACAAGAAACGATGCCCCAGATGCCGTCGCGGCCGATGCGCATGCTGCAGATATTGGCGATCTCCGCGAAGTGCGGCTGGCCCCCCAGCTCGTCTTCCGACAGTTTCCACATTCCGGCGAACTGTGCGTTGTGCAGCACCAGGCGGCCGTCGGTTCCGAAGATGGCGATGCCTTCGTCCAGCGTGTCGAGCGTGGCCTTCTGCACCTGGGTCAGCAGATTCAGCGAGGATTCAAGGCGCAGCTGTTCGGTGATGTCCTGGAAGAGGACGAACACGCCGCCGGCAAGATGAGGCTGGACCCCGATGCGGATGCTCTTGCCGTTGGGCATATGCCAGAATTCCTCGTTCTTCTCGGCGGAGCCAAAGGTCTGCAGCTGCGCGGCTTTCCATTCCGGGAAACTGCGCTGTTCCGGCAGGCGGCGGCGATCGCGCAGGCGGTCCAGTATGTCGCTGTAGGAAGGATGGGTCTCAAGCCAGGTCCGGGGCAGCTCCCACATTTCGGCATAGGCATTGTTGAAGCTCGCCAGCTTGCGGTCGGCGTCGAAGATCGCCACGGCAAAAGGGATATGCTCGATCATTTCTTCCTGGGCGTCGCTGATAAGCTGCAGCCTGGTTTCCATGCGGACGAAATCGGTGACATCGGTGGCGAAGCCGGCGACGGACGTGTCGCCCATCGGAGAAAGGCCCATGGAGAAGACGCGGGATTCACCCTTCACGATCGCAGAAGCACGGCATTGCACGGGCTCGCGGCTTTCCAGCGCCCGGATCGTCAGTTCGCGCTCCGACCATTCCAGCACGGCGTTGGCGGCGACAGCATCTTCCAGGTTTGAAAAGCCCAGCGTGGCCAGGAACGCGCGATTGGCCCAGCCGATGGCCTGGCCCGGCCCCCGCGTCCATATCGGGATTGGCAGGGATTCAAGGATCTCGCGATAGCGCTCCTGATTGCTGGGCGCGACGTCGCGATTGATATAAAGCACGGCCCGTCCGGCCACCGGGATGCCGCGAAGCATCAGATTGCCTTCCTCGGTGCGCAAGCTCAGCGTGAAGGGCGTGCCTTCCTCGGCCAGGCCATCAATGGCGCGGATCGCCTTGCCGGCCTGGGGGCAGTCCATGCAGCTTTCATAGAGCATGCGGCCCTCGCCGAAATATTGACGGTCCTGATCGCTGCCCCTGAGCACCACCACCCCCTGGGCGGCGCCGGACAGCAGCGCCTCACGGAAAGTCTGGGCCACGTCGGCCGTGGCCCGATCGGCCGCCGAAACATGGCGCAGGTTGCGCATGCGCACATGCATCCAGCTGCCCCAAAGCACGCAGAAGATGCCGATCAGGGCGGTGGAAAGCGTGAAGGCGGCCACGGTGCAGTCTCCATTGGCGGGATTGCGATGCGCTGCCTGCGCCAGGGCCGGAATCATGGCCTGCATCACCGGCATCAGCGGCGCAGCGATGTTCCTGATCAGGGGGACAAGCCAATGCATGTCAGCCCTCCGCGGCCAGCGCGCGCAGCGCCGCCATGTCACGCAGGACGATCTGATTGGTATTGGGGATCAGCACGATGCCGTCGCTGCGCAGCGCGGTGATGGTACGGCTGATGGTTTCGATGGTCAGGCCCAGATGATCGGCGATGTCCTGGCGGCTCATTGGCAGATCGAGGCGGTCGCCGCAGGTCAGGTCGGTACGGTCGGCGAGACGAAGAAGGAAGGAAGCCACGCGCTCGCGCGCCTTCTGGCAGCCCAGCACGAACAGGTGCTGCTGCGCGGTGAGAAGATTGGCCGACAGATGGCAGAGCAGCTGGGTGCGCACGGCGGCATTTTCCTCCGCCAGGCGGTCGAAGCAGACACGCGGGAAGGCGACAAGGGTCACTTCGGTGACCGCCTCGGCCGACGCCGGCAGATCAGGGCTCTCCACGAAACCCATCAGGTCGCCAGGCAGCAGGAAGTCGACGATATAGCGGCGGCCATCCGGCATGTAACGGCACAGGCGCACGGTGCCGCTGACAATGCGATAGACCTGGTCGGCGGGATCGTCCTGATTGAAGATGGTCTCGTTGCGGGTGAAGTGCAGACGCGCGCCGAACGCCTGAATGCGCAGCAGATAATCGGTTAGGGTTACCGGTGACGCGGTTTCGTCCTGCTGCGACGGCGCGAGGAAGTGCTGATAGGCGGCTGGGGAAAGCGGTGCGCTGCGAGCGGTGCTGAGTGCGATCGGCATTGGAGACCCCTTGTTGCGCGACCACGTGATGTGTTCGCATGTCGTTAAGCATTATTCGTTTGCGGACGAATCAGTAGTTCGGGATTCCGCCTAGGTAGATTCCCCTGCGCGCCAGATCGGATTTTTCCCTATTGCATTTAAAAGCCCCGAAAATGGGCCTGATTCGTATAAGTGCGATTGCGTAGGGATTATCCGCACACGTCATAACCAGCGTCGTCTTTGACAATTCGCAATGCGTTTATCGATCCGATATCGCACCGATAATCCCGCACGCAGAAGGCGTGTGTTCAAAAACGGGACAACAGAATGTTTCCGGATCTGCCAAGTTTTCCGCGTGATCGCCGCGCAGCGGTGAAAAGTGTCACCTGTGCCATTTCAAGACATGCCGGTCACGCTTCCGTCACGCGCGGGCGCAAAGGACTGAAGGCCTGCAGCAACACGGCCTGGCGCCGCACCACCACGGGCAGCAATCATATCTCGGCATATGGAGTTTGGCGTGACCGCGCCCGCCGCGCGGTCGCGCGCATCAATCGCACCGGCGAGACGCGCTGGCACCGGCTTCCAGCCGCGGGCCTGGCGATCCATTTCTTCCGCGGGAGGCAGTAATGCGGATCAGCAGGCGCAACTGGGAGCGGCTGGGCGATGTGCTGGCGGTGGTTGTGGCCACTCTTCTGGCCGGCGTCATCGTGGCTTTGGCGCAGACAGCGCAGAACATGCCGGCGCCGGCCCCGCCCCAGCCGGCACAGATCGATCTGAAACAGTCCAGGCCGCTGCATCCGGTTGTCATTCCCGCCCCGATCGCGCCGGCCGCCAACGCCGAGGACGCGCTTAAAAGAATTGCGGCCGAGGAAAATTGCCTGGCCCAGGTGATCTATTTCGAAGCCCGCGGCGAGAGCGAGGCGGGACAGCGCGCCGTGGCCGAGGTCATCCTCAATCGTCTGGCAGAGGGCACGCATGGCAAGACCATTTGCGGCGTCGTCTATGAAGGGGTGGGGCAGACTTTCTGCCAATTCACCTTTGCCTGCGACGGCGCGGCCATGGCGCCCAAGAGCGCCGAGCCCTGGCGCGCGGCCCAAGTGCTGGCGGCGCGTCTGATGGTTGGAGAGGTCCCTGCCGATGCGATTTCCGGCGCGACCTATTATCATGCCGTGTCGGTGCACCCGAGCTGGGCGCCCGGCAAGCTGCGCGTGACGCAGATAGGCAATCACATTTTCTATCGCGACCGGGGCGTGCAGATCCGCGCCGTCTTCCGTGGGTCCGTGCAATAGGAGGATGACAATGAAAGTTCTTCTGATCGAAGACGACTATGTCACCAGCCAAGGCATCGCGCTGATCCTGCACAATGAAGACATCTATGTCGACATCGCCACGGCAGGCGAGGAGGGTATCGGTTTTGCCCGCCATTTCGACTATGACGCGATCATCCTGGATCTCAATCTTCCCGACATGAGCGGGTTCGAGGTTTTGCGCATCCTGCGCCGCGCCAATATCGGCACGCCGGTGATCATTCTTTCCGGTTCGGTGGCGATCGACAGCAAGGTCAAGGCGCTTAATCATGGCGCTGACGATTATATGACCAAGCCGTTCAGCAACGAGGAACTGGTGGGCCGGCTGCGCGCGCTGGTGCGCCGGTCCAAGGGTTATTCGGATTCCCGTATCTCGTTCGGGCCGATGACGCTCGACCTTGTCGCCAAGACCGTTGAGACCCAGGGACGCCGCGTGCATCTCAGCGGCAAGGAATACCAGATTCTGGAGCTGCTCTCGCTGCGCCGGGGTGTGGCCGTCAGCAAGGAAACGCTGATCAATCACATCTATAGTGATGGCGAAGGGCCCGACAGCCCGACCATCGGCCTGTTCATGTGCCGGTTGCGCAAGAAGCTGGCGGCTGCATCAGGCGGCGCACAGTATATCGAAACGGTTCGCGACCAGGGCTATCTGATGCCCAGAGCAGCCTGACGCGCGACGCGCGGCTAGCGCGGCTCGGAGAAGATCGCTTCGAGCCATTCCTCCAGGGCCTCGGCGGAAAGCGGCTTGCGCAATACCGCGGCGACACCGGCTTTGGCGGCGGTCTGGAGCAATTGCTTGCCATTGCCCGAAACCATAATTGCGGGGATCTGAAATCCATCCGCCCTGAGCTGGCGGATCAGGTCCAGGCCCGACATGCCGGGCAGGGTGTGGTCCAGCACGATGCAGCCGGCTGCGGCCAGGTCGCCACAGGCCAGGACATCTTCAGCGGATGCAAATTCGCGCACCGCATAACCCGAAGCTTCCAGCAGGGCCCGAGTCGAGATGCGGACTTCCTCGTCATCCTCGACCACGAAAACGAGGTGCTTCCCGGCGTCGCTCACGCAATTCCTCCGCGCAATCCGCGCCGGCCCGAACGCTAGGTGGCGTGGCTTTCGGCTGATATACGTATTTCTGCCTAAGCGGACAGGTGAGGCCCTCAAAATGGGCGGGAAAGCGGGGTTTTCGGGGCGGCTCGAACGGAAGCGAATTGCTTTTAAAGTTAAGCCCACGCATCATATGTCATGGCGCCAATGCATATCTCTGCCTGCCCGGTGGTAAAGACGGAGCTGGAGACGGCACGTGCAAAGCGAAGACATTGAAGCCCCCCAGGGTGCGCCTGCCTTTGGTTCCCGCGATCCATCCGGCCTTTTGGCCGCCATCCTGGCCACGGCGGTGGATGGCATCATCGCCATCGATCTCAAGGGCGACGTTCTGCTCTACAACCGGGCCTGCGAAAAGCTGTTCGGCTATCGCGCCGACGAGGTGGTTGGCCAGAATGTGAAAATGCTGATGCCGGAACCTTACCGGCACGAGCACGACAATTATCTCGCCAATTACCACCGGACTGGCGAACGCCGCGTGATCGGCATTGGCCGCGAAGTGGTGGGCCGGCGCAAGGATGGGTCCACCTTTCCCATGTATCTGTCCGTGGGCGAGGGCGGGTTGACCGGCCAGCGTTTTTTCATCGGTATCATCCACGATCTGTCGGCGCTCAGATGGGAGACCGAACAGCGGGAAGGCGCCGACCGCCTCCTAGCCCAGATCGTCCAGTCCTCGGAGGACGCCATCACCAGCGTGGCCATGGATGGCACCATCACCAGCTGGAACGCCGCCGCCGAGCGGATCTATGGCTTCACACCCGCCGAAGCCATTGGCCGGCATATTTCCATGATCCTGCCGCCTGACAAGGTCTCGGAAGAAGACGAGATCATGGAGCAGGTCCGGGTGGGCCTGACGCTTCAGCATTTCGAAACGGTGCGCCGGCACAAAGACGGTCACGATGTGCTGGTTTCGCTTTCGGTGGCGCCGATTTTCGATGCCTCCGGCACCATGATCGGCGCCTCCAAGACGGCGCGCGACGTCACCGAAAGAAAGCGCTCGCAAGAGCGGCTGCTCGGAATGCAGAACGAGCTGGCCCATGTCGGACGTCTCAGCGCCATGGGTCAGATGAGCGCGGCAATCGCCCACGAGCTGAACCAGCCGCTGACCGCGATCGCCAATTATGCCAAGGCCGCCCAGCGGCTTCTGCAGAATGAGGCCCCGGAACCGCGCCAGCTGCAAAGCGCGCGCGAAGCGATGGAAAAGGCGGTGGCGCAGACCCTGCGCGCCGGTACCATCATCCGTTATCTGCGCGATTTCGTGGAGAAGCGCGAAAGCCGCAAATCGCCGGAAGACATCAACGAGGTGATCCGCGAGGCGGTATCGCTGGGCATGGTCGGGCACAGCCACAGCAACGTCAAACTGACCTTGTCGCTGCACCCGACGCCGCCCCGCATTCCCGTCGACAAGGTCCAGATCCAGCAGGTGCTGATCAATCTGGTGCGCAATGCCATGGAGGCAATGGCCGATGTCGAGAGGCGGGAGTTGATCATCTCTTCCGATATCGGCGGTCAGGGGTTGCGCATCATGGTACAGGATACCGGCCCAGGCTTCGCACCCCAGATTGCCGCCCGCCTGTTCCAGCCTTTCGTCACCACCAAGGCCGATGGCATGGGCATCGGCCTGAAAATCTGCCAGTCCATCATTGAAGGGCATGGCGGCACGATCGAGGCCCGCCAGGGTGAACCAGGCGCCACCTTCGTGATTCAGCTGCCCTTCTCCTGACCAAGGCGAAAGACGGAATGAGCGACCCGCTGCCGCCCGTCTATATTGTCGATGACGATGAGGCCGTACGCGATTCCATGCGGCTGCTGCTGGAAAGCAGCGGTTTCATCGCGCGCGATTTTGCCAGTGCCGACCTGTTCCTGAGGGTCGATAGCAACGATATGGGCTGTCTGCTTCTGGACTTGCATATGCCGGGGATTTCGGGTTTGGAACTGCTGCGCCTGATCCGCGCGCGCGGTGTCAGGCGGCCAGTGATCGTGATCAGTGGCCGCCGCGATCCCATGCAGGACGCGGATGTGTGGGCGGCCGGGGCCTCGGCGCTGTTGTCCAAACCCTTTGACGACCAGCAATTGCTGGCAATGGTCCTACAAGCGTTGCGCGCCTGAAGGACGCGTTAAGTATAAATACGGGCTATTTTTCAGGGATTTCGGGGGCGAAACTCGGTCCCGGTCGAGGGCGCGAAAACGCGCCGGTTCGTTTTCCACATCGCCCGTGAAGCCGGGTTCGGGCTTCGGTTCTCGCAAGCAGGCATGGTGGTGTCATGGCTTACGCCCAACGAGTGGAACGCGATGGCGATGTCGGCGTGAAGGAAGCCTTCCGGGTGCTGCATCAGGGCCTGTCGTGCCTGGCCGGCCAGATCACCGCCACCGACAGCCACTCCGCCCATATCGCGGCGCAGCTCACCAGCAACTGGGAACAGCTGGCGCGCCGGTTGAGCGAGATCCGGATGGATCTCGACGATTCCCACCGCGTGCTGGACGCGCGCCTGTCCGCTGTCGAGCGAAGCGCCGATTATTCGAGTAACGCGCTGGAGCATGCGCTGGAAAAGCTCGAGGCTTTTGCCCGCCAGCGCACCTTGGATCAGGCGGAAAGCCAGCGCCAGGCGAGCCGGCACGAGCAGGTGCTGGAACGTCTCAGCGATGCCCTTGTGCAGCTGGAAAAGAGGCTGCCGGATTCCAGCCTGGTTTCCCGCCTTGAGGTGGTGGAACAGGCGATTGGCGGGCTGATCAAAGGGAAGAGAGACGATCGGTCCGTCACGTCGCTCCTTGCGGCGCTGCAGGCTCTGTCGCACCGGCTGGAGCGGCTTGAAAAGGATCATGGCGATCTTCTGTCGGAATTGCGCGCGCGCTTCTCCGCAGCCGCGCCGCAACCCTCCTCCGAGGCGATCCACCAGCCGCTTCCGGACGAGCCGCCGGCGCTTAACGCTGTCGATGCCGAAAACGCCGAGGTACCGGATTTCGAAGATCTTTTCACGCAAACGCCATCCGAGCCGGTCAACTTCCTCGCCCGGGCGCGTCTGTCAGCCCGCGCCGCGGTCGAAACGCCCAGGCCGGGCTATCTTTTTCCCGCCATCGTCACCATGACCGCCATTCTGGCGCTGGCTGCCGGGCTGGTGTTGCACCGGCGCGTGGAAAAGATAATCGCGGCGAAGCCTGAGCCTTCCGTCCATACCTATTCTGTTGCCGCGGCCACACCGCCCAAGGCTGACAATGCGCAGCCCATGGTCCCGCTCCAGCCCATCGACCAAAAGAATTTCGTCTCCGCGCAGCCGAATCCGGACAGCCAGATCGTTGTGCCGCTCAAGCCGCGCACGGTGCGCAATGCCCCCGTCCATGCGGTGCCCGAAGCGGCGAAACCGGTCGCGGCTAAGGCTGCTGGCCCATCTGCGCCTGCCGATCGGGTGCAGCAGCTTGCCGACAAGGGCAACGCGCAGGCCTTGACCATCCTGGGTCTGCGCGCCCTGGATGGCGCCCCCAGCGCGCCAGCCAATCTGCCGGAGGCCATCAAATATCTCACCCAGGCCGCTGAAAAAGGCCAGGCCGTGGCGCAGTACCGCCTGGGCACCCTGTACGAGCATGGCCAGGGCGTTGCCGCCGATCCGGCCAAGGCCGCGCACTGGTATGAGCTTGCCGCCAACCAGGGTAACCGCAAGGCGATGCATAATCTGGCGGTGTTCTATGCCTCTGAAAAAGACATGGCGAATGCGGCGCGTTGGTTCGCCAAAGCCTCGACCCTTGGCCTGTCGGATTCCCAGTTCAACCTTGCGGTTCTTTATGAACGCGGCGATGGCCTGCCGCAAAGCCTGGTCGATGCCTTCAAATGGTATTCCATCGCAGCCGCGGCCGGTGACCTCGAATCCAAGGCGCGGGTAAGCGTGCTTGAGACCCAGTTGAACGATGCCGACAAGGCGACCGCCGAAAAGGCGATCGCGTCCTTTCGGCCGCAGACATTTGATCACGGCGCCAATGTGCCGCCGGATCTGGATCAACTGCCGTCAGGCTGACGGATATCAGGCTGACAGGCGCAGTTTTCCGCCATCCTCGGTGAAGCTGGCCATGGCGGCGGCGACGCCGCCGGCCTTGTGCGGCACGCCCGACAGCGTCAGTCCCATTTCCGTGGCGCACAGGGCCGCCATCAGGGTCAGCGTGTTGCAATCGCCCAAATGGCCGATGCGGAACACCTTGCCCGCCACCTTGCCCAGACCCGCGCCATAGGAAATGTTGAAATGTTCCAGCGCGACCTTGCGGAACTGGTCGGCATCATGGCCGGCCGGCATCACAACGCCGGTCAGGATGGGTGAATAGACATTGGGGTCCTGGCACAGAATCTCCAGGCCCCAACCGCGCACCGCCGCGCGGCAGGCGGCCGCCAGGCGCTGGTGACGGGCGAAGACGTTATCCAGGCCCTCCTCATTCAGCATGGCCAGCGCCTCGCGCAGGCCGAACAGAAGCGTGCTGGCGGGCGTGTAGGGGAAGAAACCCTTGGCGTTGAAGCTGAGCATCTCCTGCCAGTCCCAATAGGAGCGCGGCAGCTTGTTGGTCTTCGATGCCGCCAGCGCTTTCTCGGATACCGCCGTGAAAGACAGGCCCGGCGGCAGCATCAGGCCCTTCTGCGAACCCGATACGGTGACATCGGCGCCCCAAGCGTCATGGCGCACCGGCGCCGAACCCAGCGAAGAGATCGTGTCCACCATCAGCAGGGCGGGATGCCTGGCCGCGTCCATCGCCTTGCGCACGGCGGCGATGTCGGACAGGCAACCGGTGGAGGTTTCATTATGCACCACCATCACCGCCCTGATGGTGTGCGATTTGTCTTCGGACAATTTCGCTTCGATGGCCTGGGCATCCACCCCATGGCGCCAGTCGCCCGGCAGGAAATCGACATCGATGCCCCAGCGCCCCGCCAGCGCCCGCCACAGGGTGGCGAACTGGCCGGTCTCGGCCATCAGCACCTTGTCGCCAGGCGACAATGTATTGACGATGGCCGCTTCCCAGGCGCCGGTGCCGGATGAGGGATAGATGATCACCGGCCGGGTGGTGCCGAAGATCGGACGGATATCGGCCAGTACCTGCTGACCCAGTTTCTGAAACTCCGGCCCGCGGTGATCGATCACCTGGTGGTCGATGGCGCGCTGAATGCGCTCAGGCACCGGGCTGGGGCCGGGGATCTGCAGAAAATGCTGGCCTTGCGCCATGGCTGTTCCTCCAGGAAACGGGTGCTATATCGGGCATTGCTTTTAGCCCGGAACAGGCAAAAAGTCCGAAGAAATAACCAGACAGATTGCGCGCTTTCCATGGTCCAAGTGATGCAGCCCGGGCTCGAACGCCGCCTCAAGGCCCATGTGGCGGGGGATGTGCTGTTCGATCCATTTTCGCGGGGGCGCTATGCCACCGACGCATCCCATTATCAAATGATGCCGGCCGGAGTGGTGGTGCCCCGCGGCATGGACGATGCGCTGGCGGCGCTGGCCATCGCGCGGGAGGAGGGTGTGCCGGTCACGCCGCGTGGTGGCGGTACCAGCCAGTGCGGCCAGACCGTCAATTCGGGTCTGATTGTGGACGGGTCCAAGACCCTCAACCGTATCCTGTCGCTGGATGTGGAAGCGAGGAAGGTCACGGTCGAGCCGGGCATTGTGCTGGATGACCTGAACCGGCAGCTGAAAAAGTACGGGCTTTGGTTTCCGGTGGATGTGTCGACCGCCTCGCGCGCCACCATCGGCGGCATGACGGCCAACAACAGCTGCGGCGGCCGCTCCATCCGCTATGGCACGATGCGGGAAAATGTGCTGGCGATCGATGCGGTGCTGGCCGATGGCGCGCGCGTGCATCTGGGAGAGGTCGCGCCCGATCTGTCGGATGTGGGCGCTGGCGAACATGGGCTGGCGGAGAAGCTGCTGGCGATCGGCGCGCGCGAGGCAGATGAAGTGGAGGCGCGCTTTCCCAAGGTGCACCGCCGGGTAGGCGGTTACAACATCGATGCGCTGAACCCGCGCAACAACCGCATCAACCTGGCGCATGTGCTGGTGGGATCGGAAGGCACGCTGGCCTACTCCACCGCCATCACGCTGCAGTTGTCGCCGGTGCTGGGCAAGCGCGCGCTGGGGGTCTGCCATTTCGGCTCCTTCCATGCGGCGATGGATGCGGCCCAGCATCTGGTGACATTGAAGCCCATCGCGGTCGAGTTGGTGGATGACACCATGCTGGGGCTGGCGGCGGAGATTCCCATCTTCCATGCCACTCTGGAGGCGATGTTGCGTGGCAAGCCGCGGGCGATCCTGCTGGTGGAGTTCGACAGCGGCGAGGAAGAAAATGCCCGCCGGATGCGGCAACTGGTTCAGATGATGGGCGATCTGGGCCTGGACTTCCGCCATGAAGGCGCCAGATGGGGTGGGGTGGTCGAGGTCTACGACCCGGCGCTTCAGAATGCCATCACCGAGCTGCGCAAGTCCGGCCTCAACATCATGATGTCGATGAAGGATCAGCGCAAACCGATCTCCTTTGTCGAGGATTGTGCCGTGCCGCTGGAGCATCTGGCGGAATATACCGCCCGGCTGACGGAATGTTTCGAGCGCCATGGCACGCGCGGCACCTGGTATGCCCATGCCAGCGAAGGCTGTCTGCATGTGCGCCCGGTGCTGAACCTGCGGCAGGAAAAAGACGTCCAGGCAATGCGCGCCATTGCCGAGGAAGCCTTTGAGATGGTGCGCCAGTACAAGGGCTCGCATTCCGGCGAGCATGGCGACGGCCTGGTGCGGAGCGAATTCCATCGCGAGATGTTCGGCGCGCGCCTGGTCAAGGCCTTCGAGGATGTGAAGGACATTTTCGATCCCAAAGGCCTGATGAATCCCGGCAAGATCGTGCGCGCGCCCAGATTCGACGAACGCAGCCTGTTCCGTTACCCGCCCGGTTATGATGTGCCCGATTTCCGGCCAGCGCTGGACTGGTCGGACTATCCGGGCGTGATCGGCGGTTTCCAGGGCGCGGCCGAGCAATGCAACAACAATGGCGCCTGCCGCAAAGCCGAGGGCGGGGCGATGTGTCCGTCCTATCGCGCCACCCGCGACGAGCAGCATGTCACCCGCGGCCGGGCCAATTCGCTGCGGCTGGCTCTGTCGGGGCAACTGGGTGAGGGCGCCTTCACCAGCGACGAGATGCTGGAGACGATGAAACTGTGCGTCTCCTGCAAGGCCTGCAAGCGTGAATGCCCGACCGGCGTGGACATGGCGCGGATGAAGATCGAGGTGCTGTCGGCGCGGATGAAGGAACGTGGATTGTCGCTGCGCGACCGGTTGATCGCGGGTCTGCCGCGCTATGCGCCGCTGGCGGCTCGCTTCGCGCCGCTGCTCAATCTGCGCAACAAGTCGCCATTGCTGCGGCGGCTGTCGCAGACCATCGCCGGCTTCAGCGCCGCGCGCGACCTGCCGCTGTGGCGGCGCGACCGCTTCGATCATGCCGGCGAAAGCTTTGGTCCGGAAAATGGTCCCGAGGTTGTGCTGTGGGCCGACAGCTTCAATGCCGCTTTCGAGCGGGAAATATTGGACGATGCGATCAGGATTCTGACGATGGCGGGCTATCGCGTGCATGTCGCCAAACCGGTCGATGGTTCGTCCCGGCCATTATGCTGTGGGCGCACCCATCTGGCGGTGGGTAATGTCGATGCCGCCAAGGCGGAAATGTCGCGCACCCTGGCCGCGTTGGAGCCTTTCTTCGCCCGTGGCGTGCCGCTGGTGGGGCTGGAGCCCAGCTGTCTCTTTTCTTTCCGTGATGAAGCCCAGGCCATGCTTCCGGGTGCCGAAAGCAAGCGCGCAGCCGCCCATGCCCTGCTGTTCGAGGAATTCATTGTCCGCGAAGCCAAGGCCGGCCGGTTCAAGCCGATTTTCAAATCCGCCACGCGAAAGGCGCTGCTGCATGGCCATTGCCATCAGAAAGCCTTCGGCGCCATGGGCGCGGTCGAAGCCGCGCTGAGCCTGATTCCCGATCTCAAGCTGGAAAAGATCGAATCCAGCTGCTGTGGCATGGCCGGCGCCTTCGGCTATCAGGCCGAGACTGCAGCGGTATCACGTGCCATGGGTGAGCTGTCGCTTTTGCCGGCTGCGCGCGCGGCCCATGTCGATACGGTGCTGGTGGCCGATGGCACATCCTGTCGCCACCAGATCGAAGGGGGAGCAAACCGCAAGGCCGTGCATGTCGCCAGCCTGTTGGCGGCGCACCTCTAGCGGTGTGAAAAATTAAAGCTATCCAGGCCCTTGCTGCCGGGACATAGCTCTTTTTCCGACAGCCGGTTCAGCGGCACTGCCACCGTGTTCAGGTTGGCGTGCATGTCCTTGGGCGATGAGTCCATATAGATCAGCCCTGTCACCAGCTCGCCCACCGCGGCATGGGTCTGCAGATAGTTCAGCGCGCCCACCTTGTCGAAGGGATCGTAATCGGCATCGAGCTTGGCCAGTTTCAGGGTCGAACCATCATGCAGCGCCACTTCCTCGGTGGTGCCCGGCGCATATTCGATCCGGATGGCTTCGCGCGGCTCCATGATGTCCAGCCGGTTCACGGCCTCATTATGGGCACGCACGAAATCATAGGCCTTGGTCGAGCCGGCATGGTTGTTGAAGGCGACACAGGGGCTGACAATGTCGATGAAGGCGGGGCCGGGATGGCGCATCGCCGCCATGATCAAGGGCACCATCTGCGCCTTGTCGCCGGAAAAGCTGCGGCCGACGAAGGTCGCGCCCACCAGGAGCGCCATGCTGACCAGATCGAGCGGGGAATCGGCATTGAAGCCGCCGGCCTTGCTTTTGGAGCCCTTGTCGGCGGTGGCGGAGAATTGGCCCTTGGTCAGGCCATACACGCCATTATTCTCGGTGATATAGACCATGTTGACGCCGCGGCGCACGCAATGGACGAACTGGCCCAACCCGATCGAGGCGGAATCGCCGTCGCCGGAAATGCCCAGATACATCAGCTCGCGATTGGCCAGATTGGCGCCGGTCAGGACCGACGGCATACGTCCATGCACCGAATTGAAACCATGGCTCTGGCCCAGCAGATAGTCCGGCGTCTTGGACGAACAGCCGATACCCGACAGCTTGGCGACGCGGTGCGGTTCGATATTCAGCTCGAAGCAGGCCTGGATCAGGGCGAAGGAGATCGAGTCATGACCGCAGCCAGCGCATAGGGTGGAGATCGAGCCTTCATAGTCGCGATGGGTGAAGCCAAGCCGGTTCACGGCAATGCCGGGATGGCGCAGCTTGGGCTTGGCGATATAAGTCATTCCGCGGCTTCCTTGGATGAGAGCGAAAGGCGTTCGGCGATTGCCGCGATGATGAAACGGGCGGTGATGGGGGTGCCGTCGAAATGCAGCACTGAAACGAAGCGGGCAGGATCGATGCCGCATTCATTGACCAGCAGGCTGCGCATCTGGGCGTCACGGTTCTGTTCCACCAGGAAGATCTGGTCATAGGCATTGATGAAATCGGTGACCGCTTCCGGGAAGGGAAAGGCTCTGAGCCGCATGGTGTCGAGCTGGACGCCGTCGGCGGCCAGTGCCGCCAGCGCCTCGCGCATGGCTGGCGCGGTCGAGCCGTAATAGATCGCGGCATACCGGCTTTTGCCGTCGGCTTTGGCATGGGTGATCACGGGCGACGGCACCAGCGAACGGGCCGTGTCGAACTTGCGCAGCAGCCGCTGCATATTGTCCTGATAGACCGCGCCTTCCTCACTGTATTTGGCGAAACGGTCGCGGCTGGACCCGCGGGTGAAATAGGCGCCCTTGCTGGGATGGGTGCCGGGCAGGGTGCGATAGGGAATGGCGTCGCCATCCACATCCAGATAGCGGCCGAAGGTTTTGCCGGCTTCCAGTTCTTCCGCCGTCATCACCTTGCCGCGGTCATAGACGCGGCTGTCATCCCATGCGAACGGTTCGCACAGCCAGTCATTCATGCCAATGTCCAGGTCTTCCAGCACAAAGACCGGCGTCTGCAGCCGCTCGGCCAGATCGAAGGACAAGGCGCAGAATTCAAACAGCTCCCTTGGGTCTTCGGGCAACAACAGCACATGCTTGGTATCGCCATGGCTGGCATAGGCGCAGATCAGCAAGTCAGCTTGCTGGGTGCGGGTCGGCATGCCGGTCGAAGGCCCGCCGCGCTGCACGTCGATGACCACCGCCGGAATTTCCGCGAAATAGGCCAGGCCGAGGAATTCCTGCATCAGGGAAATGCCGGGGCCGGATGTCGCGGTGAAGGCGCGGGCGCCGTTCCAGCTGGCCCCGATCACGGTGCCGATGGCCGAGATTTCGTCTTCCGATTGCACGATGGCGAACTTGTTCCTGCCTGTTTCCGCATCCACCCGGTATTTGCGGCAATGCTTGCCGAAGGCTTCGGCGACAGAGGTCGACGGCGTGATGGGATACCAGGCCGCCACCGTGGCACCGCCATAGACGCAGCCCAGGCCGGCGGCGTCGTTGCCGCTGACGAAAATGCGTTCACCCACCTCATTGGCGCGTTCGATTTTCAGGCCACAGCTGCCCGAAAGATTGTCGCGGGCATGGTCGTAACCCATGCGCAGCGCCTGGTGGTTGGGCGCGATCAAGGCATCCTTGCCCTTATATTGCTCGCCGATCAGCGTCTCCAGCACCGCGATCTCGATGCCCAGAAGCTGGGCCAGGGCGCCGATATAGATGATGTTCTTGAACAACTGGCGCTGGCGCGGATCGGTGTAGCTGGCGTTGCAGATTTCTGTCAGCGGCATCCGCAGGATGTTGATGTCGTCGCGGAATTTCGATGGCGGAATGGGGCGCGAGGAATCATAGAACAGATAGCCGCCCGCATCGATGGAGGCGACATCCTTGTCCCAGGTCTGAGGGTTCATTGCCACCATCAAATCGACGCCGCCGCGCCGTCCCAGCCAGCCATGGCCCGAGATCCGCACCTCATACCAGGTCGGCAGACCCTGGATATTGGAAGGAAAGATGTTGCGGGAGGTGACCGGCACGCCCATGCGCAGGATGGAGCGGGCGAACATCTCATTGGCCGAGGCCGAGCCGGAACCATTGACGTTGGCGAACTTCACGACAAAGTCGTTGACGGATTTTATCGCCGGCATGCGTAACCCGTCTTGGCCGCATTCAGCAGGAATTTCTGCATGTCCCAGGCGCCGGTGGGGCAGCGCTCGGCGCACAGCCCGCAATGCAGGCACAGGTCTTCGTCCTTGACCATGATGCGCCCGGTCTTGAGATTGGTGGAGACATAAAGATCCTGATCGGGATGCAGCGCCGGTGCCGTCAGCCGGGTGCGCAAATCGCTTTCCGTGCCATTGGCGGTGAAGGTAATGCAGTCCATCGGGCAGATGTCGACACAGGCATCACATTCGATGCATTTGGGGGCATCGAATATGGTCTGCACGTCGCAGTTCAGACAGCGTTCGGCTTCCAGAAAGGCTTGCTTGATGTCAAAACCCAGTTCGACCTCCAGCCGCACATCTTTCAGCGTCTGTTCGATCGGCGCATGCGGCACCCGATAGCGGTGATCGTTGGAGATATCGTTGTCATAGCTCCATTCATGAATGCCCATCTTTTGGCTCGATAGATTCACGGTTGGCGGCGGGCGCTGGCCGACATCCCTGCCCTGGCAGAGCAGATCGATGGAGATGGCCGCGTCATGGCCATGCGCCACGGCCCAGATGATGTTCTTGGGGCCGAAGGCCGCGTCGCCACCGAAGAACACCTTGGGATGGGTGGACTGCATGGTGGCGGGATCGACTTTCGGCATGTCCCACTTGTCGAATTCCAGCCCGATGTCGCGCTCGATCCAGGGGAAGGCGTTCTCCTGGCCCACCGCGACCAGCACGTCATCACATTCCATCACCACATCCGGTTCGCCCGATGGCACCAGATTTCGCCGGCCCTTGGCATCGAATTCGGCCTTCACCCTTTCAAACCGCACGCCGGTTAGTTTGCCACCTGCGTGCAGGAATTCCTTAGGTACCAGGAAGTTATGGATCGGGATGCCTTCATGCATCGCGTCCTCCTTCTCCCAGGGCGACGCCTTCATCTCCTCAAAGCCCGAGCGCACCACGACATGGACCTGATCCCCGCCCAGCCGGCGCGAGGTGCGGCAGCAGTCCATCGCGGTGTTGCCGCCGCCCAGCACGATCACGCGCTTGCCGATGCTGGTGGTATGGCCGAAGGATACCGATGACAGCCAGTCGATGCCGATATGGATATGGGCGGCCGCTTCCTTGCGGCCGGGAATGTCCAGCTCGCGGCCGCGCGGCGCGCCACAGCCGACAAAGATGGCGTCATAATTGTCGGCCAGCAGCGCCTTCAGGGAAGTGACTTTCTGACCGAGCCGCAGCACCGGCTGAAGATCGAGAATGTAATCCACTTCCTCATTCAGCACGCTTTCCGGCAGGCGGAATTTCGGGATCTGGGTGCGCATCATGCCGCCGGCCGCGGCATCGCCGTCATAGAGCACTATATCGTAGCCCATGGGCAGCAGATCGCGCGCCACCGTCAGCGAGGCGGGGCCCGCGCCGACCAGCGCCACCCGCTTGCCATTCTTTTGCGCCGCGGGCAGCGGCATGCGTGTTTTCACATCCTGCTTGTTATCGGCGGCAACGCGCTTCAGGCGGCAGATGGCGACGGGTTCGGCTTTCTTGGTCACTTCCTCGACCCGGCCACGGCGGCAGGCGGGCTCGCAGGGCCGGTCGCAAGTGCGGCCCAGCACGCCGGGAAAGACATTGGAATGCCAGTTGACCATATAGGCGTCGGAGTACCGCCCGGCTGCGATCATGCGGATATATTCGGGCACCGGGGTGTGCGCCGGACATGCCCATTGGCAATCCACCACCTTGTGAAAGTAATCGGGATCTTTGATGTCGGTGGGCGTCATGCCACCGGCGGGCGGAACTGCAACCCGTAACGGGTCGCTGACGGCTGGGCTGCTCATAACGCTGACCAATTCCCCAAATGACCTGCCCCAATGCGAGACCAACGTCGTTGGATATTCAGCTGATGATGTGCGTGTTGGTCCTGTGCTCTTCTGTTCTAGCGGCGTGTCCGGAGATGCCGGCGTTTCCTCAACTCTATATTAGCGAGCCAGGCCTTCGGGCAAAAGGGTCCGTCGGGTCGAGATTGTCGAGAAGGATCGCGGGATATTGCGCGATCTTACGTTTTTCGCATCTGCTAACAGCCGGCAAAATGAGGAATTATTCCGCGGCCATGGGCGGGGGCTGTTGCAGTGTCGCGGACGAGGGATAGAGCTTTTGCCGCAACTGTGTTGCAATGCCGAACAGGATATCGCGGATTTCCAGTTGCCGCTCCGCCGTCATATGCCGGGCATCGTCGGTGGCGGAAAGGGCTGCCACGGCGCGACCGTCGCGATCCAGTACGGGAACCGCGATACAACGCATGTCGGCCTGATGCTCGCGATCGTCCAGCGCATAGCCCTGTTCGCGCACCCGCTTGAGCTCGGCGCGCAGCGCCTGGTGGCTGGTGATGGTGTAGGGCGTCAGCGCCACCAGCGCCCCATCCATGATGAGGCTTTCCATCTGTTCGTCGGGCAGCGATGCCAGCAGTATCTTGCCCAGGCCGGAGCAATAGGCTTCCAGCTGCGCGCCTACCCGCGTGTGGACCACAAAGCCGCCAGGCGGCGCCACCTTGGCGACATATGTCACCATGCCATGTTCCAGCACGCCCAGATGCATGGTCAGGTTCAGGCGTCCTGACCATTCCGCCAGCAAGGGCTGGCAAGCGTCGCGCAGCAGTTCATTGATGGTGACATTGCGTGACAGCGACAGCAGCAGAAGACCGGTGCGATAGCGTCCGCGAGGCCCGCGCACCACGGCGCCGATCTCTTCCAGGGTCTGGATCAGGCGATAGCCGGACGCCTCGGGAAGATGGGCGCGGCGGCTCAATTCGCAGGAGGTCACCCATTCTTCGGGATCGTGAAACGCCTTCAGGATGGCGAAGGCCTTCATCACCGAATGGTTCCTGGGTGTCGCCACCTGTCCCCGTCCCTCTCTGGCGGCAGAACGGGACTGCAGCACCGCCCCCGTTTCCCCTTGCCGCCTTTGTCAGCGGTCTGTGCCGCGAGCGGTGCGGGGAAACATTGCCGCCAATATCAGGATAGCCAAAAAATGACGGCCAGTCATCCCTCATTAGATGAGAGGTGTGCGGACCGGATCGAAATCTTGACAGCTTCCATCTGGCATCGTCGGTGACCGAAAATGGGGGCTACCCCAAAATACAGGGGTGGGGCATGGGCATCCATCGGAACAAGACATGGGTGGGGTTGCTGGCAGGGGTGGTGCTGACCACATCGCCGGTCTTTGGGTTCAGCGATTCCGAATGGCCGACCTATGGCCATGACTATGGCGACACCCGCTTTTCGCCGCTAGCCCAGATTACCCCAGCCAATGTCGCCTCGCTCAAGCCGGCCTGGACGTATCACATGCGCACGCCCGACCGGGGAACGCGCGGTTTCGCCGCGTCCGAGGACACCCCACTGGTGGTGAGTGGTATCATGTATGTCTCCACGCCCTATGGCCGGGTGGTGGCGCTGGATGCCGAGACGGGCAAGGAGCGCTGGGCCTATGATGTGCCAGGCGGCGACCAGCCGGCCACGCGCGGCGTTTCCTATTGGCCTGGCAAAAATCCCGAGATCGTGTTCGGCACCCGCGCTGGTCTTCTGATTGCGCTCCATGCGGAAAACGGCGCGCCGGTCAAACGCTTCGGCAAAGATGGCGTGCTGGACCTGCATAGCGAGGCGGTGATGCAGGGCTTTCCCAAGGCGGCGCTGGGCGTCACCTCGGCGCCGGTGATCTACAAGGATCTGATCATCACCGGTTCACGCGTGCAGGAGATGCCGCAACAGGGCGCTTCCGGCCAGGTGCGGGCCTTCGATGTGCGCACAGGCCGCGAGGTCTGGCACTTCAATGGCGTGCCCCAGCCGGGCGAGAAATTCCATGACAGCTGGGAAGGCGACAGCTGGCGGAGCCGTTCCGGCGTCAATGTCTGGGCCGGGCTCACGCTCGATGCCAAACGCGGCATCGCCTATCTGCCGTTCGCGGCGCCGACCTTCGATCAGTCGGGCAATGACCGCAAGGGCCCGTCGCTGTTCTCCAACACCCTGGTGGCGGTGAATGCCGCGACGGGAAAATATCTCTGGCACTTTCAGGCGCTGCATCATGACCTGTGGGATTATGACCTGCCGCTGACCACACTGGTCGATGTAAAAAGGGGGGGCCGCGTCATTCCCGCCATCGCGGTGATGAGCAAGGCGAGCCTGCTGTTCCTGCTGAACCGTGTCACGGGCAAGCCGATCTATCAGATCAAGGAGACACCGGTCCCCACTGACACCGACATGGTCGGCGAGCAGCCATCGCCGACCCAGCCCATGTCGGTGACCCCGCCCCTGGGCCGCACGTCGTTCGATATGTCGGAGCTTGCCGATCTGTCGCCACAGCAAAAGGAAGGCTGCGACAGGATCATCCAGTCGATGAATATCAGGGGCGCCAAATTCCTGCAGCCGCAGCGGGTGGATAGCGGCGTGGCGCGCTTTCCCGGCTCCTGGGGCGGCATCGACTGGAGCCATGCGGCGTTCGACCCGAAGTCCGGCACCTATGTGCTCAATATCTCCAACATGGCTTCGCCGCAGGTGATGGTGCGCAAGGGCGACGGCACCTATGACATGCGTGACGGTTATCAGTGGTTCTGGGACAAGGTCTCACACATGCCGTGCCAGGTGCCGCCCTGGGGCGAGCTTTATGCCGTGAATGTGAACACAGGCGGCATCCTCTGGCATACGACCCTGGGTGTGACCGACGGTCTCTCCGACCCCAATACGGGGCGGCCCAATGTCGGCGGCCCCATCATCACCGGCAGCGGGCTGATTTTCATCGGCGCCACCGACGACAAGCGGCTGCGCGCCTTCGATATCAAGACAGGCAAGGAATTGTGGGCCTTCCGGTTGCCCGCCTCGCTTTACGGCACCCCGATGACCTATCGCGGCAGAAGCGGCAGGCAATATGTCGCCGCGGTGACGACCGGCGGCTTCTGGGGTGAGAAAGCCGAAGCCGATGACGTCATGGCTTTCACTCTGCCCTAGCGCCTTGCCAGGCCAACGCCCGAGCCCATGTCAGACTTCAAGAACTAGTCCGTCATAGGCGATTACGACATCCAGCTTCTGGTCGATGCGGGTGATTTCCTCGAAGCGCAGCGTTTCGTTGAAGACGTCTTCCAGCCGCTGGTCGTCATAGACAGGTTCGTGATGGAACAGGCAAAGCTTCCTGGCGCCGCCCATCTGGCACAATTCCACGCCCATGATATTGCTGGAATGGCCCCAATCCTCCTTCACAGAAACGGTGTCGGCCAGCGAATACATGGCGTCGAAGATCACCAGATCGGCGCGGCTGAAGAAACTGGCGACCCGTTCCATCTCGGCGCGGTCCTGAGCCTTGTGCTCGGAATCGGTGGTGTAAACGACGGCCTTGCCGTCCTTCTCGATCCGGTAGCCATAAGAATCATTGCCATGCCGCTGCAGCGTGCCGGTGACCCTGGCGCCGGCGATGTCATAGGTCTTGCCGGGTTCCAGCTTGACGAATTCGATGGCCGCCGACAGCGCCTCGAACTCGACCGGAAAACAGGGGCCGTGATTCTGGCCGCGGATCGCCTGCTCCATCTTCTCATGGCAGCTATAGAGGAGGATGCGGTTGCCCGGAATGTAGCAGGGCACGAAGAAGGGAAAGCCCATGATGTGATCCCAATGCACATGGGAGATCAGCACATGATAGGTCTGGGGCTGCCCGGGCCCGTGTTTTGCGATGGCGCTCAGCGAAAATTCCCGCGCGCCGGAGCCCAGATCGCACAACAGATAGTCGGGGCCGCCGGTGTCGATCTCAACACAGGAGGTGTTGCCGCCAAAGGTGCCGCGTTCAAAAAAGCTGAGCTCGCTGTCGCAAAAAGCTTGCGCCTTTTCGGGCGTGTCAAGATTCTTGCCGGCACCCTTGACCAGGGCATTGACCAGTTTCTTGCGCACCTCCTTGGCGCCCAGGGGCGCGGGCAAAGATCCGCGCGTGCCCCAGAAAGTGACTTTCATCCTTCCCCCTTCAGCCCATGTCGAACCGGCTGGCGCGCCTGGTGTCAGCCTGACGTGTGTTTCGCGGGGCGTCTGGAAAACCGGGCATGGCCAGTGTGACGCCGTCCATGCGATTCTGATCCAGATTCATGCCCGCCGCCCCCGGCCGAAAGCTGTTCAACGGGCGCGAGCCTAGGCTGGGGGGCGAGCCCCGGCAAGAGAGCGGGCCGAGCGCCGTCATGCCGACAAGCTGAAAAGTTCAATTCTTCGCCCAATCTGGGTTTGGGGTGAAATGGCCGGTGGTGCGAAGCTGGTCCAGCGCCTCCTTGGAACGGCGATAATAATCGCCCTGCGCCTGCGGCGTCACATTGTTGTGATCGGATAGCGGCATCGGCACCGCTTCCTTGTCGCCCTGGATCTGATTGAAAGCGGCAAAGACGCCGAAGGGCGGCGACGTGGTGTCGATGAAGCCCAGCGCCACCAGGCTTTGCGCCTTGATCGCGGGCGCGAAATTCACTGCATCAAAATAGCGCGCGGTCTCCACGATTTTTGGATCGTCCACCGGCCAGTTGGGATAGCCGCGCCGGGAGCCATGCAGGTCGCCGCTGAAGTCCGCCCCCGCCGGCACACAGACGATCATGGCGGTGACGCGGCCGGGATTGAGGCCGGCGGTGGCGAAGCTCTGCTGGCCGCCCATCGACGTGCCCATGATCACGATGGTCTTGCCGTCCCAGTCCGGGCGGCTCTGGATATAATCCAGCGCGCGGGTGTCGCGCAGATACATGTTCAGGAAATAGGAGGTCTCGCGGTCGTCGTCGCCGATGCGGGCATAATTTTTGGGCGCGGTGGCCTGGTCCGGCGCCATGTCATGGGAATCCACATCAAAGGCCAGCCAGCCTTCGGCGGCGCGATCGGTGACCGTGCTCTTCTGCAACGGATAGACGCCGGCATACTGATAGAAAATGATCGCCGGATGCTTACCACCGCCCTTTGGCGTGGCGAGATAGCCATGCACCTGTGAATTAAGACTGTCGAGCGTGACAGCGGAAAGCTCCACGCCGGCCTGGTCCGTGGCCGCCGGCTCAAGCTTTGGATTGATTGGCACCTGTTTCAGCGCGGCAAGCTTGCCCGCCCAGAAACTGTCAAAGTCGGCGGGCTTTGCGACCGGCGACTTGATCTGATCGGGCGCCACCGCCGCGCCCACCGTCATCTTGTCCAGCTCCTGTGGCGTGGTGGGACCGGTCGGCGGCGGTGCGCCGATGAAGGATAGTCGCGCATAGATCATGCCCGGATGATCCAGCGTGGTTTCAATGCGGCCTTCGCCCGAGGCGACATCCAGCACGCCGGATTTCAGAACCTTCAGATTGTTCTCGCGGATCTCGTAGCTGTACCTGGTATAGCCGGCGCCGAGCGCCGCCCGCACCGCCCAGCCCACCCGTTCACCCACCTTGTAGATATTGCTGGCGTGGAACGGCACCAGCACCAGATTGACGTTGGGCAGGGTCTGCGCCCTTGCCGGCACAGCCAGCAGCAGGAACGCGAAAACGATCTTCCTCATCCTGTCCTCATGGCGTTGGCGCATAACCGATATTCTTGTCCACCCACTGGATGAAATACTTCATGTTGGGTGCGTCGGTATGACCACCATCATGCTGACGCCAGGCCAGCTGCCCGTTCAGAAGGCCGACGTTCACCGGCGGCATCTTCGCGGTGTGATAATCTTGGTTTGGACCGATTCCTTTGGCGCCCAGCAGCTCCCATACCGGCTGGGCCGCCACCGTGGCCATGAAGCTGCCTTGATGATCCAGCCAATGGGCATCGCCTTTCTCCGGCACGCCATAGGAGATGAAAGTCAGGCGCGGCGCGCACAGCGCGATAAGCTCATGAGCATCGACGGGAATGTCGCCTGGTGTCAGCGGGCCGCCATATTTCAGGAAGTTGCCCGCCATCCAATGATAGCCGCCGGTGCCGGTGAGATTTTCCACCGCCTCGCCATAATTGCGCCGGTGCGGCTTGGCGCCGCCTTCGCCGGACGAGCCCACCAGCACCATGGCAAAGCGCGTGTCGTAAGCCATGGTGATCAGCGCCGCCTTGCCATAGCGCGACACGCCTTCGATCCCGATGTGACGGGCGTCCACACCGGGCAGGGTCGAAAGATAATCGAAACCCCGGCTGGCGCCCCAGGCCCAGGCGCGCAGGGCGCCCCAATCTTCCGGCTTGCGGGGCTGGCCCCTGTTGGCAAGGCCGATTACGCCGCGCGTCAGGCCCGCGCCGTTGTCGGCCTGGATGCTGGCCGGATCGATGCGGGCGAAGCCCCAGCCCGCCGCCGCCAGCTCCCACTCATTGGGCGGATCGCCATCGGCATTCAAGGTCGGCAGCACGAACATGGGCGGGCGCGGGATGGGCATCCAGGCGGGATGATTTTCCAGCACCGATTTCAACGATGCATCCTGCTGCACCATCGCGGCCTTCAGTGCCGCATTCAGCCGGTCCAACTCTTCGTCCGATGGCTGTGCGGGCGCGGGCGGGTCGGCCCGGGTGAACATCATCAGCACCGGCACCGGTCCCTTGGCAGTGTCTGGCGTCACCAAGGTCATCTTGATGTTCACGTCGATGGCGGGATAGGCGCTGTTGTCGGCATGGCCCACGATCTGGCGCACCGTCACCGGCACGCGGCCCAGCATCTCATGATCGGTAAACAGGATCTGCCAGCCGATCCTGGGCGCATTCGCCGGCACCCGACCCAGCACCTCGCGGGAGAAATCTTCCATGATCTCGCCACGGCGTTTTTGCCATTCGGCTGGCGTGGTGACTTTCTTGCCGTCCTTGAGTGTCAGCACATCCGGCCAGTCGGGATAGGGATTGGCCTTGCTCTCGTCATAGTTGGCCGGATTGGGCCCGTTGGGCTCGCCGCTGTGCCCGGGCCGCAAGGCCTTGATGCCCAACTGGTCCATCATGTTCTGATGGTCCTGTGCCGTGGTCATGGTCACCGGCGGTGCGGCAAGGGCGCTGCCGTTCAGGAGAAGGCCAAGGATCAGGAGCAGGGATTTTTTCATTGCGTCCTCACCGGAAAAGCGAAAGGGGGATGGCGGCGGCCAAGGCGCGATAACCGGCCGGCGACAGATGCAGGCCGTCGCCGGAATCATAGGAAGGCGCCAGATGATCCGGCCGCGCGGGATCGCGCACCACCGCATCGAAGTCGATCACGGCGTCAAAATGGCTGCGGACCCAGGCGTTCAGCGCCACCCGGTCAGCTTCGCTGATCGGTTTGGGGTGATAGGGCCCGCAATCCATGAAAGGCGTGATGGTGGCGCCATAGATCTTGATGCCCGCGGCATGCGCGCTTTCGATCATCTGGCTGTAGGCGGTGGTGAGCTGATGCACCAACGCCTGATGCGCCGCTTCCGGCTTGCTGCCATCAGGATCGAAGGTGCCGATGTCGTTGATCGCCTCGAACACGATCAGCCAGCGCGCCCCGGGCTGCGCCAGCACATCGCGATCCAGCCGGCTCATGGCATTGGGGCCCAGCCCGTCCAGCAGCACATGGCCGCCACCAATGCCGTGGTTCAGGACACCGATCTTCAGCCCCGCATCCGCCAGGCGATGCGCCAGCGCATCGGTCCAGCGGTCATTGCCATTGGTGGTCGAGCCGCGCCCGTCGGTGATGGAATCGCCCAGCGCCACCACCGCGCCAGCGCCGCCACTGACATCGATGCCGGCGATATTGAACCAATGGTCGAATTTTTCCGCGCCGGGCATCGCGGCGTCCGCGACGTGATCGCCATGCAGAAGGTATGACGTGGTGCGCGAGCCGGGATGGCTGGTCTGCTGGACCGGCGCCGTTTCGAAGTGCAGGCTGATGGCCAGGTCCGTACCGGTCAGCGAAACGGGATCGGAGACATATTCCGCGCCTGCAGGAATGGTGACATCGGCGGCGCCGGAGAAATGCAGGAGGGTGTCGCTATCCGGCTCGATCGCATCGCTGCCGCTTGCCAGGACCCGGGCGATATGGGCGGCGGTGATGTGCAGGGGTGTCGTGCCGAAGGCATTGGACAGCCGTACCCGCAGGCTCTCGCCCTGAAGGGACAGATGCACGCTCTGGCGCAGGGTGGCGTCGTCCAGCGCATGGGCGGGCAGGGCATTGCGCTCTTCCGGAATCTGCTGCGAAGTTGCCCAGCTGCCGGTCCAGTGTTCATCCCGGGTTTGCGCCAGCGCCGGTGCGGCCCCTATCAGGACCGCCATCAGAACAGCAAACGCGCGTTTCATGTCCGCCCCGATATTTTTCCGTACGGTAGCGTTACCAGAACCGGGCGGTAAAGGGTGATCAGGCGGTGAAGCGAAAGATGGCGGTGGAGCGGAATGTTTCGCCCGGCACCAGGCGGGTGGACGGAAAGGCCGGCCGGTTGGGGCTGTCTGGGAAGTGCTGGGTTTCCAGCGCCAGGCCGTCGCGCTTGCCGATTTCATGGCCGTCGGCATGGAACTGGCCAGGCTTCACATTATTGGTGGAATAGACCTGGATGCCCGGCTCGGTGGTCAGCACTTCAAGCTGCAGTCCGCTTTCGGGGTCGTGCATCCTGGCGGCCCAGTCCAGCGCGCCGGGCGCGCTCTTGTTCAGCACGAAATTGTGGTCCAGCCCGCGCGCCAGCACCATCTGCGGGTCATCGCAATCCACCCGCGTCCCGATCGCCGCGGGGGCGCGGAAGTCGAAAGGCGTGCCGGCCACGGCCGCGATCTGGCCCGTCGGGATCTGTTGCGTGTCGGTAGGCGTCATCGCATCGGCGTTGAGCTGCAGGCTTTGCGGCAGCACCGAGCCGGACCCGGCCAGGTTGAAATAGAGATGATTGGTGAGATTGATCACGGTCGGCGCGTCACTGGTCGCGGCATAGTCCAGCCGCAACACGTCCGGCATCACGCGATAGGTGACCTCGGCCGTGACCTGACCGGGAAAGCCCTGGTCGCCGTCGGGGCTCACCAGGCGCAAGCCCAGCATGGTTTCGCTTTGCGCCATCACATCCCACCGTCTTGCGCCCCAGGATTGCCCCCGCCCGCCATGCAGGGTTACCCCATTGGCATCGGGCGACAGAGAATAGTGTTTGCCATCAATAGTGACGCCATTCTTCAGGCGATTGGCATAGCGGCCGATCAGGCAATTCCACCAGCCGCTGGCCTCATAGGCGGCCAGGTCCCTCAGCCCCAGAACCACATTACGGCTCAGCCCGTCCCGTCCGCGCACCCGGATGGCAGTGATGGTGCCGCCCATGTCCAGGACCGTTGTTTCAAGCCCGGCATCGCTGCCCAGGATAAAAGCATGGATGGGCGCGCCATCTTTCATGCTGCCGTAAAGCGTCCGCGCCATGCCGGTAACCCTCGAAAATCAGGCCAAAACCGATATGGGCGGCACACGGACAAGTCAATCGCACGGACCGGCACCATATGTCCATTTGCCCCGGCTTTTGCTAGGACAGTTTCCGGAAGAGAGGGGAAACTTGGTCAGAAAAAGCACCCGCCGCGGCGGCAGTGTCGTCACCATCCATGACGTGGCGCGTCACGCCGGTGTCTCGCCGATGACGGTGTCGCGCGTCATCAATTCCGAGACCAATGTGCGCGAGGAAACGCGCGCCAAGGTTGCCGCCTCGATCAAGACGCTGCGCTATTCCCCCAATCTCGCGGCCCGCAGCCTGGCCAGCGCCGATACGCTGCATATCGGCGTTCTTTATGCCAATTCGACCGCCGCCTATCTGAGCGAGCTGCTGTTGGGCAGTCTGGAACAGTCCAGCCTTTCGGGCTGCCAGCTGGTGCTGGAGCAATGCAAGGATCTGGAAAGCGAGCGCAAGGCGGTGCAGCGGCTGATTGCCGGCGGTGTCGATGGCGTGATCCTGCCGGCACCTTTGTGCGATTCCGAAGACGCGCTCAAGACGGTGTCATCGGCCAGCATTCCGGCGGTGCTGGTGACGTCGGGGCGGCCGGCGCCAGGCTTTCCGGCGGTGTCGATCAACGATTTCGAGGCGGCGCGCGAGATGACGCGCCACCTGCTGAGCCAGGGCCATCGCCGCATTGCGTTCATCAATGGTCATCCCGGCCACACGGCCAGCAGCCAGCGTTTTCGCGGCTATATGGAAGGCATGACCGAGGCTGGCCTTGCCGTGGGGCCCGATCAGGTCGCGCAGGGCTTCTTCACCTATCGTTCGGGCCTGGAAGCGGCGGAGCGGATTCTGACCAATGGCTTCAATCCCACCGCCATCTTCGCCTCCAACGACGACATGGCCGCCGCCACCATGGCGGTCGCCCATCGCAAGGGTCTGGATGTGCCTGGCGACATCGCCATCGCCGGCTTCGACGATACCCCGCTCGCCACCATGATCTGGCCGGAGCTGACCACGGTGCGCCGGCCCATTTCCGACATGGCGCGGGAAGCGGTGCGGCTTTTGATCGAGCAGGTCCGCGCCAAGCGCGCCGGTGCGCCCCAGCCGATCAAACACACGCTGCTCGACTTCACCCTGGTCAAGCGCGAATCAACTGCGGCGAAACGCAAGGCAAGGGGATGATGATTACTCGTGTCGTGCTAGCATAGGTTTGGGGGAGTTAGCCGTTGGTCAAGAAAAGCGGGCGCCGCCGCGGCAGTGTCGTCACCATCCATGACGTGGCGCGCCATGCCGGCGTGTCCCCCATGACGGTGTCGCGCGTCATCAATGGCGAAAGCAATGTGCGCGAAGAGACGCGCGCCAAGGTCAAGGCTTCGGTGGCGGCGCTGCGCTATGCGCCCAATCAGGCGGCGCGCAGCCTGGCCAGCGCCGACGCCACCCATATCGGCATTCTCTATTCCAATCCCAGCGCCGCTTATTTGAGCGAATTTCTGCTGGGCAGTCTGGAACAGTCCAGCCTTTCGGGCTGCCAGCTGGTGATCGAAAAGTGCGATGGGCCGGAAAGCGAGCGCGAGGCCATACAGCGCCTGGTCAAGGGCGGGGTGGATGGCGTGATCCTGCCCGCGCCCTTGTGCGATTCTCAGGAATCGCTGAAAGGCGTGGAGGAGGCGCAGCTGCCGGCAGTACTGGTGGCATCGGGGCGGCCCGCGGCCGGGCTCTGTGCCGTCTCGATCAATGATTTCGAAGCCTCCCGCGCCATGACCCGCCATTTGCTGGGGCTGGGCCATCGCCGCATCGCCTTCATCAACGGCCATCCCAATCAGACCGCCAGCGGGCAGCGCTTTCGCGGCTTTATCGAAGGCATGACCGAGGCCGGCCTGTCGGTGGGCACCGATCAGGTCGCCCAAGGCTATTTCACCTATCGCTCGGGCCTGGAAGCGGCGGAGAAGCTGCTCGACACATTCCGTCCCACCGCCATCTTCGCCTCCAATGACGACATGGCCGCCGCCACCATGGCGATGGCCCATCGCAAGGGGCTGGACGTGCCGGGCGATCTGTCGGTGGCCGGTTTTGACGATACCCCGCTCGCCACCACAGTATGGCCCGAACTGACGACCGTGCGCCAGCCTATCGCGGACATGGCGCGCGAGGCGGTCCGGCTTCTGGTGGAACAGATCCGGGGCCGGCGCGGACGCGCTCAGCCCGAGGTGGTTCATAAGCTGGTGAAATTCACCCTGGTGAAGCGGGATTCGTCCGCGGAAGCCAAGGCCGCTCAACCCGAAAAGCCGGCGGCGCGTCCCAAAGGCAAGCCTTGACAGCGCTGGTTCCCTGCTATTGGTAGCGCAATCACGGTTTTCGGGACTGGGCCAGGTCCCCGAGGTTTCGCGCATGACAAGTATTTCTTCCGGCGTGACGGCCGCCAATGGCGCAGCCGCGCAATCGGCGATCTATCCCAGCCTTGCCGGCAAACGGGTGCTGATCACGGGCGGCGGCTCCGGCATCGGCGCCGGTCTGGTGGAAGCCTTTGCCCGCCAGGGTGCTGAGACCATCTTCGTCGATGTGCTGGAACAGGAAAGCCATGATCTCGTTTCACGCCTTTCCGGTCTGCCGTTCCAGACGGTGTTTCATCGCCTGGATCTCACCGATCTTGCCGCTCTGGAGGCCTTCTTCCAGTCGCTGGGCGGTATCGATGTGCTGGTCAACAATGCCGGTAATGACGATCGTCATGAATTGAAGGACATCACGCCCCGTTATTGGGACGAACGCATCGCCGTGAACCTGCGCCACATGTTGTTTGCCGCCAAGGCGGTGGCGCCCGGCATGAAAGCCCGGGGTGGCGGGGCGATCGTCAATTTCGGCTCCATCGCCTGGCATCTGGGACTGCCGGGCCTGGTGCTTTACGAAACCGCCAAGGCCGGCATCGAAGGCATGACGCGGGCGCTGGCGCGCGAACTGGGCCCCGACAATATCCGCGTCACCGCGGTTGTTCCGGGCAATGTGAAAACCCCGCGCCAAATGAAATGGTACACGCCCGAGGGCGAGGCCGAGATCGTGGGACAGCAGTGCCTCAAGGCCCGTATTTCGCCTGCCGATGTCGCATCACTGGTGCTGTTCCTGGCATCCGATGACGGGCGCATGTGCACCGGCCATGAATATTGGGTCGATGCGGGCTGGGGCTGAGGCGCCTTCAGATCCATAGCCGACCATGTGCCGGAGGGTCTGCTCGACGGGCCGGCGGCGATACGGTCTGGCACAATTCTCACTCGCAACTGGGCGTGGCAGTTTCGCCACGTTTGCCATTTGTGTGATGCGCTAACGGTAGCGGTCCCATTCCTTCTATTGACGGGATTTTTCTTCGCGGATATTTCTTGGATAAATGTGACCGCTAACATAAGCGGCGCTTCCGGCAACAGGCCGGACCAAAAACGCCGTAGGGCGACAGGGAGGGAAAACACGATGCATAAGACAGCTGGAATCCGTTCTGACCGCACCAGAGCCATATTGATGGGTGGCGGCATGACCGCCGCCATGATGGTGATCGCGCCATCTCTGGCCAGCGCCCAGCAGGCGGCCGCCGACAATGTGGAGCAGGTGACGGTCACCGGCTATGCGGCCTCGCTGGAAAAAGCCACGGACGCCAAGCGCAACGCCACCAATTTCACCGACACCGTTTTTGCCGAAGACATCGGCAAGTTTCCCGATACCGATGTCGCGGAATCGCTGAACCGCATTCCCGGCGTCACCATCAATCGCGAAATCGACGGCGAAGGTGTCAGTGTCTCGATCCGCGGTCTGGGTTCGGACTTCACCAAGGTCACGCTGAACGGTGCCTCGATCGACGTCGCATCGACCGGTCCCACCGACCAGGGCGACACCTTCCGCGCCATCGACCTGAACATGTTCCCCACCGAGCTATTCACCCAATTGTCGGTGAGCAAGTCGCCCACCGCCGACCTGATCGAGGGCGGCGCATCGGGCAATGTGAACATGCGCAGCCTCAGGCCTTATGACAATGAAGGCTTCCACATCAGCTATAATCTGCAGGGCAGCAATTACAGCCAATCGCCCGCCATGGGCGAGCGCGGCACCCTGATCGTGAGCGATACCTGGGGCGATTTCGGCGCCCTGGTCGGCCTGTCGGGCGTGCATAACAGGATCTTCACCACCGGCTGGGAAGACGGCAATGCCGGCTGGGGCACGCCCAGCGCATTGAGCGCGGCCCAATGCCCGGCTGGCAATTGCCACACGCTGGGTTCGAGCTTCTGGACCATCCCCACGACCGTGCCCGCCAATGTCACCACCGGCGGCCTGGTGCCCGGATCGCCTATCACCGCCGCGACCTTGACCGCGCTCAATCCCGGCCTGACACCGCAGCAGATCTCCAACATGCTGCTGCCTCGCCTGGGCCGCACCATGTATGAACGTGGCAGCCGCGACCGGTACAACGGCGTCGCCAGCTTTGAATGGCGCCCCACCGAGAGCCTTCATTTCTACATGGACACGATCGGCGGCCGCATTTTCAACGACATGGACCGCAGCGACCTGGACTGGGGCGTGCGCGCCGGCCAGGGCAGCCAGGCGCTGATTCCGGAAAATGTGGTGCTGGACCCGGGTTCGGAAGCGACCCTTGGCGGGGTGGGCGGTGTGGTGCAGTCGGGCACCTTCGCCAACGCCCAGCTCTTCCTGGAAGCGCGTCCCTATCATGAAAAAGGCGACTTCTACTCCATCAATCCCGGCGGCAGTTGGCAGATCAACGATCTGCTGCACCTGGATTTCCAGGTCAATGCCAGCCGCAGCCACTTCTTCCGCGACGCGCCGACCTATCTGTTCGTGACCTGTCCCAGCGCCGGCAATCCGGTGGGTGTGCCCGGCTGCGCCGCGCCGGCCGGCGGCGTGGCCGTCAATTTCAGCAATCCGGCAGGCGCGGCCTTCCCCACCATAACCTCCAATATCGGCACCAACAATCCGGCCAATTTCCAGTGGAACAATGGCCGCGTGAATCTGCAGGATGAAAAGCGTTACACTTTCACCAATGGCGCCCATATCGATGGCACCTGGGGCGGCGACCGCATCGCGCTCAAGGCCGGTTTCGCCTATGATGACACCTATCGCAGCATCACCGCGATCGATGATTCCCAGCAGTGGCAGAACGCGATCTGCGGCGACAATCCCAATGTCTTCCTGCCGCAGCCCAATACCCAGCCGCAATGCTATGGCTTGAATGTCGCCACGACTGCCAACACCACCGGTGCGGCGGCCACGGCACTGAATACGGCAACCACGCCAGGCACCACCAGCTTCCCGGTCTATTCGGGCTATGGCACAGGCTATTCGTCCGGCTTCCCGGCCTTGACCTATGGTGGATCATTGGTGCCGCAGGGGGCACTGGCGCAGTATCTGGTGCCAGGCCCGACGGGTTTCATCACCGCCAATTATGCGGCACTGGCCAAGGCCTCCAACTATTACGCCTTCGATCAGGCGGCGATCAACGCTGTGGGCAATTCCCGCGCTGGCATCACTGAAGCTTATCCCTTCACCGCTTCAGCGACCTCGGGCGGCAATTCCGGCGTGCTGGAGGAAAAGGCCTATGGCTGGTACGCCTCGGTGGTCGGCAAGGAGCCGATCAACGGCCACAATCTGCGCTACAATATCGGCCTGCGCTTTGTGGAGACGCACCAGTACATCACCTCGCCGGTTACGGTGGTCAATCCGGCCAATGCCAATGGTGGACCTGGCGGTACCGCGCTCGCGGATGGCGGGCAGTACCCCAACACCTACAAATTCGCGACCCAGAGGAAGGAATATGGCTCCTTCCTGCCGTCGGCGGATGCGGTCTATGAAGTGACCGACGATTTCCAGGTTCGCGCCGCGGTGTCGCGCACCATGACGCGCGCCAACCCGAACTTCATGATCTCGGGCGTCAATTTCTCAGATCTGACGGCATCCAACATCACCATCGGCAATCCGGGGCTGAAGCCCTATTATTCCAACAACATCGACATCGGCGCGGAATATTATACCGGCGGCGCCGGCTATATCGGCTTTACCGCCTTCCGCAAGGGCCTGTCGGGCTATCCGGTGCAGTCGAACGTGACCCAGCCTTTCTCCTACCTGGCGCAGTTCGGCATCACCTACAACACATTGAACGCCACCCAGCAGCAGGCGTTGAGCGGCCGCGGCTGCACCTCCGACACGTCCTGCTCGGCCACCGTGACGGTGACGCAGCAGATCAACGCGCCGGGCATGCTGACCATCAACGGCATGGAACTGGACTATGTCCAGCCGCTGGACTTCCTGCTGGATGATTACGGCTTGCATGGCTTCGGCTTCACCGCCAACACCACCATCCTGGATCAGCGCAGTTCGGGTTCGGCCCCGGCCTTCGCCACGGGCGTGGCGCCGTTCAGCTATAATCTGACCGGTTATTACGACAACAATGGCGTGTCGCTGCGCCTGTCCTATGTGTGGAATGACAGGACCTATGGCTCGGCTTCCAACACCCAGAGCCTGTGCCTGCCGAACGCCCAGGCGCAGGCCGCGGGCTGCCCGCAGGGCGCCTACCTCTTCAGCGCGCCGTACGGCCAGGGCGACTTCTCGTCCAGCTATCGCCTGTCGAACCTGCTGGGCGACGTGCCGACCGATCCGGAAGTCACCTTCGACGTCCAGAATCTGTTCCGCTCCAAGCTTCGCACCTATGACCAGTTCACCAACGCGACCCATAGCTACTACAATCAAGGTCTGATTATTCTGTTTGGCCTCCGGGGCACCTGGTAAGGCCGAAGCGCGGTTCTTTCCCCTAGACGGTTATCGCGCAAGACTTGGGCGGCGGTTTTCAAGACCGCCGCTCATTTTTATCTGAGGACCGCCGTCCGCAATCGCGCATCGCTACGGAAAATGGCGGGGAAGAGCGCGGCATTGTCCAACGCCACGGCCCTGTCGGCGCCGGCCTTGGCCCAGTGTGCCAGCCAGGCATTGGCGGGATCGCGTGATGGGTTCGTCGCCATCAGCGCCAGCCAGGCCCGCACCACGTCCGCCATCCGGTCGATTGGCAGGCCCGTGCGCACATTGTTTTCCATCAGTGGAAACAGCCGCTGCGGCAGCTTGAGAGAACCGTCTTCGGCGATCTGCGCCAGCCGGTGCTCGATCATGGGATTCTCAAACCGCGCCTTCACCGTGCGCCAGTAGGACGCCACATCCAGCGGCGCCAGTGCGGGCGCGATCTCGCGCGCCATCAGCTCCTCCAGGAAAGCCAGCAGTTCGGGATCGGCGATGGCTTCGCGCACGTACGTGTGGCCGCGCGGCAGGCCCAGATAGGCCAGCGCCGAATGGGCGGTGTTGAGCACATGCAGCTTCAGCCGCTGATATTGAGCGATGTCGGGCACGATCTGTGCGCCCACCTGGCCCCAGGCGGGCAGCGGCCCGGCAAAACGGTCCTGGATCACCCATTGGGCGAATGCCTCGCGCTGCACACTGGCCAGGTCTTCCATGCCCAACGCCGCCGCGACCCGGCCGCGATGGGCGGCGTCCGAGGCCGGCACGATGCAATCGACCAGCGTCAACGGGAAAGCGGTGTTACGAGCGATCCAGGCGATCAATCCGGGATGGGCGCGGTCGGAGAAAGCGGTGACGGCGCTGGCCAGTTTCTCGCCATTGGAGCCGAGATTGTCGCAGGACAGGACCGTCATCGGACCGGCGCCGCGGCTCTGGCGTTCGGCAAAAGCCAGCGCCAGCCAGCCGATCGCCGAACGCGGTGTCAGCGGCGACGCCAGATCGGCGACAATGTCGGGATGGGAAAGATCGAGTTTTCCATCGGCATCCAGGCAATAGCCTTTTTCCGACAAGGTGAGGGTGACGGCGTGGGTCGTGGGCGTGGTCAGCGCGGCCAGCAGACTTGCGCGATCGCGCGGCGCGAACAGGGCGGCGCGCAGCGCGCCCATCACCCGATAGCGTGCTTCAGCGCCCAGGGTTTCGACCGTGTAAAGCCCGTCCTGCCGCGCGATGGCATCGGGCACGTCCGGCCGCTGCAGCGAGGCGCCGATGATGCCCCAGTCCCCGCCTGCCGCCTCCATCGCATCCTCGGTAAAGACGGCTTGATGGGCGCGATGAAAGGCGCCGATCCCCAAATGGACGATGCCGCATTTGAGCGTCGCGGGATCGAATGACGGGCGCGCGACCCTGGCCGGAACGCGCTCCAGCTCCCTCGCGTTCAATCTCACAGCCGGTAGACTTTTTTGGGCAAGTTATAAGTGAGATCGACCGCGACCTGGGCGGCCTCCTCCATCGGCAGCCGTCCCTGGATCACCAGTTCCGACAGATAGGCGCAATCGATGCGCCGGGCCAGGTCGTGGCGCGCGGGAATGGAGAAGAAGGCGCGGGTATCGTCGTTGAAGCCGGCGGTGTTGTAGAAGCCCGCGCTTTCAGTGGTCTGGCGGCGATAACGCATCATGCCTTCCGGCGAGTCGTGGAACCACCAGGCCGGCCCCAGCTTCAGGCAGGGATAATGACCGGCCAGGGGCGCCAGTTCGCGCGAATAGGTGGTCTCGTCCAAGGTGAACAGCAGAAAGGTGAAATCGCGGTTGTTGCCGAAGCGATCCAGCAGTGGCTTGAGCTGGCCCATGAAGGCGCCCACCACCGGCATGTCGCCGCCGATATTGCGGCCGAAGCGGCGATAGAGATAGTCGTTATGGTTGCGCCAGCAGCCGGGATGAAGCTGCATAACCATGCCGTCTTCCACCGACATGCGCGCCATTTCCGTCAGCATCTGGGCGCGGAAGAGCTCACGCTCCCTGGCATCGGCTTTGCCCGAGGTCACTTTGGCGAACAGGGCTTCGGCCTCAACTGGCGAAAGATCGGCGGTCTGGGCCGTGGCGTGGCCGTGATCGGTGGCGGTGGTGCCATGGGCGCGGAAAAAGGCGCGGCGGTTTTCAATCGCCCTGAGATAGCCCTTCCAGCTGCCGGTATCCTCGCCGGAAAGTTCGCCGATCTTCTCCAGGCTAGGCGCGAAAAGTTCGTGATCGGGATCGGTAATCTCGTCAGGACGAAACGTGCTGACCACCCGGCCGTTCCAGCCGGAGGTGGCGATGGCCTGATGCTCCTTGAGCAGGTCCAGCGAATTTTCCGTGGTGGCGATCACCTCGATACCGAAGCGGTTGAACAGCGCGCGCGGCCGAAAGTCGGGCGTCTTCAGCTTCTCGTTGATGGCGTCGTAATAATGATCGGCGGTGTCGGGACCAAACGGCCGATCCAGGCCAAACACCTCAAGAAAGGTGTGGTCCAGCCACGCGCGGCAGGGCGTGCCGCGAAAGATATAATAATGTTCCGCAAAGCGCTTCCAGATCTTGCGGCGGTCCGTTTCGACCACGGCGCCATTGCCGTTATGCGGCGCGATCCCGATACTCTCGAAGGTGACGCCGGCGCTGTAGAGCAGGCGCAGCAGATAATGATCGGGCCACAACAGCAGCGACACCGCATCCTCGAAGGGGGCATCTGTCGCGAACCAAGCCGGATCGGTATGGCCATGCGGGCTGATGATCGGCAGCTTTTCGATGGCGGCGAAAAGCTCGGCCGCGATCCCGCGCTGGGCGGGCTCGGCGGGGAAATAGCGATGCGGGTCGAGGCGGGCGAACATGGCAATACTCAACTCTCGGCGGTGAAGCCCTTGGCGGGCGCATAGCGGGGCACGATCAGATGCACCACCAGCAGGGCGAACAGATAGGCGACGGACGCAAACAGGAAGATGGGCGTATAGCTGCCGATGGTCTCAAGCACATTGGCGGCATATTTGCTCATCAGCATGCCACCCAGCGCGCCCGACAATCCGCCCAGTCCCACGATCGAGCCCGCCGCCCAGCGTGGAAACAGATCGGACGGCAAGGCGTAGAGATTGGCGGAGAAACCTTGATGGCAGCCGCAGGCCAATCCGATCACAAGCACCGCCAGCCACAGGTTGGTGGCGTACATGGCTCCCGCCACCGGCAAGGCAAAAAGGGCGCAGGCGAACATCGCCAGTTTGCGGGAGCGGCCCAGGCTGACGCCGCGTTTGAGCAGGCGCGACGAACGCCAGCCGCCCAGCACCGAGCCAACATCGGCCATGACATAGATGGCGACCAGCGGCGGCCCATAATTTTTCAGATCGACGCCGTAGCGCTTGGCGAAAAAGTCCGGCAGCCAGAACAGGAAGGTCCACCAAACCGGATCGATGATGAAGCGGCCCAGAATATAGGCCCAGGTCTGACGGGTGGCGAGCAGCCTGGACCAGGGCACCGGGCGCTGGGCTTCCTGCGGATCGGATTCGATATAGACCAGTTCCGCGCGGCTCAGCGACCTCATATCGCGCGGGCGGCGATACCAGATCAGCCACACCGCCAGCCAGATGACCGTCAGCATGCCGGTGAGAATGAAGGCCATCTGCCAGCCCAGCGCGATGGTGATGATGGGCACGACGAAGGGCGCGAGAATGGCGCCGACATTGGAGCCGGCATTGAAGATGCCGATGGCCAGCGCCCGTTCGCGCTTGGGGAACCATTCCGCGGTGGCCGCCAGGGTGCAGGGGAAGAGGCCGGATTCGCCCAGTCCCATGGGAATGCGCACCCAGGTGAAGCCGACGGTGCCGGTGACCAATGCATGGGCCATGTGCGAAATGGTCCAGATGGTGACGGCGATGGTGCCGCCGACCTTGGCGCCGAACCGGTCGACGATGCGGCCGAAGCAGACATAGCCCAGGCCATAAGCGGCCTGGAACCAGAACACCACATCACCATAGCCGATCTCGCTCCAGCCATAGCTCTTTTGCAGCGTGGGCTTGAGCACGCTCAGCACCTGGCGGTCGGTATAGTTCAGCGCGACGATGGCGAACAGAAGGGCGCAGACGAACCAGCGCACATGCCCGATACGGGTGACGGCGGGTTCGGCTGCGGTCATCGTACCTTCCACCAGCGTCTCACCAGTTGGTAATGCTGCCGTCTTCCAGACGGTTCACCGGCAGGTAGGCGCGCTTATAGGGATATTTGGCGGCGAGCTTTTCATCGATCTCCACGCCATGGCCTGGTGTTTCGCCGGGGTGCAACGCGCCATCGCGATAGGAATAGCTGTGCGGGAACACCGCGTCGGTTTCCGGCGCGTGATGCATCCATTCCTGGATGCCGAAATTGGGGATCGAGACGTCGAAATGCAGGGCCGCGCCCATGCAAACCGGCGACAGGTCGGTGGGGCCGTGGCAGCCGGTGCGCACATTATAAAGATCGGCCAGGGCGGCTATGCGGCGTAAATGGGTGATGCCGCCAGCATGGGTGACGGTGGCGCGGATATAGTCGATCAACTGTTCCTCGATCAGCTGCTTGCAGTCCCAGATCGCGTTGAACACTTCGCCCACCGCCAAGGGCGTGGTTGTGTGCTGGCGGATCAGGCGGAAATTGGCCTGGTTCTCGGCGACCACCGTGTCTTCCAGCCAGAACAAGCGATAGGGCTCCAGCTCCTTGCCCAGACGCGCGGCCTCAATCGGGGTCAGGCGGTGATGCACGTCATGCAGCAGATGCACGTCCCAGCCCAGTACGTCGCGCGCGGTCTTGAACAGTTCGGGCACCGAGCGCAGGTATTTCTCGCTGGACCAGACATGCTCCGACGGAATGTCGGCGTCCGCCGGTTCATACGATTTCTGCGTCCTGGAAACGCCATAGGTGGTGCGCAGGCCCGGCACGCCGGACTGCAGACGCACGGCCTTGAAGCCCTGGTTCACATAGGCTTGCGCTTTTTCCAGCGTCTCTTCGATGGTGGTGCCATTGGCGTGGCAATAGACCATGGCGCCTTCGCGGCATTTGCCGCCCAGAAGCTGGTAGAGCGGCAGGCCTGCCACCTTGGCCTTGATATCCCACAGCGCCATGTCCACCGCGGCGATGGCCGACATGGTGACGGGCCCGCGCCGCCAATAGGCGCCGCGATAGAAATACTGCCAGGTGTCTTCGATCGCATGGGCATCGCGTCCGATCAGGGTGGGGATCAGATGGTCGTTGAGATAGCTCGCCACCGCCAGTTCGCGGCCGTTCAGGGTGGCGTCGCCGATCCCGGTAACGCCATCGGAGGTTTCGATTTTCAGGGTGACGAAATTCCTACCCGGAGAGGTGACGATCACGCGCGCGGAAACGATCTTGAGCACTTCAACTCCCCTTTGCCACCCCCGCGGACGGTTCTTGGCCGTCTTCTGTGGTAACGCTATCAAAGCCTAGGAAACAACGATGCTTTTGTCAAAGCCGGCCGCGCAGTTGAGCACCTTTGCCGGCCTTCAGGCAATTGCGAAGGGATCGGGCAGAAAGCCGCGCTCGCGATAGGAAAACCAGTCGAAATCGGCGGGCGCAGCGGTGCCGGCCATGTCCTGGCAGGCCATGCCGACAAAGGCGCCGGTGAAGTTGGGCGAACCGGGCATCTGGGCTTCGTCAGAAAGAATGGAGGCATCGAAGGTCTGAGGCAGGCGCTGCCATGGACCGCCCGCCAGCCGATAGGCGAACCACAACCGCTCTTCATCCACCTCCACTCGCAGTCCCACCGGGCCTGGTGGAAGCGATATGGGCGCGGTGAAGGCGTCGCCCACCGGTGCGTCGGGCAAAGCCGACATTACGCGGATGTGTTTGCCATGGACCTCGTCATGGCTGACATGCAGATAGTGAAACTTGTTGCCGCCATAATAGCAGACCAGGCCCGCCGCCTGCTGATAATGGGCGGGCTCGAAATCCATCTGCGTTTCGGCGCTGTAACAGTGTGATTGCTGACGGCGCGCCACCAATCCTTGGGTGAACAGGCTGCCGATGCTTTCGCGGCCATAGATCCGCAGATGCCCCTTGCGTGCGCGCAGACTGAAGACATCATCGGGATTGGGCGTGCGCAGCCACTGAAAATCGATGGCGAGATCGGGAGCATCGAAATCATCGCGTTCCGGCGCCGGCGCAAAGGGATGTGGCGCGAGATTGGGCGCGGGCGTCGTGATCTGGGGCAGGGCCGGCTCGCCCTCGGTGTAAAGCCAGCCATCGCGCCACTGCATCCTCTGGATCGCGGTTTCGCGGCCCAAGGTGCAGCGGCCGCGGTTCTTCAGCGGCCGGCCGCAGAGATAGACCATGTAGGTCTCGCCATGTTGCGTCTCCACCAGGTCGGCATGACCGGCGCGCTGCAAGGGCGCATCGGGCCGGTTGCGGGCGCTCATGATGTATATGTCGGGGTGTAATTCATAAGGCCCCAGCAGATTGCGGGATCGCGCCATGGTCACGGCATGGTTCCAGGCGGTGCCGCCTTCCGCCGTCAGCAGACAATAAAAGCCATCGCGCTTGTAGAGGTGCGGCGCTTCGGTCAGTCCCAGCGGCGTGCCTTTGAAAATGTTGACCCGTTCGCCGATCAGCTTCTTTTCTTCCGGCGAATATTCCTGCGCGACAATGCCGGCAAAGCGGTTCTGGCCAGGGCGGTGATCCCACAGCATGTTGACGAACCATTTGCGGCCATCATCGTCATGGAACAGCGAGGGGTCGAAGCCGCTGCTGTTCATATAGATCGGGTCAGACCATTCGCCGTCGATGGTCCTGGCGGTTACCATGTAATTGTGGAAATCGCGCAGGGATGCGCCGGCCGCGCCACCCACCGACGTGCGGCCATAGCGCTTCACATCAGTATAGATCAGGTAAAATTGCGCGCCGTCATGGCTCAGGCACGGCGCCCAGATGCCGCAGGAATCGGGATCGCCGCGCATGTCGAGCTGGCTGGCGCGGTACAGCGGCCGGGTCAGCAGCCGCCAATGCTTCAGGTCGCGGGAGTGGTGGATCTGCACCCCCGGATACCATTCGAAGGTCGAGGTTGCGATATAATAGTCATCGCCCACGCGCAGGATCGAGGGATCGGGATTGAAGCCCCTGAGGATGGGATTGTGGATGTCGGACTTTGAATCAGGCATGGGTGGCGGGCTTTCGGATCACGGTCCAGGCGACGATGGCGGCGACAATATCCAGCACCGCCAGCAGAATGAAAACGGGCGTATAGCCGATCTGGCCGACCCTTTGTCCCAGCTCGAAGGTGAAGACCAGGATGCCGAAATTGGCGCAGGTGCCTGCCATGCCGGCCACCGTGCCCACTTCATTGCGGGGGAACAGATCGGTGGCCATGGTGATCATGGTGACTGACAAGGTCTGATGGGCGAACCCGGCCAGGCTGATCAGCGCCACCGCCATCAGCGGGTTCTGCACCACACCGGTGAAGGCCACGCCAATCATCATGATCGCGCCAACCGTGAAGGCGCCGCGGCGAGCATCGATCAGGTCCAGGCCGCGCTTCTGCAGGAACAGCACGACGCCAGGGCCGAAGACGCAGCCCAAATCGGCCGCCAGGAATGGCATCCAGGCATAGAGCGCGATATGCTTGAGATCGAAATGGCGCACCGTCGTCAGATACAGCGGCACCCAGAAGGACAGCATCCCCCAGGTCGGATCGGTAAGGAAACGGGGCAGGGCGATGCCCCAGAAATTGCGCCGCCCCAGAATTGAAAAGAGCGATGGCTTCTGGTCCTGGGCCTGCAAAAAGCTTTCCTGGCCTGAAAGGATGTAATCGCGTTCCGCTTGCGACAGCGAAGGGTGCTGGCGCACGGGCCGATAGAACAGCAGCCACAGCGCCACCCAAACCAGGCTGATCGCGCCAACGATGACGAAGGAGACTTGCCAGGAATAATTCAGGATCGCCCAGGCAACCAGCGGCGGCGCGATCATCGAACCCAGCGACGGTCCGATATTATAAAGACCGCCGGCCAGGCCGCGTTCCTTGGCGGGAAACCATTCCGCCACCACTTTCAATCCGCCAGGTGAAAAGGCGCCTTCGGCGAAGCCCAGAAGCCCGCGCAGGCCCGCCAGGATCTGCCAGTTGGTGGCAAAGCCGTGCGCCATGCAGATCACCGACCAGAGAAAGGCGAACAGGGCAAAGCCTGATTTCACACCCATGATGTCGATGATGTAACCGACAAGCGGCTGGAACAGGATGCCACCCTGAAAGGCCGAGGTGATCCAGCCATATTGCTCCGTGGTGATGTGCAGGCTTGCGATCACGGTCGGCGCGGCGATGGACAATGTCTGCCGTGACAGAAAATTCACCAGCGCCCCCAGCATGATCAGGCCAATGGTGAGCCAGCGGAGCCCCAGAAAGCGGCGCATTCTTCCTCCCGTGCCTGCTCACGCAGGCTTGTTCTTTTCATACCTTAGCCTGAGCGGCTTTCGCCGGGGCTGACGTCCATTGGACCTTCGGCTGGTCCCGGCTCACCCCGTTGACGGGCGGCAGGGAAATGGTAACGCTAACTTGCAAGCGCGCAAAGACAAAAAGGAGCAGCGCATGGAGGGTTTGACGCGCCGGACTGAGCCGAGATCGGCATCCATGCGCCTTATGGTTGCGGCCATCCTGCTGCTGCTTGTTGTCCCGGCGCACGCCGAGGACGGTTATGACCTGTGGCTGCGTTATCGCTCGATGGAGGCAGGCGCGCTGATGCAATACCGCCCGCTTGCCACCGCGATCGTCTCCCAAGGCGCTTCTCCCAGCCTGGATGCCGCCAAGGCCGAATTGATCCAGGGTCTGAGCGGTCTTCTGGACAGGCCGGTCGGCACAGGCAGCCTAGGCGACGGCGCGGTGATGATTGGCACGCCGGCCTCGTCGCCGCTGATTGCGGGCCTGAAATTGCCGCTCGCGCCTCTCGGTGCGGAAGGTTATCTGATCCGCAGCATGTCTGTTGATGGCCATGCCGTGACTGTAATCGCGGCCAACAGCGGCGTCGGCGTGCTCTATGGCAGCTTCGCCTTTCTACGCCTGATTCAAACCCGTCAGCCGGTCGCGCACCTCGACATTTCCAGCGTGCCACGTTTGAAACTCAGGCTGCTCAATCACTGGGACAATATCGACGGCACCATCGAGCGCGGCTATGCCGGCCATTCCATCTTCGACTGGCACAAGATGCCCGATTACATGGACCCGCGTTATACCGTCATGGCGCGGGCCGATGCTTCGGTGGGCATCAATGGCATCGCGCTGAACAATGTCTCGGCCGATATCTGGATGCTGGCGCCGATGTACCTCACCAAGGTCGCGGCCCTGGCCGATGTGCTGCGCCCCTATGGCGTGCACGTCTATCTCTCGGTGCGGTTCAGCGCGCCGGTGGAGCTGGGCAAGCTCAAGACCGCCGATCCGGCTGACCCACAGGTGCAGGCCTGGTGGAAGCAGGAAACGGACCGGATCTATCGCCAGATTCCGGATTTCGGCGGCTTTGTCGTCAAGGCAAACTCCGAAGGCCAACCCGGCCCGCGCGATTATGGCCGCACCCAGGCCGAAGGCGCCAATGTGATCGCCGACGCATTGAAGCCGCATGGCGGCACGGTGTTCTGGCGGGCCTTCGTGTACAGCGAAAAGGACCCGACCGACCGCGCCAAGCAGGCCTATAACGAATTCAAGCCGCTGGATGGCCAGTTTCGCGACAATGTCTTTGTCCAGACCAAGAACGGTCCCATCGACTTTCAGCCACGCGAGCCCGCCCATCCCCTGTTCGGGGCGATGCCCAGGACCAATCTCGCCCTGGAAGTGCAGTTGACCAAGGAATATCTGGGCCAGGCCACCCATCTTGTCTATCTGCCGGTGCTCTGGAAGGAAGTGCTGGACTGGGACACGATGGCGAAAGGCAGGGGCTCGACGGTCGCGCGCGTGATCGACGGCTCACTGGAAGGCCACCGCAACTCTGCCATGGTGGGCGTCTCCAATATGGGCGATGACCGCAACTGGACGGGCGCGCAATTTGCCCAGGCCGACTGGTACGGTTTCGGTCGCATGGCCTGGGACCTGAACCTGACGCCCGAGCAGATTGCGCGGGAATGGCTGGGCATGACCTTCACCGACGATCCGGCCTTCATCGACCGGATGGTGCCGATGATGATCGCCAGCCGCGAGGCAGTGGTGAATTACATGACGCCGCTGGGCCTCACCCATATGATGGCGACCGGTCATCATTATGGTCCCGGCCCCTGGGTCGGCGATCTGCCGCGGCCGGAACAGAATCCGGTTTATTTCAACCGGGCCGATGCCAAGGGCCTGGGCTTCGACCGTACACCCAGCGGCAGCGATGCCACCTCACAGTATGCCGCGCCCATCGCCAGGCTGTTCGCGGGCCCAGACATCCCCGATCGCTACCTGCTGTGGTTTCATCATGTCGCCTGGGACCACAAGATGAAGTCGGGCCGCACCCTGTGGGACGAGCTGGTGCTGCATTATGATGAAGGCATTGCCAGCGTACGGCAGATGCGCCAGACTTGGACTGCGATGAAGCCCTATGTGGATGGCGAACGCTGGTCGCAGGAAGCGGCCTTCCTGGGCATTCAGGAAAAGGAAGCGCAATGGTGGCGCGACGCCTGTCTCGCCTATTTTGAGACTTTCTCGCATATGCCGATGCCGGCCGGTCATGCCGCGCCGCCACATGATCTGGAATATTACAAGGCGGTCTATATTCCCTATGCGCCGGGGCGGCCGGGCTATACCGCCGCGCCATTCCGTAACGCGCCCCGTGACCCGGACGAGAACGGTAACGCCGCCCAGATTCCCTGACGAATTTTCTGACGAAATCCTTGCAAATTGCGACAAGTGCGGGGCTTTACGGCATCCCGCGCCTGTCTATTATCCCGCTCAATATACAATATACAGCGGGAAGAAATCGCGATGCGTCTCAGGACATATTTGATCGCCGGCACGGCTCTGGTTCTGGCGGTGGGGGGCGGCTTCTGGGCCCTCCGGTCAGCGGGACACCAAGAGCTGCTGACTTCTCAGCTGAATCTACCCTGGCCTGCGGCGGTTCAGGAGAACCAGCCGAAATATCCGCCGGCGCTTACCCCCGCGCAGGAGCTTGCCACCTTCCATATGCCGCCCGGCTATCAGGTTCAGCTGGTGGCGTCAGAGCCGCTGGTCAAGGACCCGATTCTGGCGGAATTCGACGGCGATGGCCGGCTCTGGGTGGTGGAGATGCAGGGCTATGCCGTCGGCGAGAAGATGGTCAACGAGACCGAGCCGGTCGGCGATGTGGTGATCCTGGAAGACACCAATGGCGACGGCGTTTATGACAAGCGTACCGTGTTCCAGGACAAGCTGGTCTTGCCGCGCGCGCTCAAGATTCTGGATCACAACTGCGCCCTGATCGGCGAACCGCCGAAACTGATCAAGGCCTGCGACACCAATGGCGATCTCAAGGCCGACACCCAGGAAGTGGTCGCGGACGGCTTCGGCCGCGAGGGCAATATCGAACATGCCGCTAATGGCCTTTACTGGGGCATGGACAACACCATCAACATCTCCGAGCACAAATACAATCTGGCGTTCAAGGGCGACGGCAAGTTCGAGGTCGTGCCCAATCTGGTGCGCGGCCAATGGGGCATCACCCAGAATGATGGCGGGTTGATCTTCCGCAACTTCAACACCGATCCGCTGTTCGTCGACTACATCCCGGCGCACTATTTCGTGCGCAATCCCGACGTCACCCGCACCAGCGGCCTTTATGAAAATCTGGTGGACCAGTCCAAGTCGGCGGTATGGCCGGCGCGTCCTACCCTGGGGGTCAATCGCGGCTATCGCCCGGAAGTGCCGCGCCCCGATGGTTCGGCTTATTACTATCAGGGCGTCTCCTCGCCGATGATCTATCGCGGCGACGCCCTGCCCAAGGCGCTTTATGGCCAGCCGGTGGTGGTGGACAGTCCCACCAACCTGGTGCACCTGCTCAAGATGCAGGATGATGGCTCGGGCAACCTGTCGGCGGCGGACTTTTATTCCAAGGGCGAATTCCTTGCCTCGAGCGACGAGCGCTTCCGCCCCGTGTCGCTGACGCCGGGCTGGGACGGCACCTTCTATATCGTCGATATGTATCGCGGCGTGTCGCAGGACGAGCCGATCCAGACCGATTATCTGAAGAACTATATCCTCCAGCATCGGCTGTGGGACGGTATCCATTACGGCCGCATCTATCGTGTCGTTTATACCGGCATGAAGGCGCCGCCGGCCAAGCCGCAGATGAACGAGGAAACGGCGGTCCAGCTGGTGGCGCATCTCTCCGATCCCATCGGCTGGTGGCGCGATACCGCCCAGCAGCTGCTGGTCCAGCGCAATGACAAGTCCGCCGTCGCGCCGCTGCAGAAGCTGGCCGTGTCGGCGCCGGATTTCCGCACCCGGGTGCAGGCGGTGTGGACCCTGGCTGGCATGGGATCGCTGGATGCCGACACCGTGAAAAAGGCATTGGACGATTCCAATCCTTACGTCCGCGATGCGGCGGTGCGCGGCGCCGAGCCTTATCTGGCCAAGGGGGACGCCGCGATGCTGGCAGCGGTGATGAAGAAGGCCGACGATTCCAACTGGCTGGTGCGGCGCCAGCTGGCGGCTTCGCTGGGGGAACTGCCGGCCAACATGCGGTTGGCTCCGGTCGTGGCGGTGATGAAGAAATATGGCGACGACAAGATGACCGTGGACGCTGCCGTCAGCGGCCTGCAGGGCCAGGAAGCCGATGCGATGAATCAGCTGGTTGCTCAGTCCGGTAGCACTGATGCGGTACAGATGCTTGCCGGCGCGGCCGCCAAAAGCCGCGATGAAAACCAGGTTCAGAAGCTGATCGCATTGGCGATCGATGCCAAACAGCCCAAGGCGGTGCGTATCGCCGTTCTCAATGGCGCAACGACCGGCTTCAGCGGCCAGATCATTCGTCCCAGCGGCGCGGTGGCAGGCGGAAAGGCCGGCAGCGTGCCCGATCTGTTTGTGCGGCCCAAGCCCGCGATCAAACCCATGCCGGTATCCGCGGCACCCACGGCATTGATCGCGATGGCCAAACAAAACGACGATCTTGGCAAGGCGGCCAAGGCGGTGATTGATGACCTGACCTGGCCGGGCAAGCCGGTGCCGCCCAAGCCCAAGAACAACCGCACCCCGGAAGAGGACGCCTTGTTCAAGGCCGGCCAGGGCGTCTATGCCACCAATTGCGCTGGTTGCCATCAGGATCAGGGGCAGGGTGCGCCGCATATCGCTGCCGCACTGGCCGGCTCCAAGATCGCCACCGGCCGGCCCGATATGCCCTTGCGCGTGCTGCTGAACGGCAAGGATGGTTCGATCGGCGAGATGCCGCCGCTCGGCCAATCGCTCAGCGACGAGCAGGTGGCTCAGGTGCTGACCTATGTGCGCGGCAGTTTCGGCAATAACGCCACGCCCATCCATCCCGACCTGGTCAAGGAATTCCGCCTGTCCTACGCCTATCGCAAGAAGCCATGGACGGATGCGGAGCTGGAAAAGCCTGCCCGGTAAGATGACTGCCGCCATCGCCGTCGAGGGCCTCACCCGCCGTTATGGCGCGGTGACGGCCGCGGATGGCATCAGCTTCGACGTGTATGCCGGCGAGATCTTCGGACTTCTGGGCCCCAACGGCGCGGGCAAGACCACGACCCTGGAATGCATTCTGGGGCTTGGCCGTCCCGATGGGGGGCGCATCACGGTCTGCGGCGCCGATGTCCTGGCCGATCCGCGCGCGGCCCAGGCCAGGATCGGCGCGGTGCTGCAGGCGACCGGCCTGCAGGACAAGATCACCCCGCGCGAGGCGCTGGATCTGTTTGGCGCTTTCTACCCGCGGGCCTTGGCGACCGGCCCGCTGATCGAACGGTTCGGGCTGCGCGAAAAGCGGAATGCCGCTTACGACACGCTGTCGGGCGGCCAAAAACAGCGGCTGGCGCTGGCGCTGGCCTTTGTTGGCGACCCATCCGTCTTTGTGCTGGACGAGCCGACCGGGGGGCTCGATCCGCAGATGCGGCGGGAGGTACAGGATCATATCCGCGCCATGAGGGATGCCGGCCGCGCCGTTCTGCTGGCCACCCATGACATGGACGAGGCGGAGCGGTTGTGCGACCGGCTGGCGGTGATCGCGGGCGGGCGCATCGTCGCCATGGGTACGCCGCGTGAGTTGATGGCGCGTTCGCCATCCGCCAGCCTGGAAGACGTGATCCTGCAACTGATGGCGCGCGCATGAACGCGGCGCTGCGCCTGACCGCGCTCAGCCTGAAGCTGAATTTCCGTAACCGGATGGCCATTCTCTATGGCTATCTGTTTCCGCTGATCTTTCTGGTCGCCTTCTGGGCGATTTATCGCAACGATCCCGTGCCGCTGGCGCTGCATGTCGGCCAGTTCCTCACCGTGACGGTGCTGGGCGGGGCCTGTTTCGGCCTGCCCACCACCATCGTCGGCGAACGCGAGCGTGGGGTGTGGCGGCGCTATGTGCTGGCGCCGGTGCCGCGGTCCGTCTTCGTGATCAGCGTCCTGGCGGCGCGCTATGTACTGCTTATCACCGCTGCGCTGCTGCAGCTGGCGCTGGGCCTGGCCTTTGGCATGCCGTTGCCCCTGCATCTGCTGGATCTCTGGATCGGCTTCTCGCTGGTGGCTTTTGCTTTCATGGCGATGGGCATGGTGATCGCCATGCTGGTGGACAATGTTCCGGCGGTGCAGGCGCTGGGCCAGTGCATTTTCCTGCCCATGCTGATGATCGGCGGCGTGGCCGTGCAGCTGGAAAGCCTGCCGGCCTGGGCGCAGCATATCGCCGCCTTCTTTCCCGGACGCTATGCGGTCGATGTCTTGCAGGCCTCCGCCACCGGCGCCGGCCTGGCGCGGGTGGGCTTCGATTTCCTGGCGCTGGGATTGATCGGTCTGGCCGGCAGTATCGCCGCCGCCGGCATGTTCCGTTGGGACAAGGGTTTTTCGCCCAACAAGGCGTGGGTGGCCGTGGCACTGGGCATGTGGCTGGTGGTGGGCGTGCTGGCGGAATGGCAGGGCCGGGTCACTGTCCAGACCGTGCAGGACACCCAGGATGTCGGCACGCCGCGCAATTACACCATGGCCAGTTCCGCGTCCCCATCGGCGGCCGAAACATCATGGCACGATGTCACCGACGCCGATTACGATAATATCGCTTTCAAGCGGTTGCCGCCGGATACCGGAATCATTTCACCCGTGTCGCGCGCCGCCGACGTGCCCGATCCGATCATCATGTCGGAACTCAATCGTATCCGCGATGCCTTACCGGGCTGGGCGCCGGGTAATGTCGCCGATCCGGTGCAGCGCGCGCGCAATCTGCTGATGCTGGCCGCCGTGCCGGACATTCTGCAGATGGAGCAGGTGGAGCGCTTCGTGCCCCGGCTGGTTTTCGCGCGGCTGCAGACGGTGACCCCGCCGCGCGATCTGCCCAAGATTCTTTATTGGATCGCCATGCATCCCGATGACGGCGACGATGCCGCCATCCATCAGCTGCAGGTGTTTGGCCTGCCCGACGTTACCGGTCCCGCCAAAGCGGCGCGGGGCCGTGTCATGCTTTACGCGCTCAAGCTTTTGGGCCGGCTGACCGGCCACATTCCGCCCATTTAGAGAGATGCGGTGATGCCGCCCCGCACGATGGCGCCCGGCGCGGGAAAGCCCACAACATCCTCATAATGGGCGTTGAAAAGGTTATCCACGCCCAGTTCCAGCGCCAGGTTTGGCAGCACCTTGTAATGAGCGGCCAGGTCGGCGCGCACATGGCTGCCCAGGGTGACGTCGCCGGTGGGCACGGAATTGTCCACCATGGTGCCGACATGATTGATGTCGAAGCTCACATCCCAATCCTGTGTCGGCCGCCATAACAGGGTTGCGCCAGCCAGCCAGCTCGGCACGTCGCGCAAGGACGCGCCGGTTTGCTGGTTACGGGCATTGGTATAGGACAGGCGCGGCGTGGCGGTGATGCCACCCAGAGGGCTATCCCAGGTCACGTCGATGGACGTCTCCAGCCCGCGCACATGCACGGTCGAGAGATTGACCAGCTTGGGCACGGCCCCGGGCTGGAAGTCGATCAGGTCACGATAGTTGGTGGAATAGGCCTCAAACTTCCAGCTGCCCAGGTCCCAGAGCTGCTGGGTGACACCACCCTCGAAATTCTCCGCTTCTTCCGGCTTCAGGTTGGGATCGCCCACGATCGGATTGCCCAGGGCATAGAAGCTGGGCAGCTTATAGGCCTTGCCCCACAACAGCTGGAAGCGCGTGCCGAGATCGGGCAGCACATAATCGGCCTGCGCCTGGGGACTGAAATGATCGGTCGAACCGACACTGTCATAGCGGCCGCTGGCCGACAGGGTCAGGTCGGCGATCTGATAGCGCGCTTCGGCAAAGCCCGACCACAAGGTGCGGTCCAGCGCGAAATGCTCGGGGATGTTGGCGGGGCCATACTTGAGATAACCATCATCCACGCCATGTTCGGCCTGCATGTCCATGCCGATGGCCGCGTCCAGCCCGGCGAATGGCGTCAACCGGTTGGTGAAGGTGACCTCGTTGCGGGTGAAGCGGGCATCGTCGCCATTGGCGGGAATGCCGGCCGGGGTCTGCGCGCTGGGCGCCACGCCGGGCGAGGTGTCGGTGGCGCCGCGGTCATAGAAGCCGTAATCCAGGCCTATATTCCACCAGGGATTGATGTCGCGCCGGGCGCTGGCGCCGAACACGCCTTCCTGGATGTCGCGATGATCCAGGGTGCGTAATACCGACAGACGCGGGCCGCCGCTGGAATCGGGGAAGCTGGTGGCGATGCTGCCGTCATAGCGGCCGTTCAGGTTGACCGTGGTGCCGGCGATTTCCGGCAAGGCCAGCGCGCCATCGACATTGGTGCCCTTGAGCGTGCTGCCGTCCACCGGCATGCCATTGTCGTTGTAGGACAGGCCCAGGTTGCCGGTGGCGCCGGCGACAGGGCCGCTGATGTGACCGGCGACGCGGGCATAGCCGAAGCTGCCGCCTTCCCCCGTCAGCGAGGCCTTAGGCGTGTCGCTGCCATGGCGGGTGATGATGTTGATCACCCCACCCACCGCGTCCGAGCCATAGATGGCCGAGGCCGGACCGCGCACGAATTCGATGCGCGCGATGTCGTTCATGTCGAGTGTGGAAAAGTCGTAAGACCCGCCGCGGGTGTTGGTGGGATCGTTGGCTTTCACCCCGTCCAGCAGTACCAGGGTGAAGTTGGGCTTGGCGCCACGGGTGAACAGCGATACCACACTGCCGCGTCCGCCCGATTGCTGCACGAACACTCCGGGCAGATCGCGCAGCAGATCGGTCACGCTGGAGGGATCGCGCGCCTGGATCGTCGTGGCATCCAGCACGGTGGCGTTGCTGCCGGCGTCCTCGCCCACAAGCCGCGTGCCGGTGATGATCACATTTTCCGATGCCGGCTGAGCCATGGCGGGCAGGGCGGTGAATGCGCACCCGCAGAGAAGCGCGCGGGTGGCTGACATTTTTTTCATTGATCTACGCTTACAAAAACAAACGGCCGGGAAGCTAGCGGCACGTCATGCGCATGGCAATGGTGTGACGGAGAACATGTCCGTCACTGAGGCAAAGCGAACACATAGACCATGTTGCTGCCGCTGATCTGGTCCAGATCGGGCCGCAGCTGCGGGCCGACGGTGTTGTAGCCGCCACCGGCCGCAACCGCGATGTATTGCCGTCCCGCCACGCTGAAGGTCACTGGCGCGCCGAACACCTGGGAACCCAGGCGCGTCTGCCACAGCACCTTGCCATCGTTCTGGTCCAGCGCCCGCAGGTAACGGTCCATGCCGCCGTTGAACAGCAACCCGCTGGCGGTGGCCAGAACCGGCGAATAGTTGGAGGCTGGCGTTTCCCAGCTCCACAGGGTCTTGCCTGTCTCCACCGAGATCGCATCCAACCGCCCAATGTTGGTTGAACCATCGGCGATCATCGGCTTGCCGATGGTGTTGTACTGGTCATGCGGCTTGGACGGAATGTTGTCGGCGCGCACACGGTAGTCGGTGCAGAGATTCTGCAGCGCCACATACATCACATTGGTATCGGGACTATAAGCGGCGAAGGGCCAGTCGCGCCCGCCCGAATGGGTGGGGCACTGGTGATAGCTCTTGTGGATGTCGCGCATCACCTGGTCTGGGTTCACCGTCACCTGGCCCTTGGCATCGATGCCATTCACCAGATTCTGGTACACGGTTGACTTGGCCCAGAGGAAATCGCCCTTGGCCTCGTCAAAGCTCCACATGATCGAGGTCTTGCAGGGTACGCCGGTCAGCGTCCTACGGCTGGCGGCGTCGGCGTGGCGGCCCACCGCCATCATGCCCTTCGCCTTGGGATCGGGATGCACCGGTGTCGTAATGGGCATCATCTCGAAGGTGCATTCCTGATCCCAATTGTCCTCGGGCAGCACCTGATGCTTCCAGATGATCTTGCCGGTCTTGGGATCTACCGCGAAGCGGGTATCGGTGCCCGCCATGGTGGCGCCGATGGCGCCGCGCTGCGCTTCCGAGGCTGGCCCCACGCCGCTGGAGCCATAGAACACCATGTTCAGCTCGGGATCGTAGGTGATGGTGCCCCATACGCCGGTCATCCAACGCTGGTCATAAGGCATCCCGCCCCAGGTCTCATCCCCAGGTTCGCCCTTTTTGGGGATCAAATAATTGCGCCACAATTCCTTGCCGGTTTCCGCATCATTGCCGGTGACATAGCAGCCGAATGGCGCTTCCTGGCAGTTGCTGCCGGCGATCACCACGCCATTCACGACCATGGGGCCGGTGGTGTTGGTGGCGTACAGATCGCCGCCGCGATTGACCTCCCACAGCTCTTTGCCGGATTTGGCATCCAACGCGATCAGGAAATTGTCCTTGGTCACGGTGTAGACCTTGTCGTCATAGAGGAAGATGCTGCGCTTGCGCTGGCCCCAGAAATTGTTGCGGAAGGCGGTCAGCGGCGGCAGGTTGCGGCGATATTCCCAGAGCAGGTCGCCCGACGCAGCATCGATGGCCTGGATCACATCATTGGGATTGCCCAGAAACATCACGCCTTTGTAGACGATGGGCGTGGCTTCATTGATGCCGGGCTCCATGGCGCGCGCCCAGACCAGCTGCAGGCCCTTCACATTGGTCTTGTCGATCTGCCTGAGGGCGGAAAAGCCCCAGCCCTGGTAATTGCCCCGCATCATCAGCCAGTCGGACGGGTCGGGATGGCGCAGGGCCGCATCTGTCACCGGCGCGTAGCTGGTCATGGGATGCGGCGCGATGGTTGTGCCCTTCAATGTTTCGGGCGCGGTAGTGGGTGCTTGCGCCATCGCGGCGCAGACCGACGCCAATAGAATGACAAAAGCCAACCTGGCATGAGACATATCTGTCTCCCCCCTTGTTACCGCGCGATTCCGCGCTTCTCATTGAAGAGAATGATGCCGGGTTTTGCGGCGGAAGGCTACGGCCCCGGAGGTGTCCGGATCACCAGATTGCGAATCTCGGTCATGTCTTCCATGGCGAAGCGCACGCCTTCGCGGCCCAGCCCCGAATCCTTGACCCCGCCATAGGGCATGTTGTCGACGCGGTAGGAGGGCACATCGCCGATCACCACCCCGCCCACGTCCAGCCGGTCCCAGGCCTTCATCGCCTTGTAGACGTCGCGGGTGAAAAGGCCGGCTTGCAACCCGAACTTGGAATTGTTGACCTCGTCCAGCACGGCGTCAAAGTCGCCGAAGGGCGCCAAGGTCGCGACCGGGCCGAAGGCCTCTTCGCAATTGAGTCTGGTCGATTTGCCCACGCCTTCCAGCAGGGTGGCTTCCAGCATGGCGCCGTCGCGCTTGCCGCCGCACAGCAGGCTGGCGCCGCCGGCCACCGCCTCGTTGATCCAGGTTTCCAGCCGTTCGGCTTCCCTGATGTCGATCATGGGGCCGATAAAGGTCTTTTCGTCGCGCGGGTCGCCGCAAACCAGGGCGCCGGCACGCTCCACCAGCTTCTTCTTCAGCGTTTGATAGATGGATTGGTGGATAAAGATGCGCTGCACGCCGATACAGGACTGACCCGACTGATAGAAGGCGCCGAAGGTGATGCGTTCCACCGCGTCGTCCAGATCGGCATCGGCATCCACCACCACCGCGGCATTGCCGCCCAGTTCCAGCACCACTTTTTTCTTGCCGGCTTTGGCCTTGAGCGCCCAGCCGACATCTGGCGAGCCGGTGAAGGACAGAAGCTTCAGCCGGTCATCGGTGGTGAAAAGATCGCTGCCATGGCGGGTGGCGGGCAGGATGGAAAAAGCGCCCTTGGGCAGAGCGGTCTCGGCCAGGATCTCGCCGATGATGATGGCGCCCAAGGGCGTGCGCGAGGCGGGTTTCATCACAAACGGGCAACCCACCGCCAAGGCGGGCGCGATCTTGTGCGCCGCCAGGTTGAGCGGGAAGTTGAACGGGGAGATGAAGGAACAGGGGCCGATCGGCACCCGTTTCCAGATACCGAGGTAACCCCTGGCGCGGGGCGCGATGTCCAGCGGCTGCACTTCGCCCAGTATGCGCACCGACTCTTCGGCGGCGATGCGGAATGTGTCGATCAGCCGGCTGACCTCGCCCCTGCTGTCCTTGATCGGCTTGCCGGCCTCGATGCACAGGGCATAGGCCAGTTCCTCGAAGCGTTCCTTGAAACGGGCAACGCAATGGTTCAGCACATCCTGGCGTTCATAGGATGCCATCCGCGCCATCGGCTCGGCCGCTTCCACCGCCGCGGCGATGCCGGCATCGATGGCGGCCGCATCGGCAAGCGCCACCCGCGTCGCCACCTTGCCGGTATATTTGTCGGTGACGTCCAGATCGGTGTTCGGCGTTTTGGCTTGGTTGGCCAGATAGTAGGGATAGGTTTCCTTCAACGCCGTCATGACACCGCCGCGCTGAGCTTGCGGATTTCCTTGTTCAGTATCCGGTCATTGTCGGAATAGTCGATTGGGCAATCCACCAGATGGACGCCGGGCGTATCCAGGCATGACTTCAGCAGTTCCGGCAGCTGCCTGGCGCTGGCGACGCGATGGCCATTGGCGCCATAACTTTCGGCATATTTCACAAAGTCCGGATTGTTGTAGGTCAGGCCCCAGTCCTTGAAGCCCATATTGGCCTGCTTCCAGCGGATCATGCCGTAGCTGGAATCGTTCAGGATCACCACCGTGATGTTGAGCTTGAGGCGGACCGCGGTCTCCATCTCCTGGCTGTTCATCATGAAGCCGCCATCGCCGCAGATCGCCATCACCTTGCGATCGGGATAGATCATCGATGACGCCATGGCCGAGGGCAGGCCGGCGCCCATTGTCGCCAGCGCATTGTCCAAGAGCACGGTGTTGGGCATATGGGCGCGATAATTGCGCGCGAACCAGATCTTATAAACGCCATTGTCCAGGCAAATGATGCCGTTGGACGGCATGATCTGGCGGATCTGCTCCACCAGATAGGGGGGATAGATCGGGCAGCGCATGTCGCCCGACAGGCTGGCGGCGTGAGCCACCTCAGCCTCGCGCGCCTTCATCATCTTGGAAAAGTCCCAGGTCGGCTGGGGCATGATGTGTTCCTTGATCTGCCAGATGGCGTTGGCGATATCGCCCACCACCTCGATCTGCGGAAAATAGACCGGATCGACTTCCGCGGAACGGAAGGAGACATGGATCACCTCCGCCCCGCCGCGGCGCATGAAGAAGGGCGGCTTTTCGATGACGTCATGGCCGATATTGACGATCACATCGGCGGCGGCGACCGCGGCATGGACGAAATCACCCGCCGACAATGCGGCACAGCCCACGAATTTGGGATTGCGCTCGTCGATCACGCCCTTGCCCAGCTGGGTGGTGACAAAGGGAATGCCGGTCTTGTCGACGAACTGGGTCAGCATGCGGCTGGTCATGGCGCGGTTGGCGCCGGCGCCAATCACCAGGAGCGGCGATCTGGCGCGCTCGATGCGCGCGACGGCGGCGCGCACGGCTTTTTCGTCGGCGGCGGGACGGCGCACCAGGCTGGCCTTCAACGGGGTGGAATCGCTTTGCTCATCGGCGATGTCTTCCGGGAATTCGATATGCACGGCGCCGGGCTTCTCTTCCTGCGCCAGGCGAACGGCTTCGCGCACACGCGACGGGATATTGTCGGCCGAAGCGATCTGATGGGTGAATTTTGTCAGCGGCCGCATCATGTCGACCACTTCCAGAATCTGGAAACGTCCCTGCTTGGATTTCTTGATCGGCTTCTGGCCGGTGATCATCATCATCGGCATGCCGCCCAGCTGGGCATAAGCGCCCGCGGTGACCAGGTTGGTGGCGCCCGGGCCCAGTGTCGCCAAACTCACGCCCACCTTGCCGGTATGCCGGCCATAGGTCGCCGCCATGAAGCCCGCACCCTGTTCGTGACGGGTCAGGATCAGCCTGATCTTGGTGGAACGCGACAGGCTGTCGAGGAAATCGAGATTTTCCTCGCCCGGAACACCGAAGACATATTCGACGCCTTCCTCCTCCAGACATTGGACGAACAGATCGGAAGCCTTGGTCATGGGGCCCTCATGGGAAAGGCGTTGAAAGAAAAAAGCTGGGCGGCTTGGGCCCGGCCTGTCACCTGCGATCAGACGACGCCATAAGCCAGCATCGCATCGGCCACCTTCTTGAAGCCCGCGATATTGGCGCCGCGAACATAATCGACATGGCCATCCTTGCCCTTGCCATATTCCAGACAGCGCGAATGGATGCCATGCATGATATCTTTCAACAGCTGTTGCAGTTCCTCTTCCTTCCAGGACCGGCGGCCGGAATTCTGGCTCATTTCCAGGCCCGATACGGCGACGCCGCCGGCATTGGCGGCCTTGCCGGGGGCGTAGAGAATGCGCGCCTTCTTGAACACTGCGATGCCGTCCAGATCGGTCGGCATGTTGGCGCCTTCCGACACCGCGATGCAGCCATTCCTGACCAGGGTATCGGCCTCGGCGCCGTTCAGTTCGTTCTGGGTGGCGCAGGGCAGCGCCACGTCGCACGTCACGCCCCAAGGGCGCGCGCCACCGCCGGTGAAGGTCGCGCCCTTGAATTCCTTGACATATTCCGACATGCGGCCGCGGCGTTTGGTCTTGAGTACCTTCACCCAGTCGATCTTTTCCTGGGTGATGCCATCCGGGTCATGGATGAAACCTTCGGAATCGGAAAGCGTCAGCACCTTGCCGCCCAGCTGCACGATCTTTTCCGCGGCGTGGGTCGCCACATTGCCGGAGCCAGAGATCACCGCGGTCTTGCCGGCGACGCCATTGCCCTTTGCTTCCAGCATGTTCTGCAGGAAATAAACCGCGCCATAGCCGGTGGCTTCGGTGCGGATCAGGCTGCCGCCATATTCCAGGCCCTTGCCGGTCAGAACGCCAGTGAATTCATTGGTGATGCGCTTGTACTGGCCGAACATGTAGCCGATCTCGCGCCCGCCCACCCCGATGTCGCCGGCCGGCACGTCGATGTCGGCGCCGACATGGCGGTACAGCTCGGTCATGAAGGACTGGCAGAAGCGCATTACTTCGTGATCCGACTTGCCTTTGGGATTGAAATTGGCGCCGCCCTTGCCGCCGCCCATGGGCAGGCCGGTCAGGCTGTTCTTGAAGGTCTGCTCGAAAGCCAGGAATTTCAGCACGCTTTCGGTGACCGAGGGATGAAAGCGGATACCGCCCTTATAGGGGCCGATGGCATTGTTGTTCTGCACCCGCCAGCCCCGCTGCACGCGGATATTGTTCTTGTCGTCTTCCCAACAGACGCGAAACGATATCACCCGGTCGGGCTCGGCGATGCGGCGCAGAATCTGGTATTCGTGATAGGCGGGCTTGCCCTGGATGAAGTCGAAAATGTCGTGCGCGACCTCATGCACCGCCTGGACGAATTCGGGCTGACCGGGATTGCGGCGCTCCACGCCCTTGATGAAGCCCTCCAGATCGACATGTTCCGAGCTTGCCATCTTTTTATTCCTCTATCGGTTGGTTGGCCGGCGAAGAGATACGCGCGCGGGTCCGAATGGATCGTGCGGTTCAAAAAGAATTGGCTGCGGCAGATCACCTCTCGCGCATACGACAGCAGATGTCTGTGTCATCGCACGCGCTCCCCGACGTGGCTCCAGCGCATGCACGCCGGCCCACTTTTCCGAGGAGCTCCCCAAAGCCCCGCACGAGTAAATCCCCCAAGCTTTTCGGAGTCAACGAAAGGCCTGGAAATCGCGGGCGCCGAGCGACATACAAACCTGATCCGTTTGCGCTAACATCATTGCTGATGCGAGGGCAGATCTCTTTCACACCTCTGTCATCAACTGTCCGCCAGGATTGCGATCTCAGCGGCATGTGACCCGTATCGGGGCAACGGCCCAGCCAATCTCAACGCTTCATGCGCATGGCCGTGCCGCGGCTCCATAAAGGCACATGGCGCGGCAATGCCGCACGCTGACCATTTGTCATCGCCGCCCATTTGCTTTCAAAACCAGGGCAAAACTGATAACAAAACCATGGCCTTTGGCCGGCAGCGGCCAAGACGGGGTAGGGGGATTTTGTGACAGGCTTTCGGCTGGGTCCGTGCGCGCGCGCCTGCGGCTTGTTCGCCATTCTCCTGTTGCTTTTCGCCGCCGTTGCCCATGCCGCGGATGCGCCCGGCACGCACGAAGGCGTGGCCAGCTGCGGTGGCTCGACCTGTCATGGCCGCCTGGCGCCCACCGGCAAGGATGTGCGCCAGAACGAACTGATCACCTGGCAGGACATGACATCGGCGGCCGGTGCGCATAGCCAGGCCTGGCAGGTGTTGAACCGCACACGCGCGCAGAACATCGCCAATCGCCTGGGGCTTGGTCCGGCACAGAACGCGCAGGATTGTCTTGGCTGCCATGGCGAGCCGGCCGCGTTGCGCGGCAAGCGCTTCCAGATCTCCGATGGCGTGGGCTGCGAAGCCTGTCATGGCGGTTCGGGTGCGTGGCTGGTCAGCCATTATGCCGTCGACGCGACCCATGCCGACAATGTGAAGGCCGGCATGACGGCGCTGGAAGATCCGCGCACCCGCGCCGGGGTCTGCCTGGATTGTCATTTCGGCAGCAACAGGCCCGGCCAGTTCGTCACCCACAGGATGATGGCGGCAGGCCATCCACGCATCTCATTCGAGCTTGATCTCTTCAGCGCCCTGCAGCGCCATTACGATTTCGACGCCGATTATGTGAAGCGTAAGCCGCTGGCCAGCGGCATCAAATTCTGGGCGGTGGGCCAGGCAATGGCGGTGGACCGCGCCCTGTCGCTTTATGCCGAAGGCAGCCACGTCAAAGAAGGGGCTTTTCCCGAATTCTATTTCTTCGATTGCCAGAGCTGCCATCGGCGCATCTTTGACGATCCGGGCGTCCCGCTGGCCGCGGAAGCCAATCCGGCGCGGCCCGTGCCGCCTGGCACGCCGCCCTTTGATGACGAGAACATGATCATGCTGTCAGCCATTGCGCGGGTCGCCGCGCCGTCTGAAGGCGTGCGTTTTGACGCGGCGGCACGGGCTTTCCATATCGCCATGGCCCAGAATGGCGGTGACGGCAAGACTGCGGCGACGCAACTGGCCGAGGCCGCGCGGGCATTGGCAGGCAGCCTCGCTGCCCATGCCTTCAACCGGGCGGAGACTTTCGCGGCGCTGGATGCGGTGCTGAACGGTGCGGCGGCGCGCTACACCGATTATGAAGGCGGCGCCCAGGCCGTGATGGCAGCCGACACGCTGCTGAACTCGCTGGTGGCCCTGGGGCAGATCCCGCGCGCGGGTGCGGAAAGTGTGCGGCCCGACATCAACAAGCTTTATGCCGAGGTGCGCGACACCAACAATTGGCATCCGGCGGAGTTTCGTGACGCCATCAGAGAGCTGGCGGGCACGATTGGGAGACTGAAATGATTGCGCGTTTGCGCCCGTTTGCCAGCATGGCGCTGAGCGGGCTTCTCTTTCTGGGAGCCTGCAGCAAGAATGACGGCAGCGCCGCCTCCAACACCAGCGCGAACAACAGCACCGCCTCGACAGCTTCGGCCTCCACCGGCACGACCAACAATTCCGGCAGCCTCTATAATGTGCCAGGGGCCCAGTCGCTGAGCGTGTCGGATGTGCAGACCATCATCGCCCAGGCCGTGGCCGAGGCAAATGCCCAAGGCAAGCCCGCGGTGATCGCGGTGGTCGACCGTGTCGGCAATGTGCTGGCGGTCTATTCCATGGCGGGCGCGCCGGCGACAGCCACGATACCTTCGGCACCGGTTTCCGCCAACAATACCGACCTGGAAGGCCTGAGTGTTCCAGCGGCGGGGGCGGCCATCGCCAAGGCCATCACCGGCGCCTATCTCTCGTCGGGCGGCAATGCCTTCTCCACCCGCACTGCCAACGAGATCGTGCAGCCGAATTTTCCGCCCGGTCCGGCCTATGTGAATCTCGATCCCGGGCCTCTCTTCGGCGTGCAGATCAGCCAGCTTCCCTGTTCCGATCTTGCGTCCCGCTATGTCGCGGCCGGCGGCGCCGCCGCCATGATCGGGCCCAAGCGGTCGCCGCTGGGCCTGGCCGCCGATTTCGGCGGCTTTCCGCTCTACAAGAACAGCGTTCTGGTCGGCGGTGTCGGCGTCATCGCCGACGGCGTCTATGGCTTCGATTCCAATTTCAGCGACACGACCTACGACATCGACGAGAATATCGCCTTCGCCGCCACCAATGGCTATGCCGCGCCATCCTCGATCACCGCCGACAAGATGGAGATCAATGGAACTCAGCTTGCCTATAGCAATGCGACAAGCGCGACGATCAAGTCCAATCCTGCCGCGGCCGCCCCTTTTTCGACGGCCGCCAATGTCGGCAGCCTCACGCCGGTGACCGGCTATTTCGCCGGCACCATCATCGCCGGCGCTGTCTATGGGACGGAAGCTTCGGGCATTCGTCCGGCCACCAGCGCAGAGTTCAACAATGTGGATGCCTTTGTCCTGAGCAATGGGTCGGGGACCAACCGCTATCAGGCCACAGGCGGCAGCGACGCCGCCGATGTCGGCACCGCACTGACACCTGCCGAAGTCAACGCGGTGCTGCAGGAAGCCTTCAAGGTGATGAGCGACACCCGCGCCGCCATCCGCCAGCCGCTGGGCAGCCGCGCCCAGGTGACCATGTCGGTGGTGGACACCCATGGCAAGATCCTGGGCATCGTGCGCGCGCCGGACGCGCCGGTCTTCGGCATCGATGTGTCGCTGCAGAAGGCGCGCACTGCCGCCTTCTTTTCCAACAAAAACGCGGCATCGGACCTGAACGGAAATCCAAGCGCGGATGTTCGCGCTTTCATTCCAGCGGCGCGCACCTTCATCGGAAACTCCACGGCTTTCACGGGCGCCACGGCGTTTTCCTCACGCGCGATCGGCAATCTGTCGCAGCCCTATTTCCCTGGCGGCATCGAAGGCAATCCCAATGGACCCTTCTCCCGTCCGATCGCGCAATGGAGCCCGTTCTCGACCGGTCTGCAAACCGCCCTGGTGCTGACAAATCTCGGCCAGCATCTGGCTTATGTGACCGGGGCTTCGGCGACCGACACGCCGGCGCGCTGCACCTTCATCCCGGACGCGGCGCCGGGGCAGAACCGCCTGCAGAATGGCGAGCAGATCTTCTCGGGCGGCGTGCCGATCTATCGCGGCAATACGCTGGTGGGCGCCATCGGCACGTCGGGTGACGGCATCGACCAAGACGACATGATCTCGTTCCTGGGGCTTTATAACGGCGGTCAGGACACCAACACGATTGGCGAAGCGCCGACGGCCATCCGTTCGGATCAGATCGCCATTCAGGTCAGCGGCAATTCGGTGACGCTGCGCTATGTCAATTGTCCGGTCGCGCCATTTCTTGATACGTCGGAACAGACCCCGTGCAACGGAAAATGAGAAACCACTCTCTCCGCGCGATCCTCCTGACCACGGCGCTGTTCGCGGCGGCGCCGGCCTGGGCGCAGGATTTGCCCCTATCTTCTTCCACAACGTCCGATGCCGCAAAGTCCGCCAAGCCGTTGGTCATCGATGCATCCAAGCCGGTAAAGGTGGCGCAGGAGAATCAGGTTCCCGCGACCCAGGATTCCACCGACGGCCGCGCCATTCCCGGGCCTCTGCGCAATTACGAAAGGCCGGTGTTGCAGAACAACGAAGGCGCGGTGCAGGCGCCGCCGCCGGAGGCCTTTCCGGATGAATGGATTCCCGTGCCGGACCGCTGGCGTATCGTCGATGCCCTGGGGATCGGCGGTCAATGGTGGGACCCTTACAACCAGAATGTGATCAAGGGCGATCGGCCGATCCTGGGCACCAACGACTGGTTCGTGGATCTCACGGGCGTGTCCGACAGCGTGGCGGAGCTTCGCTCCTTCCCCGTCGGCGTCGGCGTGCAGACCACGCAGCGGCCGGGCAGTCTCGACAGCTTCGGCGACGCCGACAGCGCGCTCTATACCCAGACCTTCATCGCCGGTGTCGACCTTTATCAGGGTTCTACCGCCTACAAGCCGCCGGACCTGGAATTCCGCTTCGCCGCGGCCGCCAACATCAACTATGCCATGGTCAACGAACGCGGCATCCTGAACATCGATCCTGCCAGGCCGACGCACCGGCTGGACGGTATCGTGACGCTGCAGGAAGCATTCATGGACTATCACATCCGCAATGTGGACGACCGCTACGATTTCGACTCCATCCGCATCGGCATCCAGCCATTCAGCTCGGACTTCCGCGGTTTCCTGTTTCAGGACAACCAGCTCGGCGTGCGCCTGTTCGGCGACCGCGACAACAACCGCTATCAGTACAACCTGGCTTTCTTCGCGCGGCTGGAGAAGGACACCAATTCCGGCCTGAACGACATCACTCAGATGATCCGCAACGATTATCTGGCGGTAGCCAATTTCTATGCCCAGGACTTCCCGGTGCCCGGATTCACCTCCGAGGCCATCGCGGTCTACAATTGGAACCGCGAGGGCAATCAGCTTCATTTCGACGAGAATGGATTTCCGTCGCGCCCAGCCCTGATCGGGGATGATCAGGGCCGCAACTACGACGTTGTTTATCTGGGTTACAGCGGCGATGGCCATCTCGGCGATGTCAATCTCACGATCACCGGCTATGGTGAACTGGGCCGGGATCGCAACAGTGTTTTCACGGGCAAGCCGGCTGATATCTCCGGCTATTTCTTCGCCGCCGAACCCTCAATGGATTTCGACTGGATTCGCGTGCGCCTGTCGGGCCTTTATGCCTCGGGTGACGACAACCCCTATGACAATCACGAAGGCGGCTTCGACGCCATCTTTGAAAACCCGCAATTCGCCGGCGCCGACACCAGTTACTGGGTCCGCCAGTCGGTTCCCTTTGTCGGCGGTGGCCGCGACATCTTCCTGAACGGCCGCAACGGCGTGCTCAACGACCTGCGTTCGTCGAAGGAGGAGGGCCAGTCCAACTTCAACAATCCCGGCACCATCCTTTTGGGCGCGGGCGCGGACTTTGATGTGCTGCCGGAATTGCGCGTCTCTTCAAGCATCAACCACTTGTGGTTCGCCGATACGACGATTGTCCAGGCGCTGCGCCAGCAGGGCGGTATTTCCCAGGACCTGGGCTGGGATACCTCCCTTGCCCTGACATACCGCCCGTTCCTGACACAGAACATCGTGTTGCGGGCCTCGGGCGCGGTGTTGTCGCCGGGCGCCGGCTTCAACGACCTGTTCACCACCAACACGCATGACGGTCAGTATTATTCGGTCCTGCTCAATGCGATTTTGGCATTCTAGGACAGCGCATGGTTGCGGGCTGGCACAAAAAGTCGCTTCTGCTGGTGGTGCTGGCCCTGCTGGCGGCCGGCATCACGGGGCGGCTGCTTGCCGATGATGAGGAGACCGCGGTCGAGCGCACCTATGTAAAGACGCCGGACGCGCCGCGCAGCCAGAGCCAGGAAGAGGCCGATGCCAAAAGCGCGGGTTGCATTTCCTGTCACACCAAACCCGACGCCCCCAGTATGCACGACAATGCCGCGGTGATGCTGGGCTGCGCCGACTGCCATGGCGGCGATGCTGGGGTGAAAGCACCCGAGGGACTGGCTGCGACCGATCCGCGATATGCAAGCCTGCGCGACCGTGCCCATGTGCTGCCGCGCTATCCGCAGGACTGGAATTATCCTCATTCCGCCAATCCGAAAGAGAGCTATACGCTGCTCAACAAGGAAGCGTCGGAATATGTGCGCTTCGTCAATCCGTCGGATTACCGGGTGGCGCGACAATCCTGCGGCGCCTGTCATTTGCCGGAGATCCAGGCCGCAGAGCGCTCGCTGATGTCCACTGGCGCCATGTTCTTCGAGGGTGGCGCTTATAACAACGGCATCCTGCCGCTGAAGGGCGCCTACAAGAATGTCTATGGCCTGGACGGCGTGGGGGTGGGCGAGGCTTATACGCCCGATGGCAAGCCGGCCAAGGTCGTGTCGCCAGGTTCACCGCCCGGCACCATCACCGAAGCCGAGCGCAAGCGCGGCGCCCTGACGGCCCTGATCCCGCTGCCCACCTGGCAGGTGATGCCGCCGTCCGATATCTTTCGCGTCTTCGAGCGCGGCGGCCGCACCATCGGCACCGAATTCCCCGAGATCGGCCTGCCCGATTCCACCGGCGATATCCAGAAGCTGGAAGAGCCGGGCCGCCCCGACATCAAACAGTCCAACCGTGGCCCCGGCACCGGCTTGCGTGTCGCCATTGCCGTGCTCAATATTCACAAGACCCGGTTGAATGACCCGTTCATGTGGTTCATGGGCACCAACGACCAGCCGGGCGATTATCGCCAGTCAGGCTGCGCCGGTTGCCATGTGATCTATGCCAATAGCCGCGAGCCGCGCGAAAGCCTGACCTATGCCCGATTCGGCCGCGACGGCAAAAGCCAGACCGTGGACCCCACCATTCCCAAGGATGAATCGGGCCATCCGCTGAAGCATGTCTTCACCCGCTCCATCCCGACCTCGCAATGCATGAACTGCCACATGCACCAGCCCAACATGTTCCTGAACACCTATCTTGGCTACACCATGTGGGACTATGAGGCGGATGCGCCCTTCATGTGGCCCAAAGAACAGAAATATCCGACCATCGCGGAAGAGCGCAAAATCCTGGATCGCAATCCGGAAGGCGCTAGCCCCCGCGGCAACTGGTCGGACCTGGATTTCCTGCGCAATGTCTATGACCTGAACCCCAAGCTGCACGATACCCAATTTGCCGACTATCACGGTCATGGCTGGAATTTCCGCGCCGTCTTCAAGCGCGACCGCGACGGCAACTTGCTGGACAAGGATGGCAAGATCGTCAGCAATGACGATCCGGAGAAGTGGCGCAAAAACGGAGTGGGCAAGTTCGGTCCCATTGGTCAGCAGGCCGGCAAGGCCGTGCATATGATGGACATTCATGCCGAGAAGGGCATGCAATGCTCCGATTGCCACTTCGCCCAGGACAGCCATGGCAGCGGGTTGATCATGGGCGAGGTCGCCAATGCGGTGGAGATCGGCTGCAAGGATTGCCACGGCACGGTCAGCGCCTATCCGACCTTGAAGACCTCTGGTCCGGCCGCGCCGCCGGGCGGCACCGATCTGGCCCAGCTGCGCAACCAGGACGGCAGCCGCCGATTCGAATGGGTCGAAGAGAACGGCCGGCGCGTGCTTTACCAGCGGTCGTCGCTGGACTCTTCGCTGCGCTGGAAAGTTATCCTGGTCAAGGATTCGGTGGACCCCAGCAGCCCGGATTACGACGCGCGCGCCGCCCGCGCCAAGCTGATGTCGCGCACCACGCCGGACGGCAAGCAGATGCAATGGGGCCCGGGCGTGGATGCGAAGAACCTCGCCCACAAGGACAGCGAGATGGCCTGTTTCTCGTGTCACACCTCCTGGACCACCTCCTGCGGCGGCTGCCACCTGCCGATCGAGGCCAACTGGAAGACCGACAGCCACAAATATGAAGGCCTGACGGCCCGGAACTTCGCCACCTACAATCCGCAGGTGGCGCGCGACGACATGTTCCAGCTGGGCATCCATTCCACCGTCAAGGGCAATGAGATCGCGCCGGTCAGGTCCAGTTCGGCCCTGGTATTGAGTTCGACCAACATCAACCGCGACCGCATCTATGTGCAGCAGCCGCCGATTTCGGCTTCGGGCTTCTCCAGCCAGGCCTTCGCGCCGCACTTCCCGCATACCGTGCGCACCACCGAGACCAAGACCTGCAGCGACTGCCATCTTTCGATCGCAAACGACAACAATGCGATCATGGCCCAGCTGATGCTGTTGGGCACCAATTTCGTGAATTTCGTCGGCATGCACGCCTGGACCGGACTTGAGGGCGGCATCGAGGCGGTGCGTGTCACCGAATGGAGCGAGCCGCAAGCGGTTTTCGGCTCCTATCTGCAAAAATATGCCTATCCCGATTATTACAAGGCCCATGTCGAGCGCAACCATCGCGAGCTGATCGACTGGCGCCGCGGTGATCTGTTCGGCAAGGGCGACACCAATGTCGAAGACATCGTCAATGTGAAACATTCCACCGGTGGGGCGGTGCGCTGCCTGCAGCTGCGCGGCGAATATCTCTATACCGCAGAGGGCCCCGGCGGCTTCCGAGTCTTCGACGTGGCTTCGATCGCCAACAAGGATATTTCGGAAAAGATCATCACCGCGCCTTTCTCGCCGCTCGGCCAGCAGATGCATGTGGCGTCGAGGAATGCCACCTGCATGGCGCTGCCCACCGGCCAGTCCATCGCGCCGCTGCGCAACACGCCGGAAATCCGCAAATACAATCAGGAACAGGCCTTCCACCCGATCTATCACTACGCCTTCATCACCGATGCGGAAGAAGGCCTGATCCTGGTGGATATCGACACCCTGACCGATGGCGATCCGCGCAACAATAACCTCAGCCGCGCACTCACCTGGAATCCCGGTGGGGTGCTTGATGGCGCCAGCCACATCACCTTGGCCGGTTATTACGCCTATATCGCCACTCCGCGCGGGCTGGTGGTGGTCAATCTCGACGATCCGCTAAAGCCCAAGCTGGCGGCGCAGGTGGCGCTGCCCGGCATGCGGGCTTCCGCCGTCCAGTTCCGCTATCTGTTCGTGACGGACGCGCGCGGCCTGGAAGTGCTGGACATCACCAGAATGGACCAGCCGAAGATGATCGAGGGCGCGCGCCTGCCGCTGGAGGATGCCCGTCGCGTCTATGTCGCGCGCACCTATGCCTATATCGCCGCCGGCAAGGACGGCCTGGTCATCGCCGATGTGAAGAATCCGGAAAAGCCCAGACTTTATTGGAAGAAGCCGTTCGCGGATGCCGACAGCCAGGACGTGATCGTGGGCTCGACCAACGCCTCCCTGTTCGCCTATGTCGCCGATGGCAGGAACGGGCTCAAGGTGCTGCAGCTGACCAGCCCCGAAAGCCAGCCCAATTTCTATGGCTTTTCGCCGCCGCCCAAGCCGGAAGTGATTGCCTGGGCGAAAACCCCGACCCCGGCGCTGGCCTTGTCCAAGGGGCTCGACCGCGACCGCGCCGTGGATGAGACCGGCAACCAGATCGCCATCTTCGGACGGCTGGGCTCGCGGCCCTTCCACCGTGACGAGATGGAGAAATTCTTCATCGACTGGAAGGGGCAGCAATATCGCGTGACCGACGATGTGATGAAGGCGGATTTTATCGACCATCCGGAGGGGGCCAAGCCTTCGATTCCGGCCGACCAGGACAAGAGCAAATCGTCGGCGCCGCCACGCCGCGACGTCACTGCCCAGCCGCACAAGAAGCTGGCTGCCAACTAGTCTTTTACAAAAGGCACCTGATAGGTGACCGCGGCCGGAAAATCGCCGGCCGGGCAGGAATGCAGCGCCAGCGAACCGTTGTTCCACACCAGAAGCGTATAGCCGGGCGCGCGTTCGGTCAGCAGCTCGCGGCCATCGGGCACCCGCAGATCGATGGGCCGAAGATCCAGCGCCAGCTGGATGGATGTGGCCGACGACACGGATACCAGCTGGCTCGCGAACATGCCATTATAGGCGCGGTGCATGTGGCCGCAGATCAGGGCCTTGATCTGTTTGCGGCCTCGGATCACGGAAGCCAGACGCTCCAGCCAAGGGGCGTCTTCCGGTTCGTCCATCCAGACAATGCCGCTGGGCACCGGCGGATGATGCAGGGCCAGAATGGTTGGGGTATCGGGTGCCTCATCCAGGGTCCTGGCCAGCCAGGCGGCACGCTTTTCGCAGAAGCCGCCATGCTCCTTGCCTTCCAGGGTATCGCACATCACCACCCGCAGGTCGTCGATCATGAAGGCGTATTGGATGAAGCCGTTCTCGTCGACCGGCGTATCGGGGAATGCCTGGCGGAAGGCGGAGCGGGAATCGTGATTGCCCACGGTGAAATGGACAGGGATTTCGATCCCAGCCAGGATGTCCTTCAACGCCTGATATTCGTCGGGCAGGCCCAGATCAACCAGATCCCCCGTCACCACGATGGCCGCGGGCGGAGGTTTCAGCCGGCTGATGGCATTGAGAGCGGTGCGCAATCGGGCCTCGTTGCGGGCTCTGTCCTTCGGCTGGCTGTCATTGGTGATGTGCAGGTCGGTGATCTGGGCGATGGTAAGCACGTTATCCAGGTCCAATCGTTTTTTCTCCCGCCTGGTCCTTGGAAAACCGTTTATCCGGTCATCAGGGCGCAAGGGTGGGCAAGGTACATACGCAACGTCACTGTAGCCGGATCAAAGCGCTACGGGCGAGTTCCTGCTTCCGCGGAGATGTTGCCCGGCCCGGATTGTGGAATCCATGGCATTCCGCGCAATCGCTGTCGGCCGCGGCCACGCTTTCCTGCCGGGTTTTGCCATGGCAGGCGCCACATTCCGCGATTTTGGGAAGCATCACATCCTCGGCCTTGGTTGAACTTTTGGCCTTGTGGCAGAAGTCACAGTTGGGGGCGCCATTGGCATCCTGATGGTGTTCTGAAATGTTGTGGTTGAAATCGCCCCAAGGCAGGTAGCGGCTGGTCAGCTTCACGGGAGCGACGCGGTAATCGAGCGAATGCTTGTGGGCCGGCATGATGATGACGTGGCAGCCATAGCAGGCGCCGCCAGGCTCAAAAGCGTCGCGCACATTGGCCGCGACATAGTCCGCCGGCTGACTGGGCGTGAACACGCCATGCACGCCCGGGCGTCCCAGGAAGGCGTCCGGATTAGCTGAGATGGGGGGCTGGTTGGAAAAATAGGCCTTCAGCGCCGCCACGACCTGGTCGGGATGGCCGTGGGGCAGAAGCTGGTCCACGCCATTCCTGCGGGTGAAGGCCAGCGAATGGCATTGGCCGCAATCTCGCTTCATCTCGATCGGTACAAAGCCGCCATCCTGGCTGCGGCGATGGCAGTTATCACAGGTCAGCGGCGCGCCATAACCGGCGGCCTTGCCCAGTTCCATCGCCTGACGGGCGACGCCGCCGGTCGCGCTCAAATGGATATCATGGCCGAAGATCAGGCCTTCCTTTTCGGGCGGCATGGACGTGAATGTGGCTTTCACCAGCCGGGGCCTGTCGCCGTCGAAGCCTGTCGTGATCACCGGTCGGAAGTCGGGATGATGACTCCAGTCCGGTACGTCGGGGATTTTTGTGTCGGTCAGGCGCTGGCGCATACCGGTGTGGCAGTCCTTGCAGTCATTGCGCTTGAGTTCGCTTGCGGTGACTGGCGCTGGCGCCTTGCCGGCCTCGGCCTGGCCGGTGCCGACATGTTCGGTGTGGCAGCTGGCGCAGCGGTTGTTGGGATGGGAGAAGGTGGTCGCCACCCAGCTATTGATGCGCCGGGCCAGGTTGGGATCGGGCGGGCTTGCCGCCATCAGCCGGTCATGCGGCGCATGGTCGGCGGCGGGATCGGGTGGAAAGGGACTGCCCAGCTTTTGCGTCAGCGACACGACCTGCCGGCGCGCCATCTTGTTCAGATCGGCCTGATGGCAGGACAGGCAGACGCTGTCGGTCACCGAAACGAAAGCCTGCCGGTGACAGGCCTCGCAGTTTTTCTCCAGAAAATGATGCCCGGGAGACAGCGGCCCGCTGGACCATTGCCGGTCCGCGGCCGACGAGATCGTCTGATGCCGGTTGTGGTCGATGATGAACAGGCCGACCGGCGCGATCAGGCAGGCCAGCAGGATGGCCACCGTGGTGATCCAGGCAATCTGGCGCTGGCTGAACAGTGCATATTTCAGCGAGAAGGAGTGTTTCTGGTCGCTGACGGCGTCGGCGGCCGCGACATTCTCCCGCCCCGTGGCAGTGACCAGAATGGCGCCGTTCTCGCCCGGCGTCAGCGTGAGGACATGATGGCCAAACACCAGCACCGGGGATTTGGCCAGATCCAGATCGGCCCTGTGCACGAATTTGCCATCGGCCTCGAAATTCTCCACCCCCAGCGACTCCACGCTGGCACGGCCGGGCGCGGTTTCCCGGATCACCGCATGACGCAGGCTGACTGCCAGGTCGGTGAGTTGGATGTCGCAATCGCTGCCGCGTCCGATCACCGGCTCGGCGGCGGCGATGGCTTTTTCGCGCACAATGTCGGGAGCTCCGACCCGCTTGGCGATCTGGCGCAGGATAAAGCTCATCGCATCACCAGAAGAAGAAGACGCTAATGATATGCGCCGTCAGCGCCCCGATCAGGGCAATGGTGGCCGGGATATGGACGAACAGCCACACTTCCAGCAGGCTGCGCAGATAGATGTAGCGGCGCGCCTTGGTCAGGGTGAGTTCTTTTTCCCCCAACAGGCTCAGCACCTGATCCAGCGCTTGGGCCTGCCTGCCATCGGGCATCGATGCGCGCGATGCCTTGAGCGCCGTCAGCGCACGCAGGGTCTCGCAATCGCCATGCGAATTGGTAAGCCGGCGCCAGAAGCTGCCGCCGATGCGGGTGCGCTGGACCGCGCGGGTGACCAGCGCCGCCTGCGCCTGATCCAGCGGCCGGGCTACGTCCAGCAGGCGCCCATCCAGAGTGTGGATTTTCTCCAGCATCTGCTTCTGGGTGGTCTCGCCCCGGCTGTCCGACAGTTTCTGCGGCAGGCGGGCATAGACCGTGATGCCGAAGATGCCCGACAGGATCACCAGCATCATCAGGCCATAGGCCAGGGTATGGACGTTCCAGCCGAACTGAAAGCCGCTGTGCAACGTGGCGATCACGATCAGCGACAGGCCCAGATAGACATGGGCCGAGACCCAGGCTTTCAGCGACCAGACATTGTCGGTCATGTAACGCTTGCGCACGCCCAGCAGAGCCAGCCACACGATCAGGCCCGCGCCCAACGTGCCGCTAAGATAGCCGAACCAGCTATTGCCGGTATGGCGCAGATGATAGTCGCGCAGCACCAGGGTCGCGGCGAAGCCGGCCACTATCACCAGGCTGGTCAGCACCGCGATCTTCAGCCAGCGGAAATGGGCATGGCGCAGGAAGCTCTCATGCGACACCACTGTGCGGGCTGTTTGCCGTGCCTGCGCCACGATTTAACGCCCACCCTGTTTGACCACGTCCAGAAACTGTTCCGGTGAGACGCGGATGGCGGCGCCGGTGGGACAGGCGCGCACGCAGGCCGGCCCGCCTTTTTTCCCCGCGCACATGTCGCACTTGATCGCGGCTTTTGGTTTTTTGGGATCGTAATGTTTCTTGAGCCAGTCCTTGTCGGGCTCGCCGGGGCCGGGGCCCATGCCGAACAGTATCCATTGCAAGAGACCGGGCTTTTTCGGCGGCACCGAATCCATCCGGATCACGCCATAGGGGCAGTTACGCTGGCAGTTGCCGCAGCCGATGCAGGCGTCGCTGATGAAGACTTCGCCATCGGGCCCGCGCCGGATGGCGTTGGGCGGACAATCGGCCATGCAATGCGGATGCTCGCAGTGCCGGCAGGACGTCGGCACATGCAGATGGGCATAGGTCTTGCCGGCCTCGCGATTCAGGCGCGACAGCCCGTCATGACTGTCGGCGCAGGCGCGTTCGCAATTGTCGCAGCCGATGCACAAGGTCTCGTCGATCAGAAGCGCATCCGTGGCTTCGCCGATGCCCTGCTTGACCAGGAATTCGGCGACTTCCGAATACATGTCGACGACGCCGCTGAATTTCTTTTTCTTTTCTTCGATGAAGCTGTTGATCTCGCGGCGGACCTTCATGTCGGCCTCGAGCTTGGCCTTCAGCGCGGGCTTCTTTTGCAGCAACTCGCGGAACAACCGCCCGTCCAGCCGCACCACCTGCGACCGCACCGTGGCGCGCACCGTGGCGGTACGCGGACTTTTGTCCACCAGCGCCATCTCACCGAAATAGGAACCGGCTGGAATGTAGGATAGGAAGACCTGCTTGCCGCCCAGATTCTTCTCCACCGTCATCGAGCCGGTGCGCACGATGAAGATGTCATAGAGGCCGTCGGCGGCGGCTTGGGCGGCGGCGGCCTGCGCCTCGGCCTTTTTGGCGGCGCGCTTCTGTTCCTCGGCGGCGACGCGGGTCGCGGCTGCTTCCGGCGTCTCGCCGTTGCCAGGATTGGGATCGATCGGCTTGTCCCTTGGGATGCGCGCCAGATATTCCTTGCCGGGATCATCGCCCTCGCGGATCACCGCCTGGCCGGGGCGGATTTCCTCCACCTTCGCGGTCGCCAGGATGTCCGTCAGATCGCTCGACGTCAGACCCGAACCGAAGATCTGTAGCAGCGAACGCTCGGTGGTGATGCGGTTGACGGTTCTCTTGGCGTCTTCGTTGGAGCCCATCAGCTTCAAGGCCGCGGTGCGGGGAATTTCCACCACGATGCAATCCTTGCCGGCACGGATAGTGGCGCCGCGCCGCCGCCCCGAGATCAGGCCCACCTCGCCGAAGATCGATCCCTGGCCGATCGGGATGGTGATGGAAGGGTCGCCCGGATCGATTTCGACCTTGACCGAACCCGAGGCGATGCCGAACAGCGAAGACCCGATGGCGTTCCTCTGGAAGATCACATCGTCTTCCTTGAACACCCGGACATCGCAGTCCAGCAGGAATTCGCGCATCTGCAGGGGCGACAGGCCGTTGAGGATTTCGACATTGCCGCGCAGGAATTCGATCCAGTCCGCCACGCTCTTCCTGACGGCCAGGTCCTTGAGGCGAGCTTCCAGCAACGGCTCGTCGGCGGGCTTCAATTCGGTATTGCCGGCGATGAACTCCACCACGTCATAGCCCTGGTTCATGCAGTGCTTGATCAGCGGATAACCGGCCAGCGCGCCGATGGCATAGATGCCCGGCACGGTGGTTTCGAACTGGGGCGTCAGTTTGGGGAAGGTGTCGCGCGCCTCGCTGGTGAACTGCACGCCGCCTTTCAATTTGGGACGGCCTTTTTCGTCCAGATCCGAGGGATCGGGGGTGGCGCCCACGGACTCCACAAAGCCGCGCGGCGCCGCCGAACCCATGCGGGCGATGACGCGGTTGCAGGGCAGTCTGCTTTCGCCTTCCGGCGTTTCGATGGTGATCCAGCCGTCTTCGATCTTGGACGGCGAGGCTTCTGTCAGGATGGAGATGCGCCCGGCTTTCTGCGCTTCCATCAGCAGTTCGACATTGGCGGCCTTGGCCTTGGCGAAATCCTTGGAGCGGTTGACCAGGGTGACGATATTGGCCTGGGCCGGGTCTTCCGCCAGGCCGCGGGCATTCTCGATGCCGGCATCGCCGCCACCGATGACGAAGATATGTTCGTCGAAATATTCGCGCGGATCGTCCAATTGATATTGCACATGCGGCAGCCGGGCGCCGTCGCAGCGCATCAGGTTGGGATTTCCTTGCGTGCCGATGGCCAGGATGATCGCCTCGGCCTTGAGTGTCTCGCCATTGGTCAGGGTGATGGTGAAATCGCCCTTCCTGCCGGTGATGGATTTCACTTCCGCCTTGTAACGGACATTGGCCTTGGCGCCGGTGGTTTCCCTGTTCCAGGCCTCCAGAATGGCTTCGCGCTTGCCCGCGGCGAAGCTGCAGTCGGAGCGCAGAGTGAGGCTGACCGGGGTCGCCATCACATGCTTGCCTTTCTGATAGCGATAGATGGTGTCCGACAGGTGATCGGTTTTTTCCAGCAGCACATGGGAAAGCCCGCGCGCCGCCGCGCGCGTGGCCGCGCTCATACCCGCTGGCCCAGAGCCAATGATGGCGATCTGAAAACCGTCAGCCACGTTGTATTCCCAGCCACGCGCCCGAGGCTCGCGGCGTTCGTCGCTCTCGCAGGTCTTTCGTCGCTTAAAAATCGTCCACTGGACGATCTTGTCGGCCTACGGCCGAACGCTCCTGAATGACCTGCTCGTGCGGCTAACGCGCATCGCTCCTCACCCCAATCCGAAAGCCCCGTAAGGGCCGGATTATTTAATTATTTCACAGCCCTGTTGGGTACGCTAGGGTTGTGGAGGGGATGTGACGGGCAATCGCAGATAATGGCCGCCGAAATCGGACAATTGGCGCTGGTTCTGGCATTCGTGCTGGCGATCGTGCAGTCGCTTGCCCCGCTTTGGGGCGCTGCCCGGCTTGATCCGGCGCTGATGGGGCTGGGCCGGGCCGCGGCGCTTCTGCAACTGTTGTTTGTGGCGCTGGCGTTCGGATGCCTGGCGGCGGCTTTTGTGGGCAAGGATTTTTCCATCGCCCTGGTGGCGGAGCACAGCAACGCCGCCCAGCCGACAATTTACCGGTTCGCCGCAACCTGGGGCAGCCATGAAGGCTCCATGCTGCTGTGGGTTCTCATTCTGGCGCTGCAGGGCGGTGCGGTCGCGCTATTCGGCCGCCGGCTGCGCGAAACCTTGCAGGCGCGGGTGCTGGCGGTGCAGGGCATCATCGGCGCGGCCTTTCTGGGTTTTTCACTTTTCACCTCCAATCCCTTCCTGCGGCTTTTCCCCGCGCCGCCGGATGGCACCGAATTGAACCCGCTGCTGCAAGATCCCGGCTTGGTCTTTCATCCGCCCATGCTCTATCTGGGGTATGTCGGTTTTTCCTCGGCCTTTTCCTTTGCCATGGCGGGGCTGATCGAGGGACAGGTGGATGCGGCCTGGGCGCGCTGGATCAGGCCCTTCGTGCTGGCGTCATGGATCTGTCTCACCGCCGGCATCACCATGGGCAGCATCTGGGCCTATTACACTTTGGGCTGGGGCGGTTGGTGGTTCTGGGACCCGGTTGAGAACGCGTCCTTGATGCCATGGCTGATGGGCACGGCCTTGCTGCATTCCTCCATCGCGCTGGAACGGCGCGGCGCCCTGATCAGCTGGACCATCCTGCTGGCGATCTTGACCTTCTCGCTCAGCCTGGTCGGCACCTTCCTGGTGCGCTCCGGTGTCTTGACCAGCGTGCATGCCTTTGCCGTCGATCCGCGCCGTGGCATCTACATACTGGGCATCATCGCGCTCGCCACCGGATCGGCGCTGGCGATGTTCGCCTGGCGCGCGCCGGCGATGAAAAGCGGGGCGTTGTTCCAGCCCTTGTCGCGCGAAGGCGGCATCGCGGTGAACAACCTGTTCCTGCTGGCGGCGACCGCGACCGTGTTCCTGGGCACCTTCTATCCCGTGTTTGTCGAGATCGCGGGCGGCCATTCCATCTCGGTGGGCCGGCCCTATTACGAGTTGACCTTTGTGCCGGTGGCGGTGCCGCTGCTGCTGCTGGTCAGTTTCGGACCCGCGCTGAACTGGAAGCGCAATGATACGCGCGAGGTTCTGATGCGGTTGCGCTGGCCGATCATTCTGGGCGCGCTGGCGCTGGTGGTGGGTATTCTGGCTTTCGGTCTGTCGCAGCTTCTCGCTGCGGGCGGCCTGGCGCTGGGCTTGTTCCTGATCGCTGGCGCCATCGCCATCCCGCTGCGTTACTGGAAGATCAGTTCCAGCCTGGGCGGTGACGTGATGCGCTTCCTGCGCGCCACGCCGCTGGCGGTCTGGGGCATGACAAGCGCCCATGCTGGCCTGGGCGTCACGGCAATCGGCATCACCGCCGTCACCGCCTGGCAATCCAGCAAGGTGCTGGAGATGAAAGTGGGCCAGACCGTCGAACTGGCCGGGGTGCAATACACGCTCACGTCGCTGGGCGAGGCCAATGGTCCAAATTATCAGGCGGCGCAGGCGCGCTTCACCGTGACTTCTCACGCCGGCAGTCGGGTGCTGGTCTCGGAACGGCGGCTGTTTCCCGCCAGCCAGACCACCACCACCCAGGCCGGCATCGGCACCGGCTTTCTGGGCAATATCTATGTCTCTATCGGTGAGCAAGGTGCCGACGGACTGGTGGTGCGGCTGTGGGATCATCCGCTGGTGGATTGGATCTGGGCCGGCGGTTTTTTGATGGCGCTGGGTGGCGCGGCCTCGCTCAGCGACCGCCGTTTCCGGGTGGGCGCGGTCAAACCGATATTGCGAACCGGCGCGATCAAGGCATCGGCATGAAGCGTCTGTTGTTCCTTCTGCCGGTGACGCTGTTTGCCGCCGTGATCGGGGCTTTCCTTCGGGGCTTGCGGCATGATCCCTCCCACATCACCTCTGTCCTGATCGACAAGCCGTTGCCCGCCTTCGCGCTGACCGCGGTGCGCGACAATCAAGGCCTGGCGAGCGCCGACTTTCATGGCGAGCCCATGCTGCTGAATGTGTTCGCCTCCTGGTGCGTCGCCTGCCGGGAAGAGCATCAGATGCTGCTGCAGCTGAAACAGCAGGGTGTGGTGATCCAGGGCCTGGACTGGAAGGATCAGGCCGCCGACGGCGCCCGCTATCTGGCCGAAAATGGCGATCCCTATGTCAAGGCCGGCAATGATGCGAGCGGGCGCACCGGCATCGATCTAGGTGTTGCCGGGGTGCCGGAAACCTTTGTGGTCGATAGGCATGGCCGGGTTCGGTACAAGTTCATCGGCCCTATCGATGCCGATGACTGGGAAAATACGCTGAAGCCGATGCTGCAGCGCCTGAGATCCGAGACATGAAGGTCCGGCTGCTTTTCGCCTTCCTGCTGGCGGCAACGCCAGCTTTCGCGGTTTTGCCCAGCGAACAGCTGGACGATCCCAAGCTGGAAGCCCGCGCCCGCGCCATCAGCGCCGAACTGCGCTGTGTGGTCTGCCAGAATCAGACTATTGACGATTCCGATGCCGAGCTGGCGCATGATTTGCGCGTGTTGCTGCGCCAGCGGCTGCAAGCGGGCGACAGCGACCGCCAGGCGATCGCGTATATCGCCAACCGTTATGGCGATTATGTGCTGCTGAAACCGCCCTTTGAGGCCGAGACCTGGTTGTTGTGGCTGGGGCCGCTGCTGGTGCTGGTGGGGGGCGGCATCGGCGTGGCGCTTTATCTGCGACGCCGGCGCGGTGGCACCGCACCCGATTTGACCGCCGACGAACAGGCGCGGCTGGACCGGCTGCTGAAGGAAGATGCGGCATGATGCTCTGGGTTATTCTGACCGTGATGATCGCGCTGGCGACCGCTGGCCTGACAATTCCACTGGTGCGCAATTATGAGTCGCGCCGCCACGAGCAGCGTCCGACCCCCGCCAGGACGCTGGACATTCTCAAGGGCCAGCTGGGTGAACTGGATGCCCAGCAGGCAAACAATCTGATCGCCCAGCCGGAAGCCGAAGCGCTCCGCGCCGAGATCAAGCGCCGTATCCTGGCGGAAGACCATGAAACCACCGTGGTGGCGCGGCCGCTGCCGGCGGCCGCCATGCCCTGGATGGCGATAGGCCTGGTGGCGGTGGTGGCGATCTCCTCCACCGCGCTTTATGCCCTGATGGGCCATCCTGAGCTCACCTCCAATACCGTGGCAGCTGCCGGCGCGCCGGTGCAGGCCGCAGGCCCCGACGCCCAGACACAGCACCCGATGGGCGATGTCTCCACCATGATCGCGGGACTGGAAGCGCGGCTGCAGCAGGACCCCAATGACGCGCAGGGCTGGCAGATGCTGGGCTGGTCCTATATGCGCACCAACCGTCCCGCCGATGCGGCCAGGGCCTATGGCCGCGCCGTGTCGCTGGACCCGGGCAATGCGGAATATCTCTCGGCGCAAGGCGAGGCGATGGTGCAGTCCGAAGGCAAGGTCTCCGACGAGGCCGCCGCCATTTTCCGCCGCGCGCGGAAGGGCGATGCCAACGATCCCCGGGCGCGCTATTTCCTGGCCATCTACCGCGATCAGCAGGGCGATCATCGGGGCGCGATGGCGGATTTTATTGCCTTGCTCAAGAGCGCGCCACCGGATGCGCCTTGGGCGGTCCAGGTGCGCAACTATGTCGAGGATCTGGCCCGGGACCAGCACATCGACATTTCCTCGCAGCTGCCGCCGGCCCCGGCTGCGCCCGCGCCGCAAGCGGGCATGCCCCAATCCGGAATGCCTGGGCCGACGAGCGATCAGGTCGCCGCCGCCGGCCAGATGTCGAATGCCGATCGTCAGGCGATGATCCGCGCCATGGTCGACAAGTTGGCGAGCGAGCTGAAAGCCAATCCGCATGACACCGGCGGCTGGGTGCGGCTGATGCGGGCGCGCATGGTGCTGGGAGAAACCGACAAGGCAGCGGAAGCTTACAAACAGGCGCATGACGCCTTTGCCGGTACGCCGGCGGCGCAGGCCGCTTTGCAGGAGGCCGCCAAATCCTTGGGTGTTCCGGGTGCTTAGTTAGTCGTTCGCCGCGGGCGGCAGGACGTGATCGCCCGCCAGGAAGCGAATATCGCTGACGCGGCGCTTCCCGCTTGCGCGTTCCAGTTGCACGATCACGTCAATCACCCGGCGCACATACGTCTGGATCTTGTCCCAGCCCAGATCCAGCCCGCTGGTCATGGCCAGAAGCGCGATCTGATCGATGGCGCCTTCCGGCGTGTCGGCATGTACGGTGGTGAGCGAGCCGGGATGGCCGCTATTGACAGCGCGCAGGAAGGCGAACGCCTCCTTGCCCCGCAGCTCGCCCAACAGAATACGGTCGGGCCGCATGCGCAAAGATGCGCGCAAGAGATCGTCGGCATCCACCTGCGCCTCGCCCTGGTCGCCGCGGACCGCGATCAGCCCCACCGCATTGGGATGATCCAGCCGGATTTCCGGCGCATCCTCGATCACCATCAGCCGCTCGCGCGTGTCGATCTCGCGCACCAGGGCGTTGAGCAGGGTGGTCTTGCCAGTCGAGGTGCCGCCGCTGATCACGATAGTCTTCCTCGCCCGCACGGCTTCTTTCAGAAAGCCGGTCTTGTCGCCGGATTTCAACAGGGCGGTCAGCTCGTCGTCGCGGCTGGCGCGCCGGCTATTCGCAGCCGCATCGGCAAAAAGTCCCATGCCGGCCAGATCGTCCACCGACAGGTCGGCGATCACGTGCTTGCGAATGGCGATGGCCATGCCGCCCCGGGTGGCGGGTGGGGCGATGATCTGCACCCGGCCGCCGTCGGGCAGGGTGGCCGACAACAATGGCTGTTCGCGGTTGACGCCTTGATGGCTGGCGGCGGCGATCTGGCGGGCCAAGCGGTTCAGCACCACCTCCGTCACCTGTGGCGCGGCAACGCGGGTCAGCATCCCGCCCGTGGTTTCGATCCATACCTCGCCAGGCTGGTTGATCAGAAGATCGGTGACATCGTCACGGGTCAGCCACGGCGCCAGCGCCGACAGATAGGTGTCGAGATAGACGCCGGTCGTCATTTCGGCACCTTCATTTCGACACGGAGGCGAAATCCAGGTCGCGGGTGACAAAGACCTGTAGGGGCGTGCCCTGTGGCACCTTGATGGTCACCGGAATGTCGATCTGCTTTTGCAGCGCGATGCTGGCGACCTGACTGGCCTGCTGTTGGGAACCGATAATGATGGCGGTGTTGTTGTTGTCGGATTCGGCCAGCCGCTCCAGCCCCGCGCCCATCACCGACAACAGAATGGCGCTGCCGAAGCGTTCGAAGAAGTGGGTGTCGGTCTCGCCTTCCAACCCGCCGCGGCCCAGTTGATCGGTGCCGGGCGAACCAATGTCGATGGAGACGCCGTCCGGCGTGAGAATGCGCGACCACACCACAAAGGCGCGGGTCTGGCTCAGCGCCACGCCACTGCGATACTGGCCGATCAGCTTGGACCCGCGCGGGATCAAAACGGTGGTGCCATCAAAGCCGCGTACGTCACGGCTGACCACGGCGCGGACAAAGCCGGGCAGGTCGGAATTGATCGCGGTCTCCAGCACCGCCGGAATCACGGTTCCTTGCGGCGCGGTATGTGACAGGTCGTGAAGGCGCGAGGCATGCGCCACATCGACATTGGAACCCGAGATGCGGGCGGAGAAGCGTTCGTCCGCCGACAGTTTTTCATCGCCGGCGGCGGCATTGCCGGCGGTCGGCGCGCTGCCGGCCTGCGCGACAGTGGTGGCCGGTGTGGCGGTCACCGCGCCGGCGGCAGGGGCCTGGCTGAAATCCACCACCATGGCCGGGGCATGCGGATCGGAGGTAACCTGCGGCGTGGCCTGCAACGCAACTGGCGGTGGCGCCTGGATAATCGCGGGCGGGGGAGGTGCCACCGCGGCAACGGGCTTTGGCAGTATGGGTGCGGGCGGCGCGGCTGCCTGCGGCGCCGGTGTCTGGCGCTGGATGCGGTGATTGCTCAATGACACGAAGGTGACCGCGCCCAGCACGCAGGCGCCGATCACCGCCGCGCCCATGCCCCAGGACGAGCCGGGCCTGATCAGGCCGGGGTTGGGGCGCGAGGCCGCGTCGAATACGGGGCTGCGGGCATAGTCGGGCGGGATATGGCTCATAGGCAGATCCAGCAGGTTTTGGGGCGGCGGCGAGGACTTTGCGGGCCGGGTGCCGCGGCATGGAAACCGTCATTATAGACATGGGTCACGTCATTGCCCTGGCGCAGCACAAAACCGCGCGCCACGATATCGGCCACGACATAACCGTCGCGCATGTAGGAATTGACCACGACTTCATTCTTTTCGCCATCGACCGAGAAGATGGCCGGATAGGCCTCGCCCTCGCGGAATTCGAAATAGGTGGCGTGGCCGTCGTCAAAAATGCGCGCCGGCACGATCTTGGATGAACCGTCATAGCTATAGGCGGCATTGACCACCTTGGGCATCGGCGGCGGTTCGGGCGCGGCCGGCTTGGCTTGCACCCGCGCCACCGCCACCTCCGGATACTGGAAGCGCAATGTGTAGACGATGCTTCTGTCGCCGGCGGGCGCATGCGGGCGCACATTCAGCTCGAATTCGTAATGGCGATAGTTGGTCACCACTGTCATGTTGGTGGTGGGCACTTCGCCCATCGGCTTGACGAACAGAAGATTGGCGGCGCGGTTGGGGGTGATCTGCCAGCCGGTGGCATCGCCCACCGCGACATTTTCGATATGCTCGTCGGGCGAGAATTCGATGAAAGTCTGATAGCCCATGGTGGCGCGCAGCTCCACGACCTGGGTGGGATCGTAATCGACCACAAAGATGCGCGGATCGCCCGAGCCCGGGCGCGGCATCAGCGCGCCCAGCGACGGTGTGGCCGCTGATATCAGTGCGGCGGACAGGATGGCGGGGAAAGGTTTTTTCATGCGCGCCTGCCCTCCCGTGTCACCGCCGGGCGGCGATAGGAATTGCCGATGCGGGTCTGGCTGACCGCCGTGGGCCCCGAGCCTTCGCGCCGGGCATAGGTGATGCTGGTGGCGGTTGCATAGGCGCGTTCGCCATGGGCCGCCGGTGTTTCCTGGCGGTCCAGCAGTTCGGCAAGTCGCGCCGGCCGCGAGATCAGGTCCAGCGGCGATGCCGGCTGTGTGATCCGCGCTGTCATGGCCTGGCCTGTCGCGCGCATGGCCCGTGATGGCAGGCGGAAGCCGCGCGCGATCATGATCCCGGCTAGCGTCAGACCGAACTGGGCGGCACAGAACACCAGCACGATGATGGCGGCGGTGACGCCGGTGCGCGCATCGGCCAGGCCATTGGCGCCGACATCGGACAGCGCATCCATCCAGGGCCCCTCCGCATGGAGCATCAGCACGGTCAGGCTCCAGCCGCTGAGCAGGCCGAACGCCGCGGCGGCCAGCGCCCGCACCCAGCCCACGAACAACCCGCGGGTCTCGAAGAACAGGAACATGGCGATGAACAAGGGCCCGGTCGCGGTCAGAAGGCCGATGGCGATCATCATCACACTGGTCAGACCGGCGCTGGCGATGAAGAGACCGTTGGACGCCATGCTTAGCGCCTCGGAGGCGGTGGCATAGTCGGCCTGGGCATGGTCGCTGACCGATTTGGGGGGGTGAGCGAAGGCGTTGGCGGTCTCGCGCAGCTGGTCGTAGGACGCCTGCAGGCCGGCCACCGGATCGGCCGCCAGGGCGGGACCACGCATAGGGGTGGAGATCAGGGCGGCAATCTCGATCGGCGCGCGCTCGGCCACATCGAACACCAGCGTCTGGAACAGGTTCCAGCTGGTGACCAGCGCCAGCACCGCACCGATCTTGAGCGCGATCATGGGCCCGTCGCTCAGCCGCGCGCCCTCGCCGAACAACAGGCGATAGCCTATCACCGCGACATAGATGGTCAGCGCCGCGGTCAGCGCGGCCTGGAAAGGGGAGTTGGCGGCGGCTAGCGATTCATAACCCAGCCGCGCGAAGCCGCGGGTGTTGCAATCCACCGTGGTGAGCACATCGCGTACCACGCCCAGATCGGTGACGGTAGAACAGGCGCTCATGCCACATTCCTCCCGCGCCCGGCCATGAAGGCGTCGAGCCAGGCCTGCGGTTCGTCACCCAGCCGCTCGCGCAACGCATCAAGCTGGCGCACGCTGGCTTCGGTGCCGGCCAGCACGCGCAATTCGCCGGTCAGGCCCGTCAGATCCAGCCGCGCCACCACGCTGTGGTCGGCCTGCTTGATCAGGAAGCAGCGCGAGGTATCGGGCAGGGTACGCACCAGCTCGAACTCATGCTCCGACAGGCCGAAGCCTTCGACATAGTCGCGCGCCCGCGCCTTGGGATTGGGGAAGAAGATCTGGGTCGCCGATTGTTCGATGATGGCGGGGCCGACGCGGCTTTCCAGCGCGTCGTCCGCATTCTGGGTACAGAAGCCGACCAGGCCGTTGCGCTTGCGGATGGTTTTTTCCCAGTCCTTGATCTTGCCGACAAAGACTTCGTCATCCAGCGCCTTCCAGCCCTCATCAACCACGATGATGGCGGGCGTGCCGTCCAGCCGCTGCTCGATGCGATGGAACAGATACATCATGGCCGGTGTTCGGGTGGTGGGCGAATTGAGCAGCCGGGTCATGTCGAAGCCCAGGATGCGCGAACGCAGATCCAGGGCATCCTCTTCATTGTCGAACAGCCAGGCATGTTCGCCGCTGTCGCACCATGGCGCCAGCCGCGCCGCCAGATCGCCTGCGCTGGGGCGGCGCTGCCCCCGGAACAGTTCGCGCAGATAGCGCAGCCGGCGATGGCTCCCATGTTCGGCATAATTGGCGTCGATCGCGTCGGCGATCAGGACGCGGTCTTCCGCCGTCAGCGGCGCACCATAGGATGATAGCAGGCGCGACAGCCATTCCGCCAGAAAGGCGCGGTTCTCGCCACTGTCGGGCAGCGCCAGCGGATTGAAGCCGGTGGGCTGACCGGGCGAGATCACATCGTAAGCGCCGCCGATGGCGCGGATGAAGCCTTCGGCGCCACGGTCCTTGTCGAAATAGGCGATGCGCGGGCGCATGCGCTCGGCCTGGGCCAGCAGGAAGGCGAGCAGCGCCGTCTTGCCCGAACCGCTGGGGCCGATGATGGTGAAGTTGCCCAGATCGCCGGAATGAAAATTGAAGTGATAGGGACCGAAAGAGGTGGTTTCCAAGACCGTGATCGGCCCGCCCCAGTGATTGTCGCGCGCCTGGCCGGTGGGATGGTTGTGGAAGCTGGCCAGGCTGGCGAAATTGGCGGTGGAGATCATCGCCTTGCGCGCGATCAGGCCGAAATTGCCAGGGAACTGCGCCCAAAAGGCCGGCTCCAGATTCATGTCTTCGCGCACCGCGATGGCGCCGGTTTCCGCCAGCGCCGCCTGTACATCGGCGGTGGCCTGGTCCAGCGCTTCCAGCGTGGGGCTGCGGGCCAGGATGGAAAGATGATGTTCGCCATAGGCCGCGCGTCCCGCCGCGACATCATCCTTGGCGGCGGCCAATTCGCCGCGCAGGGAGAGGGCGTCATGATCGGCGGCGCGCAACCGGCGCAGCGCCTGGCTCATGCGCGACAGGGCGGTCTGCTGTTCGACAAAGGCGAAGCTTTCCGTCAGCACCATCTCGAACGGCAGGCGCAGCACGCTGTCCAGCATGCCAGGCATCGAGCGCAGTGGATAATCCTTCAGCGAGATCATGGCACCATAAGCGGCACGCTCATGACCGGCCGCGCCATATTCCATGGCGTCGAAACCGAAAGACAGGCGCCGCGTGGCAAGCGTCTGGCCCATGTCGGCGGATGGCGCCAGCACACGGCGCGCCACGCCATTGGTCAGCAGCGACAGAAATTCCGCCGGCTCGGAGCAAAGCCCGGTCGGCCCCTGATACAGCGACAGGGTGCGTGGCCCATAAGGCGCCAAGGTCGCCAGGAAAGTCTCGCGGGTGGCATGCAGCTGGCGCAGCTCGCGCTCCAGCAGGGCGGCATCCTCGCCCGGCTTTTTCAGCAGCTTCTCGATGAAACCGGCGCTGCCCTGCAGCGGCCGGCGCACCAGGGTGAGGAAAATATCGTTCACGTAAAGCTGGCGCCTGGCCAGCCGGGCGCGCCAGGCATCGTCCAGCCGGCGGCAGAAGGCATTGTCGGGGGCGTTGTCGAATTCGGTATCCACCCGCCGGCGCACGACATGATGATAGATGGCGAGCCGTGAACTGGCCGCGCCGCGCAGCAGAGTTTCGCGCATCGCCTTGCGATAGTTCAGCTCATCGTCGGACGCGGTCTCAAAGGGAAAGCCGCGCAGATGAATGGTCTGTACCAGCAGGCCGTCGCGGGTCTTCAGCGTGACTTCATCCAGATGGCCCAGATAAGGCAGCCGGTCGCCCACCGCCGCTTCGTTCGGAGCAAGGGTCCGCGCCGCGCGGTTGCGGAGGAACCGCATCATCATGGACGGTACGAATTCATGCGCCAGAACCAGTGGTTCTTCACCCGGGGGCAATGACGCAGCTTGACGCCCCAGATGTCGAAGAAGCGCGGATCGCGCAGGCAGCCCAGACAGCCGATCATGTGCAGCACGCCCGCCACCGCGAATGACCAGAAGGAGCGTGTCAGCAGGAACAGCTCAAGCGTTACGATCAGGTTGAACACCGCATAGCCATAGGTGACGCCGCCCATCATCTGGGGCCGCGTCAGCGCGCTGAACACCGGATCGGAGTTGAGCCGCGCCATTGTCAGTGCAGTCCCTGAGCCAGTGAGCGGATACCCGAGACGATGGCGACCGCGCCGAAGATGATGAAGCAGCCGATCACCACGGTCAGGCCGCGCCGCCATTCGATGCGCCCAGTCAGCATCATGAAACCGACGACCGCGACCGCGATCACCGCGGCGGCGGTGGCGACATTGCCCAGCAACGTGCCTTGAATCCATTCCATCGCCGCCACCAGGGGCGAGGAGCCGGCCGGGTCCTGGCCCGCGACCTGCGCCTGCGCCGATGATGCCGTCATCGCCGCCAGCACCATGCCGGCGAATATGCGTTTCATGGATGCCCCTTTTGCTCTGCGCTATCGCGCTCTACGCTTTCCGCGAGGCGGTTCAGTATCGCGCTCACATAGGCCTGGGTTTCGGGATAGGGCGGCACGCCGTGATAGCGTTCGACCGCTTCGGGTCCCGCATTGTAGGCGGCCAGGGTTTTGATGACGTCGCCGTCGAAACGGTCGAGCAGCCGCGCCAGATAGGCCGCGCCGCCATCGATATTGCCGGACAGGTCATGGCCATCGACCTGCAACGTCCGGGCGGTGGCGGGCATCAGCTGCATCACCCCGCGCGCGCCCTTGGGCGATACCGCGTCCTGCCGCATGTGGGATTCCTGCCAGGCCACGGCGGCGATCAGGGCCTGGCTCAAGGCATGGCGGCTGGCGGCGGTCCGGATGGCGGCGGCGATGGGAAGGAGGGGCTGGGCGGGTCTGACCTTCGAGGCCAGGGGACGAACACCTTCCGCGGAAGCCACCACCGGTCCTTTATATATGGCGGTGCTGCCGTCGGGGGCGATGTCCATCACCTGGGCCCGGGCCAAGGGCAAGCCTCCGCTCCACAGGCCGGTGATCAACAATGCCATAAGGCATTGTTTCGTTTTGAAGATATTGAACACGCCCACCCAGGCCCCGTCTTTTGGGGCAAGGATAGTCCAGGCCGGGGGGGTTTTCCACAACCGGCCGGGGGAGTTTCCCTGCCGCCCAAGCCTCTAAAATTGTCGGAAAAATTTTGCACCCCGGTGATACGCGGCGCCCCTACAGCCGTAAGGGCATATTGCTTACAGTGATCGTGACCTGTAAGCGAGCATCTGGGGTACCTGTTTAGGGTAGGGACGAAGCCGCTTCGCGGTGATGTCCGAGGGTTGGGTTGTGGGGACGTTTGTAACCAACGGACAAGTTGGCGGGCCTCGCCTGCGTGGATGCGCGCTTGCCTCCGCCAGCATTCTCTCTTTGGTTGTGATGAGCAACGCCGCACAGGGCCAGCCGATGGGCGGTTCGGTGGTCGCGGGCCAGGCACAGATCTCGTCGGCCGGCGCCACCACGCTGATCAATCAGAGTTCGTCCAAGGCCATCATCAACTGGCAGTCTTTCTCGGTCGGTCAGAGCGGCGCGGTCCAGTTCAACCAGCCCAACAGCAGCGCCATCACTTTGAACCGGGTTACCGGCGGCGGCGCGTCCATCATCGATGGCGCCATCCGCGCCAACGGCCAGGTGTGGCTGCTCAATCCCAACGGGTTACTGTTCGGTAATGGCGCCGCCATCAATGTCGGTGGCCTGCTCGCCACCACATCGGACATCGCCGACCAGGATTTCCTGGCTGGCCGTTACAATTTCAGCAGCACGGGCGGCAAGGGCGGCGTCACCAACGCCGGCGCTATCAAGACCGGCAGGAGCGGATCTGTCGTTCTGTCCGCGCCCAATGTGGTCAACACGGGTCTGATCCAGGCTGATGCCGGCCATGTGGTGCTGGGTGGCACCGATACCTTCACGGTGGACTTCCAGGGCGATCATCTTCTGTCCTACGCGGTGGGCACCAACTCCACCGGCGGCAAGGTCGCCAACAGCGGCACGATCGCGGCCACCGGCGGCAAGATCCTGATGACGGCGCACGCGGCCGCCGGCGTGCAGGATGCGGTGATCAACAATACCGGCATGGTCGAAGCCACCTCGGTGCGCGAGGAGAATGGCGAAATCATCCTGGAGGCCGATAACGGCACCGTCGCCAATTCCGGCACGCTGGATGCGTCGGGCAAGGCCAGCGGCGAGACCGGCGGCACGGTCAAAGTGCTGGGTCAGCAGGTTGCGGTCGCCGATGGCGCCAAGATCGACGTCACCGGCGATGCCGGCGGTGGTACCGCCCTGATCGGCGGCAACCTGCATGGTGCGGGGCCCGAGCCCGATGCCCAGAACACAACCGTCGGCAAGGCCACCATCAACGCCAGCGCCGTCACCTCGGGCGACGGCGGCAGGGTCGTGGTTTATTCCACCGGCACCACCCAGGTCGCCGCCACCATCACCGCCAAGGGCGGCGCCATCTCCGGCAAGGGCGGCATTGTGGAGACGTCGGGTCACACGCTGGGGGTGGCGACATCGGCCAGCGTCAACACCGCCGCGCGTCATGGCACACCGGGCGATTGGCTGCTGGACCCCAACAATCTCAACATTGTGACCAGTGGCACCGGGACCGCCAATGGTGAAACATTCGCGACCAGCACCAACGACACGATCGACCCCAACACCATCGTCACGGCGCTCAATAGCGGCAACGTCACACTGCAGGCCAATAACACCATCACCGTCTCCAATGCGGTCAGCGCCACTTCCACCAATACGCTGGAGCTCGATGCCGGCGGCTCCATCACGTTGAGTGCCGGATTGCAGGTTGCCGGTGGCTCGCTCAAGCTTTACGCCGGCGATCCCGGCGCCAGTAGCGGCAGCCTGGCCGGCGCGGCGATCACACAGGGCACCAGCGGCACCAGCATCGTGGCGACCAATCTGATTGTTCAGAACGGGACGGTGGGGGGTACAATCACCCTTAATGATGCAGGAAACAGTTTTTCCAATCTGACCGTCACCACGAACGGTGGTGATGCTTCGATCAGCAATACGGGAAGCATCAGCATAAACAGCGCGAACCTCACCACGGGTGGCAATTTCACGCTGTCGGCCGGCGGGGCCATCACCCAGATCGGCGCCATCGTATCCAATGCACTGAATATCACTACGACCAACAGCCCCGTCACGTTGGTCGCCGCGGGCAATAATTTCTCGCTCCTGTCCGTTTCCACTAGCGGCGGTGCGGCGTCGATCGCGACCTCCGGCAGCGTCGCCATCGCCAATCCCGGCGTCAATACCGGCACTGGCGATTTCACCTTGTCGGCTGGAGGCGCCATTACCCAAAGCTGGGGCATCACCGCGAACAATTTGAGCGTCACCAGCACGGTTGGAGGCGCTACCCTTGCTGATGCCGGAAGTTTCACCAATGGCGACAACGGGAATGTCATCGCCGGTACGGCGCGGTTCAATACCGCGTCCGATGTTTCCTATACGAATGCAGATTTCAACACATCCAACACGGTGATCGGCACCTCGACCATTGGCGGCAACCTGACCGTCAGGGCCTCCAGCACAAATCTGCAGCTCGCCGACACAAGCGGTTCGGTCCAGGTGACGGGCGCGGTCAACCTCACCGCCAATGGATCGATTACCCAGACCATCCCATTGAACGCGACCGGCCTGACATTGTCCGCCAGCGGGGTCACGCTCACCAATACATCCAATGCCATCTCCGGCATTGTCACATTCCAGATTCCCCTCGACGGCGGACAGGGTGCATTCCTGAATACCACACAGGCAATGACGCTTGGGATCAGCAATGTGGGCAATGGCGGCATGAGCGTCACGGCCGGCGGCGCGCTCACGCTGGCGGGCAATGTGTCGGCCAACGGTTCCAGTGGCGCCAATGTTTCACTGTCCGGCAGCTCCATCTCCCAGACGAGTGGCGCACTTTCCGTATCCGGCGTGGACAGTTTCGCCGCTACTGCAACCGGCTCGACGGGCGGTATCGCGCTGACCACCGCCGGCAATGCCATCAGCCCCATTATCAATATGCAGGCGCCGGGCGCCATCAGCCTGACCAACAGCCTGGCCACGACCATCGGCACGATCGGCAATGGCGCGACAGGCGCCAACAATAGCATTCCTCTCGCGGCCAGTTCGGTCACACTCCAGATCCTGGGCGCGGGCAATGCGTTGACCCAGGGGGTCGGGCTAGGAATCGCCGCCCATACGATCTCGCTGAGTTCGGCCGACGGGCTGATCGGCAATCTCTATGCATCCTCGCCGATCGTTCTCAGCGGCGGCCCCGACGCCTCCAACACGCCCGACGCCGCCACCCTGGCATTGTCGGTCTCCAGCGGCGGCGGCAATGTCTTTATCAGCTCTCATTCTCCGGTCTCGATCGCCAATGGCGGTGTCAACCTGAACAGCAGCAGCCCGTTCGGCGGCAATTTCATTCTGTCCAGCTATGGCAGTGTGGCGGTGAACGCGCCGATCACGACGACCGGCAATATCATCGGCATAGATACCGGCGGTTCGATTCAGGTGAACGCGCCCATCACCGCGCTCCAGAACGGTTCCGGGCCCGGCGCCATTGTGCTTAACGCCAACGACGCCAATCTCAATTTCTTCGAAAGCTTTTCCAGCAACAGCAACAGCAATGGCATCACCGGGTCCGGCCTGCTGACAGCCGGCATCATCAATCTGAATGCCAGCTATGGGCAGAACGGTCTCAGCGGCAGCATCGGCACCCAGACGCAACCCCTGCAGTTGACCAGCGACACCGGTTCGCTGTCGCTCGCCGCGCTGAGCGCGAATGGCAATGTCTATCTGAATTCGGCGGTGGGTGTTTCCATCGACGACGAAACCAGCGAGATCGCATCTTTCGGTGTCGTCCTCGGCAGTGGAACAGCCGCCATGGGCATCAATACGAAAGGCACCAATAACCTGTATGGCGAGGTGTCGCTGACCGCCGCAGGCGCGATCAACCAGACCTATGGCATCCAGTCCGGCATCCTGGCCCTGACCGCGACCGGCCCCAATGGCAACATCAGCCTGACCGATACCGGCAGCGGCAGCAGCGGCGATCCAGGCAATGCCGTGTACGGCACCATATCTCTCAACAGTACCGGCTTTGCCTATTTCTATGGTCCGACCGGCGGCACCACGGCCATCAACCTGGGTGCCTCGAATGTGGGCGGAGGCCTGTTCATCTATGGGACGTCGTCCGCGTCCAGTATCAGCGTGGCCGATCCCGCCGGGGGCTCGGTTCAGGCCTCCGGCATCACACTCTATAGCGCCGGCAACATTCGGATCAGCAGCCCGTTGATCTCCACATCCTACCTCCTGCTTTCCGCAGGATCGGGCATTCAGCAGTCCACCACCGGCGATACCCATATCCAGGCGACTTCGCTGCAGGCAGACACCACCAGCGGCTCGATCTCCCTGGGCGGTTCAGGCAACCAGATCACCGGCGGCGTGTCGCTGTCGGCGCCGGCGGGCGATATCACCTTCGCCAATGTGCCCAGCACCATGCTGGGACTGACGGTCAGCAGTTCTGATCCTTCCAATTCCAGCGGCAATGTCACCGCCGGCATCACCGCGGGCGGCACATTCACCGCGATCACACCGGGCGACATCACGCTCACATCCGGCGCCACCATTTTGGCCGGCGCGAGCGGCACGGCGGTCATCCTGCGGGCCGGCGGCAATTTCATCAACAATTCGGGCCTGGGCCAGTCCGCCCTGGTCCTGACCAATGGCGGCAGCTTCAACATCTATTCACGGGGCCCCGCCGGCGACACCTTTGGCGGCCTCAACAGCGGCAACACGGCGGTCTGGAACACCAGCTATACGGCGCCCGTCACGGTGACCGGCAACCGCTATATCTTCGCCTTCCAGCCGACCATCGCGGTGAGCGTCGGCAACCAGAGCAAGACCTATGGCACCGACGATACCGCCGCCTTGCAAAGCCTGGCCAGCACGCCATCGGGCGTGCAATCCGGGGTGACGGGCGCGTTCCTGGGCGATACGGCGGCTTCGGTCTATAGCGGCGTGCCTGTCGTCTCCAGCGCGGGTGCCGCCGCCGGCGCCAATGTGGGCAGCTATTCCATCACCGCCAGCCTGACCGTGACCGATGGTTATGCGCTTGCCGTCACGCCGGGAACCCTGACGGTGACGCCGGCAACCCTGTTCTACAACGCCAACAGCGTGTCACGGTTTTTCGGCACGCCCAATCCGGTTCTCAGCGGCACAGTCACCGGCTTCGTCAACGGCGACACCCAGGCATCGGCGACCAAGGGCACGCTGGTCTTTTCCACCACCGCGACCAGCAACAGCCCGATAGGCAGCTACGCCATCGATGGCTCCGGGCTCACAGCCGCCAATTACATGTTCGTTCAGGCCAGCGGCAACGCCACGGCCCTGACGATCACGCAGCAGCCCGTGCAGCCGACCATCCTGGCCAGCTTCACCAATTCTCTCCAGCTGCCGCCGCTGCAGAGCCTGGCCAATACGCCGCTTGGCGCATTCAATCTGGCATCGCTGCCGGTTGCGACGCCGCCACCGCCGCCGCCGCCACCGCCCGCGCCGCCGCTGATCCTGGCCAGCGACAATGCCGAACAGCCCAATTCCTCCGACCAGACGACCGATGAGGTCGCCAACAGCCTGGACGGCGGCGGGGCCGGTTCGCAGCATGGCGGCTCGGTCGTAATCCCCCAGATGCTGGTCAATGGCACGCCGCCGCCACCGCCACCCACCGATATCTCGTCGCTTTCGTCTTTCGGCAATTCCTCTCTCTGGCAGTGATTTCATGCGCGCTGACGATTTGTCGAAAATTCAGCAGGCCGGGCGGGGACGCCTTGCGGCGCTGGAGGATATGGCGTGTGGTGCGATTGTATTTTCCGCTGTTCCGCAATGCGGAGCCGCATTCGATAGCATAGGGTAGCCATGCCAATCTGGGGCATGGCGAGGGGATTTGTGTGAGTTCGGCAAGGGGTTGGAAAAGACAGCCGTCGCGTGTCTGGTGCTGCGCGCTGGGCTCTGCGGGCATGATCGCGTGCCTGTCGATCAGTGGTCACGCCTTGGCGCAGCCCAGCGCCGCCACCTTGCCGGGCGCGGTGCAGCCGGGACGCAATGACCGTCCCGCGCCGGCCCTTCCGACCCAGCCCGATTTCGATTTCAGCATCGAGGCGCCGTCGCGCACCCCGCTCGGCCGCGCCGTCGACACCGTCACGTTCACCTTGCGCGATATCAACGTCACCGGCGCCAGGACCATTCCGGCATCGGCCTTCCGGCCACTCTATGCCAGGCTGATTGGCCAGACCATCAAGCTCTCGCAGATTCTGGATGTCGCCGATGCGATCGAACAGATGTATCGCGACAGGGGCTACATTCTGGTGCGTGCCTATGTGCCGCCGCAGCGGGTGCGCGACGGCGTCTTCACCATCAATGTGGTCGAAGGCAAGATCGCCCATGTCACCGTCGAAGGCGGCACGTCCGCCACCCAGGCGCAGGTGCGCGCCTATGTCCAGCCCAGCCTGGACCGCACGCCGCTGCCGCTGGCGGTGATGGAACGCAGCCTGCTTTTGTCCAACGACCTGCCGGGCGTGGTGGCCAGCGGCGTACTGAAGCCGGCGGAAGACGTTCCTGGCGCGTCCGATGTGGTGGTGACGGTGGATCAGCCGCGTGTCACCGGCGGTCTGGGCACCGACAATCGCGGTTCGCGCTATTCGGGCCTGTGGACGCTGAATGCCGATGCCGAGGTCAATTCCATTCTGGATTCCGCCGACCAGCTGGCAGGCACTTTCACCACATCGCCCGATGCCAGTGAACAGGTGGCGGGCCAGCTGCGCTACCGCCGCCCGATCGGCGACGATGGGGTGATCGCAACGCTGGCGGGCACCATCACCCATGGTGAGCCGGGTTCGACCCTGGCCCAGTTTGGTGTCGACACAAACAGCTGGGCGATCGGGCCGCGCCTGACCTGGCCGATCATCCGCACCCGCGCGGAGACATTGCAGCTTGATGGCGGCTTTACCTTCCAGAAAGCCGATATCGATGTGTTGGGCAGCCGCATCGCCCATGACAAATGGCGGGTGCTGGACATCAATGCCACCTATCTGCTCTCGAACTGGCTGGGCGGTTCGTGGCTCGCCACGGCCGGCATCGCGCAGGGCATTCCGGGCCTGGGCGCGTCCGACAACCTGTCTGCGGATCTGTCGCGCAAGGGCGGTTATCTGGACTTCACCAAGCTGA
>DASZVQ010000172.1:0-1662 GCA_035547275.1 Rhizomicrobium sp.
CGTTGTCATGCCGAAATATGCCAGCTTCGCGGACTTCTATCGCTTCTATCTCAGCGAGCATGCCAACAGGACCACGCGGCGGCTGCATTTCATCGGCTCAGCGCTGGCGCTGTTCTGCCTGCTGGAGCTGCTGTTCACCGCCGACATGCGGTGGCTCGCCGCCGCGCTGATGGCGGGCTATGGCTTTGCCTGGCTCTCTCACCTGATGTTCGAGAAGAACCGGCCGGCCACCTTCCGTCAGCCGCTCTACAGCCTCATGGGCGACTGGTTGATGTTCTGGCAGATCCTGAGCGGGAAGATCCCCTTCTGATCACCCAAACCAGCTGGCCGCAAGGAAAGCGAGCGCGATCAGCGCGCCGGTCTCGCGATTGCTGCGGAAGACGTGCAGGCAATTTTCAGGGCGGGTGATGTCAAGCCTTTTGACCTGCCACAACAGATGTGCGCCGGCCAGCAGCAGCACGAAGGCAAAAGGCCAGCCCGTGTGTTCGGTGAAACCCGCGGCCAGGATCAAAGTGAAGGCGATGGCATAAAAACGCAGGATCCATTTCGCCGAAGCGTCGCCGAACAGCCGGGCGGTGGATTTGACCCCGATCAGCTCGTCGTCTTCCTTGTCCTGGTGCGCGTAAATCGTGTCATAGCCCAGGGTCCAGAAAATCAGCCCGGCATAGAGCATCAGGTCGGCGAGATCGATGTTGCCCATCTGGGCGGCAAAACCCAGGAGCGCCCCCCAGTTAAAGGTCAGCCCCAGCCAGGCCTGGGGCCACCAGGTGATGCGCTTCATGAAAGGATAGGCCGCCACCAGCAAAAGCGATGAGGCGCCCAGGATGATGGCGAAGAGGTTGAACTGGACCAGGATCAGGAGGCCGACCAGGCATTGCGCGATCAGAAACAGCACTGCCTGGCGCACGCTGATGGCGCCCGATGGAATGGGCCGGCCGCGGGTGCGCGCCACTTCGGCGTCGATCTCGCGGTCGATAATGTCGTTGAAGGTGCAGCCGGCGCCGCGCATCACCAGCGCGCCGGCCCCGAACAGGATCACGAAATAAAGGTCGCGCCATTCCAGGAAGCGGCGCTCATCGGCGGCCGCGCCCAAGAGCAGGCCGAAGACGCAGGGCCAGAACAAAAGCCAGGTGCCGATGGGCCGGTCCAACCGCATCAGTTGCAGCCAGGGGCGAAGCGCGCGAGGCGCGTGTTCGACCCAGCTTGCCGGCACGGCGTCCAGGGGCGTGGCTTGCGATCTTGCGTATTGATTGGCGTGGGGCATCAGGTTCAATTGTGGCATGGTCAAGGAATTAAACGAACAGGATTTAACCGAAGCGGGCGGCAAGACGCGCCTTTATGTGACCGGCGATCTGGGCGCCGATGTGGCGGTCGCGCTGGACGAGGGCCAGGCCCACTATCTGCTGCATGTTTTGCGGGCTCGCGCGGGGAACCGCCTGCTCCTGTTCAATGGACGCGATGGCGAATGGCTGGCCGAAATCAGCCAAACCGGCAAGCGCGGCGTGACCGTGACATGCCTGAAGCAGACCGCGCGGCAATCCGAGGTCCCCGATGTCTGGCTGGCTTTCGCGCCGGTGAAGAAGACGCCATCCGATTACCTGGTGCAGAAGGCGGCGGAACTGGGTGTATCCTGCCTGCTGCCGGTCTTCACCCGTCGCACCA
>DASZVQ010000173.1:0-55038 GCA_035547275.1 Rhizomicrobium sp.
CGGTCGATGCGCCCCGGCCGCAAATGCGTCCGGCGCTGCATGAGGATGCCGCCGAGGCGCCGGCCGACACCGCGCCCGAGCCCACCCCGGGCCACAATTGGACCATCCAGATCGGCGCTTATGCCGACAAGGCCATGGCCGACGCCCAGCTCAAGAACTATTACGGCAAGGCACAGGACGTGCTGGCGCGCGCCAGCCGGATCATCGCGCCCATCACCTCGCCGCAGGGTCACGTGCTTTATCGCGCCCGCTTCGGCCTGTTCGCCGAACAGCAGGCGCGCGATGTCTGCAACCGCCTGACCCAGCGCGGCCAGACCTGCTTCGCCGCGGTTCAAACGCGCTGATGATTCAAACCGTCACCACGGTGGCGGAGTTGCGCGCCGCACGGAAGGGGGCTGGGCGCGTCGGCATGGTGCCCACCATGGGCGCCCTGCATGACGGCCATCTCTCGCTGGTGCACGAGGCCCGCAAGCATGCCGATCTGGTGGTGGTGAGCATCTTCGTCAATCCCACCCAGTTCGCGCCGCATGAGGATTTCGATGCCTATCCCCGCACCCTCGACGCCGATCTGGAAAAGCTGCGTGGCCAGGCTGAGCTGGTGTTCACGCCGGCCGCGCGGGAAATCTATCCGCAAGGCTATGCCACCACCATCAGCGTGGGCGGACCCAGCGCCGGGCTGGAAAGCGATTTCCGCCCCCATTTCTTTTCCGGCGTCGCCACCGTCGTGGCCAAGCTGCTGCTCGCGGCTCAGCCCGATATCGCGGTGTTCGGCGAAAAGGACTACCAGCAATTGCAGGTGGTCCGGCGGATGGTGCGCGATCTGGCGCTGCCGGTGACGATCCTCGGCGCGCCAACCCTGCGCGAGACGGACGGTCTGGCCCTGTCCTCGCGCAACGCCTATCTCTCGCCATCCGAACGCAGGACCGCCGGCCGGCTTAACGTCATCCTGAAAGACGCGATCCTGCGCGCGCGACAGGGCGATATCGGCGGCGCTGAAGTCTGGGCGGCGGCGGCGCTGCGGGACGCGGGCTTTGATCCGGTGGACTATGTCGCCATCCGCGACGCCGAAACGCTGGCGCCCATCGCGGCTTTCAACCGTCCCGCCCGCATCCTGGCGGCCGCCAGGCTGGGCCGGACCCGGCTGATCGACAATATGCCTCTCTAAAACAACCCGCTAAAGAAGTCCCAGGGCGGCCAGTTCGCGCTGCAGCGCCTCGGGCAGATCCTTGGCGCCCCTGCTGCGCGTCAGATCCGGCGGCGCATCCTTGTCTTCCAGATAGCGCCAGCCCTGGAAAGCGCGTCGGGGCCGCGCCACCACCGGCACAAGCTCCTTGTCATAGACCAGACCGCAATGCGGCACGCCATTGCGCGCCAGAGGGCGGAAGGCCAGCAATTTCTGGCGCGCCGCGATCTGGCCCTTGATCACCCAATAGAGCGAGCCGCCGCCCAGAATTTCATCAGCCCGCTTGGGTGTCATCCTTGTAATGTGAACGAGTTCCGGCTTCTGGCCTTTGGCGCGTTTTTCCTTGAGCCGTTTTTTCTGCCAATCGGCCAGTTCTGTCAGGCTATCGCAGCCGACACACAGCTTGATGATATGGAGGGGCATGTCGAACGCCTTAACCGCAATGCAACAGAAATACAATTGTCGATTGCGTGTCTGTTCACCTCGTGGCAGCCTTTTCCGGCTGATCAGGGGGAAACCAAAATGCGAAACAAGAAGATTCTGCATGCGGCGCTGGCAACAGTGCTGCTCGTTGGCGGCACGGCGCCCGTTTTTGCCCAGGGCTTCCTGGACAGGATGAAAGAGGATGCCGAGCGCCGCGCCGAAAACAAGGCGGTGAGAGACGCGGAAAATCCGGCGCCCGCCAAACCGGCTTCTACAACACAAGCTCCGGCACAGTCCGCCTCCACGGCTGCTCCGGCGACGCCCACGGCGCCGGCACAGCCCGCTTCCGCGGCGGCGCCCGCGGCGCCGGCCACGCCCGCGCCGGCGCAGTAAGAAATCATCAATAAAGACTACCCAAAGCCTGCCCGGAAAACGGGCAGGCTTTCACTTTCTTTCAACGCTGACCGGTCAAGCTGGCGGGATGCGCCAACTCCTTTATGTCAGCACCACCCTGCCCGATCTCACGCCCGCCGTGCTGGATGAGATCCTCACCGCGTCGCGCCGGAACAATGCGATGATGGGGATCACCGGATTGCTGCTCTATATCGATGGCGGCTTTCTGCAGATGCTGGAAGGCGATGAGCGCGCATTGCGGGAGCTTCACGCGCGCATTTCCACCGACCGCCGCCACTGGGACCTGCGCCTGATGCTGGACCGCGAAGTGGGCCAGCGCGCCTTTCCCGGCTGGAGCATGGGTTTCGAGCGTCCTTGCATGGACGATCCGGAAACCGCTGGCATGTTCGGCGTCGCCCGCTCCGCGATCCATGACCATCTGGCGCCCAACGCGGGGCGCATCGTGGCGATGATGTTGCAGACATTCTATCACGTGCAGCACAGCGACCTGCCGGTGAACCTTTATTACGCGGGCTAGATCGGGCCCGCCAGCCGTACGGTCAGCCTGTCAAAGCTTGCGTATCCAGATATTGCGATAATGCACGGCGTTGTTGTGCGCCTGGAGCATGATCGGACCGTCGCCATGGGCCTGGTAAACCGGCAGCATCCGATAGTCGGTGGGACCCTTGATGGCGAAATTGCTCTGCACCAGGATGCCATTCAGAAAAACAGTGATGCGCGCCGGCTCCGCCAATGTACCATCATTGTAGAAGCGCGGCGCGTAATAGACGATGTCATAGCTCTGCCAGTTGGGCGCCGGTTTCAACGCATTCACCAGCGGCGCCGACTGTTTGTAGATCGCGCCCGCCTCGCCATTCACATACGTCGGGTTGTTGTAGGTATCCAGCACCTGCACTTCGTACCGGCCCTGCAGGAAGACGCCGCTGTTGCCGCGGTCCTGGCCCTTGCGGTCCGGCGGCAGCACCGGAACCATCCATTCGATGTGAAGCTGGCAATCGCCGAATTTCTGCTTGGTCTCGATATGGCCTGCCTTGGGGCGATCCACCATCTCGCCATTTTCCACACCCCATTCGGCCGGACCGCCATTGACGCTTTCCCAATTGGACAGATCCTTGCCGTTGAACAAAACGATCGCGTCCGATGGCGGCTGGCCGATGACCGCCGCCGGCTCAACCTTGGGCGGCACCGGCGACCAGACTTCGGTGGCTTCCGGCGGCGGGGGCGGATTGCCCCCCGGATAGCTGGCCTGGGCCAAAGCGGCGGTGGGCAGCAGAGCGAACAGCAGCGCGAGTTTTTTCATTTGGGGTCGTTCTCCCTGACAGGGCGGATCTTAATGTTGCGATAATAGATTTCGGCGAACTCGGCCTGGAACAGGATCTTGCCGCGATCCAGCCGCGCCCAGCCGTTGGTGCCTTCATCCCATTTCTTCATGTCGGTGATGCGCATATCGACCTGGCCATTGACCAGATAAACCGCGCTGTCACCACGCACCACCACATCGACGCTGTTCCAACCGGGATGTTCCAGATCCGCGGCGTGGCGGATGCGGACATACTTGTCATGATCGCCATGGGTCTGGTTCTGCCCGTCCGGCGCGTAATAGGGCGCGCCATCCTGCAGCGGATCGGGCTTGGGTTGATAGCTGGCCGGTTTGATGGCGACGTCGGCCCTAGATGAGATCAGCCACAGATCGCCCACATCGCTGTCCTCGATCTGGCATTCGATGCCGCGTGGCCAGCTGTGCTCCACATCCTGATAGGTATGAAAGACGATGCCCGCATCCTTCAGGCGCGCCATGCGCGGGGCGAATTTCTTGCTGCCCCATTTGTATTCCAGATGCAGTACATAGTTCGAATATTCGTCCTTGGTCTGGAAATAGGCCGAGGGCTCGGGCGTACCTGCGTCCTGCCCCGGATAGGTATGCACCATGCCATTCTTCACCTCGAACATCGCACTGGCGGGGCGGCCGTCCACCGGCACCGAGGAATAGGCGATGCGGAAATTGTCGAGGTTCTTGCCGTTGAACAGCGCCGTCCATCCGGTTGCGGCCTGGGCCGGAGGAGCGACCGCAAGCGCCAGCATGACAGCGCTCCATTTCATGTCAGTTCTCCATGGCAATGCTTGATCTTCCTGCCCGAGCCGCAGGGGCAAGGCGCGTTGCGCGGCAGTCCGATCAGGTCGGGGCTGTTGTCATCCGCATGGCGCACATGGCGGTCTTCGCCGATGTGACGGACATAACCGCCCTCGTCCAGGATCACGGCGCGATAACCCAGCCGGTGATAGAAAGCGGATGCTTCCACTTCAAAGGGCAGCGCCGCGGTCGGCGTCCTGGCCACCACATACATGGTGCGCGGCTGTTTCTCATAGCTGGCGCCCAGGCGCTGATAGTCCGACAGCCGGCGCAGTCCCGGGTTGAATGTGAATCCATGCCAGCAATCAGAGTAGCCGGTGGCCATCACGCCCCAGCTGCGGTCGGGGGCGGCATGGCTGATAGGATGGCCATTGGTGTCGTTCCAGGCGCGCAGCTGGACCAGCAGGATGGCCGGATCGGCCTCCAGAAAAACGCGGCTCTTCTGCATGAAACCGGGGCGATAGAATTCCCAATCGTCTTCCAGATGAAAGATGAAAGGCGTCCGCACCCTGGCATAGGCCTGGTCGATCAGCCGGATCTGCCCCACCCGCTCCATGGTACGAAAATACTCGGCGCCGAACCGGGCGCAAATCGCGGACGGATCGGCCTGGCCATCCTCCGCCACCAGAATGCGCGCCACCCGGCCTTCGGTTTCCTGCGTCCGGAAGCTTTCCAGCGTGCGCGCCAGCAGATCGTGACGGTTGCACGATGTCACGACCACGGTAATGTCGGCGCCTGGCTGCATGAAGACGGCGATTTTAAGCCTCGCGGCCGGGAGTTCAAGCAGGCCGGGATGACAGCACCAAAAGATCTATTCGGTCAGGCGAGCGCCCTGCATCGCAGCGGAAGACTGGCGGAGGCGGAACAAGTCTATCGCCAGGTTCTGGCCGCCGATCCGGCAAGCTTTACCGCCCAACATATGCTGGGCGTTCTGGCGGCGCAGGGCGGCCGGCTTGATGAAGCCTTGGAAAGAATAGCCCTGGCCGTGACGATCAATCCCGGCGACGCGGGCGCTCTTATCAATCTTGCCAATGTACTGAGCCTGAAAGGGCTCTTTGCCGAAGCGGTGGCGCATTACGACCGCGCCCTCGCCTTACGTGCCGATGCCGATGCGTTGCGCGGCCGTGGTCATGCCTTGCAGGGCATGGGCCGGCTGATGGAAGCGCTGGCCAGCTACCGCCAGACGCTGGCACTCAATCCCGCCGACGTGCAAGCGCTTTACAAGCAGGGCGTGGTGCTGGGCGAGATGGGACGCAGCGACGAGGCCCTGGCTGTCTACGATCGGGTGCTGGCGATGCAACCGGGTCATGTCGAGGCGCTGAACAATCGCGGCTATATCTGGTGGCTGCACAAACAGGACCATGCCCACGCCATCGCGGATCTGGAACGGGCGCAGGCGCTTGCTCCCGATCTTCCTTACGGCGAAGGCGCGGTGCTGCATCTGAAAATGTATGCCGCCGACTGGCGGGATTTCGAGAAGAGCAAAGCCGCGCTGGTGCAAGGCGTGCGTGCCGGCCGGCGGATGGCGCGCCCCTTCATGTTCCAGGCGCTGTCGGACAATCCGGCAGAGCTTCAGGCCTGCGCCCGTATCCATGCGCGCGACCTTCATCCGCCCGTCGCGTCCGCGCCCCATGTCAGGCGGCCCGCCAGCAGGATCAGGCTGGGCTATCTTTCGGGCGAATTTCGCGAACAGGCCACCGCCATCCTGATGGCGGGGCTTTATGAACGCCATGACCGCGCGCGTTTCGAGCTAGTCGCCATCGACAATGCCAGCGCGGACGCCAGCGCCATGAGCGCGCGGCTGAAACAGGCCTTCGACCGCTGGATCGATATCGGCGGTCTGGGCGATGCAGACGCCGCCGCCAGCATCCGCGCCGCGGGCATCGATATCCTGATCAATCTCAATGGCTGGTTCGGCAAGCATCGCATGGGCGTATTCGCCCGGCGTCCCGCGCCGATCCAGGTCAACTATCTGGGTTTCCCCGGTACGCTGGGCGCTCCATACATGGACTATATCATTGCCGACCGCGTCGTCATTCCAGGCGACGAGCAGCGCTTCTATGACGAGGCGGTGGTCACCCTGCCCGGCAGCTATCAGGTCAATGACGATCGCGGACGGGAGATCGCGGCCGCGCCGACACGGCGTGAAGCGGGATTGCCCGAGCGGGGCTTTGTCTTCTGCAATTTCAACCAGAGCTACAAGCTGACGCCCGACACCTTCGCGCGCTGGATGCGCATTCTGAAGCGCGTGGACGGCAGCGTGCTGTGGCTGCTCGATGCCGTGCCTCCCTTTGCCCAGAACATCCGGGCCCAGGCCGAAAACCATGGCGTGGCGGGCGAGCGCATCCTGTTCGCGCCCGACCGGTCGCCGGCCCAGCATCTGGCGCGGCTGTCGCTGGCCGATCTGTTTCTCGATGGCCTGCCCTACAATGCTCACACCACCGCCAGCGATGCCTTATGGGCGGGGGTGCCGTTGATCACGCAAAGGGGCAGCGCCTTTCCCGGCCGCGTCGCCACAAGCCTGCTGCAGGCCGCGGGACTGCCGGAACTTGTGACGGAAAGCGGCGAAGCCTATGAGACCCTGGCGGTGACGCTCGCCACCGATCCCGCCGCACTGGCGGCGATCAAACAAAAGCTGACACGCCAGTGCCCGCTGTTCGATACCGACCTGTTCCGCCGCCGTATCGAGAGTGCTTATGAAATGATGTGGCAGCGGTGGCTGGCCGGCGAACAGCCGAAAGGCTTCAGCGTTCCGTGAACAGGCCGTGCGGCCCGGTCAGGTCCGTCATGAACATCAGCTTTACGGTCAGATTGTCGCTGGCGGGGGTCAGCCCGAAGCCGGCGCCGAATTCCACGGAGATGGGATCGCCGTTGTAGTCGCCGGTCAACCAGAATTCATGAAACTGCTGATCGCCGGGCAGGAATTTCCGCAGCTGTCCGAATCCGTCATATTCCTCCGCCGCCACTGTCCAGGTGTCGTTTATCCTGTAATCCAGCCGCGTCGCCGGATTGAACTCCAGACCGGCTATGCCACCCTTGTAATCATTGTCGACGATCGGATTGAAGGTGAGGCTGAAGCGATTGTCCTCGCCGAAGCGGAAGCCGATGATGGGACGGATCTCGCCACTGTTGACCTGGGATTCCCACCACTTCTGGTTCCAGCTGAACTCGAAATTCACGCCATAATAAAAATCGTTGTTGGCATAGTCGGGCTTCACGAACAGCGCCCTGAGCTTGAAACCGTTATAAGTCCAGCCTTGCCCCTCGCTGTTGGCATAGAGCGGAAGATACAGCCCGGCCTCAAACCAGGGCGTCACGCCATAGGCAAATTCGGTGACGCTGCTATAGGCGTGATTGTCGACCAGTGCGCCTGGATAGTCCGGTGTCTTGATACCGTCGAAGGTATAATTGTTATGCCAGGTAAGGCCCAGGACGCCTTCCGGTTCGATGTCGCTGGTATAGACCTGGATCTCGTCGGTGGGATTGGCCAGCGCCGGCGCCGCGGAAGCGGCCAAAAGCAACGCGGTAAAGACAGCCAGCCGGCGCGACATGCGAATCCCCTTGGCGCCCGGTCATCCGGGCCTTGAGTCGGGCATAACATGGCATTCCATTTGAACGTGATTGCGCGAAGCAGTCTCAGCCGATTGCCGTCATAAGCTTTGGTAAGCTGGCGGCGGCAACCTGCTATTGCGACTGAGCCGCGCTGTTGAAGCCGCCGCCCAGGGCCTTGTACAGCGCCACCGAAGCCGCCAGCCGGGCGCGGCGGATGTCCGAGAACTGGTCGCGCGCGGTATAAAGCGCGCGCTGGGCATCGGTCACCACCAGGAAGTCGGCCGCGCCGGCGATATATTTGCGCCGCGCCGCCGCCAGCACTTTTTCCGACTGGACCACCTGCTCGTGCAAGGCGGCTTCCTGGGTGGTCAGATGCGCGAAGCTGCCCAGCGCATTCTCGACATCGGAGAAGGACGAGATCACCGCGGCGCGATAGGCCGCCAGCAGTTCCTCTTCCCGCGCCCTGGTTTCCTCGACTTTGCCTTCCAGCCTGCCGCCATCGAAAATCGTCTGCACGATATTGGCCCCGCCCGCCAGCGCAAGGCCGGTACCCGGCAAAGTAGCCACCGCCGCGGCCAGCGCGGGGTATGCGACGCCACCGCTGGCCGTCAGGGTGATCGACGGATAGAAAGCAGCACGCGCCGCGGCCAGATCGGCATGGGCGCCCCTGAGATTGGCTTCCGCCGTGGCGATGTCGGGGCGGCGCGCCAGAAGCCCGGATGTCAGACCCGGCGCCACCGCCGGCGGCGACAGCGCATCCAGACTGTCGCCCGCGACCGTAAAACCTTCCGGCGGCTTGCCCAGAAGGATGGCCAGGGCATTGCGGGTTTCCAGTTCCTGCTGCTCCAGCGCCGGCAATGCCGCCTGTTCCGCCGCCAGCGCGGCGCGCTGCTGGGTCAGATCGGCCGGAGCGGCATATCCTGCCGTCACGCGCCGCTGCACCAGATTGAGGATGTCCTGCGCGGATTTCAGATTGGCACGGGCCACGGCGATACGCTCGCGCAGGGACAGAAGCTGAAAATAGGTGGTGGCGACGCCGGAAGTGACAGTCAGCGCCACCGTCTCACGGTCGGCGCGGCTGGCCAGGCTGGCGGCTTTGGCCGAATCCAGCGCATCACGGTTCTTGCCCCAGAAATCCAGTTCATAACTGACATCCAGGCCGGCGTTGAAGTCGGTCTCGTGCTGGGCATCGCCATTGGCTTCGCCATAAAGCGTGTTGACCGAGCCGCCCGCGCCCACCTGGGGCAGCAGCGCCGCGCCGGCCTGGCGCGCCCGCGCATCGGCCTGGCGCAGGCGCGCTGCGGCCTGGGCGATGTCGAGATTATTCGCCTCGGCCTCGGCCATCAGCGCGGAAAGCTGCGGATCGCCATAGCTGCTCCACCAGTCATGCGCCGGCCAGACGGGCGCATTGACGGGTGCTTTCTGTTCAAAGGCCGCCGGCACATCGCCCGGCTTGAGCGCGGGCGGCGGTGTGTCGGCGCAGCCGGCAACCGTAACGGCAATGGCACAAGACAGAAGCAGCGCACGGATCATGTCGCCACCTCTTCCCGCGCCAGCTCTTTTGGCTTGGGACCGCCGAAGCGTTCCGCCAGGGCCGGCAACACCAGAAGATTGAGCAGGGTCGAAGTGATCAGGCCGCCCAGCACGGTGATGGCCATGGGGCCCTCGATCTCCTGTCCCGGCTGGTTGGCGCCGATGGCCAGCGGCATCAGGCCCAGTGCCGTCACCGCCGCCGTCATCAGGATCGGCACCAGCCGCTCCTGCGCGCCGCGCAGGATAGTATCCACATTCCAGGGCGCCCCCTCCACCTCCACCAGATGTTCGTAATGAGCCAAAAGCAGAATCGCATTGCGGGCACTGACGCCGAACACCGTAACCAGCCCCACCATGGCGCCAACCGACAGACCGCTGCCGGTCAGCGCGATGCCCGCCACCGCGCCGATCAGGCTGAACGGCAGATTGACCAGCACCAGCCAGGTGTTCGCGCGCCAATGGAAGCAGATAAATAGCAACAGGCCGATCAGCACCACGGCGAAGGCGGTATAAAGCGCCATCTGGGCCTCCGAGGCGCGCTGCGCCTCGGCGGCGCCGGTGAATTCGACATAGACGCCGGGCGGCAGCTTCAAGGCATTAACGCGCGCCCGCGCATCCTGCTCGGTCGCCTGCAGCGAGCGGCCCACGACATTGAAAGTCAGGGAGACAAAGCGCTGGCCTCCGTCATGGGTGATCTTGAAGCGCGTTTCCGTGGGCACCACACGGGCGACCTGCGACAGCGGCACCGGCCCGAAAGGACTGGCGATCATCATGGAGGACAAAAGCTCGGGCCGGTTGCGTGCCTTTTCCGGCAGCAGCAGGGTGACATCGACGATGCGGGTGCCGGCATAGGTCTGGCCGACCGTGGCGCCGGAATATTCCGTCTCCACCGCTTCCAGCACGTCCTGCATCTTCAACCCATTCGCCACCAGCGCCGCCGGATCGATATGGATGGCGAATGTCGGCGTGCCGCTCTGGGGCTTGAACTGCAGATCGGCGATGCCCGGCGTGCCGCGCAGGGCGGCGGCGATGCGCTGGCCGGTGGCGTCCAGCGTATCGAGCTGGTCGCCGAACACCTTCACATCCACATCGGCGGTCTCGCCTGTCAGGCTTTCGCTGATGCGGTCGCCCAGGAAGGTGACGACTTCCGATTGCAGACCGGGATAATGCGACAGGATCTCGCGCAGATCGTTCTGGGCCTGGTCCTGATCGACCTTGGCGTCGGGTTTCAGCTCGACATGGAATTCGCTCTGGTGCGGGCCCCAGGTGTCTTCACCCAGGGAAGCGCGCCCCACCTGCTGCTCGATGGTCGCAACATACGGCAAGGCCAGCACATCCTTGCTGACGCGCTCACCCACCCGCATCATCTCGTCCAGCGAGGCACCAGGCGTGGACGCCGTCACCTGCATCACGAAATGGCCTTCGCGGAAATCGGGCATGAAGCTGCCGCCCATGAAAGGCAGCGCCGCGCCCGCCGCAATGGTGGCAATGATCAGCACCGCGCCAATCAGGCGGAAATTGGCATAGACCCTGGCAATAAGACCCCGCTGCCATTCTTTCAGCCTGCCGATCCATGTCAGATCGCCATGGGCGTCGCGGGCCGACAGCATCAAGGCGCACAGCGCCGGCGCCGCGGTCAGTGCCACCAGCAGCGAGGCCAGCACCGCCAGAATGAAAGCCAGCGCCAGCGGGCCGACAAACTTGCCCTGTACGCTGGACGAAAACAGCTCGGGCAGGAACACCGCGATCACGACAAGCGTCGCATAGACCACCGGCCCCCGTACCTCCAGGGTCGCTTCCGCGATCACCTGGCGCCGGGGGCGCGGCTCAGGAAGCTTGGCATTTTCGGCCAGGCGGCGCAGGATGTTTTCGATGCCGATGATGGCGTCGTCCACCAGCACGCCCAGGGCCACCGCAAAGCCGCCCAGCGTCATGGTATTGAGCGTCTGGCCCATCTTCTCCAGCACCGCCACGGCCGCCAGCAAGGACAGCGGAATGGCGAGGAAGGTGATCAGGGCCGAGCGCCAGTCGCGCAGGAACAGGAACAGCACCACCAGGATCAGTACCGCGGCGATCACCAGCGACTGTTCCAGCGAGGCCAGCGCCCGCTCGATGAAGTTGGCCGGCCGGTGCAGCGCCGGATAAACGGTGATGCCCTGCGCCTTCATGGCCGGGATCAACTGGGCCAGCGTCACTTCCAGCGACCGGGTGGTTTCCAGGGTGTTGGCGCCATACTGGCTGGCCAGCGACAGCATCACGCCGGGCTTGCCCATCACCACGGAATCGCCGGAACGCAAGGCCGGCGCCTGGGTTACCCTGGCGATGTCGCCGATAGTGATCGGCGTCTTATTCCTGACCGCCAGCACGGCATTGGCAATGGCCGAGGGATCGGGCGACGGCACCGGGGTCTGGATCAGCACCCGCTGATGGGCGAGATCGACAAAGCCCGCGCCTTTCAGGGCCAGCGCCGCGCGCGCCGCATCGGCCAGGTCGGTAAGCGTGAAGCCATAAGAGGCCATCTTCACCACATCGGGCTGGATCTGGATCTGGCGCACCGCCCCGCCAAAGATGATGACATGGGCGACGCCCGGCACCGCCAGCAGCGCCGGCTTGAGCACCCATTCCGCCTGGTCGCGCAGCTGATAGGGATCGAGCTTGTCCGACAGAAGGCCGATCTTCAGCAAATCCATGGTGCTGGAAGTGAGCGGCGACAGGCGCGGCGTATCCACGCCGGCCGGCAAGGTTCCCCCCAGCTCGCTCAGCCGTTCCGATATCCCCTGGCGGGCATTGAAGAGATCGATATTGTCATTGAACTGGATGGTGATGACCGACAGGCCGGGAATGGATTCCGAACGGATGGTGGCCAGCCCCTGCGCGCCATTGACCGCATTCTCGATCGGCTTGGTGACCAGCTGTTCGACCTGCTGGGCGGTGAAGCCCGGCGCTTCGGTCTGGATATCCGCCGTGGACGGCACGAAATCCGGAAATACGTCCAGCGGCGCGCTGCGCGTCGCCCACAGGCCCGCCAACAACGCGATCAGGGTCAGGGTGGCGAGAGTGCCCGCATAGCGCACGCACAGGCCGACAAGCCAACGCATGGCCTAATCCTCGGCTTCGGTGCTGGGATTGACTTCATGGGCGAGCAGAAGGCCCGCGCCGTCCACCACGATCTTGTCGCCCGGCTTGATGCCGGTGACGAAATAGCCGTCATCCATCGGTCGATCGGTCGCCACCTTGGTGCGCAGGAAGGTGCGCGCCGCGGTCTGGACATAGACCCAGGCCTCGCTTTCGCCGAACACCACCGCATGGGCGGGGATCTTCACGCCTGCCTGGGCCACACCGCTGGGAATGGCGGCGGTGACCCGTTCATTCTGGGCAAGGTCGCTGCCTCGTACGATGGCATAGAAGCTGCGGCCAGGCACCGACGGATCGGCAGGCGCATCCCAGATGGTGGTCGCGGTCCAGCTTTTGGCATCGGCTCCCATGCGGCTGATGACCAGCCTTGCGGGCGCGGCGCCGCCGGTGGCGGGAAAGGTCACGCGCACCAGCACCGCGCCGCCCGAGCCCAATTCGCGCATCGCGCGCGCGCGGCCTTCGGAAGTGCGGAATGGCGAATTCAGGCCAAAGGCCGCCTCGCTCTTGCGCCGGGCCAGCGCCAGCGCCGCCTGATCGGCGGCCGCCTTGCTTTCCGCCGCTTCCAGCTGTTCGCGCGAGATCGCCGCTTCCGCACCGGTGGCCAGCGAGCGGGCGCGCGCCGCCGCGGCCGCGCTCTGTGCCGCGGTCGCCTGCGCCGCCACGAAATCGGAATCGGCCTGGGCGATGGCGTCCAGCGCCGTCACCACACCATAGCCGCTCACCTGCCCCCGGTATTGGGCGGCAACCGCGGGCTGCACGGTCAGCCCCAGGCTTTGCATTTCCTCGGCCTTGAGTGTGATGCCGGGCGTATCGGCATCTTCCTTGGCCGCAGGCTTCTTATCGTCGTCGGCATTTTTGCCGCAGGCCGACAGCAGCAGCAACGCCGCCATCGCCATGATGCCCGGCTTGTGCATCAGCGGCACTGATGCAGGGGACAGAAGAAGGCGGAACGGGTCATGATGGTCTCCGAAACGGCGTGGATTATCCTGTCTGGACATGACAAGAGCTACAACCGCTGCCCATAAATTTTCCCAATATTTCTTGATGTTAGGCCGCGTCCCGCGCCAGCGGGAAGGACACATTCACGGTCATGCCGGGTCCCTCTTGTGCGATCTGGATGCGGGCGCCATGCAGTTCCGCGATGGCCAGGGCCAGGGATAGGCCCAGGCCATGGCCGGGCTGGGTGCGGCTGGCCTCGCGGCGATAAAGTCGGCGGAACAGCCGCTCATGTTCTTCCACCGGTACGCCCGGACCGTCATCGCTGACCTGGGCCACCGCATAGCCGTCGACACCGCGCAGCGCCAGGGTGATGCGCGTGCCTGGCGGCGTGTGAACGACCGCATTCTCGATCAGATTGGAGAAAAGCTGGGTGAGCAGCTGACGGTCGCCGCGGATGACAAGGGCCGGCGCCGCGGCAAGATGCAAGGCATGGTCTGCCTCTTCGGCGACAGGATCGAACAGTTCGCGCATCTGTTCCAGCAACGCGCCAAGATCGACATTGGTGAAGGCGGCCCGGCGCTCGCCCCCCTCGATCTGGGCGATGCGCAATAGGGCCGCAAACAGACCCAATATCTCGTCCGCCTTGGCGATCGCCATTTCCAGCGAAGCGGCATGCTCTTCCGGCGTGCGGCAATCGGCGCGCGCCCGCTCCAGCCGGTGGCGCAGATGGGTGACCGGCGTGCGCAGGTCATGGGCGATGTCGTTGCTGACCTGGGCCAGATTGTCCATCAGCTGGCCGATGCGCGACAGCATCTCGTTGATGGCCTCGGCCAGATTGTCGAGCGGGTCCCTGGTGCCGCGCACGGGAATGCGCAGCTTGAGATCGCCATCCATGATGGCGCGGCAGGCCCGGGCCATGGCGTCGGTGCGGCGCAGGAAACTCCAGCTCACCAATGTGCCGCCCGCCACCGCCAGCAGCGTGGCGGCGGCGAACAGGCCCAGCATCACGTGCAGGATATGTTCCTGGACCGCATGCAGCCTGGCCGTGTCGCTGCCGGTAAAGATATATAGCCCCGGCGCCAGAAACGCTCCCACGCCCAAAACGTCATGATTGCCGGTATCGGCCGAGGCCGGGATGTCCACGGTGCCGATTTTCGGCGGCATCGCCGGCATGTTGCCCGCGATCGCCTTGCCATCCTTCTGCAGCAGATAGAAATCGGAGGAGACCGGTCCCGCCATCAGCTGGTGCACAACCTCGCGGGCCTCGCGCACGCCCTCAAAGGAATAGCCGTTTCTCACCGCCGCGATGTCGTTGGACGAATATTGCACGATCTGGTCGCGCAGGGCGTGGTCGGTGATCACCAGAACGAAGACGCCGAGCGCCAGGCATGACAGTGAAAAAATGCCGGCATAGAGCGCCGACAGGCGAAAGCCTTCGGTGCGCAGAAACCTAATCGGCACGCAGGGTATATCCCGCGCCGCGCACGGTGTGGATCAGTTCGGCGCCGAAGCCGCGATCCACCTTGCCGCGCAGCCGGCTCATATGGGTCTCCACGATATTGGTGCGCGGATCGAAATGCAGGTCCCAGACTTTTTCCAGCAGCATGGCGCGGGTGACGACCCGGCCCGTGTTGCGCATCAAAAATTCCAGCAGGCGGAATTCCTGCGCCTGCAATTCGATCGCCTTGCCGCCACGCTGCACCGTGCGCCGGATCAGGTCCATTTCCAGATCACCAGCGCGCAGACGCACCGGCTCGCCATCGCCGCTGCGCTGGCTGCGCCGGGTGATGGCGTTGACCCGCGCCAGAAGTTCGGGAAAGGCAAAGGGCTTGACCAGATAGTCGTCGCCGCCGGCCTGCAGCCCCTCCACCCGGTCGTCCAGGCCGCTCATGGTGGTGAGGAACAGGACCGGCATCTGGCTGCCCTCTTCCCGCAGGCTCCGCACCAGGGAAAGACCGTCCAGGCCCGGCAGCATCCGGTCCACGATCAGCACACCATGCTCCGCGCTGCGCGCCCGCTCCAACCCTTCGCGGCCGTCATGGCACAGTTCGACCTCATGCCCTTCCTTGCCCAGGGCATAGACGATGTGCGCCGATGTTTCCTTGTCGTCCTCTATCAGCAGGATTTTCAAAAGATCCACCCGGGAAAACCGTATTGTCCGGCCAGGGACCGGGCGATGCAAGTTGGGCAATCGCCGGCCGGGAGCAATTAGATTCTTTGTATAGGAAAACGACCGAAAACGGCCGGGCCATCAGGGCGTGGCATACAACCGCGCCGGGACTGCCGCCTTCCCGTCGTTCGCGCTATAGACGACAGAAAGAAGGCGATAACTCATTATTCACAATGAGTTATCGCCTGCCCGGTTCTTAGAATTTCTTCGCCAGGCTGACTTCGACATAGCGGCCCAGGGTCGAACCATTGGCCGTGCCGCCGGTGGTGTTATTGGCGAAGGGCGGATCTTCGTTGAACAGGTTGTCGACATTGACCCCAATGGTCGCATTGTCGAGCCAATGCGCGACATCGGACAGATCATAGCCCGCAAACACATTCACCGGACCAAAGGCGCTGATATGGGTCTGGGCACCCGTGGTGGTCGAGGTATAGCCGGCGCTGTAATTCCAGGTCACACGCCCGGTGAATGCCCCGATCGAGCCGCCGATATGGGCGGAGAAATTGTAGGGACTCGTGTTGGCGGCCAGCTGATCGGTGAGCGGCGAGCCGGCAAAGGCTTGGGTCTTGCTGAGCACATAATCCGAACCGTTGACGCCGAAATTCAGCGTTCCCCAGCTGACGGGAAAATCGTAATTCACGCCGAAGTCGATGCCATCGTCATACACATTCCCAAGATTGTGGCGGCGGGCATCCAGCAGCGTATAAACGCCGGTCCCCAGCGTGCCGTTATAGTATGGCGCATAACCCGGGAAGCCGGCCTGCACGATTCCGGCCGTGGCCGCGGTCAGCTGCGCCAGAGTCGGGAACAGGATGTAATAAGGCGCATAGGCAGCCTGGGTATAGATCTGGGTCGTCTTGTAGGGCGCCTGCGCGATCACGTCGGTCAGCCCCACATGCCAGTAGGTCAGGCTCAGATCCAGGCCGTCGAGACCCCACATGTTCGGCGCATAATTCATGCCCGCGGACCAGGTATGCGCCTTCTGGCTCTGCAGGTCGGGGCTGCCGCCCGCGATCAGGAAGCCCACATTGCCCGCCGGCAACGGCACGCCGGGCACAAGGTTGGTTGGCGGCTGCTGGAGAAGAACGCGCGTGTCGGTGGCGCCTTCCTTGTCGGCCATGGAGGGCGCGTTGAAGGAGGTGCCGATATTGGCGTTCACCTTCAGCCCTTCGATGGGCTCATAGGTGAGGCCGAATTTGGGATTGGTGGTGTCGCCGGCATCGCTATAGTGGTCGTAGCGGCCGGAGATATCCAGCATCAGCGAATGAACCAGCGGTATGGCGTTGGCGGCGCCGATGATCGGAATGCTCACTTCGCCAAAGACCGAATCGACATAGCGATGGACATTGGCCTGTACCACCAGGCCTCCCGGGACCGCGGTTCCGCCACGCTGGCCCAGCTGGCCATTGATATTGGCGGCTTTCAACGTTTCAAAATCGATCTGCGCGCCCAGCGCCAGCTTCACTTCACCGCCCGGCAGGCTGAACAGCGAGCCATTGGCGATGGCGCGGCCCTGGGCCAGCTGCTGGGTGGAGAAGGCCGTGGTGCCGAAATTCTGCAGCTGCTGCAGCACGGCGCCATTGGTCAGCGCAAGGTTGTAGGGATCGAGGGCGAAATTCGGGTCCGATGACTGGAGATCGGAATTGAGCTGGACGCCGTTCAGTGACGGCGAAAGCTGATAGACATAGGAACGGCCGTAATTGCCCAGCACATCCAGGTCCCAGTCCTTGCCGAACCTGAAGTCCAGGTCCGGCGCGATATAGAATTTTTCCAGCTGATCGGTGTTGGCGATGTTACGCCCATAGATGGGCTCGAGGCTGAAGGCGACGGTTTGGGACTTTTCGGTGCCGATTGCCTGAAAGAAGGGATTGTTGCTGGTGATCGTGCCCGATCCGCCCAGCGCATAGGCAAGACCGGTGGTCGCGTGCCGCGAATAATTGGCGGTGATCGACAGGGTGATGTCGTTGGTGATGTCCTGATGGAAGGACGCGAAAATGGAATGCTGCGCGTCCTGCGGGAACGGCGTGCTTCCCAGAAAGGTCGTGTCGCACTTGTTGACACCCGGCGCGACCGATGCCGCCAGAGCGCCCGGGGAATTGGCCACCGTGGTGGTGGTCTGGTGATAGATGGTCGAACCGACCGTGATGTTGGCGAGATCGCAGAAGCTCGAACGCGAGTCCGTCGTGCCGCCCAGCGGTATCAGGTTCTGGCGGGGATAGGGCCGGTCCGCGGCATATTGATAGGAATTGTAGCGGTACTCATACGCCATGTAGAAGCCGCCCGAGCCCCAGTTATGGCCCGCCATCAGGCCGACCTCGATCGTGTTGTAATCGCTGGCGGTGGTGGTTCCGAGCTGGGTCTGCAGCTGCACCCCATCGAAATCCTTGCGGGTTATCAGATTGATGATGCCCGCGATGGCGTTGGAGCCATAGATGGACGAACCGCCATCCAGCACCACATCGACCCGCTGCAGGACCATTGCGGGTATGGCGGTGGGATCGGGCGTCGTCGCCAGAACACCATCGCCAACCAGATTATGGCTGTCCACCATCACCAGAGTGGCAGCGCCGCCCGCGCTGTTCAGGTTGCGCAGGATCGGCTTGGGCTGGGTGTCATGGCCCACGCCGGCGGTCGCGGTGACCGGCTCGGTATTGAACAGGCTGTTGATCTGCGGAATGTTGGAGAGAACTTCGTTGGTGGTGACGGCGCCGGTCGCCTTGATGTCGTCGGTGTTGACGTCAACAACATGGGCACCGATCGGGGCCTCACCCTTCAGCAGCGTGCCGGTGACCGTGACCGACTCGACGGAGTCGGATTCCGGCTGGCCTTGCTGTTGCGCGAATGCGGGTGAGACGGCGAGCATCGCCAGTGCACCCCAGGAAATACCCCGCATCAATGACGTGCGCACGCGCGCGCTGGACGAAAACCGCATCCCAGATCCCCCTATGCATCCGTGTGACTGGCCGTCACCCCTTTTTGCAGTCATGCCCCACAAGGCGGAGGCCGACAAGCCATGCTGTCTCATTCCATGGACAGGCCTATCACTTAGTGAGACGCCAAGGGAAACCGGTTATTCTTCAGCCCGGAACAGGTGCGTTCCCCGCATGGCGGCACACCGTCCTTTGCGATTAGTCTTTCCGCCCGATTGCTGCATCGACGCGGAGACAAATTCATGGGTTTCAACATCGGCCGCCGGAACATGCTTCTTTGCGGACTGGGGCTTGCCGCGGCCGGTTATGCCGGATGGCCCGCCATGGCCGCCACCCGCGCCATTGCAGCAGTCAAAGACTTTCATGATGTCCGCAGTTACGGCGCTGCCGGTGATGGCAAGGCCCTGGACAGCACAGCCATCAACCGGGCGATCGATGCCGCGGCGGCGGATGGTGGGGGCACCGTGCTCGTCCCGGCAGGAACATATCTGTGCTTCAGCATTCGGCTGAAGAGCCAGGTGCATCTGGTGCTCGAGCAGGGCGCCACCATCATCGCGGCCGACTCGCCTAGGCCCGGCCAGACGACCGGCTATCTGGGTGGCACCTATGACGCGGCCGAACCCGACACGGCCTGGGTGCACTATCAGGATTACGGCCATAACCATTGGCACAATTCGCTAATCTGGGGCGAGGATCTGCACGACATATCCATCAGCGGACCGGGTCTGATCTGGGGCCGGGGCCTCAGCCACGGGCGCACCGTGCGCACCTTGGGCAACCCGTTCAAAGCCGAGCAGCCGGGTGTGGGCAACAAGGCGATCGCGCTGAAGAATTGCCGCAATGTGCGCCTGGGCGACTTTTCCATTCTCAAAGGCGGGCATTTCGGCCTTTTGCTCACCGGCGTCGACAATTTGACGATCGACGGCCTTACCATCGATACCGACCGCGACGGTATCGATATCGACTGTTGCCAGAATGTGCATGTATCGAACTGCAGCGTGAACGCGCCCTGGGACGACGCCATCGTGCCCAAGTCCAGCTTCGCTCTGGGCTATAGCCGCCCCTGCAAGAATCTCACAATCGACAATTGCTATGTATCCGGCTGCTGGGATCTGGGCACCCTGCTCGATGGCAGCTTCAGGCGCATCACCGACCCTGCATATGCCTTCATGACGGGCCGTATAAAGCTGGGCACCGAATCCAATGGCGGATTTCTGAACATAGCCATTTCCAACTGCACTTTTGAGGGCTGTCAGGGACTCGCGCTGGAAACCGTCGACGGCGCGCTGCTGGAAGATGTCACCATCACCAATATCGCGATGCGCGATCTGGTCTGCGGCCCGCTCTTTCTGCGCCTGGGCGCCCGGCTACGCGGCCCCGCCGGGTCCACGAAAGCCGGCACCTTGCGCCGCGTCATGATCAGCAATATCACCGCCCACAATTGCGACGCCCGCTTCTCGTCCATCGCAAGCGGTATCTCCGGCGCCGCAATCGAAGACCTGAAGATCGCGAATGTCTTTGTCGATCATGCCGGCGGCGGGCAACCGGTGGCACAGGTACCCGAAAATGAAAGCAAATATCCCGAGCCGAACATGTTCGGCCCGATGCCCGCCCACGGCTTCTATTTCCGCCATGTGCGCGGGCTGGATGTCAGCCATGTGGAGGTCCGCCCCCAGGCGGCCGATCCGCGCCCCGCTTTCCAGCTCGAGGATGTGACACGCGCCGACTTTTTCGCGGTGACGGTCCCTGCCCCCGCCTTTGCCTTGAAGAAGGTCAATGATTTCCGTGTCGCCTGGAGCCGTCCGGTCGCGGATACGGTCATCGCCAACGCCGGCGACCAGACGCTTTAACAATCGCCGTCACAGGAGAATATCATGCGCACCGTATCGGCACTGGCGGCAATATCGGCATTGCTCATTGGCGCTGGGCCCGCCGCTTTCGGGCAGACAGGCACGCGTCCCTGGCAACAGATGCAGATGCCGACCGCGGCGCATGTGGCGGCGATCTGGAACAACCCGCCCGCCGAATATGGTCCGGAACCCTATTACAGCATGGGTGGGCCGATCACCATCGATATCATCCGGCATGATCTCGACACCATGAGGGCGTCGGGCTGGCGCGCCGTGACCGTCCAATATGGCGCCGGCGCCGGTTTCGATTACATGTCGCCGCAATATCTCAACCTGTTCCGCCAACTGGTCCTGGAAGCCAAGAAGCGGGGAATGAAGGTCTGGATCGTGGACGATGCAGGCTATCCATCCGGCTTTGCCGGCGGCAAGTTCACCCGCGAACATCCCGAACTGCGGATGCAGATCCTGATGGCGGCAAAGACCGTCACCGTCTCCGGCGGCCAGTCCATCGACGAACTGGTCCCGCCGGACACCGTGGCGGTCAGCGCCCTGCCCAGTCTTTCCGGTGATGCCATCGCGCTGGCCGTCACGGATGGAAGGGTCAAATGGACGGCGCCGGCCGGAAGCTGGACGGTGGTATTCGTCACCCACACGTTTCGCACATCGCCCACACGTTCGGATACCAATCCCACCCACGCCAAGGATGAAACCCAATCGCTCGAGGACTATCTCGATCCGGCGGCGACACAGCAGTATCTGGATTTCACCCACAACGCCTATAAGAAGGTGGTCGGCGACGAGTTCGGCAAGACCATCATGGGTTTCCGCGGCGACGAACCCGACTATACGATCAGCGGCCTGCCCTGGACCCCGCGCTTCTTCGACACCTTCCAGAAGATGAAGAGCTACGATATCCGGCCCTATCTGGCGGCGTTCCTGCAACCCAAGGGACCGGAGACGCGCCTGACTCCGGCGCAGATCGGCGCCAAGGCGGATTTTTACGACGTCTTCGCCCAAATGTTCGAAGACGGCTTCTTCAAGCCGCAGGCGCTCTGGTGCGCCGAGAACAACATGGAATACCAGGTCCATATCAATCACGAGGAACAGCAGCTTCATCTGGTACAGAGCGAGGGCGATTTCTTCCGCGCCATGCGTTACGTCCAGGTCCCCGGCATCGACACCATCTGGCACCAGATCTGGACCGATACGGTTTCCGATTTCCCCCGGCTGGCGTCATCGGTCAGCCATGTCTATGGCCATCCTCGCGCCTTCACCGAAAGCTTCGCGGCCTATCGGCCGGTGCCGGACATCGATCAGGCGCGCTATATCCTCAATGAACAGTTCGTGCGCGGCGTCAATCTGGTCGAGACCATGCATTACCCCGCCAGCGACACCCCCCACGGCGGACCGGCGCCTTACATGAAGGACCCGGGCTGGCCGGCGCTGATGGCCTATACGAGGCGTGTTTCATACCTGATGTCGATGGGCCGCCCGGCCGCCGATGTCGCCCTGTTGCTTCCGACCGCGTCTCTCTGGATGCAGGACGCAGATGCCGACAGCGCCTTTGTCTCCAGCGAGCGATTGCTGTCCGAGCATCAGACCGATTTCGATATCGTGACAGAAGACGCGATCAACGACGCACTCAAGGCAGGACCGGGCACCCTGGAAAGCGCCAGCGGCAACCGTTATCGCTCGCTGATCGTGCCGGATGCGCGCGTGCTGTCGCGTGCCACCATCGAGAAGCTGCGGAGATTCTCGGAAGGTGGCGGCCATGTCCTGTTCATCACGGGAACGCCCGGCAATATCGCCGACAAAACCTATCTCCATGAAACACAGGCCAGCCCTTCGGATTTCAACTGGGCGACGCTGATTCCCGAAACGCTTGCCGCGGTTCCCTTTCCGCCCGCCTATCCGGTTCAGAGCGCGCCAGCGCCCCTCAATCCCTCGGCCAAACTCCTTGCGGCGGTGGATGCGGCCATCGGCCCGCAAGCCGTGACACTCTCTACACCCGACACGGCGCTTCGGGTCATGCGGCGCAAGCTTGCGGATGCGGATGTGATAATGCTGTTCAATGAGAGCGATCGCCTTGTGCGGAACACGCTCAAGCTGCGTTCCGGCAAAACGGTGGAGCGTTGGGATGCGGAAAGCGGGCACGTGGAAAAAATCGCGGGCGACGCCGGCCAGATCGCGGTCGATCTCAAGCCCTATGAAACGGCCTTTTACGTCATAAGAGAGTAAACTCCAGCCGTCTCAGCGACGACTGCTACTGTTCAAAACGGATGACCTCGATTTCCCTTTCGCCTCCGGAAGCGGCAGGCGCCAGGATGACGGCAGCGTTGAAACCATGCCTGTCACGGGCCAGTCGGGCGGCCTTGCGCGCATCATACATGGTGGAAGCCCGGTCGGAACTTCCGGCGGCTTTACCGTCGCGGTGATATTGAATTCTGAATGTCATGTGCTGGCCGATTTGGGATGATGACCTAACGGATCTGCGGCGAAGTCGTGCCAGGATTTTTATTCGCGCACGGACACAAGTTTGCCGCAATGATCGATGATCATTTCCTCCTCCCGCGCCGGCAAGATTCTGATCGCCAGATCGGCGATCCAGTTCAGCCTTACCAGGATATTCTGGCGCATGCTGTCATCATGCTCGCCGATGCCGCCGGTGAAGACCAGCAGATCGATGCCGCCAAGCGCCGCCGCCATGCCGGCGATTGCCTTCGCAACACTGATGGCAAACATATCCAGCGCGATGTCACCGTCGTCCGTCCTGCTCGCGCGGAGCTGGCGCGGATCGCCGGAACCTTGAGAAATGCCGGCAATGCCGCTTTTTTTGCTCAACAACTGCTCCAGCGTATCGGCCGTCTGGCCCTGGCGCAGCAGATAGATCAACAGGCCGGGGTCCAGATCGCCGCTGCGGGTTTCCATGATCACACCACCATCCGGGGTCAGTCCCATGGTGGTATCGACGGAAATCCCCCCTTTCACCGCCGTAACGCTGGCGCCACCGCCCAGATGGGCAATGACCAGTCTCTGTGGCGCGGGATCGAGCTGCGCCAGAATCGATTCACAGGACAGACCGTGAAAACCGTAGCGGCGAATGCCTTCGCCAAAAAAATGGGCGGGCAACGGAAACCGCGCCGCGACCGGCGGCAAATGGGAATGAAACGCCGTATCGAGACAGGCAATCTGCGGCACATCGCGATACATCTGCCGCGCAAGCGCCAGGACATCCAGCGCCGGCGGATTGTGCAGTGGCGCGAGCGCGCTGGCCTGCGTGAGCGCCTCTTCCACACGCTTGTCGATAACACAATGCGCCAGAATGCGTGGCCCGCCATGGACGATGCGATGGCCGATCGCCGATAGCCGAAGCTTGCGGGCGCCGGCGAAATCCAGAACCGCGCGGGCGGCATCAGGCAGACCGGCACAGGCGGTGTTCTGGACCGCCTGGCCGTCCGCATTCCGGATTTCCAGTCTGGCATCCGGTGTTCCGAAATCCTGGGCCGTGCCCGTAAACAGGGGCGCCCGGCCGGGTTCCGCAATCCGGAACTTGAGCGATGACGACCCCGCATTCAGGGCAAGGATGTTCATCCGGGCGTCCAGCGCCAATTGGCGATTTCCGGCATGTCCTTGCCATGCTCGCTGATATAGAGCTTGTGGCGTTCCATCGCGCTCCAATAGATCTGCTCGGCCTCTTTGTAGCGAGGCTTCAGCTTGGGCACCCGCCGGAACGCATTCAGCATCAGCGAAAAGCGGTCCAGCCTGTTCAGCACCACCATGTCGAACGGGGTCGTGGTGGTGCCTTCCTCGTTGAAGCCATGGACATGGAAGTTCGCATGATTGGCGCGATCATAGGTCAGTTTGTGTATCAAAGTCGGATAGCCGTGATAGGCAAAGATCACCGGCTTGTCGGCCGTGAACAGGCTCTCGAAATCCTTTTCGTTCAATCCATGCGGATGCTCGCTGGCGGGCGCAAGCGTCATCAGATCGACGACATTGACGACCCGAATAGAGAGATCCGGCGCGTGTTCGCGCAGCAGCATCACCGCCGCCAACGCCTCCATGGTGGGAACATCGCCGGCGCAGGCCATCACCATATCGGGGTCGTGATCGCCGGTGCAGGCCCATTCCCAGATGCCGGCGCCGGCCACGCAATGGCGCATGGCCGCGTCCACATCCAGCCACTGCCAGGCCATCTGCTTGCCGATCACGATGAGGTTGATGTAGTTGCGGCTCTTCAGACAGTGATCGGCCACCGACAGCAGGCAGTTGGCATCCGGCGGCAGATAGATGCGGGCAATGTCGGCCTTCTTGTTGGCGACATGATCGATGAAACCGGGGTCCTGATGGCTGAAACCGTTATGGTCCTGGCGCCAGACATGGCTGGTCAGCAGATAGTTCAATGAAGCAATCGGCGCGCGCCAGGGAATATCCTTGCATGACTTGATCCATTTGGCGTGCTGATTGACCATGGAATCCACGATATGGACGAAGGCCTCATAGCAGTTGAACAGGCCATGGCGGCCGGTCAGCAGATAGCCCTCCAGCCAGCCCTCGCACATATGCTCGCTGAGGATTTCCAGCACCCGGCCATCCACCGCCAGGTCGACATCGGTGGGCTTTCGCGCCGCCATCCATTCCTTCTTCGATGCCTTGTAGACGGCATCCAGCCGGTTGGAGGCGGTCTCGTCCGGGCCGAACAAGCGGAAGTTGCGCGTTTCGGCATTCAACACGAAGACTTCGCGCAGATATTCGCCCAGGACACGCGTCGCCTCGCCCTGGCTCTGGCCGGGCTTTTCCACAGGGAGGGAAAAATCACGAAACGGCGGCAGCGACAGCGGCGTCAGCAACTCTCCGCCATTGCTGTGCGGGTTCATGCCCAGCCGCCGATGGCCTGTCGGCGCCAGGGCCGCCAGCTCGTCGATCAGCCTGCCATTGGCGTCGAACAGCCGGTCCGGGCGATAGCTCTTCATCCATCGTTCCAGGATTTTCAGATGTCCGGGCTTGTCCATATGCTCCATCGGCACCTGATGTGCCCGCCAGGTGCCCTCGACCGGCAATCCGTCCACTTTCTTGGGACCGGTCCAGCCCTTGGGCGTCACCATGACGATCATGGGCCAGCGCGGCCGCTCGGGCAGGCCCCGGCCGGTGCGGGCCTTCTTCTGGATCGCCTGGATGGCGTCGATGCACTTGTCCATCGCCGCCGCCATCTTGCGATGCATCGGAATCGGATCATGACCTTCGACGACGACGGGGTCGTATCCATAGCCTCTAAGAAGCGCGAGCAGCTCGCTGCGTTCGATACGGGCCAGAATGGTCGGGTTGGCGATCTTGTAGCCGTTCAGATGCAGCACCGGCAGGACAGCGCCGTCCCGCCTGGGATTGACGAATTTGTTGGAGTGCCAGCTCGTGGCCAAGGGCCCGGTCTCGGCTTCGCCATCGCCCACGATACAGGTGACGATCAGATCGGGATTGTCGAAGGCCGCGCCATAGGCATGCGCCAGGGAATAACCCAGCTCACCGCCTTCGTGAATCGAGCCCGGCGTTTCCGGAGAAGCATGACTTGGCACGCCATAGGGCCAGGAAAATTGCCGGAACAGCCGCTCCAACCCATTGGCGTTGCGTTCGATCGCCGGGAAGCGTTCGGTGTAGGAACCTTCCAAATAAGCATTGGCCACGATGCCGGGGCCGCCATGGCCGGGCCCGGTGATCAGGATCATGTTCAGATCCCACTCCCGGATGATCCGGTTGAGATGGACATAGACAAAATTGAGCCCGGGCGTGGTTCCCCAATGGCCCAGCAATCGCGGCTTGATATGGTCCAGCGTCAGCGGTTCGCGCAGCAATGCATTCGATTTCAGATAAACCTGGCCTACCGAGAGATAATTGGCCGCGAACCAGTAGCGGTTGATGGCATCAAAGTCGGGCCTCTTGCCCCTTTTCTTCCTGATCATGCGCCACCAAACCGAATTTGGGACATATATCGCCTCTATGCGGAAACCCCGTCCACGCCAAGATAGACAAACGCACGAAGCTTTCGTGACGCCCGACCGGAACCCGGGTTCCGTGCACCAAAATAGCTGCAATCCGCGGCGAGGTCCCGCCTAAAGTTCCCCAAGGATCAAATCCCGCGCGCTTATCGTTCCCAGAAGGGCGGGAATTCAGCTAATGGATAATAGCCAGCGGCGGAATCAAATGGTCGACACCCAGATCGCGGAGCGCGGGGTGCGCAATCCGGCCGTGCTGGCGGCCATGCGCCAGGTTCCGCGCGAGGTCTTTGTGGGCGCGGGCTTCGAGGAATTCGCCTATGACGACTGCGCCTTGCCCATTGCCAGAGGCCAGACCATTTCCCAGCCTTATATTGTCGCGGCGATGGCGGACGCCGCGCGCATCGGCGCGGATGCGCGCGTGCTAGAAATCGGCGCCGGTTCTGGCTACGCCTCGGCGGTATTGAGCCGCATCGCTCGTGAAGTATATGCCATCGAGCGCCTTGCGCCTCTCAGCGAAACCGCCGCCAAGCACTTCCGTCATCTGGGCTATGCCAACATCATTCTTAAGACCGGCGATGGCAGTCTTGGCTGGCCGGAATATGCGCCGTTCGATGCCATTATCATCTCGGCCGGCGGGCCAAAGGTGCCTGAACCTTTGAAAAACCAGTTGAAAATCGGTGGCGTTCTGGTAGCGCCGGTCGGCCCGGCCAGCAGACAGCGGCTGAAAAGCATCATCCGGACGGACGAAAAGGGCTTTGAAGAAAACGACCTGGGCGCGGTGCGCTTTATCGAACTTGTATTGCCCTAACGGCGACATAAACGCGTCATCGCATAGGCGCCGCGCCGGCCTTGAAAATCAGAGCGGCGGTCTGTTTTCAGCCTGCACGCTGATGATCGCCGCTTCGGCCGCCTTGGCGATACGCCGAACGCGTGTTTTCGCCACTTCCGGATTCGGCGCGGGCATATAATAAGCCTCGGGCTCGTTGCGCGCGCTGCGCTGGATCGTGACAACATAAACATTGGAGTTCGTCAGGGACGCGGTGGGCATCGAATGTCTTTCCGCCATTTTGTCTGATGCGATAATGCGTTGCGGCGACAGCGGTTCCTGCGATTATTTTCCGGGCCGGGCTGGTGCAGGCCGGCCGGCATTGCCAGCCATGCGCATTCAACCTGCTGACGGGTATCAAGGGAACATGATGCCTCAGGCGGCATTCTGTTTTCGCGAACCTCGGATCTATCCCATGAGCGATGAAACGGCAGCCTATGGCGATTTCCTCCTGGGCGTATTCAAAAACCCCAAAGGCGTTTCCGCGCTGACGCCGTCCAGTTTCAGCCTGTCGCGGGCGATTGCCAATGAGGTGGATATCAAGCGGCCCGGCCTGATCGTCGAACTGGGGCCAGGCACAGGGCCGGTCACCGCTGCTCTGCTGGCGCGCGGAATTCCTGAACAGCGGCTGCTGCTGATCGAATCGGAGCCCCAATTTGTTCAGGTGCTGCGACGTCTTTTTCCGGCACTGGATGTGCGCCGCGGCGACGCCCTGCGTCTGGAGCACTATCTTCCCTCCTCGTTGCCAATTGCCGCGGTGGTTTCGGGCCTGCCTCTCCTGCATTTTCCCACACAAATCAGGCGGGACCTGATACGCCGGTCCCTTGCCTGCCAGAATTCCGGCGGGCTGTTCATTCAGCTGTCCTATGGCTGGCGGCCGCCGGTCGCGGCAGAGCCGGGCTTCTCCATCACCCAAAAAACGGTCTGGTCGAACTTCCCGCCGGCGCACATCTGGACGTACCGGAAGACATAGTCCCGTCGGAGCTAGACGGGCCCCTTGCGCGGGCGGGCCGGCGCCAGCGCGGGATTTTCCGGCCACTCATGCTTGGGATAGCGGCCTCGCATATCCCGCCGCGCGTCAGCCCAGGCGCCACGCCAGAAGCCCGCGATATCGGCGGTCAGCGCGATCGGCCTTCCCGCCGGCGAAAGAAGCGCCAGCCGCAGCGGCACGCGCCCGCCCGCAAGCCTGGGCGTTTCGGCCAGACCATAGAAATGCTGCGCCCGTGCGGCGGCGATGGGCACCGGTTCGGTATAGTCCACTGCGGCCAGCCCTCCCGGAAGCGGCAGATGTGTCGGCAGTTCGCGGTCGAGACGGCTTTTGAGCGTCCAGTCCAGCCGGCTGGCCAGAATGGCGGCGAGATCGAGCGCCGCCAGGTCCGAAAGCCGCGTCAGGCCGGCGAGATGCGGACCCAGCCAATCCGCAAGGCTTGCCATCAGGCTCCCATCGTCCGAAGCCGGCCAGGTTTCGGGTTCCAGTCCCCGCATCAGCTTGAGGCGAGCCTGGAGATTGCGCGCCGCGTCCGTCCAGGGCAGCCGCGATGGATCGGATCGCACCGCCTCCAGCAAGGCCGCGGCCGCATCCGCCGCATCAGGCGGCGCGGCGCGCTCCTCCAGCACCAGCGTGCCAAGCCGTTTGCGGCGCCGCGCCAGGATGCTGCCCGAGACCGGATCGATGCTTGTCTCTACCGTCTCTTTTATCTGCGCGGTCAAGGCAACGGGCAGACTGGCGATATCGAGCGGCGCCGCCATGCGAATGAGCGGCGAGGTCTTCATCTCCAGCGCCGCGACCGCCAGGAGTTCCGCTTTCGCCAGGGAATCCGTGACCGCAAGCCTGGCGCCGCCACCGCCCGACAAACGGAAACTGCCGGGCTCGCCGCGGCGCTGCGCCAGCCGGTCGGGAAACGCCGCGGCAATCAGCGGCGCCGGGTCGCCCGCCGCATGACGCTCGCCAGCGATGCCCAGGCGCGCGCGATATTGCCGCGCTGCCTGACGGATGCCATGGATGGCATTGCGGTCGGCACCAAGCGATGTCATGGCGGAGGTATCGGCAATCGCCTCCAACCGCGTCGTGATATCGGCCGGCGTCTCCATTCCGGCGCGCAGCGGATCGCGACCTTCCAGAAGTGCCGCAATATCGCAGGCGAGCGCGGCCTCGGATGCTTCACGCGCCGCGAGCATCATCGCGGCCAGGCGCGGATGGGCGCCAAGCCTGCTCATGCGCGCGCCCAGCGGGGTGATGGCGCCCATGTCATCCATGGCGCCGAGCGCGACAAGCAGTGCGCGCGCGGTGGCGAGCGCGCCTTCGGGCGGCGCATCCGGAAAACAGAGCTTGCCGGGCGGCGTTCCCCATTGGGCGCAATCCAGCACCAGCCCCGAAAGCTCGGCATCCAGAATTTCCGGCCGATCATAGGGACGCAGGCCCCGCTGAAGCGCGGCCGTCCACAGCCGGATGGCAAGACCGGGCGCCTCACGCCCCGCGCGCCCCGAGCGTTGATCGGCGGCCGCGCGGCTCACCCTTTCTGTCGCCAACTGGGTCAGGCCGCTGGCCGGATCGAAGCGGGGCGCGCGGCGAAAGCCGCCATCGATGACGATGCGTACCCCCGGCACTGTGAGCGAGGTTTCGGCAATCGCGGTGGCCAGAACCACGCGCCGGCCCTGGCCGGGCCTGAGCGCCAGATCCTGCGCCGCCGGCGGCAGATCGCCATGAAGCGGCAGCACAGCGGCATCGATCCCTTCGAGCGCCGTCTCGGTACGCCGGATTTCGCCCATGCCGGGCAGGAAAGCGAGAATATCCCCCGGCGCTTGCCCCAGCGCCGCGCGAATGGCGCGCGCCATCGCTTCGGGCAATTCTCTCGGCTGCGTGATATCGCGCGGACTGTGGCGGACTTCCACCGGATGCATGCGTCCGGCGCTTTCCACGATCGGCGCGGCCATGAGGGCGGAAAGGCGCGCGCCATCCAGGGTGGCGGACATGGCCAGAAGCCTCAGATCGGGACGCAGCACGACCTGCGCGTCCAGGCACAGCGCGAGCGCCAGATCGGCTTCCAGCGAACGTTCGTGGATTTCATCCAGAATGATGGTGGAAACACCCTCCAGCCCGGGATCGCCGAGCAGGCGGCGGACCAGAAGACCGGTCGTCACCACCTCGATGCGGGTGACAGAAGATACCGCGCTCTCAAGCCGGGTGCGGAAGCCGACCGTACGGCCCACCGGCTCGCCGATCAGGCTCGCCATCCGGCTGGCCGCGGCACGGGCCGCCAGCCGGCGCGGTTCCAGCATCAGGATGCGCCCGGCATCCATGGATGCCTTGCCCAGCAGCGCCAGCGGCACCGAGGTCGTCTTGCCCGCGCCGGGCGGAGCAACAAGCACCGCATTGGCGCTAGCCTCCAGCACGGCAAGCAGACGCGGGATGCATTCCGCCACCGGCAGATCGGGCAACTGGAAATCAGACGGCGGCATGGTTCAGCCGCTTATTCTTGCAGGGTGCGGTCAAGAAGAATCCAACAGATGAGGCTTTTCACAGCCTTATATTGAAGTGAGGCGGTTATGGATACGTTCGAGGCGCCGTCAGCTCTGTTTCACGTCCGCCGGCCTGCGCGGCTGGGCTTCGCGCTGGCAGTGACCAGTCTGGCCAAGATCTGCACATCCGCTTCGGTCGCCCGGCAAACCCGCTCCTGAATCCGGCGATACGTCCTGAGCAATTCAGAACCGAGTTCGGTCAGTTGCGTACCGCCCCCCGAGCTGCCGCCCTTGGCGCTGATGACGACCGCGCCGTCGAAAGTCGTTTCCATATCCTTGATGAGAACCCAGGCCTTGCGATAGCTCATCCCCATGCTGATCGCCGCGGCGCGGATGGAGCCCTGCGCGGCAATCAGCTCCAGCAACTGCACCATGCCAGGTCCCAAGGCCTGCCCCGACGTCTCGAATTCGATGCGGAGAAAAAGGCGCGTCATGCCGGAAAAAGAATGGCCGATGACAGTGCCAGCGTCCAGCAAATCCGCCGTTATGTTCGCGCGGGAATAATGTAATTCGCCTTGAAGGCCCATTTGAACGGCAGCAGACTTGCGCCCGCTTCGAGCAGGGAGTGGGAAGCATGCTGCATCTTCTGGTCAATGGCGAACAGCGCGTGATCGACGATGACGTCGATCCTGGCACGCCGCTTTTGTGGGTATTGCGCGACCATCTGGGATTGGTGGGGGCCAAATATGGCTGCGGCGTCGGCGCCTGCGGCGCCTGCACCGTGCACTTGGATGGCAAGGCCGTGCGCTCCTGCCAGACACCCATCTCTCAGGTCGGCAGCCGCAAGGTGACCACGATCGAAGGGCTGGCGCAGAACGGCAAGCTGCATCCGATGCAACAGGCCTGGATCGATGCCGATGTCCCGCAATGCGGCTACTGCCAGGCCGGCCAGATCATGAATGCGGCCGCCATGCTGGCGCAAAAGCCCAAACCGACGGATGCCGACATTCATATGGCCATGACCGGAAACATGTGCCGTTGCGCCTGCTACACCCGTATCCGCACCGCCATTCATATGGCGGCCAATGGTGGAGGCCCCAATGCCGGTTGAGACCATGCAGAAATTCGCCGAATCCGATGCCTATGTCGCGTCCCTGATCCGCGAAGTCGAAGCCCTGCCCCCGTCTGCCAGATCCGAGATCGGCCGCCGCGGCTTCATCAAGCTCGCCACCATTGGCGGCGCGGGCCTGGTGCTGGCCTTCCATGTGCCCGGCAAGGGCGCGCTGGCGGCGGAGGTGCCCAAGGTGCTCAACGCCTTTGTGCGCATCGCCCCTGACAACACCATCACCATCTATTCCAAGGGGCCGGAGATCGGACAGGGCATCAAGACCGCCTTCGGCCTGATCATCGCCGAAGAACTTGATGCCGACTGGAAGCATGTGGTGGTCGAGCAGGCGCGGGTCAATCCCAAGGTCTATGGCTATCAGGGCGCGGGCGGCTCCACCTCGATCCCGCGCGGCTGGGACCAGCTGCGCCAGGCCGGCGCCGGGGCAAAGGCCATGCTCATCGCCGCCGCCGCCAAGAACTGGAACGTGCCGGTATCGGAATGCACCGCGCAGGATTCTGTGGTCAGCCACAAGGCCAGCGGCAAGAGCGCCACGTATGGCGAGCTGGCGAACGACGCGGCCAAGATGCCGGTGCCGGAGGTTGCATCTCTCAGGCTCAAGACCCGCAATGAATACCGCCTCCTGGGCAAGCGCTATACCGGCGTCGACAATGCCAAGGTCGTCACCGGTCAGCCGCTGTTCGGCATCGATGTTCAGGTGCCTGGCATGGTCTATGCCAATTACACAAAATGCCCGGCGGTGGGCGGCAAGGTCGTCAGCTTCAATGAGGCCGAAGTCCGCAAGGTGCCAGGCGTGATCGACGTCTTCGCGCTGGAGGGCACCGGCAAGCCGGTCGAAGTGATGCCTGGCGTCGCCATTATCGCCAACTCCACCTGGGCGGCGTTCCAGGGCAAACAGGCTCTCAAGGTCAACTGGGATGAAAGCCAGGCTTCCAAGGATTCCAGCACCCAACAAGCGGCCAAGGCCAAGGAGATCGCCCAGACCTTCCCGGCCAATCCCAGCATCAATATCGGGGATGTGGATGCCGCTTTTGCCAAGGGCAAGGTGGTGGAGGCCAGTTACGACTACAGCTTTGTCTCCCACTCGCCGCTGGAACCGATGAACACCACGGCGCACTGGCATGACGGCATCATGGAGATCTGGTCACCCACCCAGCAGGCCGATCGCGGCCTGCCCATGGTGGCCGCCATGGTGGGCGTGCCGGATGACAATGTGATCATTCATCAAACGCGCTGTGGCGGTGGTTTCGGCCGCCGGCTGATGAACGATTACATGATGGAAGCGGCCGCCATCGCCATGAGGTTGAAGACACCCGTCAAGCTGCAATGGAAGCGCGAGGACGACTTCGCCCATGACTTCTATCGTCCCGGCGGCTTCCATGTGCTGAAGGGCGCCGTGGACAAGGACGGCAGGCTCGATGCCTGGCAGGAGCATTTCATCACCTACACGACCGACGGCAAGACCGAGGTATCGGGCGGCAACTATTCCGCCAACCTGCCCAACACGACCCTGGCGCCCAATGTGCGGCGGGCGACCTCGATGATGCCGCTGCTGACGCCGACCGGCCCCTGGCGCGGCCCGCGGGACAATGCCCAGGTATTCGTGAATCAGAGCTTCATGCATGAGCTGTCGGTGGCGGCGAAGCGGGATCATGTGAAATTCCTGCTCGATGTGGTCAACCGCGATGTGCCGGAGCTGCGCATCAAGCCAGGGCCCAATATCAACTTCAATGCCCAGCGCGCCAGCGGCGTAATCAAGCTTTGTGCCGAAAAAGCCGGCTGGGGCAAGAAGCTGCCCAAGGGCAGCGGCCTGGGTCTTTCCTGGGCCTTCTCCTATGGCGGCCATGTCGCGGAAGCGGTGGAACTGAGCGTGGACGACAAGAAGAAGATCACGGTGCACAAGATCATCGTCGTTGCCGATGTCGGTCCGGTGGTGAACCTGTCCGGCGCCGAGAACCAGGCGCAGGGCGGCGCGATCGACGGCCTGTCCACCGCCATGGGACTGGAAGTCTCCATGGAAAATGGGCGCATCCAGCAGGAGAATTTCGGCAATTATCCGGTGCTGCGCATCCGCAGCGCTCCGCCCGTGGAAGTCTTCTTCATCCAATCGGACTTCCCGCCGACCGGCCTGGGAGAACCGGCGCTGCCACCGCTGGCGGCCGCGCTGGGCAATGCCATCTTCGATGCGACCGGAGACCGGGTGCGCACCCTGCCGCTCAAGAAACTGGGCTATTCGATCTGAGGATGGCGCGGGCGGTGCCCGCGCCGTTTTCAAAACGCTAGACGAACCGACAAAAGCCAGTTGTGATCATAGATCGGCGTCAAGGCCGGCGATGTGACCAGATGCGGCGATAGCGCGGTCTGATAACCGCCGCCCGCGATCAATCGCATCCCATCGCCGATTTCGAACCGCCCCAGGATCACGCCGACCGTCATGAAGAGCTGGTTAAGGCCATCGCGCGAGCCGCCCGACCAGGTCGTGTCGTTGAATTCGACCTCGGGCCAGAAATACTGCTCCAAATGATATTGCAAGGCGACATTGGTGGTAATGGCGGTGCCGATGGCGCTGTAGCGGTCGGTGGGAATCGCCGCGCCAATTGTCGCCTGAACATCGAAATCGCCCCAGCCCTTGCCTACCGCCAGGGTGGGCGTGATGACCCAGGAATGGTTGGTGAAGGCGTTCGAACCGACGGGCGCCTGCACGCCCAGGAACGCTGAAACGATATAATTTCCGTTATCTTCATTTGCGCTGAGCAGGCGCTGCTTGACCGTAAGCACCGGCCAATCGCCCCAACCGGACGCGGGATTCTTGACCGAACGTTCCTCATAGGGTGGCAGGTTGATCAAGACCTCATTGGTGGTGGTGGGGATCAGTTCCAGACCCTTGCCGGAATCGAACTGATTGATGTCCGCGCCGGTGCCTGTGTGCTCCCAATATTGATCGTAGCGGAATTCCTGCTCCAGGCGCGGTGTGACGGTCGCCAGGGGTGTCATCCAGTGCGGCTGACTGCCCTGGGCCTCGGTGACGCGGTCCCGCCAGCCATCGAAATAGTCCGAAATGTCGCCGGCTGCCGCGACGCGCGGTGCGAAAGCAACCGCCGCCGCAAACATAATCGCCAGATACCGCATGTGATCCCCGCGCATCGATATATCCGAACGGATATCACGGGGCCGCCGCCCTGTTAAGGGGGACCAGCTGTGCGAATCCGGGATCGGGCGGACAGGGTGGATCAGGCCACCGGACGGTGAAGAAGCCTTTCCAGCCTGATGGGAATTTCCCGCATCCGCACGCCGGTGGCGTGAAATACGGCATTGGCGACGGCGGCGTTCATGCCCACATTGCCAAGTTCGCCAATCCCCTTGATGCCCAGGGGATTCACCAGCCGATCTTCCTCGGGCACCAGAATGACATCGATCTCACCGACATCGGCATTCACGGGAACCAGATACTCCGCCAGATCCTTGTTGGTGTAGCGGGCGCTGCGCCTGTCCATCTCGGTGCTCTCATGCAGAGCCGCCGAAATTCCCCAGATCATGCCACCCATCAGCTGGCTTCGCGCCGTGATCGGATTGACGATCCGGCCCGCGGCGAAAGCGCCGACAGCCCGCGGCACGCGAATCTCGCCGGTCAAGGCGTGAACGCGGACCTCGACGAACTGGGCGCCAAATGCGTAGCGAATGTTCTTTTGGGCGCCTTCGCCGCGCACGAAGGCGGGTTGGCCCTTCTGCATCATCTCATGCGCCGTGGGAGGGGCACCTTCGGGAAGATTTTCCACATAAGCTTCCAGCGTTCCGCCGCCGCCGCCGGGCTTTTTTTCCAGGATTTCATCACACGCCTTGGCGATGGCGTTTGAAACACTGGCGGTTGAATTGGACCCGCCCGAGACCGGCGCCGGCGGCAGGGAAGAATCGCCCACCTCCACCGTCACCTTGTCGGGATCGACGCCCAGCTTGTCACTGACGATCAATCCGCAAACCGTGTAGATCCCCTGCCCGATCTCATGCGTGGCCACCTGAACCCGGGCCCGGCCGTCGGGGTAAAGCGAAACGCGAGCGGCGCAGGCCGCGATATTGCTGGGATACATGGTGGCGGCCGTTCCCCAGCCCACCAGCCAGTCGCCATCGCGCATGCTGCCGGGCGCCATCTTGCGCCGTTCCCAGCCAAAAGCGGCGCCGGCCTTGTCGAAACAGGGGATCAGGGAGCGGCTGGTAAATGGAAGTCCCTTGATCGGCTCGGTTTGCGTATCATTGATCCGCCTCAACTTCACCGGGTCCATGTCGAGCGCATAGGCCAGTTCGTCCATGGCGGACTCCAGCGCGAACAGATAGGGCGTCTCCGGCGGCGAGCGCATGAAACCCGGGGTATTGCGATCGGCATGCACGATCGACACCTTGGAATTGATGTTGGCGCAACCATACAGGCGGGTCGACGACTCCGTGCCCGCCACCATATAGGGATCGGGCCGGCTGGTGACTTCCTCGGCTTCATGGCTAAGCGATACCAGCCTGCCGTCGCGGTTGGCGCCCAGCTTGATGTGGTGCCGGGTCTCGGCGCGGTAGGTGGCAATGGTAAAGCCCTGGTCGCGGGTGGTCATCAGTTTGACGGGACGATCCAGCTTTTGCGCCGCCCGCGCCACGATCGCGGTGCGCTGAGTCAGGGACCCACGCGATCCGAATGCGCCGCCGACAAAGGGCGAGACGGCATGAACATCCTCGGGCTTGATGCCGAGCTGCTTGGCCAAGCCGTTCTTGACGCCCCACATGTTCTGGCTGGATTCCCAGACGACAAGCTTGCCGTCCTGCCAGGCACAGGCCGTGGTGAACAGCTCCATGGGATTGTGATGCTCGGTGGCCGTTTCATAATGCGCGTCCAGCTTGACGGGCGCCGCGGCAAAAGCGGATGCCGCATCGCCGACCTTGGGGTCCTCATGGCTTTTTGAGGCCTGCGTTGCGGCGACGGTCTCGCTGCCCGGACTGTCAAAACCGGCAGAGGCGTTTTGCGCGTCATAACGGATGTTCAGGCGATGGGCCCCTTCCCGTGCCGCCTCAAATGTCTCACCCACCACCAGCGCCACGATCTGGCCGTCATGGCGAATCTCATCCGAGGCCATCGGGGCGATGCTGGAGCCCATATATCCTTTTTTCGAAAAGGTCTCGCCGCCCTCGATGGGGCCTATATTGCGATAGGTGAAGATCTCGAGCACGCCTTTCACGGCACGAGCATCGCCCTCGTCGATTGCGGCAATGCGGCCGCGCGCGACCGCGCTGGTGACCAGTACGCCATAGGCGGCCCTGGCGAATGATGGGTCCGAACCATAGCGCGCCGCGCCGGTTACCTTGGCCGGTCCATCCAATCTTTGGAGGGGTGTACCGATCCCTGCCATATCAGACCTCCAGCGCCTTGGCGGCCAGAAGCGCCCGCACCAGGGTCCGGCGCCCCAGCTCCGGCTTGTAGTCATTCTGGCCATGCGTGACGGCCGGGGCGAAAGCAGCCTCGGCGGCGGCGCGCGCGCTTTGCGCATCCAGCCGCTTGCCGCGCAGTTGTTCTTCGGCTTCACGCGCGCGCCAAGGCTTTGTCGCCACCCCTCCCAGCGCAATGCGCGCCTCGCGTACATTTGCGCCATCGAGATCCAGCGCCACGGCGGCACTGGATAAAGCAAATTCGTAGGATTGCCGATCGCGGATTTTCAGATAAAGAGAACGGCGCGCGAATGTCAGTGGCGGCACCGTGAAACCGGTGATCAACTCGCCGGGCTTCAAGGTGGTTTCGACCGATGGATTGTCGCCGGGAGCCACATGCAGATCCGCGAATGCGATACGGCGCGCGCCTCCGGCGCCGGCGATTTCAATATTGGCGTCCAGGGCGATCAGCGCCTGCGCGAAATCGCCCGCATAGGTAGCGATGCATTTCTGGCTGGTGCCCAGCACGGCATGTTTGCGATTGACCCCGTTCAAGGCGGCGCAGCCCGATCCCGGTTCGCGCTTGTTGCATTGGCTCCAGCTGACGTCGCGAAAATAGGTGCAGCGTGTCCGCTGCAGCACATTGCCGCCCAATGTCGCCATGTTGCGCAACTGCGCGCTTGCCGCCAGTTGCAGGGATTGGGCAATGACGGGATAGTTCTTCACGATATCGGGATGGTGGGCTGCATCCGCCATATGGACCAGGGCGCCCAGGCGCAAGCCCTGCGCGCCATATTGGATGGCGCCGAAATCCCGCGACAGGTCGTTGATGTCCACCACACTGGCCGGCCGCATGACGTCCAGCTTCATCAGGTCCAGCAAGGTGGTCCCACCTGCCAGATACTGCCCGCCGGCCTTGACGGCGTCGGCGGCATCTGACGCGCGCTGATAGGTGAAAGCCCGCATCAGCCCCGCTCCATTTTTGGGGCAGCCTGCCGGATCGCGGCCACGATATGGGGATAGGCGGCGCAACGACAGATGTTGCCGCTCATATATTCGCGAATGTCAGCATCGCTTCCGGCATGGCCTTCCCGCACACAGGCAATTGCCGACATGATCTGCCCCGGCGTGCAATAGCCGCATTGGAAAGCATCGGTGTCAATGAACGCCTGCTGCATTGGATGCAGCGCGCCGTCCGCGCCGGCCAGTCCTTCAATGGTGGTGACAGGCTCACGAACCGAAGCCGCAAGGGTAAGGCAAGACAGGATGCGTCGGCCGCCCACCAAGACGGTACAGGCGCCGCATTGGCCATGGTCGCAGCCCTTCTTGGTGCCTGTCAGATCCAGATGCTCCCGCAACGTGTCCAGCAAGGTCGTGCGCGGGTCCAAAATGAGTGAACGGGTCTTTTCATTAACGACCAGCGTTATGTTTATTGGCATATCACGGACGGTTTCTGAGACGGCTACGGCGGGCGCCAGGGGCGCCAGCGCTGAAGAGCCAAGAAGGGTGCGGCGCGTCATGTCGAAATTCGGGCCTGAAGCCATGGCCGGCCTGTGGTTTTAGGCTAGGATATGGATAACCGGGCAATCAGCCTTTGGTTGCGCCACGGCAATGGAACTCGCGATGCCTTTTCCCGCCACCGAATCCGATATGCTGGCGATCGCCGCTGACTGGCTGGATCAGGGACATGACGTGGCGCTGGCAACCGTTGTGAAGACAACCGGATCAGCCCCCCGCCAGCATGGCAGTCATATCGTGGTGCGCCGAGATGGCGCCTTTGCCGGCTCGGTGTCGGCCGGCTGTGTCGAAAGCGCCGTCATAGAAGCCGCCTTGGCCGCATTGGAAGACGGCAACCACCGCAAACTGTCCTTCGGCGTAACGGATTCCGGCGTGTTCGAGGCTGGTCTTCTGTGCGGCGGCGAGATCGAAATCCTCGTCGAACCCATTCTCTGACATGCGGCGCGCCATCCTCGACCAGCTGGTGACGGCACGGCGAAAAGGCCGTGTTCTTGTCCGCGCCTTGGACGTGGAAAATGGCGCGGAAAAGCTTCTCGATCCGGCGACGGATACCTCCGCGCTGGGACTGGCGGCAGCCGCGGCGCTGGATGACGTCAGCCGGCCCGTGACGGTTGAAGGCCGTACCTGGCTCCTCACCGCGTACAATATTCCCTGGGAATTGGTCATAATCGGCGCGGTGCATATCGCCCAGGCGTTGGCCGCGATGGCTGGGCCCGCCGGGTACCGCGTTCGGATCATCGATCCGCGCGCCGCTTATGCCACGCACGAACGTTTTCCTGGCGTGCCGCTGCAACGCGAATGGCCCGATGAAGCCCTTCGCCGCGAGCCCCTCACACCCCACAGCGCGCTGATCGCATTGGCCCATGACCCCAAACTGGATGATGCGGCCCTGGCCATCGCATTGCGGTCGCCGGCGTTCCATATCGGCGCGCTCGGGTCCACGCGCACCCATGTCAAGCGGCTGGCAAGACTGGAGGCGCAGGGATTTTCGCCCGCCGAGCTGTCAAGGATAAGTGGCCCCGTGGGATTGCCCATTGGCGCCCGCGCGCCAGCCGAAATCGCCATCGCCATTCTGGCGGAACTGGTGCAGCGACGCCGCAGCAAAACAGCGGGCCGGCGGATCGCCGGCATTGTCCTGGCCGCGGGCATGTCCAGCCGGATGGGACGAAACAAGCTGACCTTGCCGCTCGACGGCAAACCCCTGGTGCGCCATGCGGTTGAGGCGGCGCTCGCCGGAAAACTGGACCCCATTCTTGTCGTGACCGGCCATGACGCGGCATCCATGCGAGACGCGCTGGACGGCCTCCCCGTCCGCTTCATTCACAATGACGCGTTCGCCGATGGCCTCAGCACATCCTTGCGCGCCGGTATCGCGATGGTTCCGCAGGGATGCGACGGCGCCATGGTCTTGCTGGGTGACATGCCGGCCATCGATCCCGAGCTGATCGGCCGGCTGACGGAAGCGTTCGATCCATCGCAATCGCGCGCCATTTGCGTGGCCACGGCCGGGGGCGAACGGGGCCATCCCGTCATCTGGGGTCGCCAGTTCTTTGCCGCCATCGACCAGTTGCGGGGCGATGTCGGCGCGAAAAGCCTCATGGCGCGCTATCCTGATCAGGTGCACGAAGTCGAGACGGGTGATGGCGCGCCCCTCGCCGACATAGACACGCCGGAAGCCTTGGCGGCGTACGCGCGCTGATCCGGACAATCTTCACATGAACGGAAACGGGCCGCCTGACCTCCGTTCAAACGATTGATATCGCTCGAAAATGGGCGAGACATTGGTGCGGTCAAGAAGACTCGAACTTCCACGGGTTGCCCCACTAGCACCTCAAGCTAGCGCGTCTACCGTTCCGCCATGACCGCACAGTCAGTGGGAAAAATCCCGGTAGGCCGGGGGGTTTAGCAACTGGCCCCTGGTTAGACAAGACCGCCGAAGCGCTTCCGTCCTTCTCTTTGCCGCCCCGTCCGGATAGCCAGTATGCAAAGCTGGCGGGCCCGTGGGCCCGCACTTTGCCCTAGCTTTCGCGAGACCATGTCCGCCCAGACCTTCACCGCCGTCCTGCTGTTTTCCCTGGTGATGGCTTTCACCCCTGGGCCCAACAACATGATGCTGGCCTCATCCGGCGCCACCTACGGCATCCGGCGCACCTTGCCCCATCTGTTGGGCGTCAGCGCCGGCTTTCCCGTGATGATTCTGCTGGTGGGACTGGGACTGGCCTCCATTCTGCTGGCCTCGCCCCCACTTCAGCTGGCGATGAAGATCGTCAGCTGCATTTATCTGCTGTGGCTGGCGGCGCAGATCGGCCGAAGCCGCTCCACCGGCGACGCGGCGTCGGGCAAGCCGATGAGCTTCCTGGCGGCCGCGGCCTTCCAATGGATCAATCCCAAGGCTTGGCTGTATGCGGTCGGCGCGATCAGCGCCTATACCAACGGAAGCGGAACCCAGCTTTACGAGCAGGTTGTGATCATCGCCTTGCTCAATATCGCGGTAAGCCTTGCCTCCACCATGACCTGGACAATATTCGGCGCCGGTATCCGCCGCTTCCTGCGCACGCAGGCCAAGCTCAGGCTGTTCAATCTGGCGATGGCGCTGCTGCTGGCGGGATCGGTCGTCCCGATCCTGCTGGAAATTAAAGAAAGCCTTTAAGGCGAGGGATTTTGTCTGCCCAGCAGGAGCGAGGAGCGATGTGGGCAAGAAGCCCATGAGCGACGAGGTGACTAGCGGCAGCGTACGAACGACTGGGCGAGCAAAAGGCCCGCCTTAAATGCCGCCGCCGTCGGTCAGATGGATACCGCACTCATCCTTGTCGAGGCCCGACCAGCGCCCGGCGCGATAATCTTCGCCCGCCTGAACGCGGCGGGTGCAAGGCATGCAGCCGATCGAGGGGTAGCCGTCTTCCACCAGCGGATGGCGCGGCAGCTTGTGGCGCTCCATGAACGCTTCCAGCTGATGCAGATCCCATTGCCATAGCGGATTGAAGCGAAAGCGGCCCTGGAAGAATTCCACCGGCTGCATGTCGGCACGCTCGCGGGTCTGAAAGCGCTTCCTGCCCGTGATCTGGGCCAGGAACGGCTCCAGCGCGCGGTTGAGCGGCACGGTCTTCCTGAAATCGCAGCAGGCATCGGTGTTCCTCGACCACAGCGTGCCTTCAGGATCGAGCTTGTTGCGGTCCTCCAGCGACGGCGACAGCGAACGCACATCGCCCAGGCCGAGCGCGTCCTGCAGCCTGTCCCGGTAGCGCAAAGTCTCGCCGAACAGCTTGCCGGTATTCAGAAACAGGACCGGCGTGTTGGGATCGATGTCGGCCACCAGTTTCAGCAGCACCGCGCTTTCGGCGCCGAAGGACGACACGACCGCGGTCTTGCCGGCCAGTTCGCCGGTCAGGGCCAGTTCGAGAATGCCATGAGCATCGCGGTCCTTCGCGCGCTCCTTGAGCTCATTCAGCTGGGTCGCGGCCGCGGCGTCATCGGCCTTGGCGACCGGGCGCAGGCCCCGCTTGGTATCGATGACAGTGACGTTGCTCATAGCCAACCCATCTGCGCGATCAGGCCGCGCACCTGCTCCGAAACCTCATGGGGCGAAAGGCCCTGGCTGCGCCATCTGGCGCGGGCCACCCCCAATTCCTTCAGCCGGCCCGTCCATTCCGGACCGAACTCATCGGCCAGGCGTTCGCGCAAGGCGCGCGCCAGACCGGGCACCTGACCGCCGGTCGAGGCGGTCAACAGCAATGCGCCCCGGCGCACGATGGCCGGGACGTGGAAATCACACAGCGGCAGAACATCCTCGACATTGACCAGCACGCCCAGCGCGCGGGCCCTGCCCGCCAGGTCGCGGGCCTCACTTTCCGGCAGGCCGGCCACGAACAGAAGCTGCAGCCCCTCCAGCTGGGCGTCCAGAACGGTCTCCGGCAGGAGCCGCACTTCTACCCCAGCATCCGCCAGCAGGGCGGCCCGGCGCTCGCGGGCAGCCCCTGAGCCGGCCAGACCGACCTTTACAGGGGCGGGATTGAGGATAAGGGGAAGCATTCGGACCCTCTCAGGACCTGGAGAGGTATGCCCGCACGCTCTAAAATGCAAGAATTGAGTGGGGAATATATTATACTACTGAAAATTCCGTGTATTACTCATAGCTTTTCAGCAGGTCCACCACGGAAACGGCGATCTTGTCGCCCTGGATCTGGATTTCGCCCTTCGCAACCGGCTTGTCATTGGCCAGGATGGTCACGGGGTCGTCCTGATGGCTGTCCAGCTCGATCACGGCGCCGCGGCCCATGCGCAGCAGCTGGTGCATCGGGATCACCGAGCGGCCCAGAACCACCGAGATTTCGACTTTGACATTATCAACGTTGGAAGCCATGCACCCGCGCCCTACATTCCCACAACCCGGCAAGCCTGCCGGAACATGGTTTCGGAAGTCTTAATTTTGGACGCCCCCCTTAAAGACCAGGTTAAAAGCCAGCCCGACTGGAAGATCAGCGATGGCCTGATGCCCTATCCCCAGGCGCTGGCCGAAATGGAGGCCCGTGCCGCCGCCATCGCCGAGGGCGAAGCCAGCGAACTTGTCTGGCTGCTGGAACATCCCCCGATCTACACCGCCGGCACCAGCGCCCAGGACAGCGACCTGCTGGATGCCCGTTTTCCGGTCTATCATACTGGCCGGGGTGGCCAGTTCACCTATCATGGCCCCGGCCAGCGGGTGGGCTATGCCATGCTGGATCTGAAGCGCCGCAAACCCGACGTGCGCGCCTATGTCCATGACCTGGAACAATGGCTGATCGAGGCTCTGGCCGAATTCGATGTGAAGGGCGAACGGCGTGAGGGCCGCGTCGGCATCTGGGTGCAGCGGGGCCCGCGCGAGGACAAGATCGCGGCCTTGGGGGTGCGCATCAAGCGTTGGGTGACGTTCCACGGCGTGGCGCTGAATGTTGCCCCGGACCTCAGCCATTTCTCTGGCATTGTGCCCTGCGGCGTGCGCGCCCACGGCGTCACCAGCCTGGCCGACCTGGGCATTCCCGCCACCATGGCGGATGTGGATGCGGCGTTGAAAAAAAGCTTCGGGAAGGTCTTCGGCAGGGCCTGATTTTCACGGGGAAAAGCTGGAACTTCCGAAGCGGAAGTGCCGCGGAAATGTTGCACTGCAACGCTGTTTTACACCATCCCCGAATTCTGATTATTTGCGGTCTGCGTGCCAGACTCGCTGGCGCCGTCCGGGGAAAGCGCCGCCTTTTGCGGCCTGTCGAGCGAACAAAAACAAGAGTTGCTCATGAGATTGCTGGTTTTGGGTCTGCTTCTGTCTGTTTCGACCTCGGCTTTTGCCGCGGATTCGTCCGATCTGCAGAACCGTTTCGACACAGTCGTGAAACCCTTTGTGGGCAAGTATTGCGTCGCCTGTCACTCCGGTCCCCAGCCCACCGCGCAGTTCGATCTGAAGTCCTACACCTCGATCGACCAGGTGAAGGAAGACTTCCCGCGCTGGTCGCTTCTGGCCGACCGGCTGACCAATCATGAAATGCCGCCCAAGCGGATGCCGCAGCCGCCCCAGGCGCTGATGGACCAGATCGTCGCCTTTGTGCACGACGTGCGCGGCGAGGAGATCAAGCGGTTGGGCGGCGATCCCGGCACCGTGCTGGCGCGCCGTCTCAGCAACGCGGAATATGACAACACCATCCGCGACCTGACCGGTCAGGACATGCAGATCGCCCGCCAGTTCCCGGTCGATCCCGCCAACACCGCCGGCTTCGACAATTCCGGCGAGACGCTGACCATGTCGCCGGCGCTGTTGAACAAATATCTGCAGGGCGCGCGCCAGATCGCCGATCACATGGTGCTGAAGCCCGATGGCATCGACTTCGCCCCCTATTTCATGCGGGTGGAAAGCGATCGCGACAAATATTCCATCCAGCGCATCATCGCCTTCTATCAGGCCCAGCCGACCAGCTTCGCCGCCTATTTCGATGCCGCCTGGCGCTATCGCTACAGAAAGGAACTGGGCAAGCCGAGGGCGACGCTTGCCTCCACCGCGGCTGATGCGAAGGTCAGCGCCAAATATCTGCCGATGGTGTGGGGCATCCTGCATGACAAGGATGCCGTGGGGCCCGTCGCCAAGCTCCAGGCCATGTGGAATGCGCTGCCCGCGCCCAACGCAGGCAATGCCGGCGAGCTGATCGTCGAGACCCAGGCGATGGAGAATTTCGTCACCCGCATCCGCGCCCATACCGCGATGCAGTTCTCCTCGCCCATCGTGAAGGGCCTGCCGGGCCAGTCCGAGCCACTGCACAACTGGCGGCTGCAGGAATATGCGGACAATCACCGGAAGAGCGATCCCAACGACATCCGGCCCGACAATGTGCCCGAGCCGGCCCCGCCCGCGATCCCGAAATATCCGCCGTTGCATGAAGACGCTTCGCCGCGCTGGGCCGCCATCTCGGCGGATGCCCGCTACGGCGATGCCGATCTGGTCTATCCGGCCGGACAGAAGGCGAAATACCAGAAGGCGTTCGACCGCTTCGCCTCCGTCTTCCCCGATACCTTCTATGTCACCGAACGTGGGCGCTACTGGCCCGACCAGTCGACCGACAGCGGCCGCCTGCTCAGCGCCGGCTATCACAATACCGGCGGCTATTACCGCGACGACACCGCGCTGATGCAGCTGATCCTGGACAAGAAGGGTCAGGATCAGCTCAACCGGTTGTGGAACGAGTTCGACTTTGTCGCCCACCAGACCGAGCGCACCTGGGTCCAGTATTACTTCAACCAGAGCGGCGAAGTTGACGGCAACATCAACGGCAACCTCTCCACCGAATCCGGCTCCAAGCGCCCCGTCGGCCATGACGTCACCGATCAGTTCGTGATCTTTCAGATGCGCGACAAATATCTGGCGCGCTGGGCGATGGACAAGGAGCATAACGATCCCATCGCGCCCAAAGCCTTCAACTGGCACTTCGGCCTGATCAACGCGACCTTGCGCAATGTGGAGAAGGAGCGCATCGCGGCCGAACCCAAGCAGGTGGCCGCGCTGGTCACCTTCGCGGCCCGCGCCTATCGCCGCCCGCTGACGGCCACGGAAAAGGCCGATCTGCTGGCCTATTATCACGGCCTGCGGACCAAAAATCAGCTGTCCCATGAAGACGCGATGCGCGACACCATCGTCAGCATCCTGATGTCGCCGGATTTTCTCTACCGCTTCGACCTGAACAGCCGGGCCGCGCCGAAGAGCGGGCTTGCCGCCGCCAGCCTGAAGACCGGCAAGGCGTTCGAGAGCGAGCCGCTGTCGGACTATAGCCTGGCCAACCGGTTGAGCTATTTCCTCTGGGCCAGCATGCCCGATGCCGAACTCCTCAAGCATGCCGCCGCGGGCGATCTGCACAAGCCCAAAGTCCTCTTGGCGCAAACCGACCGCATGTTGAAAGATCCCAAGGTCCATGGCCTGGCGACTGAGTTCACCGGCAACTGGCTGGTCTTCCGCCAATTCGAGACCAACAATTCCGTGGACCGGATGCGTTTCCCCACCTTCGACGACGATCTGCGCGAAGCGATGTTCCAGGAACCCATCCATCTGATGCAGGACAATATCCAGAACGATCGTTCGGTGCTGGACCTGCTGTATGGCAACTACACCTTCGTCAATCCCCCGCTGGCCCGGCACTATGGCATGCCTATGGTCGATGGTGACAACGACACCTGGGTGAAGGTGGACGACGCCAACAAATATGGCCGCGGCGGCATTCTGCCCATGGCGGTGTTCATGACCGAATATTCGCCCGGCCTGCGCACCAGCCCGGTCAAGCGCGGCAACTGGGTGGTGCAGAAGGTGCTGGGCATCCGCGTGCCGCCGCCGCCGCCGGTGGTGCCGGAACTGCCCAGCGACGAATCCAAGACCGACAAGCCGATCCGCGAGATGCTGGCCGAGCATCACAAGAACCCGTTCTGCGCCGGCTGCCATCTGCGCTTCGATTCCTTCGGGCTGGCCTTTGAAGGCTATGGCCCGGTGGGCGACGCCCGCACCAAGGACCTGGCGGGCCGTCCCATCGACGCCTCCACCACCTATCCGGGCGGCGTTCCGGGCGATGGGCTGACGGGGTTGAAGAACTATATCCGCGACCATCGCCAGGACAATTTCATCAGCAACCTGTGCCGCAAGCTGATGGCCTATGCGCTGAACCGCTCGCCGCAGCTGTCCGACGAGTCGCTGGTGGACAAGATGAAGACCAACCTGACCGCGAACGGCTATACCTTCCGCAGCCTGGTTGAGACCATCGTGCAGTCGCCCCAATTCCTCAACCGCCGTGTCTCGGGCGAAGCCGAAGCGCCGCTGGCGCCTCAGCCCCAGCCCGCAGGCGGCAAACTGATCAAAACCGATTTCCGGAAGGAGCATTGATATGACCACCGACCGCTTTTCGAAATTCCGTTCCAAGGCCTTTTCCCGCCGCATCGTCCTGAAGGGCGCCGGCTGCTCCATGGCCTTGCCCTGGCTGGAATCGACGAACGCCTTCGCCGACACGCCCAACCCGGCCGATTTCCCCAAGCGTTTCGGCGTGATGTTCCTGGGCTGTGGCATCAACGAGAATTACTGGAGCGCCGAAGGCAATGGCGCCGACATGAAGCTCTCCAAGACGCTGTCGCCCCTGGAGCCGCTGAAGCAGAAGATCAATGTCATTGACGGCCTTTATGTGAAGGCGCTGACCAACCAGGGCATCCATCCCGCCCAGACCGGCAGCCTGCTGTCGGGCGAGCACATCACCAAGGGCGCCATCATCCATTCCGGCGTCAGCGTCGATCAGGTGATCGCCAATCATGTGGGCCAGGACACGCCGCAATCCTCGATCGTGCTGGCCTGCGAGCAGCCAATGACCGGCTTCCATGAGACCAATTTTTCGCTCGCCTACAGCTCGCATCTGTCCTGGCAGACGCCGGATTCGCCCGTGCCGGTGGAAGTCTATCCGGCGCTGGCCTGGGACAGCCTGTTCGACAATCGCGGCACCCTGCTGAATGTCAGCGTGCTGGACCGCATCAAGGATCAGGCCCAGGCGATCTCCACCAGGATCAGCGCCAGCGACAGGGGCAAGGTGGATGAATTCCTCACCAGCGTGCGGGAGGTCGAAAAGCGCGTCGAGCTGATGCGCAAGGACCAGGAAAATGCCCAGGACGCCGCCAAGGCCAAGAACATGCCGGTGGCGATGATGGAGCGCCCCGCCAGTGGCCTGCCGGAAGACCTGCGCCAGCACGCCAAGCTGATGTGCGATATCGTCGCCATCGCCTTCCAGACCAACAAGACGCGGGTGGCCTCGCTGATCATCTCCCGTGACCTGTCGGCGATGTACTATCCCTTCCTGGATGTGAAGGAAGGCCATCACGCCGCCAGCCACGACAATGCCTCGGAAGGCTATGAGCGCATCTCGCGCTTCCATGTCGAGCAGTTCGCCTATCTGGCGACCAAGCTGGACGCCATGAAGGAAGGCAATGGCACGGTGCTGGACAACAGCTGCCTGATGTTCATGTCCAACATGTTCGTGGGCCGCAAACACGACAATTCGCGCCTGCCGCTGGTGCTGGCCGGTGGATTGGGTGGCACGCTCAAGACCGGACGCTCGATCAACCTGCTGAATGCGAGCGACGACAAGCGCAAGATGTGCAGCCTGTATCTGTCGCTGATGGATCGTTATGGCGTGAAGATGGACAAGTTCGGCGACGCCGACACCCGCCTGGAGCAGATCTAAGCTTAGTTGCGCCCTATAGGCTGGGACGCCGGGTAAAGCCCTTTTCCTTGGGCGGCTCGCTGTTGTGCAGGTCCACGGCGTTGACCTTGGCGCCTGGCGGGCCCTTGGTCGCGTGGCTGACGAACATCTCCACCGCCTTTGTCGGGCCCGACACCAGCGCCTCCACCGTGCCATCCGAGCGGTTGCGCACCCAGCCATCCAGCTTCTGCTGTTGCGCGGACATCAGCAGGAAGTCGCGGAAGCCCACGCCCTGGACAAAGCCATGCACATGCACCTTCAGGGATGTGATATCGTCGCTCACGCCAATCTCCCGCTATTGCCTATAACATAGTCGCCCCGCCCCACCAGACAAGATGGCCATCCTTTCCCGTTCCATTTCCCTGGCCATATTCCGTGCCCATATCGAGAACGGTCTTTCGGTCGCCATTGGGGTCGGACTGACGGGCCTTACGATTGGCATCGGCTTGGGCTTTCCCGCCGCCGTCGCCGCCGGTTCCGCGGCGCTTTGCGTTTCCATCAGCGACCGCACCGATCCCTTGCGCCAGAAGGGCTGGATCATGGGGCTTGCCTTTTTCGGCACCGTCTTTTTCACCGCGCTGTCGTCTTTCGCGCGCTTCTCCACACCCGCCTTCATCGCCGCGACCGCTTTCACCGGCCTGTTTGCGGGGCTGATCTCGGCCTATGGGCGATGGGTGCTGAGCCTGGCGATGAGTTCGGTGCTGGCTTTCGTCCTGGCGATGGGACAGAGCTTCGCCAGCGCCTCGGATGCCGCCGATCACCTGATGCTGACGGTCTGCGGCGCGCTGGGCTATATGACCTATTCGGTGGTCATGGCCTTCCTGTTCGACGACCGCAGCCGCCGCCTTTTGCTGGCCGAGGCGATGCAGGCTTTCGCCGCCTATCTGCGGGCCAAGGCCGGACTTTACAATCCCGACGCCACGGGCCCCGCCGCCTTCCGCGCCCTGATCGACGCCCATGCCAATCTGGCCGACCGGCTGCAGGCGGCCCGCGACAGCCTGTTCGCCCGGCGCAGGCACCGCATGCAGCTGAAGCGCATCGACACGCTGATCGCGCTGCTGGACGCGTTCGAGACCGTGCTGTCGTCCGATGCCGATATCGAAATGCTGCGCGCCGCGCCCCAGCGCGAGCTGCTGTGGCGGATGAACGCTTTCGTCACCCAGATGGCCGATGAGGTGGAGCGGCTGACCCTGGCGCTGCGCGTGCGCCACGGCCATCCCGCTCCCCTCAGCCATGGCGAGGAAGTCCGCCAGCTTCGCGACGCCGTCGCACGGGCCGGCGCGGACTTGCCCGACGATCCGGTGATCCATGCCTATGCCTCGACCGCCAACAAGCTGATCCTGGCGGACAGCTATGTCGGCACCCTGGCGGCGGCGCTGGAAAACGCCACGGTGCCCAGCGACCTGGCGGCGCGGCTCAATCTCGACCTGTTCCGGCAGGAAGCGCCGCGCGGGCTGGGGCTGCTGGCGCGGCAGTTCCGCTGGCGCGCCCCGGCCTTGCGCTATGCCATCCGGCTGTCTCTGGCGATGACGACGGGCCTGGGCCTGACCTTGTGGTTCGGCCGGTTCGATCACGCCAACTGGGTGCTTCTGACCACCGCGCTGATCATGCGGGCAAATTACAGCGTCACCCGTCGCCGGCGCTGGGACCGCGTCACCGGCACGCTGATCGGCTGCGCCCTGGCGGTTACCTTCATCAACACCATGCCGCCGCCCGTGCTGCTGTTGTTCATCGTGCTGGCCGTCGGTGTCAGCCATGCCTATGGCCTGGTCGCCTATCGCATCACCGCGATCGGGGCCTCGATCTCGTCCCTGCTGCTGCTGCATTTCGTGGCGCCGCTGGTGCATCCGCAATTCTTCGAGCGTATTGTCGACACGCTGATCGGCGCCGGGCTCAGCTGGGCTTTCAGCTATCTGCTGCCCAGCTGGGAAAGCGAAGACCTGCCCCGCACCGTGCGCGGCCTGCTGGAAGCCGATGCCAGCTTCGCCGACGCCGCTCTCAACCTGGCGCCGGTAAGCCAGACCTATCGCCTGGCGCGCAAGAAGGCGGTGGATGCCGTGGCCCAGCTATCGGGCGCGATCCGCCGGCTGGCGGACGAGCCCAATGTCAATCGCCGAGCGCTTGCCGCGCTGGGCGAGCTTCTGGGCGCCAACTATCTGCTGGCTTCGGATCTGTCTTCCATGCCGGTGCTGATGAAGCTGAGGGCGCATGAGCTGGACAGCGAGACGGCCGATATCGCCATCGCCCGTACCCGCGCACGGGTGGTGACCATCCTGAAACCCGGAAGCGCGGATCAGCCCGAAACGCTCACGCCGCAACGCGACAGCCTGGCCGGCATGCACGCCAATGCGGCAATGGATGTGCTGGCGCGCCGCCTGGATCATATCGAACATTCCGCGCAGAAAGTGGCGCGGCTGGCGGCGCGGCCGGTGATCGCGCAGATCTAGCGCTTCGCCATATCCTTGTCGCGCGCGGCGCGGAATTCGCTGTCCTTATAGTAATTGGGCCAGAAATCGCTGTTGGCCAGGTCCTTGCCGGCCAGATAGTAGACCCCAAGATCTTCCACCGGCCCCGACAGATCCCAATCGGCGCGCCATTCATCGCCCGGCTGGTGATAGCGATTGTTGGTGTAATCATCGACCAGCTTCTGGCCCGCCGCCTTGCCGCCGACCAGCAGATCGCGCCCGCCGGTCGGGCTGATGGCAGGAATGCCCAGCTTGGCCAGGCTGAAATGGTCGGAGCGGTAGAACTCACCCTTCTCCGGCTCGGGATCGGGCGACAGGGTGCGGCCTTGGGTGGCCAGCGCCTTCTTCAGCACGTCCTCCATCTCCGACTGCCCAGTGCCCGACGCCTCAATGTCATGGGAGCGCGGCTGCGGGGCGCTCGCGTCCAGATTGATCACGCCGACAATATGATTGCGCGGCCACAAGGGATGTTCGGCGAAATATTCCGAGCCCAGCAGCCCCTGTTCTTCCAGGGTCCAGAAGGCAAAGACCAGCGAGCGCCGCGGCTGCGGATCATGGGCGAACTTCTCCGCCAGCTCCAGCACCATGGATACACCCATGCCGTTGTCGACCGCGCCGTTATAGATCTTGTCCTTGCCCGGCAGATTGTCCTTGCGGCCCAGATGGTCCCAATGCGCCGAGAACATCACCACATCGCCGGGATGGGTGGCGCCGGGGATCATGCCCAGCACATTACGGGTCTTCAGATGGCTGATCGCGGAATGGGCTGTGACATCCAGGCTTTCACCCCTCATCGGCACCGCCTTGAAGCCGCGTCTGTCTGCCGCCGCCTTGAGCTTCACATAATCGAGCCCGGCGCGGGCAAACAGATCCTTTGCCGTATCCAAGGTCATCCAGCCTTCGATCGGCAACTGCGAACGGTTCTTGTCGCTGGCTTCCAGCCACAGCTTGGCGGCGCCATTGGAGGTGCGCACGACCTGCCAGGGATAGGCGGCCGGCTTGGTCTCATGCACGATGATGGCGGCGGCGGCGCCCTGGCGCGCGGCCTCCTCAAACTTGTAGGTCCAGCGGCCATAATAGGTCATCGCCCGGCCCTTGAAGAAATTGGGATCGGGATCGGGATCTTCATTGCCGGGATCATTGACCAGAATGACCACCGTCTTGCCCTTCACATCCACGCCGGCATAGTCGTTCCAGTGATATTCCGGCGCCACCACGCCATAGCCGACAAACACCAGATCCGATTTCTTCACCGCGACATCGGGGCTGGCGAATTGCGGCGTCCAATAGACCACATCATCGGCGAAGCGCGGCGTCACCGTTCCCCTGGGCGTGGTGAAAGACAGGCGCGACGCCGGCGCATCCAGCGCGATGGACACCGCCGGCACGGTCTGGAAATAGCTGCCATGATTGGCCGGCTTGATGCCGATGCGTTTCAACTCGTCGGCGATCCATTGCGCCGCGGCCTCGCCATTGGAGGTGCCGGGACCCCGGCCTTCGAAGGCGTCGTCTGAGATCGCCTTGTCGCGCGCCGACAGATCCTGGGCGGTGATGGCCGGGCTCGTCTGCGGATGGCCCGGATAAGCGGCCAGCGCGGCAACCGGAAGGAAGACGGCAAGCGCAAACAGCGCGAAAGCGGGTTTACGGGGCATGCGGAATATCCCAGGACAGCGCCTATCAGTAACCGCTGGCCCCGGCGGGATGCAACTATCCGGAAAGTTCCCGTAAAGCGCCGCTACATGGGATCTGCGGTGGCCAGGTCGTCCAGAACCGCCTTGATGCGGTGAAGCGCCGAATGCAGGTCACGCTCGACTTCCCGTCGCCACAGCCGCAGGATCACATAGCCCTGCTCGCTCAACAGCCGGTCGCGCACCACATGATAGGAGCGGCGCCCTGGTTCGGCATCCTCCAGCGAGATCACCAGACCCAGCGCATGTTCGGCAAAATCCAGGGTGAAGGTTTTGAAGGGCGATTTGCGGCGAAAACGGGTGCCTTCCATCGTCCGGAGCCGGACCCACAACCGGTTCTCCAGCGTGTTGCGGGTCTTGAGTGGCGACTTGCGTTGCACTCAGTCGCTTTCCCGGCGCACAGCGGCCATAAGCTCGACCGCCTTGTCCAGTTCATGCGCCAGATTGCTGGCGCGCTTCGCCGCCTCGGCGTCCTCGCCCCACTTCTCGGCCTGATAGATTTCATCAATCCGCGACAGGGCGAAGGCATTGGCGCCGGAAATGAAGCCATCGGTTACGGCCAGCGCCAACACCACGCTGCCCGTGATGGAGGCAATGACGTGCAATGCGCCCAGGGTGAAAGGCTCCTGCGCCTCCAGCGCCTGGCGCAGCGCCGCGAGCGCCTCCGGTTCCTGGTCCACATGGGTCAAGCCTTCCGCCAGCCGCATATCGGCGCCATGGCGCTGACGCAACCAGTTCAGCAGCGGGTCCCAGCCTTCGCGCTGACGCGCCGCCAGTTCGGCCGGCTGATCCGCGCGGTAGCACAGCAGGTCATTTTCGCCAAAGCGCAGAATGGCGTCGATCACCGGGCCCTTGTTCACAGCCACGCCATCCACCACCGTATTCGCCAGCCGCAGCAGCGGCATGGTGGGGGCGATGACCTCGTCGCCCTGCGCCCGCCATTCCTGGGCGATGGCCTCGGCCAGTTTTTTCGTCGGCAAAATCAGGAGATTTCGGCCAGGCGTGCGAACCGCACGGCCATCCAGCAGCACGGCGAAACCGCCTTCGGCCGGCGCGACGGAGACGTCCTTGTAGAAACGCTTCATCTTTTTTTCTTGGGTTTTGGGAAGAACGGATCGCGCCGGTCGTCCGGGTCGAACCCCAGCAAAGTCCAGCTCTTGACCATGTGCGGCGACAGCGGCGCGGTGACCTGCAATCGGCCACCATCGGGACGGCCGATATCGATGGAGCGGGCGTGCAGATGCAGCTTGTCGGCAATGTCGCCCCTGCCCTTCGCCTCGGCCCCGCCATATTTGAAATCGCCCACGATGGGCGTGCCCAGGCTGGCCAGATGCACGCGGATCTGGTGGGTGCGTCCGGTGATGGGCCGTGCCGCCACCCAGGCGAATTCCTGGCCGGCCGTTCCCATCACGGCATATTCGGTGACTGCAGTCTTGGCGTCGTCATCCTCACTGACGGTCATGCGCTCATCCTTGCCCCGGCTGCCTTCCTTGGCCAGCGCCGCGCGGATCACACCATGCTTCTGCTTGGGCACGCCGCGGGTGAGCGCCCAATAAACCTTGGAGGTGTCGCGCAGCGCCAACGATTGCGCCAAACCGCTGGCGGCCTGGGCCGTACGCGCCACCAGCAGCACGCCGGAGGTATCGCGGTCCAGCCGATGCACCAGCTTGGGTCGCGTATTCTTTTCGTATTTCAGGCTGTCGAGCATGCCATCGACATGCCTGGTCAGGCCCGAACCGCCCTGGGTCGCCAACCCCGCCGGCTTGTCCAGCACGATGACCTGCTTGTCCATGTAGAGAATACGGTCCGCCAGCGAGCCCATGGGCTTTTCCGGCGGCGGCTTCTGTGGGCGTTCATCCCTGGCATGGACCACTTGCGGCGGCAGCCGCATCGCCTGGCCCGCGGCCAGCCGTGTGCCGGCATCGGCGCGCTTGCCATCCAGCCGCACCTCGCCCTTGCGCAACAGCTTTTCCAGCAGGCCATGGGTGACATGCGGATAATGCCGCTTGAACCAACGGTCCAGACGAATGCCATCGTCTTCCACTTCTATCTGGCGGACTTCAGGCATAGATCGAACGCACCAGCCAGAGGCCACAGAACAAGGCAACGATGGACAGAATGGCCGAGCCGATCACATAGCCGGCGGCCGTGACATAGGCCTGGCGCTGGATCAGCGCCGCGCTTTCCAGACTGAAGGTCGAGAAGGTGGTGTATCCCCCCATAACGCCGGTGGTGAGAAAGGCGCGCACTTCGGTCGAGACACTGAATTTCAGCGCCATCAGCTCGGTCAGCACGCCCATGATGAAGCCGCCGCTGACATTGACCGTGAAGATGGCATAGGGAAAACCGGTCCAGGTCGGGCTCTGGATGGTGGACACGAAATAGCGCGCCACCGAACCGATGGCGCCGCCCAGAGCCACCGCCGCGACAATGCCTGCCCTCACGAATCCCCTCCCCGTTTGGCCCTGAGTTTGGACCAGTAATCTAGCCGCTTGGCAATCTCGCGCTCGAAGCCGATATCCTTGGGCGTGTAGAAATTCTGCCGCGCCATGTCGTCGGGGAAATAATT
>DASZVQ010000174.1:0-41627 GCA_035547275.1 Rhizomicrobium sp.
GTGGACTTCTTCACCCAGATCAAGACGGCCTATTCCTTCTCGTAAGGTTTGGCGCAAGCGGAATGAAAAGAGCGGCTTCGGCCCAGCCTTGCGGCGCGCTGAATCGCGCGCCGCTGCGGCGCTCGCCGTGCGAAAGCTCCACTGGACCTTTCGCTTTTCCGGCTCGCCTCTTTTCTTTTGGGGGCGTCGGCCGCTAGTCTCGTCTTACACAACGAGAAAACAGGCGGGGAATGCGCATGGCCTTGCGGACAATCTTGCTGGCGACGACACTCGCCCTGACCCCGCTGGCGGCTTTTGCCGATCTCGCCATTTCCGGCCAGGACGGCAAGCAGGTGCGCGCCGGCGACGGCCTGCCCATGGTGCCCACGCCCGACAGTGTCGCCACCATCGCCTTTTCCAGCAGCGAGGCGCCGAAGGTGATCGGCATGCTGGATGTCTGTTCCACCCAGATGGGGCCGCCCAGCGCGCTGGCGGTGGCGCCGGATTACAGTTTTGTGCTGGCGACCTGTCCGCAGAAATTCGGGCCGGACAAGAAGCTGATCGCTTCCGATACCGTCGCCGTGATCGGGCTGGATGATCCCACCCATCCCAGGCTGCTGCAAACGGTGGAGGCCGGCATGGGCGCCACCGGCGTTTACCTGAACAGGAAGGCCACGGTCGCGCTGGTCACCGGCACCGGCGACGACACCATCACGCTTTTCACCATCAAGGACCGCCAGCTGACCCGTGGCAGCCAGGTGAAGCTGGAGGCCAAGGCCGAGCCCCGCGATGTGCTGATCGCGCGCGACGGCAAGACCGCCTATGCGCTGCGTTTCGGCGACGGCAAGGTGACCAAGCTCAGCATCAAGGGCGACCAGCTTGCGCGGGTGGCCGATTTCGATGTCGGCAAGCAGCCGGACGGCGGCAGCCTCTCCGCCGATGGCCACTATCTGTTCGTCAATGATTTCGGTGGCGTTCCCGGCCGCACCGACAAGGGCTCGACCGTGCTGATCGATACCCGCAGCGGCAAGATCACCGATGCGGTGGAAGTGGGCGCCCTGCCGGAGGATGTGGTCCAGTCGCCCGACGGCAAATTTGCCGCCGTGGTGGTGGGCAATGGTTCGGCCACGGTGCGCAATGCGCCCAACTACAACAGCGTCTTCGGCAAGCTGGTGATCTTCCGGCGCGTGGGCGGCAAGCTGATTCATGTCACCGACGGCCAGATCGGCCATGCCTGTCAGGGCGTGGTGTGGAGCGCGGACGGCAAGCGTCTGCTGGTGCAATGTTCTGTCGAGCGCGATATCCGGGTTCTGGATTTCGACGGCAAGACCCTGATCGATCGGCCCGAAGCCACCATCAAGATGGTGTCCCGGCCCGGTGTCATGATTACATCCCAGTCCCGCCCTTGATGGCCCGCCCCTGATTTTGGGCTTGATCGGGGCGCGCGGCCCGCGCAAATAGCGCGCGCCATGGCGCCTCTGCTGCACCTGAAAGATATTACTGTCGCCTTCGGCGGCACCCGCCTGCTGAACGGGGCCGAACTCAGTGTCGCGGCGGGCGAACGGCTGTGCCTGGTGGGGCGCAACGGCTCGGGCAAGTCCACGCTCTTGAAGATTGCCGCCGGCCTGGCGGAGGCCGATGCCGGCACCCGCTTTGCCCAGCCCGGCGCCACCATCCGCTATCTGGCGCAGGAACCCGATCTCAGCGGCTATGCCACCACCCGCGATTATGTGGAGGCGGGACTGAACCCACATGAAGACGCCAACCGGGCGTTTTACCTGTTGGGCAATCTCGGCCTGGATGGCACCGAAAATCCCGCCACGCTTTCTGGTGGGGAAGCCCGGCGGGCGGCGTTGGCGCGGACCTTGGCTCCGCGTCCAGACATTCTGCTTCTGGACGAGCCCACCAACCATCTGGACGTCAGGGCCATCGAATGGCTGGAAGATGAGCTGAAATCGGCCCGGGGCGCGCTGATCCTGATCAGCCATGACCGGCGATTTCTGGAAAATCTGTCGCGCGCCACCATCTGGCTCGATCGCGGCAGGACGCATCGGTTGGAGAAGAGTTTCGCTTCTTTCGAAGCCTGGCGCGACGAGATGCTGGAAAAGGAAGAGGTCGAGCGCCACAAGCTGGAACGCCGCATCGCCGCCGAGGAAGACTGGGTGCGCTATGGCGTGACGGCCAGGCGCAAGCGCAATGTCGGGCGTCTCGCGCGGTTGCGCGGTCTGCGTACCGAACGCCGCGAACAGATCCGCCAGTTGGGCACGGTGAAGATGGAAGCCGCGGAAGGCGCGGGCAGCGGCACCAAGGTGATCGACGCCAAGGGCGTGGCGTTCGCTTATGGCGACCGCGAGATCGTGCGCGATGTCTCCTTGCGCATCCATCGCGGCGACCGCATCGCAATCGTGGGCCCCAATGGGGCGGGCAAGACCACCTTGCTGAAGCTCTTGACCGGCAAGCTCCAGGCCCAGAAGGGCAATGTGAAGCTGGGACAGGGGCTGCTGATGGCCGAGCTGGATCAGAACCGCAGCCGGCTTAATCCCGAACAATCCCTGGCCGCGGCGGTGACCGATGGCAGCGGCGATACCGTGATGGTCGCCGGCAGGCCACGCCATGTGATGAATTATCTGCAGGATTTTCTTTTCACGCCCCAGCAGGCGCGCACCCCGGTCAAGGTGCTGTCGGGCGGGGAGCGGGCGCGGCTGCTGCTGGCCAAACTGTTCGCCGCGCCCTCGAACTTTCTGGTGCTGGACGAACCGACCAACGATCTGGACCTGGAAACGCTGGATCTGCTGGAGGAAGTGATCGCCGACTATCCCGGCACGGCCCTGCTGGTCAGCCATGACCGCGATTTTCTCGACCGGGTGGCGACCCAGATCGTGCTGGCGGAAGGCGATGGCCGCTTCAGCGAATATGCCGGCGGTTATAGCGATATGCTGGTGCAGCGCGGCGAGAAAGCGCCGCGCGCGTCCGAGGCGCGCAAGGAGGCCAGGCCGGGGGCGGAAAAGCGCGCCCGGACAAACCCGCCCAAGATGAATTTTTCCGATTTGCATGCGCTGAAGACCCTGCCTGAAAAAATAGCTGCCGCGGAATTGCGCATGGCGGCGCTGGAAAAGAACCTTTCCGACGGCGACCTCTATGCCCGCGATCCCGCCAAATTCACCAAATTGTCGGCGGAACTGGCTGAAATCCGGGCCCAAAAGGACGCCGACGAAGAGCGCTGGCTGACGTTGGAAATGGAGCGCGAGGCGCTGGAACAGGAGCAATAGTTCCGCGTTGATTCCCCGGAAAACCAAAGGTTTCCGGGTGGTCCATGAAACGCCCAGCCATTGCCGGATTTGCCGCGGGCGCCGCCATGATGATCGGTGGGGCGTTGGGCGCGGTCTCCAACACCGATCCCAAACCCATCCCCGACGCGGATACCGGGGTGATGAACCCCATGATCGGCGGGCAGGCGATGCTGCCGGATCGCGACATCATGGAGAACATGTCTGCTTCTCCCATGCATACCACTTTCGTGAATGACCTAAGGGATACGGGCGTGGCGGCGGCGCTGAAGGCCAATGCCCAGTTCACGGTTTTCGCGCCCACCAATGCTGCCTTCGCGGCGGCCGGTGCCCAGTCCAAATCCGGCCTGGCGCGGCGCCTGAGCTATCTGATCGTGCCGGGCAAATATGATTCCCAGGCGCTGTTGCGCGCAATCAGCGAGGCCGGCGGCGAAGCCAGGCTGCGCACCGCCGAGGGCGGCACTCTGGTGGCGCGGATGAACGGGCCCACCAACATCGTGGTGATGGATGAACGCGGCGACACCGCCGACATCGCCATCTATGACGTGCATGACAAGAATGGCATCGTGCATGTGATCGACCATGTGCTGGAGCCCGGCGGCGCGGCGCGTCAGGTGGCGTCCAACAGGTGATCAGCCCGCGTATTTCGCCAGATAGGCGGCCAGCGCCTGCGGCGTCATGGTATGGGCGTCAGACGTGGCGAAGACATCGCCGCCATTGACCAGTTTGCCGTCGGGGGTGGCGATCAGAAGCGCCGGCACGCCTTTCAGCCGGCCGGTGATGCCGAAGCGGGCCGGGATTTGCTGGTTGCGGTCGAAGCGGCCGACATCCACCGGCACGATTTCATAATGCGCGGCCATGAAGCGCTGCATTTCCGGCAGCTTGAGGAAATTGGCCAGCACGACACAGTCCACACACCAGTTGCCGCCCAGATCGATCAGCACCCGCTTGCGGGATTTTTTCGCCCGGTCGAACGCGGCTTTCACCGCGGCATCGGCATTGGCATGCTCGTCGTAAGGCTGCATCAGCACCACCGGCAGTTCCTGCAGGGTGGCGATGGACGGCTTGGGCGCCGGCACAGCCGCCCATGCCGGCATGGAGAGCGCGGGCGTGGCGAGCAGCAGGGTTGCGAGAGCGCGCTTCCTCATGCGGCGGGCTCCTGCAGGCCGCGGCCTTCCAGCAGCGCCTCGACATGGGGATCGCGGCCCCGGAAGGCGCGATAGGCGGTGGCAAAATCGCGCGTGCCGCCGGCGGAATAGATGAATTTGTACAGCCGGTGCGCCGTGGCGGCGTCGAAGGGATCATGCGCTTCTTTAAACGCCTTGAAGCCGTCGGCATCCAGCACCTCCGACCATAGATAGGCGTAATAACCGGCGGAATAGCCGTCGCCGCCAAAGACATGGGTGAAATGCGGCGCGGCATGGCGGGGGCCGATCTCGTCCGGCATGCCGATGTGCGCCAGCGTCCGGGCCTGTGCTTCCCTGGGATCGCCGTCCGGCGCCAATTGTGTCCAGTCGACGGTATGGAAATCCATGTCGATCAGGGCAGAGGCCAGGAATTCGACAGTGGCGAAGCCCTGGCCGTAATTGCGCGCCGCCAGAAGCTTTTGCAGCAACGGCTTGGGCATGGCCTCGCCGGTCTGGTAATGGCGGGCGAAGCGTTCCAGCACGGCCGGTTCTTCCAGCCAATGCTCAAACAGCTGGGACGGCAGCTCGACGAAGTCGCGCGCCACATTGGTGCCCGACAGGCGCGGGAAGCGCACATGGCTGAGCAGACCGTGCAGTGCGTGGCCCATTTCATGGAACAGGGTTACCGCATCGTCGAAAGACAGCAGGCAAGGATCGCTTTTGTTGAAATTGGAATTGTTGATGATGATAGGCAAGACTTCCCCGTCCAGCCGCTGCTGGTCGCGGAAGCTGGACATCCAGGCGCCGCCCTGTTTGCCGGGACGGGCGAAATAGTCGCCATAGAAAAGACCGATCACCTGGCCTTCGCGCAGCACCTCCCACACCCGCACATCGGGATGATAGACCGGCATGTCGCGGCGTTCGCGGAAGCTGAGGCCGAACAGCTTGCCGGCGGTGAAAAAGGCGGCATCGATCAGGTTGGAAAGCTGGAAATAGGGTTTCAGCTCTTCGGCATCGAAGGCGTATCTTTCCTGGCGCAGCTTTTCGGCGTAATAGCGCCAGTCCCAGGGCGCGAGGCGGAAATTGTTGCCTTCACGCGCGATCATCGCCTGAAGCGCGTCGCGCTCTTCCAGGGCCCGTCTGCGCGCCGGCTCCCACACCTCTTCCAGCAAGGCGCGCGCCCTGGCGGGTGTGCCGGCCATGGAATCGGCGAGCTTGTAAGCGGCGAAATTCTCATAGCCCAGCAGCCTGGCGCGTTCGGCCCGCAAGTTCAGCATCTCGCTGATGAGCGCATTGTTATTATGGGCATTGTCATTGTCGCCGCGCGACACCCAGGCGCGGTAAAGCTGCTCGCGTAGGGCGCGATCATCGGCATATTGCAGAAACGGCTCGACGCTGGAACGCGACAGGGTGACGGCGAAGGGCGCTTCCTGTTTCAGCTCGGCCGCCTTGGCGGCGGCAGCGTCCCGGATTGCGGGGGGAATGCCGGCCATCTGGCTTTCCTTCAGTCCCATGATCCAGTCTTCCTCGTCGCCCAGCACATTCTGGCTGAACTGGGTGCCCAGTACCGCCAGCCGCTGGGCGATGGCCGCCAGCCGGTCGCGGTTTTCGCCCGTGAGCTGGGCGCCGGCGCGCACGAAATCCAGATGATAGCGTTCCAGCACGCGCAAGGATTCCGAATCCAGCCCCAGCGTTTCACGCCGGCGCCAGACCGCGTCCAGCCGGGCAAACAGGACGGGATGCATGGAAATGGCGCTCCAATGCGCCGACAGGCGCGGCGCCATCTCCAGCTCGATGGCCTGCAGCGCCTCGTTGGTGGCGGACGCGGCAAGGTTGTGGAACACCCCGTCCACGCGCGTCAGCAGCTGGCCGCTTTTCTCCAGCGCCACCACCACATTCTCGAAGTCGGGCGGGTCCGGATTCTCGGCGATCGCCGCGATTTCGGCCATATGTTCCGCCAGGGCGCGGTCATAGGCCGGCGGAAAATGGTCCGGCGCGATCCTGTCCAGCGGGGGCGCTCCGTAAGGCGCGTTCCAGTCTTCAAAGAAGGGATTGGTCATGAACCCAATATAGGGTCAGTGAATTTCCCATACCACCGTGACATCGGCGGTTACGCTTTGTTCGCCGGGCGCAACCGGTGTGGGGGCGGCCATTGCCATGACGCGGAACATGGGACGAGGTGGGGCTTCGCTGTTGCCTTCGGTAATGGAAATGATCGGGCCCAAGGTCACGCCGACGGCCTGGGCATAGGTCTGGGCGCGGGCGCGGGCATCGGCAACGGCCTGGATGCGGGCCTTTTCCAGCACCGGCGCCGGATTGGCGATGTCGAAGCCAATGCCATTCATCTGATTGGCACCGGCCCCGACCAGGGTATCGAGGACCGCGCCGGTGCGGGTGACGTCATCCAGCCGGACATTGACCTCATTGTCGACCTGATAGCCGGTGAGGCGGCGGGTGGTGTTGTTGTCGCCATTGGTATATTGCGGCGACACCGAAAAGCCCGCGGTGCGGATATCGCGGTCGGGCACGCCCAGCTTCTTCAGCGCGGCGAAGACCTGGTTCATGCGCGCGCTGTTGGCGGATAGCGCCGCCGCGGCGGTGGGCGCATTGGTGTTGACCCCGGCCGTGATGGTGGCGACATCGGGCACGGCCTTGATCTCGCCATGACCGGTCATGGTCAGGGTGTGGGGATCGGCGGCAAAGGCGGGCAGGCTGAGGGTACAGGCCAGCAACAGGCCCGGCAGAAGGTGTTTTTTCATGGTTTTGCTTTCAAAATCGGATGCCCATCCAAGCGGAGCCTAAAAGGAAAACCGGGGCGAAATCAGGGCATTCGGTCCCGGTTGGCGGGGGCGAAAATCCTGTTATACCCCTTTTTGGGAAGGGCCTGTAGCTCAGTTGGTTAGAGCTGACCGCTCATAACGGTTAGGTCCCAGGTTCGAGTCCTGGCGGGCCCACCATGTTTCGATGAAGCAAAGAGATCGCTCTCGTTCGAGAGCGATCCGTCAAAGCAAGCGCCGTCGTCGTATCGGCCGGTTCGCATCTGCAACAAAGAGCGCTGCTCCTCGCAAAAGATATTTGTGATAGGCTCGTCACAAAACGACAAGTCGGGGAGGGGGCAATGGCCAATCCGCGTTTGATCGGGAGTGTGGACAAGGCGCTGTTGGTTCTGCAGCGATTGGGGGAATTTGGTCCCGACGGGCGGCCGCTGAGCCGGCTTGCGGGCGACTTGGGGCTGAACAAGGCGTCCCTTCATCACACCCTGTCGGTGCTGCGCTATCGCGGTTTTGTTGAACAGGATTCCAAGGGCAATTATCGGCTTGGCAAGGCATCCTTGGCGCTGGCCGCATCGTATCTGCACGACGATGGCCTGTGGCAAATTCAGGAATCGCTGAAGCTGTTATGCGCGCGCATCGACGAAAGCTGTCATTTGGGCGCGCTGGTTGGCGAAGACATCGCTTATATTCAAAAAGTGCTGCCGGAAAAACGGCTGAATGCCTGGTCCTCGGTCGGCTTCCGCAACCCGGCGCTGACCACGGCGCTGGGCCGCGCCATTGTCTGCCAGCAATATCTGGATTTTGAGAGCTTCGCGGCGGCTTTTCCAACGCCACTCGCCCGGCGCACCCAATACACGCTGACGTCGCTAAAGGATATGTGGCTGGCGCTGGTGCAGGCGCGTCAACAGGGCTATGCGCGCGAGATCAATGAATATGCCGTGGGCATTGGATGCCTGGCGGTGGCGGTGTTGCGAGGCCACAAGCCAATCGCCGCGATCAGCATCGCCGGCCCGACCGAGCGCCTGGATCGCCAGCACGAGAGCATGCTGTTGCGCGCCTTGCGAGAATGCGTGGCGCCCAGTCTGCCGCGTGGTCTTACCCTGCAGTCGGCGCTGCAATAATACATAAGCAATCAATCAAGGGGCCGCACCGCTGGCCATCGAGGGCGGCGTCGTGGCGATGATCGGTTTGGGGCGATGGCTGGCGGATGGTATCTGCCGAAGCTTGGAGAGGTCCGGCAATGTTGGTAAAGCTCGACGCGGACCTGTCCGTGATATTCGGGACGCAGCTGTTTCTCAGAAAGCAGTTTCTCGATCCCGGCACCAATGCGGGCCTGGAGAAAGCTGTTCGGATTCGCGCCATGGCGCAGCCGGGCGTTAAGGTCAGCAACGCCGGGGGCTGGCAATCGGAGCCGGACCTCTTCGACTGGCAGGAGCCCGAAGTCGGAAAGCTTGCCGCTGAACTGGATCGCGCGATTCAGCAATTCGTGTCCTTCGGACAGGCCGCTCCCGTCAGACTGAAGATCCGCAGAGCCGGCTGGGCCAATGTGAACCGGGCTGGCGACTACAACAGCCTGCACAACCATCCGCAGCAACATCTGGCGGCGGTTTATTATGTGAAAGCGCCGCCTCCCGGCAGCCCGGGTGCGCTTGACGGTTTGCTGGAGCTGCGTGATCCCCGGCCGGCGGCTGGCTTTAACGGCCATACAACGCTGTTCAGCGCCTATCCCGTGCGGTTCGCGCCCGAGCCGGGAACGCTGGTGATGTTTCCGGCCTTTGTCGACCATATGGTGCATCCCCATCACGGACCGGAAGAGCGGATTTCGCTCGCGATCAACATCCAGTTCGTGGACTCCAACGATTAAGCGGTTTGCACGTGCACCGATCAAGGCCGTGGCCACCTTGCTCCTTCAGTCGGTCGGCGTGAACAGGATGCATACCGCGGTGGGGATATCGGTCATCACCTGACCTGTCGGCGCCAGCCTGCCGGTCCTGGCGTCGCGGTCAAAGATCACGATATTGTCGCTTTCCTGGTTGGCCACCAGTAGATGGGTGTCGTCCGGGTCCAGGCTCATGCCGCGGGGGATATGCCCCTGGGTGGAGATATTCTGCACATTTGCCAGCTGGCCGTTTTTCGCATTGATGGAAAACACGGTGACACTGTCATGACCGCGGTTGGTGGCATAGAGGAAGCGGCCATCGGCGCTGCGCGCGAGTTCGGCCGAATTGTTCTCGCCAGTGAAATCGGCCGGGATGGTGGCGATGACCTGGATGGGCGTCAGCCTGCCGCTGATCTTGTCATAGGACATCACGGTCACCTTTGAGCCCATTTCGCCCAGCACATAGGCGAACGTCCCGCCCCTGCCGAACAGCATATGTCTTGGGCCGAAGCCTGGCTGTGTTCCGGTCGTGCTGCTGAGGGTGAGCTTGCCGGTCGTCGCGTCCAGGGCATAGACGAAGACCTTGTCCAGTCCCAGGTCGGGCACGAACAGGAAGCGGTTGTCCGCCGACATCACCACTTCATGTGGGTGCGGCCCCGTCTGGCGCCTGGGATCGACACTTGCGCCGGAATGCTGGTGAAAATCGCTCATCTCGCCGATGCTGCCATCAGGCTTGATGGCAAACACCGCCACGCTGCCCGAACCGTAATTGGCGATGAGCAGCCATTTGCCCGTTGCATCCACCGCCAGATGGGCGGTGGTGTTGCCATGGGCGGAAACATGGTTGATCAGCTTTAGCGCGCCGGTGGCGGGATCGATGGCATAGCCGGAGAGCGAGCCGGTGGAATCCTTGCGGGTCTCCCGCTCCGTGATGGCATACAGGAAATGGTGGGTGGGATCGGCGGCCACAAAAGACGGGTTGGGCACCTGTGCTTCCAGCCCCAGACTTACGAATTTCCCGGAAGCCGCATCATAGCGCAACGCATAGACGCCTTTACCGGCGGTGTCGGTGTAGGTTCCGACATAGGCGATATAACGGCTGGCAGCCATGGCATGCGCTGTTGTCAGCAGTATCGCGCCCAGCACCGGCATTGCGATCGCGTATCTCAAATAGGAACGCTTGACCATTTTTCCTCCCCGCCTGTCGTGGCCTATGGCTTTGCGCCGGAGCCTATGATGTTGCATGCGCGCACGCACGAACAATGCACGGAGCGTTTTACAGGATCAAACATATGCCGCTTTGCTGCGGCGCTGACGCCCATCATTTATGCGGTGCAGTATCGGAAAATTCCCGTTTTATATACTTTTTCCGCTTGTTTTGCGCCGCGTTGAAGACGCGAAGCCGGGCGCGCACGCCATCAAAATCCATTTCACGATGTGAAACATGCCGAGCGCCGCGAATTGACTGTCCCCGGGCGAGGTGACTCTATCGCAACGATAAAAAGCGGCACAAAAGCTGCTGGCACGGAGGGGACCGCCATGCATAAACGCTCTCATAGCTTCCATCTCGCCGCGTCGGTCGTCGCACTGGCGGCATCCAGCGTCTGGGTTTCGCCCGTGCTCGCGCAGCAAGCGGACCAGGCCCAAGCCGCTGGGCCGGTCGAACAAGTAACCGTTACCGGCACCAGCATCCGCGGCACCGCCCCGGTCGGCTCCTCCGTCACCACGGTCACGCAGGCCGACATCAAGGCGACGGGCGCGACCAGCGTGACGGGCATCCTGTCCAGTGTGCCCCAGTTGATGGGCATGGGCCAGGTGGATGGCGGCTCAACCGGCCAGAATGCCCAGCAGGCGCTCATCCACCAGCTGGGCCAGAGCGCCTCGACCTCGACCCTGACCCTGATCGACGGCCACCGCGCGCCGACATCGGGCACCAACCATTCCTTCGTCGACCCCAACATGATTCCGATCAACATGCTCGAGCGCGTGGAAGTGCTGGCCGATGGCGTGTCAGCGGTGTACGGCTCCGACGCCATCGCCGGTGTGGTCAACTTCATCACCCGCAAGCGCTTTGAAGGCGTGGAGCTGACAGCCAATGCCGGCTTCGCCGACGGCAAGCAGGACGTCAATTTCGGTTTTCTGACCGGCACCGCCTGGGACTCGGGCAGCGCCCTGTTCGCCTACAGCTTCACCCGCCAGGGCGCGCTCGCGGACACCGCGCGCCCTTGGACCTATCCCGACCACACCGGCATTACCCCGCTTGCCAAGAACCGCGCCAGTCTGAACTGCGAGCCCGCATCGCTCCAGCCCGCCGGACAGAGCCTGATCTGGCTCAGCGCGACGTCGGGCGGCTCGGGCCTCACCAACAGCCAGAACAATTTCGCCTGTTCGGATTGGAAGTATGCCGACCTGATTCCCAAGACCCAACGCAACAATGCGATGATGAAGCTGGAGCAGAATTTCGGCGACAAATGGACACTGGACGCCGATCTGCTCTATGCCACCCGCGACGTGCGGGGCCGCAGGTCGCGCGGCACCCTGACCGCGACGGCCTTTGAGACCGGCGCCCAGGCAAATCCGTTCTATCAAAATCCGGTCGGCTATACCGGCGCGGCGACCAGCGAAACCATCCGCTGGGATTCCAATGCGCTCCTGGGGCCGGGCGCCTATAACTTCTCCAACGACCAGACCGTATATGGCGACGTCAACATCGAATACAGGATGTTCGGGGACTGGACCGTCGACCTTCTGACCCTGGTGGGTCGCGACGACAGCGCCGTTGGCTTTAACGGCGGGTTGAACGCCTCCGTTGCCACCTTGGCGCTGAACGGTACGACCAATACGGGCGGCAGCCTGACCCAGGTGGTTCCCAATACCACCATCGTCGACAATCAGCTTCCCCTGACCGCGGCCACCGCGCTGGATGTGTGGGACCCGGCGTCCAGCAACAAGACTTCGGCGGCGTTGATCAAGCAGCTGACCGATGATGCCCAGAATTCCCATATCGTCAGTGGCATGTCCCAGGCCCGCTTGCAGGCCCAGGGTACGCTGTTCAACATGCCCGCCGGCCCCGTCAAGCTCGCGATCGGCGGCGAGGCGTACCGCGTCAGCCTCTATGAATATCTCGCCCAGGGGCAGGGTGCCGGCCCGACCTCCAACTCGGCGGTCTATCGTCAGTGGCATTTCTCGCGCGACGTCCAGTCGGCCTATCTGGAAGCCAATATTCCGCTGATTTCGCAGGAACAAGGCATTCCGTTGGTACAGTCGGTGACGATGGATGTGTCGGGTCGTCTTGATCACTACAATGACTTCGGCAACACCACCAATCCCAAGATCGCCTTCGACTGGCGGGTGTATGACGACCTGAAGCTGCGCGCCGACTGGTCAACCTCCTTCGTGGCGCCGCCGGAAGATGAAATCGGCGGCGATGGCACCTGGAACAACACCAACTACACCGCCACCACCAACAATGCCTCTTTGCCGATTGCCTTGTTCCCACTGGCGACCCAGCTGGGCGTTCCCTGCACCGCGACGAGCTGCAATATCGCTTCCCTGAACGGCATTCAGGCGGTCAATTCCAATCCCAACCAAGGTCCAAGTCATGGTCTGGGATGGACGGTGGGCTTTGATTTCACGCCCAGCTGGCTGAAAGGTTTCGTATGGAATCTGACCTTGTGGAACGCCAGATTCAAGGGCGGTTCACAAGGCGCGCCCTTCGCCACCGTCACCTCGAGCGCGTCGCTGGCGCACCTGATGACCTTATATCCGAACTGCGCCACGCCGGCCCAGATCAAGGCCATCACCGGCAACCTGCCCCTGGTGGGCGCGGTGCCACCCTGTGTGAGCTATATTTATGTCCAGCAGAACGATGGCCTGCTGAATCTCGACGCCCAAGGCATCGATGCCGACATCCAATATGTCATGCCGACCGACAATTGGGGCATATTCTCCATTGGCGATGCGATCAGCAAGTTCACCCATTATGTGCAGTCGAATGGGCCGGATGGGGTGCCGTTCAGCGTTCTGAACAAATCGGGCGCGCACGGCTCCATCGCGTTCCAGATGCGCGGCAATCTTGGCTGGAACTACAAGAACTACGGCGCCCAGTTGTTCATGAACTACACCGGCGGCTACCAGAACTGGAATTCGCCTGACAACCCGGTCATCCTCAACACCGCTCTGAACCCCAGCGGCGGCGGCGACAGGGTCTCGCCCAACACCACCTTCGACTTGAACCTGACCTATGACTTCGAGGACGGGTATGTGGGCGACGACGAGCTTTCGCTGAATATGCGCAACATGTTCGACAAGAGGCCGCCCTATGACTCGTCGGCGGCTGGCTACAACGCCACCATCGCCTCGCCGGTCGGCCGGTTCATCACCGTCGGTATCGCCACGAAGTTCTAGATTTGGTGGAATGACATCCCGCGGCTTTTCCCGCAGAATGTCTCCCACCGGGCTGGACAGAACAACAAGATCAGGGAGTGCGCAATGAAAGATCTTTCCAATTCAATCTCGCGCCGCCGCATCATCCAGGGCGTTGGGGCTGCTTCCGCGGCGGTGATGCTGGATTCGATGCCGGGCTTTGCCGCTCCTAAGGGTGGCCCGCGCGCGCTGGCGCTGATCGGCGACCGGTATCACAATGCCGATTATATCCGGGTCAGCCTCAACAAGGTTTTTGGCGAGGTGAATATCCCGATCGACTATACCATCGATACCAGCGCCCTTTCGGCCGAGTTGCTCAAGCCCTATCAGCTTTTCCTGATCCTGCGTGACGGAATGTTGTGGCCAGGCGGTTATGCCGGCCCCGACGCCTATGTCGATTATCAGACAAATCTGGAAAACAGGGATGAATGGCCGGCCGCCAAGTCGGTGACCTGGATGACCGAGGCGCAAGGCCAAGCCATCAAGGATTTCGTCAATGCCGGCGGCGGTTTTTATCCGATGCACAATTCCAGCCACATCTCGCTGGGCTGCAAGAACTATCGTGATGTGATGGGCGGCGCCTATATCGGTCATCCGCCGCTGCGCCCATTCGAGGTTCATGCCACCGCCAACGCCCATCCGATCACGGCGGGCATGCAGACCTTTGTGGTGAATGATGAGCAGCATTATGTGGAATATGACAAGGACCCGAAATACGTCATCCTGGAATCGGAAAATCGCGATGGCCTGACCTACGAGACCGATGGACGCAAGCTGGGGCGCAAATCGCCAGCCGGCTGGGCCTATGATTACGGCAAGGGCCGCGTTGTCTTCACCGCGGTCGGGCACACCATCCATGCCATGTGGAATCCGCAGTATATCGAAATTCAGAAGCGTTCGATCCGCTGGTTGCTGAAGCAGATCTGACGCCATGGGCATCGTTGCCGTGGCGGATGAATTCTGGTCGTATTGACGCATGCGTATCGTCTTCGCCACTAGCGTCCTGGTTTTGCTTTTGGGCAGCGCCGCATCGGCGCGGCCACGCGATGAAGTGATGATCAACGTCTATCGGTGCGCCGGCCATGCGGCGACACGGGTGTGGCTGGATTGCTATTACGGTGCTGCCCAGCCGCAGCGCGCGGCGCTGGGTTTGACGCCCGCGCCTCCTGCCCAGGTCGCGCTGGTCACAACGCCGTCCGCGCCAGGCGTGCCACAGGACATGGTGGCGCGCGACGCGGTGATTGCCGCGGCCGCCCGTTGCGGCAGTGTTTCCGCCGAGCGGCCATGGCTGGATTGTTATTATGCCGCCGCCAATCCGGTGCGAAGACTGTTGGGGCTCAGTCCGGTATCGGTCCCCATGCCCTTGCCGGACCCGGCGGCGCACAAAAACGACGGCTTCATGGGCGGTGTGTTCGCCAGGCCGGAAGTGAAAGCCAGCGGGCGGATGGCGTCCTACAAATTCGACCGCAATGGCTTCTTCACCGTCATGCTGGACGATGGGCAGGTGTGGCGCCAGCTCGATGGCGACACCTCCCTCGCCCACTGGTTCAGGAAACCGGGCAATTATGTCGTAACCATCACCAGCGGCGCCCTGGGCAGTTTCAATCTGCGGGTCAAGGGCGAAGCCGCAAGCTACAAAGTGCGTCAGGTCCCGCCCTGATGTCGGCGCGCGCGCATGATCGCTGCTGCGCCAGCACGATCTTTCGACCGTATCGCCCTCTGAAACGCCATGCCTTGTCACCACCAAATGGCGCCCCCTATGCTCATTTGCCAGCGCGGAGAATCGCGCTCTCACAAAAATGCGGCATCGCCGCCGGGGTAACAGGAACCAGACATATGGCTCATCAGGTGCTCGACCCGGGCTTTCGCTCGCTTTTGGACGAGAATGCGCGCGTGCGCAGGCTGGCCACGAACTTTGTCTTTACCGAGGGGCCGATCTGGCATCCGAAGGAACACTATCTGCTGTTTTCGGACATTCCGCCGGGAATCCGGCGGCGCTGGGACAAAAATGGCGTCCGCGAAGTACAAAATCCCTCCAATATGGGCAATGGCATGACCTACGACCGTGCGCTGAATCTGCTGGTCTGCGAGCATGCCACCTCCAGCGTGACGCGGTTTTCGGGCGGCCGGCGCCAAGTACTCGCCAGTCATTTCGAGGGCAAGGAGCTCAATTCGCCCAATGACATTGTGATGGCCGCCGACGGCGCGATCTGGTTCACCGATCCCACCTATGGCCGCATGCCGGTCTATGGCGTGGAGCGTCCCTGCCAGCTCGATTTCCGCGGCGTCTACCGCATTCCGCCCGGCGGTGGCGCCCTGGAGCTGATGGTGGAAAAGGCCATGTTCACCCAGCCCAACGGATTGTGTTTCTCGCCGGATGAGAAGCGGCTCTATATCAACGATACCGATCAGGCGAATATCCGTGTCTTTGATGTCGAAGGTGGCAGGTTGAAGAACATGCGCCTGTTTGCCAGCGGCATCGCGGACGAGGCGCAGCCGGGCCGCCGGCCCGATGGCATGAAATGCGATGTCCTGGGCAATATCTGGTGCACCGGCCCCGATGGCCTGTGGGTCTATGCGCCCGACGGCCGGCTGCTCGGCAAAGTCGCGGTTCCCGAAATGGTGGCCAATATGCATTGGGGAGAAGCAGGCTGGCGCACGCTTTTCATCACCGCGTCAACGTCACTGTATGCGCTGGACACGAAAGTCGGGCCGCACAAGGAAAGCTTCATGGAAGGCTTTATCTGAGTGAAGGCTTTGCCACTGCCGGCAAGGCGCGATTGGGGTTCGCTGGGTGGGGTGGCGAACGAAAGCGTGGCGATTTTCGCCTGCTGTTTCAGGACGCCGCGATGCCCGAGCGGATGAAGCGCACGGCTTCATCCACGCTGTGGAAGGTCTGTTTGCCTCCCAGCAGGGGCAGGATGCCGAAGGTTTCAAAAGCCCGTTGGGCGCGCACCGATTCCAGCCGTGCCACAAGGAAGATCACACCCTTGGCTTTCCACTCGCTGATGATGTGCTCCAGCATCTGGGCGGCGCTATAATCCAGTTCGACCATGCTGCTGGCCTCGAGAATGATGGCTTGCAGCGGTTCTTGCGCCCGCGCGGCGGTCTGCGACAAGCTTTTCTGAAAAGAATCCGCATTCAGGAAGAAGAGTGGCGCCTGGAAGCCTGCCACCATGATGCCTGGCTGTTTCTGCCCGGCGAAGCCGGGGCCGATCGGCCACCATATCGTCGAACCGGGCATTTGGGCGAATTCCAGAACACGGGTCTGCGTGATCGTCCACACGCCATACATCAGCGACAGGACGACGCCGATGGCGACGCCGATCTGCACCGGCGTCAGGACGATTGCAATCGCGGTGGCGGCGAGCAGCGCAAATTCCGGGCGGCTGCGGGCGGCAATGGCGCGCATGACATCGAGATGGAAGATGCGCTGCGCCACAAAGAGCAAAAGACCGGCAAGCGCCGCCACGGGAATGTCAGCCAGATAATCGAGGCCGAACAAATAGAGTGCTGCTATCAGCAGCGCCGCCAGCAGGCCCGCCATGCGCGAGGCGGCGTTGGTTTCGCGAACGATGGCTGTGCGGGGCGGGCTGCTGTTGGCGGCAAAACCGCCCATCATGCCGCTCAGAATATTCCCGACACCCACGCCCATGAGATCGCGGTCCAGATTGCCGGTTTCGCCCGCCTCCTGCATGGCGCGCGAGACCGTAGCGGTCTGGATGACGACCACCAGGGCCACCAGCAGCGAGATGGGCAGCAGCGCCATGACGTCACTGCCCCCGATATGGGGCAACCGGAAAGGCGATCGCTGGATCGCGCCCAGCACCTTCACGCCATGCGCGGCAAGGTGCAGCTGTCTGACCAGCAGGGCGCATATGATCAGCGCAATCAGCGGCGCGGGAAAGCGGCAATCCCATTTCTCGCTGACGAATGTCGCCGCGAACACGGCCAGCCCGATCATCACCGTGACGGGATTGACGTATGCGATATTTGCGATCAATCCCCGGACAAGGCCGCCAAGCTCGGGGCCGCCCGATGGAACGCCCAGCAATGCCGGCAGCTGCGACAAGGCGATATGAACGGAGATGCCCGCCAGAAAGCCGGTGATCACCGGTACCGACAACAGGCGGGCCACCCATCCCATTTTCAGCAATCCGCTGGCGGTGATCAGCACACCTGCCATCACGGCGAGAAGCGAAGCCAGCGCCATATATTGCGGCGTTGTCGAAGTCGCCATGCCCGCAAGCGCCGCGGCGAAGATGGGAGCGATGGTGGAATCGGCGCCGACCGAGATGTAGCGGTTATATCCCAGCAGGAAAAAGCCGAGCGACCCGGCCATGAAGACAAGAAGGCCCGTGGCCGGTGGCGCCCCCGCAAGCCGGGAGGTCGCGATCTGCTCCGGGATTGCGATGGCGGCCAGGGCGAGTGCCGCCGCAATATTGCGCCGGCCGGCGACGGACCTTAAAGGCATTGAGCACGTCCAAAATGCCCAGTCACAACGGCAAACCATCCCATACAGCCATTCCCCCGCAAGCCCGGCACAGGATAGCCGGCTGTGCGCCGGTTGGTATCGAAGCGGGCACAACCGACGCGGCCTTTTTTTAAGGCATTGAAAAATTTGGATTAAATGAATGGGCTAGCGTCTGGCCAGCCCACCAATGGCGATGCTCAAGCGTCCAGGATCTTGCGCAAGGACGCTTCGATCCGACCGCCGCAATAGGCGTCGCCATAATCCTCTTGGGCTTTGGCGGCCAGGGCGGCAAGCGCTGGCAGCGCCGCCACGCGTTGGGTCAGGCCATGGGTTCGCGGCGCCGTCTTGTTGAGGATCGCCCCGATTTTGGAAAAACGGCCCGTCATGGTCGACCACAGGGTCGCGGTGACCACATCGGCGATTCCGGGCCTGTCTGTGCCCAGCAGGAAGCCTGTCTGTGCCGTCAGGCCATGGCGGGCGCCCAGCTCCTCAAAAAGCGACATCCACTTTTTCAGGCGGGGCACAAAATCCTCCCAGCGCTTGTCGGTCCACATCTGCTTGCCGCCATCCTGGGTGATCTCGTCGATCACATCATTGGCGTCGTTGACGATCTTCATCGTCAGCGCCCGCAGGGCGGGGGTCTTGGGCATGAGCTTCAGCGTCTCGCCCAGGTAAAGAATGATGGCCGGCATCTGGGAAATGGCGACGCCGGCGCCATTGTCGACCAGAACCGGCGGTCCCATGAAGGGCACCGGCATTTTCCTGATCGGGCCTTCCATGAATTTCTCGATCGCGCCGTCGCCGCCTTCCGTCCATTCCTGGCCAGCAAATGCCAGGACGGCGCGGACAAATTGGCCTCGAAAGGGCACGGACCAATAATAAAGCTCGTAATTCGACATGTTCGGGCCTCGGCAAGCTGCTCCGGCGTAACGCCGCCATGGGTGAGGCAGTTTCCGTCCTCATTCCTGGCCTGCAAAACCAGGACTGGTTACGTCTTGGGTGACGAGACATTAAGAAGATCCTACCGCTACTGACACAAAGCCGTCGCGCGAAGCAGCTATCAGCCGCGCGAAATCGCGACTCAAAGCTTGCCCGTGACCAGCTACGAAATCCGCATCAGCCGCCGGGATGGCCAGATTCTCATTATCGAGAGCCGGCTGATGGGCGATCATGCCGCCATCCGCCGCGCCCAGACTCTGGCGGCCGTCGGCGAACCGGTGGAAGTGTGGCGCGGCATGGTCTGTATCTACGAGACCGCCGCCGGCGCCACCGTTCACTGAAGCACAGTGCCGCGATCGCGGCGTGCCTTGGGAATGATGACGGCGGCCAGCACAATTTAAGATGACGTCTGTACGACGGGCTGCATGGACGCGGCCCTTTATGGCTGCGTGAGGCTCTGTCATGGCCGCCCGACCCAAAACCACCAGGTGCGTGCCGGCCTGGCCGCCATGGTCATCCTGGGCGGTATCGCTTTGGCTGCCGCGCGCCTGGAACGGTCTGCTGGTGCGTTGCCGAATACCGGGCGCAGGCCGGGTTAAGACAATGCGCGCCGATCACATTCCGGAACAAAATCCGGGCCTTATCGTTGTTTTGCGCAATAGCGTACCGGAAGCGGGCAAGTGACTGAAAAACATACGAATGAAGCCGATTATTATCATGCCCGGGTGGCGGACATGATGGCCAAGGCCCAGGCGGCGCCCAGCAAGGCGACCCGGATCGCCTATCTCAATCTGGCCCAGACATGGGCGCGCAAGGCCGCCGCCCTTGAGCAGGAATGGCTGCGATCTCAAGTCTCCGCCCAAGGGGGCATGGCCGGACCCCTGGTTGCCGAACAGAAAAATTAAAAGTGTTACCAGGGACAGGGAACTTTTGGTTCCGGTCGGCGTTGCCCTGACTTGCCAAGTTTGCATTGGCAATTCGGGGGGCTTTGATTGGCGATCGGTCGCCAGAGCCAGGTTTCAAATCCAGACGGCGGGTTTCCGCTGTCCCCCGCAACACGTCTTGTGAAAGCGAGGGGGCATGAGGCAGCAACGCACGACGCCTGTTAAGTCCGGCGGAGCGATGAACACTGTTCAGGCCGTTGCCAAGCGGAATGGCCATGCCGATCCTGCGGTCCTGCCGCCTCTGGCGCTGGAACAGCTTCTGGACGCCCTTCAGGCCGTGCAGGCGGGTGATTTCTCCGTCCGCCTGCCCGGCAATCAGACCGGCATCGTCGGCAAGATCGCCGACACCTTTAATGACATCGTCTCCACCAATCAGCGCATGGCCCAGCAATTGGAGCGGGTAGGCGATGTCGTCGGCAAGCAAGGCAAGACCCGCCAGCGGGTGATCATCGGTTCGGGCAAGGGCGCCTGGGGCGAGATGGAAGCGTCGGTCAACACCCTGATCGATGATCTGTTGTGGCCGACGGCTGAAGTGACGCGCGCCATCGCCGCCGTGGCCAAGGGCGATCTGCTGCAGACGGTGAATCTGGACGTTGATGGCCGGCCGCTGAAAGGCGAGTTCCTGCGCTCAGCCAATATCGTCAATACCATGATCAAGCAGCTCAGCGTGTTCACCTCGGAAGTGACGCGCGTGGCGCGCGAAGTGGGCACCGAAGGCAAGCTGGGCGGCCAGGCCAAGGTCACCGAAGTGACCGGCGTGTGGAAGGACCTGACCGAAAGTGTCAACTCCATGGCCTCGAACCTGACCAGCCAGGTCAGAAGCATCGCGGAAGTCACCATCGCCGTGGCCAATGGCGACCTGTCCAAGAAGATCACGGTCGATGTGCGCGGTGAGATCCTGCAGCTGAAGGAAGCCATCAACACCATGGTCGATCAGCTGCGTTCCTTCGCCTCGGAAGTGACACGCGTGGCCCGCGAGGTCGGCACGGAAGGCAAGCTGGGCGGCCAGGCGCTGGTCCCCGGCGTGGCGGGCACCTGGAAGGATCTGACCGATTCGGTGAACGCCATGTGCGGCAACCTCACCGACCAGGTGCGCAATATCGCCCAGGTGACCACCGCGGTGGCGCGTGGCGACTTGTCACGCAAGATCACTGTGGATGTGAAAGGCGAAATCCTGGAGCTGAAAGACACCATCAACACCATGGTGGACCAGCTCAATGCCTTCGCCTCGGAAGTGACACGCGTGGCGCGCGAGGTCGGCACCGAAGGCAAGCTGGGCGGCCAGGCCCAGGTGCCCGGTGTGGCCGGCACCTGGAAAGACCTGACCGACAACGTCAACTACATGGGCTCCAACCTGACCGCCCAGGTGCGCAATATCGCCGAAGTGGCCACGGCCATCGCCGGCGGCGATCTGTCGAAAAAGATCACCGTCAATGTGTCGGGCGAGATCCTGCAGCTGAAGGAAACCGTCAATACGATGGTGGACCAGCTCAACGCCTTTGCCTCGGAAGTGACACGCGTGGCCCGTGAAGTGGGCACCGAAGGCCGGCTGGGCGGCCAAGCCAATGTGCTGGGTGTGGCCGGCACCTGGAAGGATCTGACCGATTCGGTGAACTCGATGGCGTCGAACCTGACCGCCCAGGTGCGCAACATCGCGGAAGTATCCACTGCCATCGCCAATGGCGACTTGTCGAAAAAGATTACGGTCGACGTGAAAGGCGAAATCCTTCAGTTGAAGGAAACCATCAACACCACCGTCGATCAGCTCAACGCCTTCGCTTCCGAAGTGACGCGTGTGGCGCGCGAGGTCGGCACCGAGGGCAAGCTGGGCGGCCAGGCGGTGGTGCGCGGCGTGGCCGGCACCTGGAACGACCTGACCGATTCAGTGAACTCGATGGCATCGAACCTGACGGCCCAGGTGCGCAACATCGCCGAAGTGGCGACCGCGGTGGCCAATGGCGATCTGTCGAAAAAGATCACCGTCAATGTGTCGGGCGAAATCCTGCAGCTGAAACAGACCATCAACACCATGGTCGACCAGCTGAACGCTTTTGCGTCGGAAGTAACGCGCGTGGCCCGCGAAGTGGGCACCGATGGCAAGCTGGGCGGCCAGGCCGAGGTGCCGGGTGTGGCCGGCACCTGGAAGGATTTGACCGACAGCGTGAACTCCATGGCGGGCAACCTGACGGCCCAGGTGCGCAACATCGCCGAGGTGGCCACGGCCATCGCCGGCGGGGACCTGTCGCGCAAGATCACCGTCGACGTGCGCGGCGAGATCCTTCAGCTGAAGGAAACGCTGAACACCATGGTGGACCAGCTCAACCGTTTCGCCGGCGAAGTGACGCGTGTGGCGCGCGAAGTCGGCACCGAAGGCCGGTTGGGCGGTCAGGCCAATGTGCCGGGCGTGGCTGGCACTTGGAAAGACTTGACCGATAACGTCAACCTGCTGGCGGCGAATCTGACGACCCAGGTGCGCAATATTGCCGAAGTCACCACCGCGGTGGCGCGCGGTGACCTGTCGCGCAAGATCACCGTGGACGTGAAGGGCGAGATTCTGGAGCTGAAGAATACCATCAACACCATGGTGGACCAGCTCAATGCCTTTGCCGCGGAAGTGACGCGCGTGGCCCGCGAAGTGGGCACCGAAGGCAAGCTGGGCGGCCAGGCCCAGGTGCCCGGCGTGGCCGGCACCTGGAAGGACCTGACCGACAACGTCAACTTCATGGCGTCGAACCTAACGGCCCAGGTGCGCAACATCGCAGAAGTGGCCACCGCCATCGCCGGCGGGGACCTGTCCAAGAAGATCACCGTGGATGTGCGTGGCGAAATCCTGCTGTTGAAAGACACGCTCAATACCATGGTGGAGCAGCTGCGCTCCTTTGCCGCCGAAGTGACGCGTGTGGCCCGCGAAGTCGGCACCGACGGTCGATTGGGCGGTCAGGCCGTGGTGCCGGGCGTGGACGGCACCTGGAAGGACCTGACCGACTCCGTCAACTCCATGGCATCCAACCTCACGGCCCAGGTTCGCAATATCGCCGAAGTGACCACGGCGGTGGCGCGCGGTGACCTGTCGCGTAAGATCACCGTGGACGTGAAAGGCGAAATCCTGGAGCTGAAAAACACCATCAACACCATGGTGGACCAGCTCAACGCCTTCGCCTCCGAAGTGACGCGCGTGGCGCGCGAGGTGGGTACCGAAGGCCGGCTGGGCGGCCAGGCCCAGGTGCCCGGCGTGGCCGGCACATGGAAGGACCTGACCGATACCGTCAATGTGATGGCGGCGAATCTGACCGAACAGGTGCGCGGCATCGACAAGGTGGTGACCGCGGTTGCCGACGGCGAGCTGAAACAGAATCTCACGGTCAAATCCAAGGGCGAGGTGGCGGCCCTGGCCGAAACCATCAACAACATGACCGCGACGCTCGCCACCTTCGCCGATCAGGTGACGACGGTGGCCCGCGAAGTGGGGGTGGAAGGGCGCCTGGGCGGCCAGGCCAATGTGCCCGGCGCATCAGGCACCTGGAAGGACCTGACCGGCAACGTCAACCTGTTGGCGGCCAATCTCACCACCCAGGTGCGCGCCATTGCCGAAGTGGCGACCGCCGTGACCAAGGGCGACCTGACGCGATCGATTCAGGTGGAAGCGCGTGGCGAGGTGGCCGAGCTCAAAGACAATATCAACACCATGATCGACAATCTGCGCCTGACCACCGAGCGCAATACCGAGCAGGACTGGCTGAAGACCAATCTGGCCAAGTTCACCAATATGCTGCAGGGCCAGCGCGATCTGGGCGCGGTGGGCAAGATGCTGCTCGACGAACTGACGCCCCTGGTCAATGCCCAGATGGGCGTGATCTATCAGATGGAGGAGGGTGAAAAGCCGGTGCTGCGCCTTCTGTCTTCCTATGCCAGTCAGCCCGGGGATGGTCATCCCACCTCCTTCGCGGTGGGCGAGGGTTTGGTCGGGCAATGCGCGGCCGACGCGCGGGCCAAGCTGATCACCAGCGTGCGCAGCGCCGCCCCGATCAGTTCGGCGCTTCTGCAGGTCACGCCGAAAAGCATCATCGTGCTGCCGGTTCTGTTCGAGAGCCAGGTCAAGGCGGTGATCGAACTGTCTTCCCTGTCGGACTTCACGCCGCTGGAAATCGCCTTCCTGGAACAGCTGACCGCCAATATCGGCATTGTGCTGAACTCGATCGAGGCGACGATGCAGACCGAAGGCCTGCTGAAACAGTCCCAGCAGCTGGCCGGCGAGCTCCAGGCCCAGCAGAAGGAACTGCAGCAGACCAACGACCAACTGGAGCAGAAGGCGCACGAGCTGGCCGAGCAGAATGTCGAGGTCGAACGCAAGAATCAGGAAATCGAACAGGCCCGCCGCGCGCTGGAGGAAAAGGCCAGCGAACTGGCGTTGACCTCCAAATACAAATCGGAATTCCTGGCCAATATGAGCCACGAATTGCGCACGCCGCTGAACTCAATCCTCATTCTGGGTCAGCAGCTGGCCGACAATCCCGATCAGAATCTGACCGCCAAACAGGTGGATTTCGCCCGCACCATCCATGGCGCCGGCACCGACCTGCTGAACCTGATCAGCGATATCCTGGACCTGTCCAAGATCGAATCCGGCACCGTCACGGTCGAAGCGGAAGAAATCAGCTTCGCCAATGTGGTTGAAGCGGTGGCGCGGCCGTTCCGGCACGAGGCTGACGCGCGGCTGCTCAACTTCTCTGTCAGTCTTGATCCCAAGTTGGGCCGCAACATGCTGACCGATTCCAAGCGCCTGCAGCAGGTGCTCAAGAATCTGCTCTCCAACGCCTTCAAGTTCACGGCCCAGGGACAGGTGGCGCTCAAGGTCAGTGCCGTGCAGGAAGGCTGGAGCAGCGGCCATCCCGTGCTGAGCCAGGCCGCCAATGTCGTGGCGTTTGAAGTGGCCGATACCGGCATCGGCATTCCGGCGGAAAAGCAGAAACTGATCTTCGAAGCCTTCCAGCAGGCCGATGCCTCGACCAGCCGCAAATATGGCGGCACCGGCCTGGGCCTGGCGATCAGCCGCGAACTGGCCAATCTGCTGGGTGGCGAAATCCAGCTGCGCAGCACCCCTGGCGCGGGCAGCACCTTTACCCTCTATCTGCCCGTCCGCTATGTCGGCGCCGCGACCATGGTGCGGCCGGCCCAGCCTTCGACCGGGCCGGTGCTGTCGGACCGCATGCCCGAACAGATCGCCGATGATCGCGATATTCTGGAACCAGGCGATACGGTGCTGCTGATCGTGGAGGACGATCCGCATTATGCTCGCATTCTTATGGATATAGCCCATGAGGAAGGTTTCAGGGTGATCGCCGCCAGCCGGGGTGAAGACGCGCTGAAACTGGCGGAGGAATATGCGCCCGCGGCGGTATCGCTCGATATCTTCCTGCCCGACATGCTGGGCTGGACGGTGATGAGCCAGCTGAAGCAGAATCCCAAAACGCGCCACATTCCGGTCCAGATCATCACCCTGGACGAAGACAAGCAGCATGCCCTGGCGCGGGGCGCCTTCTCGTTCGTGCCCAAGCCGACCTCGGCGGAAGGCGTGCGGCTGGCGCTGTCCAAGATCAAGGCCTATGTGCAGCCGCGGCGCAAGCGGCTGCTGGTCGTGGAGGACAATCCGGCGGAACAGCTCAGTATTTCGGCCTTGCTGGAGCATCACGACATCGAGATCGTCTCGGCCGATACCGGCGCCGCGGCGCTGGGCATATTGCGGGAGGCGCCGGCGGACTGCGTGGTGCTGGATTTGCGCCTGCCCGACATATCCGGTTTCGACCTGCTGGAGACGCTCAATGCCGATCCGGCCCTGGCCGATCTGCCGGTGGTCGTCTTTACGGGGCGCGAACTTTCCGCCGAGGAAGAAGCAAAGCTTCATTCCGTGGCGCGCAGCATTGTGGTGAAAGGCGTGGAATCGCCCGAGCGGCTGCTGGACGAAACCGCCCTGTTCCTGCACCGCAATGTCACCGATCTGCCGCGCGAAAAGCAGCAGATGCTGGAGCGGCTCACCAGTTCGGATGAAGATCTGGTCGGCAGGACCGTGCTGCTGGTGGACGACGATGCCCGCAACATCTTCGCGCTTTCCAGCGCGTTGGAACGTCGCGGTATGCGGGTTCTGACCGCCACGACCGGCATGGAAGCCATCAGCCTGGTGCATTCCACGCCCGAACTGGCCATCGTGCTGATGGACATCATGATGCCCGAAATGGACGGTTATCAGACCATCGGCCGCATTCGGGAGAAACCGGAATACCGTCGCCTTCCCATCATCGCGCTCACCGCCAAGGCCATGAAAGGCGACCGGGAAAAGTGCCTGGAGGCGGGCGCCTCCGACTATCTGGCCAAGCCGGTCAATACCGAACAGCTCCTGTCGGCGCTGCGCATGTGGCTGCACCGGTGAGCGCGCCCGTGGAACATCGCGAGCGCGTCAATGTGCTGCTGGTGGATGATCAGCCCGGCAAGCTGCTCAGCTACGAGGTCATGCTGGCGGAGCTGGACGAAAATCTGGTCGCGGTTTCTTCCGCCCGCGATGCGCTTGCCTATCTGCTGAAGTCGGATGTGGCGGTCATTCTGGTCGATGTCTGCATGCCGGAGCTGGACGGGTTCGAGCTGGCGAAGATGATCCGCGAGCATCCGCGCTTCCAGAAAACCGCCATCATCTTCATTTCCGCCATTCACCTGGCGGAAAGCGATTATCTCAAGGGCTATGAGGCGGGCGCGGTCGATTACATTTCCGTGCCTGTGGTGCCCGAGCTATTGCGCGCCAAGGTCCGCGTATTCGCCGAACTGTTCCGCAAGACCCGGGACCTGCAGAAGCTCAATGACGATCTGGAACGCCGCGTGGCGGAGCGCACCGAAGCCCTGGCGCTCTCGGCCGACCGTCTGCGCAAGAGCGAGCAGGGACGCGGTCTGGCCCTGGTCGCCGGTAATATGGGCTCCTGGGATTATGACCTGATATCCCGGACCTGGTTCTGGGATGAAGGCCAGAGCCGTATCTTCGGCGTTGCGCATGAAAGCTTCGTGCCGTCGATCGAGAGTATCCGCCGGGGCATTCACCCCGACGATGTGGACAAGATCCGCGAGGCTTTTACGAGCCTCTCAGCCGACAAGCCGACCTGCGAGGTGGAATTTCGCATCGTCAGACCCAATGGCGATCTGCGCTGGTGCACAGCCGCGGCCGCGGCGTCTTTTGACAGTTCCAATATGCTGGTGCGCTACAGCGGGGTCACGACCGATATCACCGACCGCAAGGAAGCGGAGAATCGCCAGACCCTGCTGACGCGCGAGGTGGATCATCGCGCCAAGAACACGCTTGCGGTGGTACAGGCCATTGTCCGCATGGCCAAGCGCGACAATGTCGAGGATTATGTCAAGGCGGTCGAAGGGCGGATTGGCGCGCTGGCCCAGACCCATGAGCTGCTATCGCAGTCCCGGTGGGAAGGCGCCGATATCCTGCGCCTGATCCTGGACGAACTGGCGCCTTATCATGGCGAAGGTCAGCAGCGCGTCACGGCAGTGGGACCATCGCTGGTCCTGGTGCCGGAACAGGCCCAGCTTGTCGCCATGGCGGTGCATGAACTGGCGACCAATGCCGCCAAATATGGTTCGCTTTCGGCGGAGGCTGGCCGCGTCGACGTCAGCTGGTCGACCTGTGAAGGCGCGCTTTCCCTGATCTGGCGGGAATCGCAGGGGCCGAAAGTCACGCCACCGAAAAAAGCCGGCTTCGGCACCCGGGTGATCTCCAGCCTCGGGGCCGGCCGCAGGGGGCGCACCAATTTCGACTGGCGGCCGTCCGGCCTGACATTCACATTGGAGATGCCGCTCAACAACCAGCCTATCGACGCCGTGCCGATGCGGGAAGGCGTCGATCGCGCCGGCTCGCGGCTGCTCCTGGTCGAAGACGAGCAGATGGTGGGCATGTTCATGCAGGAAGTGCTGCAGGCGATTGGCTATCGGCCGACCAATCCGGTGGGCCGTCTGTCGGAAGCCATCGCGGCGGCCAATACCGAACGGTTTCTCGGCGCCGTGCTGGACATGAACCTCAATGGCGAGATCGTCTATCCGCTGGCCGAACTGCTGACGGCGCAGCGCGTGCCCTTTCTGTTCGTCACCGGCTATGCTCCGCATACCATCGATCCGCGCTTTTCCGCCATTCCCATCCTGCAAAAGCCGGTGCTGGAGGAACAGCTGGCGACGGCGCTTCGGAAGGTGCTGGGCCGGACCGCCATCCAAGGCGAGGCCAATCTGGCCCTGGGCTAAAGCCGCTATCGCACGACAGTCAGCGAAACAGGTTCGACGCCCTGCAATGGTGAATCCCGCTCGTCGTCGAGCATATAGTCCCGGGTGAGGGGAACGGCATCCTGCCGCCGCGCCAGCTGCAGCTGAAACACGACTTCGCCATCGTGGCGGAACGCCATTTCCGAACCGGCGAGATAGAATTCCCACATCCGGCAGAAGCGCTCGTCATACAGCGCGGCCACTTTTTCCCGGTTGGCGCTAAAGCGCTCCCGCCATTGCCGCAGGGTTTCAGCATAGTGCAGGCGCAGGACCTCCACATCGGTGATGATCAGGCCGCTACGTTCCACGGCGCTGGCGATCTCTGAAAGGGCGGGCGTGTAGCCGCCGGGAAAGATGTATTTGGCGATCCAGGCATTGGTCGACCCGGGAGGGTCGCTGCGCCCGATGGTATGCAGCAGCATCACGCCGTCCGGTTTCAGGAGCCCCCGCGCCTTGGCGAAGAAGGCGTCATAATATGGCGCGCCCACATGCTCGAACATGCCCACCGACACGATGCGATCGTAATGGCCGGTCAGGGCGCGATAGTCCGCCAGCTCGAAACGGCAGGTCTCGGCCACCCCCGCCCGTTCGGCCCGGTCGCGCGCCATGGTGACCTGTTCTTCAGACAGCGTGACACCAAGCACCTTGGCGCCGGCATTGCACGCCAGATCGAGCGCCAGGCCGCCCCAGCCGCAACCGATATCGAGCACCTGGAGCCCGGGCTGGTTTAGACAGAGCTTGGCCGCAATATGACGCTTCTTCGCCAACTGGGCCGCTTCCAGGGACTGGTTGGGTTCTGTGAAATAGGCGCAGGAATATTGCCTGTCGGCGCCCAGGAACTGATCATAAAGCGCCGACGACAGGTCGTAATGATGCGCGACATGGGCCTTGGCGCGCGACGCCGGATTGAACTGGTCGAAGCGCCGTTTCAGTTTCCGGATTCCCCGAACCAGGCGATGCCAGCCGCGCGGCTGGATTTCTCTCAGGTTGCGCATCAAGAGCGCCAGCAGGTCCGCTATGTCGCCGGCTTCCAGCGTCAAGCGGCCGTCCATGTACAATTCGCCCAGTTTGAGATCGGGGTGGCCCAGAAGTTCCCATTCCGCCATGCGATCATGCAGGCGAATGATCACGTCGGGCTTTTCAGCACCGAATATCCGGTACCGGCCCTTGGCGTCGATCACGCCCAGCGCACCGTGACGGAAGAAGTCCGAAAACATGAGATCGAGCACCATTTCCGCCTGCCTTGATGAATTCCCGCGGGAATTCCTAACGCGCGACGGCGGGAATCCGCCATCGGCTGCTGCCGTCTGTCGCGGTGGCCATCATTTGGCAGGATCGTGGGACGCGGCGCGGGAACAGAGTCGGCAAAGGGGCGTTAGACAGATTGCGCCAGACCGGGCGTGAAATTTTTGCGGTCGCTTGATACTGCGATAATCATATGGCTCCAGACCGGAATGGCGACCGGAACCGCGGTCCCAGTGATACCCCGGATCGGCGGGATGATGGGGCGGACTCAGGGCAAAATGGAAATGGCGGGGGCAATGACAAACGCTCCGGCAAATCGCCTCTGACCAATCCGTGGGTAAAAATCGCTCTTGTCGCCATTGTGTTGCTGCTGATCGCCGGCGGCGTGATCTGGTGGCTGATCGCGCGCAATTATGAAGATACCGACGATGCCTTCATCGATACCCATATCGTGCATGTGTCGCCGCAGATTGCCGGTCAGGTTCTTGTCGTCCATGTCAATGACAACGAACGCGTGCGCGCCGGCGAGCTCCTGGTGGACATCGATGCCCGCGCGCAAGCCGCGCAACTGGAACAGACCATGGCCCAGCGCACGCAGGCGCTGACCCAGATCGAGCAGGCCCAGGCGCAGGAGCGCGCGGCCATGGCACAGGTCACCAGCACCAGCCGCGACCTGGCGCGCTATCGCGGCCTGATGGCGACGGCGCCCCAGGCGGTGGCGCAGCAGCAGCTGGATCAGGCCCTGGCCGCCCAGCGCAATGCCATAGCCCAGCGCGACCAGGCGCGCGCCCAGATTGCTGGCGCCAAGGCCCAGATCAAGGTTTTGGATGCCCAGATCGCCACGGCGCAATTGAATCTGGGTTATGCCCATGTTGTGGCGCCGGTGGATGGCCATGTCGCCCAGCGCAGCGTGGCGCCTGGAAATTACGTCTCGCCCGGCCAGGAACTGATGGCGATCGTGCCGGACCGGTTGTGGGTGACGGCCAATTTCAAGGAAACCCAGCTGGCGCTGATGCGGCGCGGCCAACATGTCCGCGTTACGGTCGACAGCTGCGACAAGGACATAGATGGTCATGTCGATTCCATCCAGCGCGGCGCGGGCCAAGCCTTCGGTATCCTGCCGCCGGAAAACGCCACCGGCAATTATGTGAAGGTGGTGCAGCGGGTGCCGGTGAAGATCATCCTGGACCATGTGCCCGATGGCTGCATCCTGGGCCCGGGCATGAGCGTCGAACCAACCGTCACGGTGCGCTGATGTCGGGCACGCAAGCGCATGGCGGCTGGACCCCCGAGCGGTCGGTTGCCGGCAGGCGCAATCCCTGGAGCATCATCGCCGTCATCTCCATCGCCACTTTCATGGTGGTGCTGGATACCTCCATCGCCAATGTGGCGCTGGCCCATATCGCGGGCAGCCTGTCGGCCAGCTATGACGAAGCGGCGTGGGTGATCACCAGCTTCCTGGTCGCGAACGCTGTGGTGATTCCGGTTTCCGGCTGGCTCGCTGACGTGTTCGGCCGAAAACCCTATTACATGTTCTCGGTCGCGCTATTCACCCTGTCGTCCCTGGCCTGTGGGCTGTCGGTCAACCTGCCCATGCTGATCGTGGCGCGCATTCTGCAGGGCATCGGCGGCGGCGGGCTGGCGCCGGTCGAACAGTCGATGATGGTGGACACGTTTCCACCGGCCAAGCGCGGCGCCGCCTTTGCCGCCTATGGCGTGGTGGTGATCGTGGGGCCGATTTTCGGGCCCACACTGGGCGGCTGGATCACCGATGCCTATTCCTGGCATTGGGTGTTCCTGATCAATGTGCCGATCGGCCTGATGTCACTGGTGCTGGTCAGCCTGTTCGTGGACGAGCCGGAGGCTCTGAAGCGCCAGTCAAGGCAATTGCGCGCGCGGGGACTGCGGATCGATTATGTCGGCTTTCTGCTGGCGGCGCTGTTCCTGGGCTGCCTGGAAGTGACGCTGGACCGCGGTCAGCGCGACGACTGGTTTTCCAGCGGGCTCATCTGTACCACCGGCGCGATATGCGCGCTGAGCTTCCTGGCTTTCATACCCTGGGAAATCCTGCAGGACGAACCCATCATCAATATCAAGCTGTTCAAGAACGGCAATTTCATCATCTCCAATGTCTTCATGCTGCTGATGGGCCTGATCGTCTTCGGCACCACCCAGTTCATTCCCCAGCTGCTGCAGGAGGTGTTGGGTTATACCGCGACCAATGCCGGCCTGGCGTTGACAGCCGGCGGCCTTGCCACCCTTCTGATGATGCCGTTGGCGGGATTTCTTTCCACCCGGCTGGATGCGCGCATCCTGATCGGATTTGCGCTGGCGATGCAGGCCATTGCGATGTGGAACATGGCGGGGCTGGACACCGGCATGGCATTCCGCGATGCGGCCATCGCCCGCATGATACAGTCGGTGGCGCTGCCGTTCCTGTTCGTCACCATCACCAACATCGCCTATGTTGGCATAAGCCCGCGCCAGAACAACCAGGCCAGCGCGCTGATGAATGTCTCGCGCAATCTGGGCGGCACCTTCGGCATATCACTGGTCCAGACCATGCTGGCGCGCCAGAGCCAGGTGCATCAGGCGCAGTATGTGGAAAGCCTCAATCCGCTCAATTACAACTATACCGCCGCTATTTCCCGTCTGACGCACGGTCTGGCGGCCAATGGCCTGTCCCAAGCCGAAGCCAGCCGCGCTGCCACCGCCCAGCTTTATCGCACCCTGGGCCAGCAGGCGGAGATGCTGTCCTATATCGATGTCTTCCATGTCCTGATGTGGGTGGTGATCGTGGTCCTGCCGCTGGTCCTGCTGGTGAAGAAGCCGGACAAGCGGACGAGCGGAGGGGAGGCGATGGGATGAGGCGCGCGCTGCTGCTCTCATTGCTTTTGGCGGGATGCACGGTCGGGCCCGATTACAAAAAGCCGGATATGCCGGTCCCCGGTTCCTTCAACGCGCCCAACCAGCTCCAGGCGCCGCTCTCCATGCCGGTCGCCGAAAGTGTTGACCTGACGCAATGGTGGAAGCAGTTCCATGACGCAGAGCTGGAAAGCCTGATCACCCGGGCGCTGGCGCAAAATCCGGATCAGCTGACGGCGGAGAGCCGGGTGCGCGAGGCCCGCGAGCAGGAAGTGATCGCCGGCGCCAAGGGGCTGCCCCAGATCAATGCCATGGGCAATGCGGTGCATTTCCATTCCAACTCCAATCCCCTGGGGCAACTCAGCGGCGGCCAGGGTGGCGGTTCCAGCGGTTCGGGCGGCGCACCATCTGGCGCCTCCGGCACCGACCTCAAGCTTTATTCCGCCGGTTTCGACGCCACCTGGGAGATCGATATTTTCGGTCAAGTGCGGCGGTCGGTGGAAGCGGCCGAGGCCGGTACCGAGGCCGCGCGCTGGCAGATGCGTGATGGCGAGGTCACGTTGACCGCGGAAATCGCGGCCGATTATGTTTCCCTGCGGGCCGATCAGGCGCGGCTGGCCATTCTGGATTCGCAGGTCAAAAGCCAGCAGGACGCGCTGGTTCTGATCGCGGCGCGGGCCAGGGCCGGCTTTGTCACTCAGCTGGATGTCAATCAGCAGCGGCAATTGCTGATTTCAACCCGGGCGGAGCGGCCGTCGCTGGTGGCCGACATGCTGGCGATGCGCCATGCCATCGCGGTGTTGATGGGTCAGCAGCCGGGCGCGCTGGATGGCGAACTGGATGCGACAGCGCCGGTGCCGCCCATTCCGCCGCGGCTTCCGGTGGGGCTACCCTCAGACCTGTTGCGGGCGCGCCCCGACATCCGCATGGCCGAACGCAAGCTGGCGCAAGCCACCGCCAATGTCGGCGTCGCGGTCGCTGATCTTTATCCCAAATTCGATCTGCTGGCGGCATTGACCTTCACCAGCAGTCATTTCAGCAGTCTGTTCTCGGGCGACAGCTTGGGAGAGGCGGGCGTCGGTTCCATCACCTGGCCGATGTTCCATGGCGGCCAGGTGCACGCCAATATCCATGCCAAGGAAGAAGAGGAAAAGCAGGCTTATTACGCCTATCAGAAAGCGGTGCTGGGCGGAGTGCAGAATGCCGAAGACGCGCTGGTGCGCTACGAGACGGAACAGCAGCGCTTTGCGGCGCTGCAGGAGGGCGCCAAGACCGCGCAAGCCTCCAGCGCGCTGGCGTTGCAGCAGTATCGGGCGGGCCTGGTGATGTACACCAGCGTGCTGCAGGCCCAATCCACCGACCTGACGGCTGAGGACAATCTGGCGCAAAGCCGCGCCGCGCTGACCGCCGATCTGGTGTCGCTCTACAAGGCGTTGGGCGGCGGATGGAAAGACGACAACATCGCCAGCTCGCCACGCGATGCCGATGCGATGTTCGCGCAGTGACGGGGATGCACGGCCATCAGGACAGGCGCGCCTGGCGTTACTGGTTCGCGGCGCTCTTGGTGCCGGCGTCCAGTTTGCGCGCCATGGCCAGGTGCATCTTGATCACCGGGTCGGTCTTGGCGGCGAAATCCTTGATCGCCATATTGTCGCCATCCTTGGCATAGCCCCGGAACAGGGTGTCGGCTTCCTGGTGCGCGGCAATCTGCTGGGTGATGTAGCGGTGATCGAAATCCTGGGCCTTGGCACCGCGCAGATCGTCCAGCATACCCTGGCGGCGATTGTCGACATGAGATGGCGGCGCCACCTTAATATTGTTGTCGGCGATGATGCTTTTCAGCTTGTCGGTGGTCTGGGTATGGGCCTCGACCATCTTTTGGGCGAATTCGCGCACCGCGGGCGACTGGGCGCGCTGCTCGGCGATTTTGCCGGCGGCTACTTCATACATGTCGCTTGTCGCGGCCGCATTGACAAAGCCCTTTGTGCTGTGGGTCATCTCGGCGGAAACCCGGCCCACCAGGCCCGCGGTCGAGTCCTTGACCGCGCTCATGGATTCGGAACTGGTTCCAGGCTCAGGACTTTGATGGCCGGGCTGATCGGCGGGGTCGGCAAAGGCGCCCGCGCTTATCAGGAACAATGCGGAGGCCGCGCCAAGCAGACTGCGTTTCATGGGTATTCTCCAAAATTCAAAGCCCTCTCCCAACAGAAAACGCAGGCCGGAACCGGAGGTTGCCGGGAACGTTACGCCTGCATGCTCGGAAACCTCCAAAGTTTTTTCGGACGTCTTCAGCGCTTTGAATGGGAGAAATCCATGCTCAGCAAACTGGTCAGCAAACCCGGCGAAACGCGGGTATGGATCGCAGTGCTGGAGGAAGGGGAGGAAGCCAAGGCATCGCTTCTGAAAATCGCCAAAAAGGAAAAGATCGAGGATGCGAGCTTTGTGGCGCTGGGGGCTTTCGCCAAGGCCACGCTCGCCTATTTCGATTGGGACCGAAAAAAATACCAGGACATTACGGTCGACGAACAGGTCGAGGTTATCACTCTCATTGGCGACATTGTGCCGGATGAGAAGGGCGCGGCGAGCCTGCATGCCCATGCGGTGCTGGGGCGCCGCGATGGCTCGACCCGCGGTGGTCATCTGCAGGCGGGGCATGTGCGGCCCACGTTGGAAATCACCATCACCGAGACGCCGGCGCATCTGACCCGGCGCAAGCATCCGGATTTGGGCCTGGCGCTGATGGAGCCCTGAAATGGGGCTGGCGAGGAGGCCACGGGTGTGGTTGAGTCCGCCGCAAAGTCATCCTAACGTCCGCCGCCATCACGGTGCGGTTGGGGTGCGGCATGCAACGGATTCTTCTGGCGATTTTGGTTGTGTGCGCCTTGGCGGGCGGGGCACATGCGGCGGACAATGCGGTGACGCCTGGTGATTTCGTCATCGAGCGGCCCACGCTTCTGTCGCTTGGTTTTGAATGGAAGATCAGCGGCGACGACAACCGCAATGCCGCGGTCGATGTGACCTATCGCAAGGCCGGCGAAAGCCGTTGGCGCAAGGCGTTGCCTCTGTTCCGCATGGGCGGGGAATTCATCGCCGGGCCCAAGCCGCAATTCGGTGGTCTCAACTATTACAACTATACGGTGCCGCCGGCCTTTGCCGGCAGTGTGCTCAACCTGCAGCCCGACACCGAATATGACGTGCATTTCGCGATGCGCGATCCGGACGGCGTGAAGGGCGTCGGGGAAAAAACCGTAACGGTGCGTACCCGCAAGGTGCCGGCGCCGGCGGCCGGGGGACATGTCTATCAGGTCTGGCCCTTCAGCCATAAGGGTCCGCTGGGGCCGAATGAGTTTATCGGTTTGCTGGCGGCCTATTACATGGGCGCCGATGAAAGCGACCACAACAATGTCTTTCCACCGCGGGTAAAACCGGGCGATACCATTCTGGTTCATGCCGGTGTCTACAAGGACGACCGCTTCATTTATGGCGGCTTCGATAAAAACATCGAAACCTATGGCACGTCGTTCGACGGCACCTATTACCTCACCGCCAGCGGCACGCCCGACAAGCCCATTGTCATCAAGGCGGCGGGCGACGGCGAAGTGGTGTTCGACGGCAACGGCAACGATACGCTCTTCAATATGCTGGCAGCCAGCTACAATTATATTGATGGCATAACGGTTCGGAATACGAATGTCGCCTTCCTGCTGGGCATCAAGGACATCATTGGTGCCGACGGTTTCACTTTGATCAACAGCCGGGCTTATAACGTCGGACGGGTGGTGCGCGACGACTGGGCGAAGTCAAAGGATTTCTATATCGCCAACAATGTCTTTCTGGGCCGCCACGATCCCCAGCGCCTCACCAGTTGGATCGGCAACGATGTATGGGCCAAATACGGGGAATTTCCCGCCCCCATCACCAGCGAATATGCCGTGAAGGTTTATGGCCAGGGCCATGTGGTGGCGCACAATTATGTCGCCAATTTCCATGACGCCATCGACAACGCCACTTTTGGCGTGCCCAGCGACAAGCCCGGTGAATATGGCGCGTCCGTGGATTTCTACGGCAATGATATGTTCAACATCACCGACAATTGCATCGAGCTGGACGGCGGTGTGCACAATATGCGGGCCTTTGAGAACCGCTGCGCCAACACCGCTCAGTTGGCTTACAGCACCCAGCCCATTTTTGGCGGTCCGGCCTATATCTATCGCAACATCGCTTATAACGATGTCGCGTCCGGCGCGTTGAAGCTGTTGGACAATCCTTCCGGCATCCTGATCTACAATAACACATTCGTCGGCAGCGCCGGAGCGCTGGGGCCAGCTTCCAACTTCCATTTCCGCAACAATCTGATCGTGGGCGATGGCTGGAAGCGGCCGATCTTCCAGGTCAAGACATTCACACCCTATTCATCGTCCGATTATAACGGCTTCGGCCCCAATGCTGTGGCGGGCAGTTTTGCCTGGGATGGCCCGCCCTTTGAAAGCGCCAATGGCGGCAAGGTGCACAAGACTTATGACACGCTGGCCGATTATCAGAAGGGCAGTGGCCAGGACGCGCACAGCATCAAGGTGGGGCTGGACACATTCGTCAACGTCAAGCCGACAGATGAAGCCGATCCGCGCAAGCTCTATCTGCCCGAAGGCATGGATTTCCGGCTGCGGCCGCATTCCGCCGCCATTGATAAGGGTGTCGAGCTGCCCACCATCACCGACGGCTTTGCTGGCAAGGCGCCGGATCTGGGCGCCTATGAGTTCGGCAGCACACCCCCGCATTATGGGCCGGAACCCTGGCCGGTCGGCGCCGCGCCCTCGCAGCTTCGTTCGGAGACCGGGCCGCCGCATTGAGTATCCAAGATTTCTGTTGAGGCGCCCGACACCAAGTGCGTAAATCGGCGGGCGTTTACGGATTTGGACAATGCACCTGCCCGATCGCATCGTACCATGGACCGCAATCTTGCGCGGCCTGACGTTTGCCTTTTTGACCATGAGCGCCATCGGCTTTTTCTCGCCGCCCGCACAAGCGCGGCCGCGCGACGAGGTCATGTCGGGTGCATTCCGTTGCGCGCCGATCGGCAATTCCCATCAATGGCTGGATTGCTATTATGGCGCCGCCCAGCCGGCGCGCGCGGCCTTGGGATTGCCGCCCGCGCCTGACGCACAGATCAAGCTGGTTTCCGCGCCAGCGCCGGATGGCACGTCGCCCGCGGACGTGGCTGTTCGCGATGAAGTCCTGTCGGGCGCGTTCCGCTGCAATACAGTGGGGAACGATCGGCAATGGCTGGATTGCTATTATGCCGCCGCGCAACCCATGCGCGCGGCGCTGGGGCTTTCGCCTGTTCCCGCGGCCAAAAGCATATCCGCCGGCAGTTTCGGCATGCCGGCGCCGCCCAAATTGGCGGACGTCAGGCGCGTGTCGTCACGCATGGCAGACTACAAATTCGACGCGCACGGGATTTTCACAGTGACCCTCGCCAATGGACAGGTCTGGCAGCAGGTAGCCGGCGACACGACCATTGCCCATTGGAAAAAGCCGGCGGCCGATTATCTGGTTGAGATTTCCCACGGTTTTCTGGGCAGCTACAATTTCCAGGTGAAGAACGAGCCCGGGCTGTTCAAGGTCTTGCGTATCTCCTGATACGCAAAGTTCCTGGGAACGCTAACGTGGACCATTCTTTCGCGATGCAGCACCGGATTTGCGGAACCTGCCGCGCATGCTTCGATTCAACGGCCTGTTCCGGCGTTACTGGATTCACACAGTCCGCGCGGAAGCCACGTAAATCTTCCGAAATCGAACGGTAAAAATTTTGGAAAGGCGCGCGCCCTATTCAAGCCGAAACTGTTTCGACGCCGAATAGTCCGCGGGAAAAATCCTTTATTCGCAGCATCATTTCGCGATGTGGTTCGAGCGCTCCGGAAAATTCCGCGGTTGCCTTTCGCATTGCAGGCACAGAGAGCGCGTGCAGCATGCGCGCCGCACGAGTTGACAAAATTTTCATGAGCTTGATCATGCGTTGATCCAATTCGCTTCGAAGATTGGACAACAAAAAGTAGGGAAACGTCACACCATCCATGAACGCCTCGCTGCCGCATGAAAATGCGTGCGGACGCGCGCGCCTTCACGATACCACCCAGGGGGTCCGTATGAGTACCAGATCTTTTCTGAATTCCTTGACGTTGAGCGCGTCCTGCACCGCGATCGCCGTTGCGATGCTCATGCTGCCGCAGATGGCGTCGGCGCAGACGCAAGCCGGTCCCAATGGGCCCGAAGGCACCGGTGTCGAGGAAATCACCGTGACCGGCACCAACATCCGTGGTGCGGCACCGATCGGTTCGCATGTGGCGACCATCGATCAGCAGGATATGGAGGCGATCGCGCCGGTCAGTGTGAGCGGCGTTCTGGCGGCGATGCCGCAGCTCAGCACCTCCGGCACCGCGCCGCAGGGCGAAAATTCCTACACCTTCTACGCCCCCAATATCCATAATATCGCGGCCAGCGCCTCGAACTCGACCCTAACGGTTGTCGACGGCATGCGCATTCCGGGTGGCGGCTCGCAATGGGCGGAGGCCGATCCCAACATCATTCCGGTAGCGGCGCTGGAGCGGGTCGAGGTGCTGGCGGATGGCGCCTCTTCGGTCTACGGCTCCGATGCGGTGTCTGGCGTGGTCAACTTCATCACGCGCAAGAGCTTTGACGGCCTGCAGATCGATGGCCAGGTTGGCTTCGGCAGTTCCTATCAGACCGACAACGCCGATATCCTTTGGGGTACGCATTGGGAGACCGGCAATGTTTATGCCGCGGCCAGTTATACCTTCGGCACCAACATTCCGTTGTCATCGCGGCCCTTCGCCAGCATGGGCAACTATACCCCCATCGGCGGCAGCAACCAGGATTCTGTGTCCTGTTCGCCGGCGTCCATCCATCCCACCGCGCCGACAGCCGGCAGCGGCAACAGCTACTGGTTCGCCGGTCCGACAGGCGCCGGCTTCGCCAACACCCAGGCGGCGCGGCCGTGCAACAATTCGATCTATGGCGACATCATCCCCCAGGTCCAGCGCAGCAATGTGATGATGAAGGTTAGCCAGGATTTCCTCGGCGGCCGTCTGAACATCACCGAAACACTGCTCTATAACGATCTGCACACTTTCCAGCAGACCGGCCCCGGCACCATCAGCGGCGCCACTGTCTATGGCAATGGCTCCGGCAAAGGCGGACAGATCAATCCCTTCTTCCAGGCGCCAAGCGGCGCGCCGGCCACCACGACCGAGCAAGTGTCCTGGGTCAATCTCCTGTCGCCCCTGCCGCAGTCGATTTCAACGGAAGACGTGGCTTACAACCGCTTTACGGCCAGCTTCGCCATCACCGACAACTGGCATTTCGATCTGGACTGGGTTCTGGCCCAGAACAGCTATTCCAGCGGCACCGTCAATGGCTTCTGCGCCTCCTGCGCCTATCTGGCGTTGAACGGCACGGGCCTTTCCAGCGGCAGCACCACGGCGTCGGATGTGGCGGGCAGCAATATCATCGCGCTGAACACCCCGCTCACCACCGCCAATGCCCTGGATGTGTGGAATCCGGTTGGCAGCAATCAGACCTCCGCGAATGTGATCCGTTCGCTGAGCTCCTATAACGCCATCACCCCGATCATCAACTCCACCAACCAGGTGCGCGGCACGGTCAGCGGTTCGCTGTTCTCCCTGCCGGCAGGTGATCTCAAGGTCGCGCTGGGCGGCGAGGTCTATGTTCAGCACATCACCAAGGATCAGGTCGGCTCCAGCAATACCGGCCCGTCTTCCACCAGCGCGGAAGTGCTGCACTATCGTTATCATCGCGTGGTCCAGTCCGGTTACCTGGAACTGCAGGTGCCGCTGATTTCGCCGGAAATGAACATTCCTTTTGTCCAGAAACTGTCGGCCGACGTCTCTGGCCGCATCGACAGCTTCAGCGATGTGGGCACGACCTCCAACCCGAAATATGCCCTGGACTGGGACGTCGACAGCGATCTGAAGCTGCGCGCCAACTACTCCACATCCTTTGTGGCGCCTCCGCTGCTGTCCCTGGGCGACCCGGCCTATGGCTATACCTATCAGGGCGGCGCCTCGACCGGCGGCGAAATCGACAATATCCCCGCCGCGAATTTCCCGGGCATCCAGAACATTCCGGGCGCAGTCTGCACCGTGAATGGCGGCGCTTCCGCCACGCCGGCTTCAACCGGTTGCCCGTTCGTCACCCTGGGCAACACCGCCGGTTCCGGCGGCACGGGTGGCAACCAGGGTCTGGAGCGTCAATATGGCGGCCTGTTCGTCAATGTGAAGCCCGAGACCGGCATCTCCTGGTCGGTGGGCGCGGACTACAATCCCAGTTGGCTGCAAGGCTTTCACTCCAGCCTCACCTTGTGGAACACGACCTTCAAGGGTGCGGTCAACGCGGCGCACATTCAGCAGACGGCGAACGTGCCTTCGCTCTTCAAGTTCTTCCAGGTCTGCAACAATGGCGCGGGTTGCACCGCGGCGCAGGTCAACACCTTCACCAACACCGGCGGGGGCGCCCCGATCGGCGCATTGCCGGCGGGTGGCATCTATTACCTGTGGGCGCATGATGAAACCAATTTCCTTTATCTGCGCGTGCAGGGCATCGATTTCGATGGCCAGTACACAATCGATGCCGGCGATATGGGCACATTCCATATCGGCGATGACCTGACGCTCTTCACCCAGTTCAAGGAAGGTTATGATGGCCTGAATTATTTCAGTATCCTGGGCACGTCCGGCTTCAACGGCACTTTCTCATCGCTGGAATACAACACCCGCCTCAATGCGGGCTGGTCGATGGGTCCCTTCGCCCTGGACGCCTTCGTCAATTACATGCCCGGCTATCACAACTGGAACAGCACCTCGGTCACCCCGCTCAATCCCAATGCGCTGGGCGTGCCGACGGCTGGCGACAAGGTTGGCTCTTGGACCACGCTGGACATCAATCTGGCGTACAATTTCGAGAGCGGCTGGCTGGGCGGTGACCAGGTCTATGTCCATGTCAACAATCTGTTCGATACCGACCCGCCCTTCATCAACACCACGGCAAATGGCGCGGGCGCGAGCTCGGGCGCGGCGTTCGGTTTCAATTCGTTCAATGCCAGCCCGATCGGCCGCACGGTCGAACTCGGTCTGCACGCCAAATTCTAAGGGCAATCTCGGCCGGTCCGGATTTGTCCGGACCGGCCGCGCAATCAGGCAAGGGGACAGATATGGACATGAAGAAACGGGATTTCCTGGGCCTGGCGGCTGGCGTTGGCGCCGTGGCGGGCCTGGCGGCGGCGACGGTGGCGGAAGCCCAGCCGCGCCGGCCCAATCTGAAGGGGCCGATCGACGTCAATCAGCGCAGCCTG
>DASZVQ010000175.1:0-1754 GCA_035547275.1 Rhizomicrobium sp.
GGAAGGTATCGCCTTCCTGCGCCATCGGCATGGAAAGCCAACGCTCGCCCTGATTGACATGGCGATAGAACAATTGCGCCGAGACGCCCCCAGCCCCGCTCAGCACCACCGGCAGGTCGGTGCCCGGCGCGAAACGCTCCGGCGGTATGTGACGCGCCCCGGTGGTCAGGCGCTTTGGCGGCTGGGCGATCGCCGCCAAAAAGGCTGCCCCTCTCTCGCCACCCGGCTGGGCAGCGATGGCGGTCTTCATGGCCGCCAGATCGGCATCGATCGCTGCCAGCCGGTCCGACCAGTTGCCGCGGCGTTGCGGGATCGCGCCATACGAAACATCGGCGACATAGATGCCCTTTGCTCGCTCGGCAAACCTGGCCCAGGCTTCGCGCGCCTGTTGATAGGCTTCAATCGCCCGCGCGCCGGCATCGCGGCTGTTGGCTTTCTGCCACAACACGAAATACAGGCTGGCGCGCAGTTTGGCGGCGAAGAAATGCGCCAATCCGCTTTGGATCGCGGCATCTTCGACCAGGCGACGCGTTTCCGGATCATGTGGTGGATCGATGTCGGTCAGGGCGTGGTCGACCTGGAACAACAGATCGTCCAGCCAGGCCGCCACTTCTGCGGGCGAGTATTTGGCGTTCAGACGCCCCGCCAGCAGATCATCGACATGCTCGCTGACGGTGGAGAAAAGCTGCGGATCCAGCGGACTGACATTGGCGAACACGCGCGGCTTGGGGGTATCGCTGTAAGGCACAAAACCCTGGTCGCTGACGATCGGCTGGTTGGTGTACATCTCCGGCCAATAGGCATGGTTGGATGCCGATGCCAGATGCGCGCTGGTCAGAAGCGGAAGCACCCGACTGGCCGCGGTCAAGGCGCGTTCGGCGGAATCGGCATGTGTGCCGAACTTGCGCTTCAGGCTGCGGCGCCAACTGTCGGGCGTGGCATCCGGATTGTACAGCAGTTTGCCCCACAGCCGGTAACTCTCGGCGAACTTGCGCCAGTCCCTGGCGGAATCCGCGCCCAGATAGGCATTGCGCCCGCCCGGATGGCCCGAGCCCTCGCGGCCCTTGAAGGTCAATGGCTCGCAGATTTCCAAGCCATCGGCACCGCAGAAATTGGCCGCGCGCCCCAGCGCATGCGCCCAGGCCGGATCGGCGGACAACAGGTGCCTCTGCGTTCCGGGCCATAGCCGGTAAAGAATGCCATAAGCGCGGCCTTCCTGATAAAGATCGGCATAACCGTAACGGGTGAAGCGCCGCTCGCCATTGGATACCGCGAACACGCCCTGCTCCATGCGGCCCGGCGTGGGGATTTCCAGCTCGCGAATGTCGGCCTGGTGATAGCCCAGGCTCTGATGCTCGGCCGAGAATTTGGGGCCGACCTTGACCGGCTGCCCCGTCTTCACCGCCATATCGATCATGATCTGGTTGATACCTTTGGCGTGCATCTCGATCTCGATCCTGCGCCCGGCGCCTGCAATGGCCTCGAACAGGGTCTGCCAGAAATCGTAGGTGCCCTCCGGCACGCCGCTTTCCCCATGCACGCGCAAGGTGATGCCGGTGATCTCGGGACATTCCTTCAGCAGGATCGCCAGCGCATCACGGCTGTAGCGCGCGCCGAGCTTCCAATCCGCCTCGCCGTTTGGGCCGTCCAACCCGTTGATCACATGATCGGAATGGGGGCTGTCGGTCCAGGCCCAGGCATGGGTCCAGATCCCGAGCTGGAATTCCAGCCCGCGCGCGCCCGTTTCCCGGGCA
>DASZVQ010000176.1:0-32082 GCA_035547275.1 Rhizomicrobium sp.
AACAGCAGCACCATCATCATGCCCAGCCAGAATTGCGGCACGGCATAGAAGATCATGGCCAGGACACCGACGGCATTGTCGTTGGCCGAACCGGGCCGCCGTGCCGCCAGCGAGCCCAGCCATACCCCGCCGACGATCGCCACCACCAATGCAAAAGCATCCAGCAGCAGGGTGTTGGGCAGCCGCTCCAGAATCACGCCCAGGACCGGCTGGCGCCGCACATAAGAGGTGCCCAGATCGCCATGGGCCACGGCCCGCATGTATTTCCAGAACTGCGCCGGCAATGGCTGGTCCAGGCCATATTCGGCGCGCAGGCTTTTCACGAACGCCTCGTCGGCATAGCCCGACTGGCCTGCCATCACCATGGCCGCGTCACCCGGCGCCATGCGGATCAGAAAGAAGCTGAGCACCACCACGGCGATAACGGTAAGGGCCGTCTTGACCAGACGCAGGGCGATATATTGCGGCTTCATGCCAGGCATCATGCAAGAGTCGTGGCGCCGAAACCGTCACTGGGACCATTGGGGCCCAGCACCACATTCTTCAGCCGCCTGTTGTAAAAGAATGCCGGCATCCGCTCATACAGCCATACCATCGCCACATCATGGGTCAGGATCTGCTGCAGCCGGCTGTAGCAGGACTGTGCTTCCTCGTGGCTGACGGCGACCGAGGCCCGGGCGAACAGCCGGTCCACTTCCGGATTGACATAACCCTGCAGATTGGTGAGCGGCACGCCCTTGCGGATATTCGACGAAACATAGAAGCGCGACGTGCCGATGGCGGGATCGCCATATTCCCCATAGGCATTGCAGTCGCAATCGAACTCCCAGTTGCCGCTGCGCCGCTGCTGGGTCGGCCAGTCGGTGGCTTCCAGATTGGCCTCCAGTCCCACATCGGTCAGCGCCTGCTTGACGTACTGCGCCACACGCGTCATTTCGCCACCACCATCGGGCACCATCATGATGCCGAAACGGTGGCGCACGCCGTCCGGGCCGGGCTTCAATCCCATCTCATCCAGCAGGGCGCGGGCGCGCGCCGGGTCATGCGGATAGAGCGTCAGCACCTTGGGGTCGTAATAGGGCGCGGTGGAGGGGATCGGTCCCGTCGCCACCTTGCCGATGCCGAAATTGATCGCCTTGACCAGAAAGTCGCGGTCGATCGCATGCATGAAGGCGGCGCGGAAGCGGCGATCGCTGAACGGCCAGCGCCGCATGTTCAATTCCATGATGACAATTTCGCTGGTGCCGTAATAGGCGTTGTTCACGGTGGCGATGCCGGGATTGGCCCGAAGCCGCGACACCAGCACCGTGTCGATATCGTCCGCCATGGCCAGATCGACGGCGCCGGTCTCCATCGCCACCATGCGCTGAACCGCCGTGGGACAGACGCGGTAATAGATGCCGTCCATGCCCGGCTGACCGGGGCGCCAGTAACGCTCGTTGCGCGTGAGATGGATATATTGGCCGCGCCTCCATTCCGCGAATTTGAACGGGCCGGTGCCGACGGGCTTCAGATTGTAGGGATTGGTGCGGAAATCGGTGCCTTCATAGATATGCGCCGGCATCATCGGCGCGCTGGATGCCATCAGCGACAGCATAAAGGCGTTGAAAGGCTGCTTCAGCCGCACGACCACGGTGCAGGGATCGGGCGTGGCGATGGCAGCGATATGGCTGAAGGCGTTGCGGCTGCGCGGATTGAGCTCGGGCAGCATCACCCCGCAGCTGAAGGCCACATCGCGGGCGGTGAACTTCACCCCGTCATGCCACAACACATCGTCACGCAGATGAAAAGTATAGGTCAGGCCATCGGGCGATGCTTCAAAGGCGCGCGCCAGGTTGGGATGGGGCTTGAACTGCCAGTCGAACAGGAACAGGGATTCGTTGATATTGCCGCAAATCTCCTGGGTCAGCCGCGTGTTGAACAGCGGATAGCACAGGGTCGCCGGATCATCCGTCATCATGGCGTTCATCACCCGCCTGTCGGCCGGCCGGCTGAAGGCCCGCGCGGGAAAGGCAAGGATGCCTGCGCCCCGGAGCATGGCGCGGCGATCCAGCATCAGGCGTCCATATCGATTGGCAGCGGGTCCAGCGGAAATACCGGCCGGCGCAGATGCTTGTAAGGCAGACGCGTGATGTCGGAGGTGCAGGGCCCGCTGGTGTTCACGGTGAATTCCGCCGACGCGATCTTGCCATAGGCGACGCGATGGCCCACCGCCGCCTTGACGCCGATTATGCTGAGGTCTTCCGGATTGATGCCCTGGCTGCGCCACTGGCCCAGATCGAAGGGCGGCAGTTTCTTGCTGGTGAGCAGGATGGTGAGGCCGCCATGCCGGACAACCGCACAGGGCCCCATGTGGATGATCTTGCCCAGGGACCCGACCAGATGCGAATTCTTGTCTTCCAGCTCGAATACGCCATCGCTGCGCGAGATCAGCTGCACATCCAGCGTGACCGGCCCCGGGTCCAGCGGGCTGCCCTTGCCGCCGATGGGCAATGTCATCGTGCCGCCGATGGGCACATTCTGAAGCGCGGCGACGCTCTCGGGATCGGCAAGGGCCACGCCAGCGCCCTGAACGTTATATTTAAGCAGTGCGCGCATCACATCGGTGCCGTCGCCGGGGGCACCGCCGCCGATATTGTCGGCGGGTTCGACCAGCAGCACCGGGCCTTTGCCGCCGTAGCGATAATTGTTTTGCGCGAATTCGCGCACGACCTGATCCAGGTCATGCTGCTTGGGAATGCCGCCTTCGCGCATGGTCCAGGCGATCTCGGCCAGCGCGCGCAAGGCATCTTGCGCCTGGCCCGCGTCACCTTCGGTGATGATGCTGAACGACACGCCGGCATGGGGCACGTCGGAAAAGGCATAGCCGCCCACGATATTCACCGCCAGCACGCCGGGCACTTCCTTTTCCATGCGGCGCGCCGCATCTTCCAGCGCCCGCATGGGCCCGTCGCGGGTACCCGTTCCGGTCGGCGGCCACACGATCGGCGTCACCAGCACAAAATGCTTGGGCCGCACGCCGCTTTTCAGGCACCGCGCGAGAAGATTGCCCGAAAGGACCGCGCTGTCGAACTGATCGGTATGCGGGCATTCCCGATAGAAGATCATGCAGTCGCACATATCGCCCATTTGGGGCGTCAGGGTCGCGTGCAGATCGCCCACGCAATACATCGGCAGCCCGGCAGCTTCGGGGATCGCGCGGATGCGCGCCATCAGTTCGCCTTCCGGATCATCGCATTCGCTGGTGACCATGGCGCCGTGCAGGGACAAATAGATGGCGTCCAGGCCGTCCACCAAAGCCTGTTTCAATGCCGGCTCGATATCGCGCCAGAAAGTCTCGAACACCGCATGGTCCACGGTGCCCGACGCACCGCCGGTATAGATGGCGCTGGGAATGACCTCCCAGCCCTCACGCTCGGCGACCGAGAGAAACCCATCGACCTGGGACGCATCGCCGCGGCGATTGAGAATCTCATCGCCACGGTGAACGACGAAATCGTCCAGTCCGGTGACGTCGCCGGAAAAGGAATGGGTTTCGTGAAAAATCCCCGCGAGAAAGACCCTGATCATGCACGCCACCACCAATCCCCGGACCAAGCTTGTTTGGTTTTCGGGGCGACCGCAAGACGTGTTGCACCGCACACTCCCCATGCGAAGCGACGGGAAATGCCTTCATTTATTCCTGCCCGACAGGCTGTGGTTCAAGCGGCGCTAATATCCTTGGCCGCGCCCCGCACCGCGTCCAGGGTGGCGTCGATCGCCACGTCGTCATGGGCGAAAGAGACAAACCAGGCGCCCCGTTCCAGCGCCCGCACGCCGCGCTTGAGCAGGGCATGGCAGAACTTCACATAAAGCGCCTTGTCCGACTTCAGCAGGTCGCGATAGCTGCGCGCGGGCGCGTCCAGCCCGAAGGCGACATGGAACATCAGCTCAAAGCCGGTAACCTGGGCCTTGATGCCGGCCTCCTTCAGAATCTGCGCGATGCCGTCGCGCAGCCGCACGCCGCGTCTGGAAGCGGCTTCATAGGCTTCCGGGGTCAGCGCCTTTTGCGTCGCCACCATTGCCGCCATGGTCACCAGCTGGGCATTGAACGTGCCGCCATGCACGACCCCGCCGGTAACGAACATATCCAGGAGATCGGCGCGGCCCACGATCGCCGACACGGGAAAACCATTGGCCATCGCCTTGGCGAAGATGGACAGATCGGGCATGACGCCGAAGCGCGCCTGCGCGCCGGAACGGTTCAGCCGAAAGCCGGTGATCACTTCGTCAAAGATCAACAGGGCGCCATGCTTGCGGCAGGCCGCCAACGCGCCTTCCAGATAGCCGGGCGCCGGCGTGATGGCGCCCTGGTTGCACATGGCGGGCTCCATGATCACGCCGGCGATGTCGCCCCTGGTCAAACGGGCCTCCAGCCGCGCCAGATCGTTCCAGCCGATGACGTCGAGCCCCGCGGCATCGCTCCTGTCCTGGCCCTTGCTGCCCGCCACCAGCACGGGCGCGTCTTCCGGCCCGGCCGCATTCTCTCCCGGCGCGGTGGACCAAAGGATATTGTCGAACCAGCCATGATAATGGCCTTCAAATTTCAAAATGATGCGCTTGCCGGTGGCGGCGCGTGCCAGGCGGAATGCGGCCTGCGCCACTTCCGACCCCGATGATCCAAAGCGCATGCGCTGGGCTGAAGGAATGTTGTCGCACAGGATTTTCGCGGCCTCGAATTCGATCGGCGACTGGCCGGCATAGAGAAGGCCGTTGTCCACCTGCGCCTTGACCGCCTGCTGCACGGCAGAGGGCGAATGACCCAGGATCATCGCCCCCATGCCGCAATAATAGTCGATCAGCCGGTTGCCATCGGCGTCGAACAGATAAGGCCCTTCGCCGCGTGTGAACACCAGCGGGCCGCCGGCCATGCCGGTGCGGAAATTGCTGTTCACCCCGCCCGCGACATATTTCGCATTCTCCGCGATCAGCGCCGCGGAGCGATCGAAGGATAAAGACATGGCGCCCCCCTTTTTGCCAAAGCCTATTGCCCATGCCCGGCGTTTCCAAGCGCACACATTTGACAAAGCCCCGCCTGCGCCAGAAGCTTGAAAGACAAGGGCGTTCATCGCGGCCGACGGGTCACGCGGGCGACTGTCAGCAGGGGCGAAAATATGCGATCTCACGTCTTCGCGGTTGCAGGTGCGGCATTCCTGGCTTTCTCACCGGCCATCGCCGCGGACTATTTCCCGCCCAAGGGTGAAGAATGGGCCACCCACACGCCCCAGCAGGAACATCTCGACCCCGCCAAGCTGAAAGCGGCCATCGACTTCGCCATTTCCGCCGAGATGAAATATCCACCGGAACTGGCCAAGGTGGCCGACATCCGTGATCTGCGCATCTCGGTGCCGCTGAAATATGCGGGCGAGGCTTTCTCGACGCCGATCGGACCGCTCAAGCCGCATGCGCCTGCCAACGGCATCATCATCCGCCACGGCTATATCGTGGCGGAATGGGGCCAAACCCATCAGGTCGACATGACCTTTTCGGTCAGCAAGACCTTCCTGTCATCGGTGGCGGGGGTGGCCTTCGACCATGGCCTGATCAAGAGTGTGAACGACCGGGTGATCGACTATGTGCGGCCCACGCCCGACTTCATGCTGCCGCACAACCAGCCCATCACCTGGGACAACATGCTGCGCCAGGATTCCGGCTGGATCGGCACCCTGTGGGGCAAACCCTGGTGGGCGGACCGGCCCGAGCTCGGCAAGCCTTGGAGCGAACTGGCCAAGGGGCCACCGCCGGTTGGCCAGGCCTGGAAATACAATGACGTGCGGGTGAACGCTCTGGCCCTGGCGCTGACCCAGCTGTGGAAGCGGCCATTGCCCGAAGTGCTGAAGCAATATGTCGCCGACCCCATCGGCATGTCGGATGAATGGCACTGGGAAGGTTACGACAACAGCTGGACGGAAGTGGACGGCAAGCGCATCCATGTGGTCAGCGGCGGCGGTCATTGGGGCGGCGGCATGTTCATCAGCGCCCGCGATCAGGCCCGCCTGGGATTGCTGGGCCTGAACAAGGGCAAATGGGCGGGCCGGACCATCCTGTCCGATGCCTGGGTCAAAATGGCGACCACGCCCACAGGTCCCAATCCCGGTTACGGCTTCTGCAACTGGTATCTGAACACCGACAAAAAGATGTATCCGGCGGCGCGCGCCGATAGCGTCGCCTTCATCGGCGATGGCGCCAACATCATCTTCATCGACTATCAGCACGACATTGTCGCGGTGGTGCGCTGGATCGACGGCAGCCAGATGAAGGAATTCGTGCGGCTGCTGGAGGATGCGACCGGCGAGCCGGCCGCAGAATAAGAATAAACTCGCGAATTTGAATAACTAGACAGGTGTTGCGTGCCACCGTAGAGAAAAAACAATGAGTACAACCTTAATTAATCGCAGAACGATATTATTCTTTTTAGTCGAAGCGATCGAGCGCGACCTCCGGGCGATAATAGCGAGATACTTGGTTCCGAACTATGAACTTCAACAGCTTTTTGGACAACCTAAACTCGACCTCATGGTCGCGCGATATCAAAAAGATCGCGGCCCCGCTGAGATCGGTGAGCCCCGAGAGCTATTAAACTATTGTGATTTGGGCGATGCAGTTATTGCGATTGAAAGTCGTTTGGGACCGGGCTTTGGAAGAAATGATGGCCTTGGGAGCTCCGTTCGCCTTTTAAAAAAGCTACCGCTAATTCGACATCGCATAGTCCATTTTCGACCGTTGGAATTCAGCGACTTTGACACCGTATCTGAAACGGCTCAGGAAATTGCAAAGAAGAACTCTGCCTATTTTCCGCGAACACTGTCGGCAGTGGAAACGTTAAGAGACAATCCTCAGTCACTAATAGCATTTCAATACTCCGGAATCGACGAACCAGTTAGCAGAATACTGCACAATCTTCCTAATACTGATTTCGACGATACGGGTTATTTTGCCCGAGACATTCCCTACGCTGCCGTTCGCAAGGCAATATTCAGCGCGTTTCCAGTTGTGACTCTTGTTGGCGAGGGCGGTGTCGGTAAGACAGCTCTCTCATTAAAAGTCAGCTACGATCTGTTGGACGATCCCAAGTGCCCGTTCGAGCTTGTCATCTGGGTGTCTGCCAAGACCAAAGTCCTCACAGCTGCTGGCGTTATGGATATTCAAAATGCAATATCCACTTCGATCGGATTGTTTGAAGCTGCCGCCACTAATTCCGGCTTAGTCGGTAGCGCAGGAGATCCCATTACCTCTGTGACCGAACTATTACGCCAGTTTCCCACTTTGCTTATCTTGGACAACCTGGAAACGGTGAAAGACGAAATCATTGAGCACTTCCTGGAAAATGTGCCATCTGGAAGCAAGGTGCTTATCACTTCTAGAATCTCTCTTGGAAAACTCGATTATCCAATAAAGTTGGGCCGCCTCGACAAAGACGAAGCAACAAGGTATTTCCGAACGGTCTGTTCGGCACTCAACGTAAACAGCTTACAAGCACTGGCACAACACGAAGTGCAAAGAGTTTGCGGACGACTACAATACAACCCACTTTGGATAAAATGGTTTGTGCAAGCGGTCAGAGCCGGCGCGAGAAAGGAGGAGCTACTCTCAAGCCCAAAAGAACCGCTAGCGTTTTGTCTCGAAAACGTATTCGAAAAAGTATCGCCTGAGGGAGAACTTGTTCTTGATGCAATGCTCTGTGTTGGGGGCTCGCACTCTGTCTCGACGATCGCCTTCCTAACAGGGCTGGACGCACTAACCATACGAGAAGTGGTCAACGAATTAACGGCGATGAATGCAATAGTCGCTCACGTCAGCAGCGCGCGCGGGGAAGACACGAGATATTCTCTCGAGGAAATCGTTCGCAATTATCTTTACAATTACCAAGCACCGGATGTCGAAACGCAGGCGTATTTCAGACGCAAGCGGGACGAATTGCACGCCATTAAAGAGAGCCTCCTATCGAAGCAACGCGATGTCTTTGACTGGCGAGCAATTTGGATTGCAAATGATTCAAACGTCGTAACCGCCAAACTGTTGACCGACGCAAACCGCCTCATCTCAGTCAAAAGGTTTGAAGAAGCTCGAAAAATTATCGATGCAGCAGAAGCACAATCTCCGGGCTATTTCGAAGTTTATAGAGTGCGTGCATTTCTAGCAGAGTTCTTGGAAGACTTTGTTGAAGTGAGACGATCGTTCAAACAGGCAATTGAATTGGCGCCTGGACACACACCACTATATCTTTGGTTTGGAAGGTTTTTATGGCGCCATGAGAAAGATTATACGGAAGCGCGACAGGTACTAGTTGAAGGGCTTAAATCGACTCAAGACTTCAGCATTGCTCCCTTTCAAAGGGAGCTAGCTACAATTTCCATGGTTCAGAAAGACTTCGAAACTGCGAGGGAGTATCTCGGGCACACGCCAGACTTCTCATCGCTCTCTGCAATTGAGCAAAGAAAGATGGCGAAGACGAAGATCGGTTTTTTTATCAGGCATGCCGAATTTTTTCGAGAGCGCGGACAATTTGCTGAAGTGCTAGAAGAATTGGTGAAATTTCACGCTGAATTTGTCGAACTAAACCCTTACGTAGATTTCGAAAGTCGCGAAAGCTTTGAAAAAGCAGCTGGTCACTATCTCGCCGCGAAGAGCGCAAATCTTTCGGACGATCAGGCGCACCAACTCTTCGAGGAAGTAAATTGGTTCGTGACCAACGTCGTTATCAGCGATGACACTCGAAATTGGCTCAGAGCGGCATTCAAGATATCAGCTGAAGTTAGCGAAACTCGCGAAACCATTGCAAGCGAATCTGGGATTGTTGAACTACCCAAAGGTTGGCGATCGGGTTGGATCAAACTGCGAAAAGATCGTTATGGATTTCTCAAGTGCAGCGATGGTGCCGAATATATGTTCCCTTATTCTGCTCTCAGAGGCAGTCTAAGAATCAGCGACCTTACCTATGGTGACAAATACATTTTCCGTATAGGTCTAGATCAAAATGGCGCTAGCTTTGCGATGGAACTGTTCTCCGAACAAGGAGCAGCTGAATATCTGAGCACCGGGGCAGTCTCAAGACCCACATCCTTTGGTGCCATCGGGAGCTGTCAGTTTGGCGAAATTAAGATACTTCATGATAGCTATGGCTTTATTGAGAGCGAAAGCGGCGAATACCTCTATTTCAACAGCAGAGATGTAAGTCGGCCTAACCCATGGCTGGATGTGGGAGCACGAGTAAACTTCATTATTGCGAATGGACTACCAAATCGATCCCGAGCAGCTACGAAGATAAAGCAAGCTTTTTGAAAGGGAGGCTATTCGGCCGGCGCCGGCGAAGCGCCAGGCGGCGCATGGCGCGGCTTTTCCTTCGGCAGCTTTTTCTGCGGCTTGCCCAACAGGCCCCAATGCGAGGCCCTTTCGCCCAGCCGATCGAGATACACATAGATCACGGGCGTGATGTAAAGCGTCAGCAGCTGCGACACCAGGAGCCCGCCCACCACCGCCAGGCCCAGCGGCCGGCGCGCCTCGGAGCCGGCGCCAAAGCCGATGGCGACGGGCAAGGTGCCCAGCAGCGCGGCCATGGTGGTCATCATGATGGGACGGAAACGCACCAGCGCGGCTTCAAAGATCGCTTCGTCCGGCTTGACATGATGCTCCCGCTCCTTATGCAGCGCAAAGTCGATCATCATGATCGCATTCTTCTTCACAATGCCGATCAGCATGATCATGCCGACAAAGGCGTAAAGGCTGAGCGGAATGCCGAACAGTTCCAGCGTGATCAGGGCGCCGACCGCGGCCGAGGGCAGGCCCGACAGGATGGTCAGCGGATGGATGAAGCTTTCATAGAGAATGCCCAGGATGATGTAGACCGTCATGATGGCGATCACGAGCAGAATGCCGATATTGGCCAGCGAGCTTTGGAACGCTTCGGCCTGGCCTTCGAACTGGCCCTGCACCGTGGGCGCGATGTCGGCTTCCTCGCGCGCCCGGGCGATGGATGCCACCGCATCCGACAGCGCATAGCCGGGCAACAGGTTGAAGGAGATGGTCACCGAGGGCAGCTGGCTCAGGTGGTTGATCGCCAGCGGCATGGTGCCCATGCGTACATGGGTTACCGAATTCAGCGGCACGATGGTGGGGGTGGTATTGGCGCTGATGCTGGAGGTGGCGCCGGCGGTACCGGTGCCGCTGTTGACGCTGCCGGCGCTGGAACTGCTGCTGCCCAGGCTTGATGAGACATAGAGCAGATTGATGGAAGACGGGTCCATCTGATATTTCGGCAGCAATTCCAGCATCACCCAATATTCCGCGTCGCTGGCATAAAGCGTGGAAATCTGCTCGCCGCCAAAGGAGGCGCCCAGCGCGGTCTCGATCGACTGTACCGACACGCCCTGGGCGGCGGCCTGGTCGCGGTCGATATCGACATTGGCGGCCGGCGCGCTCAGGTCCATGTCGGTGGTGACATCGGCAAAGCCCGGCGCATGGGACAGGGCCGCCATCAGCTTGGTCGCGCTGCTGTCCAGCTCCTGCTGGTCGGTATCCTGAAGGGTATATTGGTAGGTCGATTTGGAGGAATGGCCGCCGACGCGGATGGATGGTGGGTTCTGCATATAGGCATTGATGCCGGGAATGCTTTGCAGCTTGGGCCGCAGTTCCTGGATGATCTCGTCCGCCGACAGCTTGCGCGTGCCGAGGTCTTTCAGCTTAAGAAGCATGGTACCGGTGTTGGTGCCGGTGCGCGGGCCACCGCCCGAACCGACCGACGAAACCACCGACTGTACATTGGGGTCCTTGCTGGCAATTGCCGCCATCTGGCGCTGCATCTTGACCATGGAATCGAACGAGACGCGGTCGGCGGCTTCGGTGGAGACCTGGATCTGTCCGGTATCGACCGAGGGAATGAAGTCTTCCTTGGAAATATAGAACAGGCCCACCGTCGCCAGCAGGCTGACCACAAACAGGCCCATGGTGAAGACCTTGTGATGGATGCACCATTTCAACGAATGTTCGTAGCGCGCCTGCACATAATCGAAGGCATTCTCGCTCCAGTGATAGAAGCGGCCATGCGCGCCGGACTTGCCGGCCTTCATGAAGCGGCTGCAGAGCATGGGGGTGAGCGTCACCGAGATAAAGCCCGAAATCAGGATGGTCAGGACGATGGTGACGGCGAATTCGTGCAGCAGCCGGCCGACAATGCCGCCCATGAAGACGATGGGAATGAACACCGCCGCCAGACTGATCGTCATGGAAAGAATGGTGAAGCCGATTTCGGCCGCGCCTTTTTCCGCCGCCTCATAAGGCGCCTCGCCCTCCTCGATATGGCGGACGATATTCTCCAGCATCACGATGGCGTCGTCGACCACAAAGCCCACCGACAGGGTCAGCGCCATCAGGGACAGATTATCCAGGCTGTAGCCGAACAGGCTCATGCCGGCGAAGGAGCCCAGGATGGTGATGGGCAGCGCGACGGACGGAATCAGCGTTGCCGACAAGGTGCGCAGGAACACAAAGATTACCGCCACGACCAGCACGGCGGCGATCAGAAGCGTCACCTGCACGTCCGCCACCGAGGCGCGGATCGACTGGCTGCGATCATAGATGGTGGACAGTTTCACCGAGCTGGGCAGGCTCTGCTGGAAGCGGGGAATGATCCGGTTGATCTCGTCGATGATCTGGATGGTATTGGAGCCCGGCTGGCGCTGGATCGACAGCACGATGGCGCGCTTGCCATCCAGCCAGGTGGCCGTGCGGTTGTTCTCCACACTGTCGATGGCATTTCCGATATCGGCAAAGCGCACCGGCGCGCCATTGCGCCAGGCGATGATCTGCTTCTTCCACAGATCGGCCTTCATCAACTGACCGTTGACATGCACCAATGTCGCCTGGGATGGGCCATTGAGCGTGCCGGTGGCGACATTGACATTGGCGGCCTGCACCGCCGCCGCCACCTGGTCGATGCCGATATTGCGCGCGGCCATCTGGGCCGGGTCCAGCTGCAGACGCACGGCGAAGATCTGCGAACCCTGAACATTGACCTGGGCCACGCCGGACAGGGTCGACAATTGCCGTGCCAGAAGATTTTCAGCGTATTTGTCCAGCTCATAAAGCGGCATGGAGTCGGACTGCATCGCCAGAAACAGGATCGGCGCATCCGCGGGGTTGACCTTGCGCAAGGTGGGCGGCGACGGCATGTTGACCGGCAACTGGCGCGCCGCCGCCTGGATCGCGGCCTGCACGTCTTCCGCCGCGCCATCGATGTCGCGGTCCAGGTCGAACTGGATGGTGACGGTGGTGGAACCCGACGCGCTTTGCGACGTCATGGAAGAGACGCCGGGAATGGTGGAGAATTGCGATTCCAGCGGCGTCGCCACCGCGCTGGCCATGGTGTCGGGATCGGCGCCGGGAAGGCTCGCGGACACGCTGATGGTGGGGAAATCCACCGCCGGCAATTCGCTGACCGGCAGGGACGAATAGCCGAACACGCCGAAAGCCACCAGCGCCACCATCAACAGCACCGTCATCACGGGGCGTTCGATGAAGGGCCCGGATATGTTCATGGGCCGGTGTCGCTCTGCTTGGGCTGCGCCTTGCCTTTGGTAATGCGCACCGCCTGACCCGGGATCACGCGCAGCTGGCCGTCGGTCACCACCTTGTCGCCTGGCTTGACATCGCCCTTGATGGCGTCGTTGACGCCGTCATCGTTCAGCACGGTGACGGTCTCGGAATAAGCCTTGCCGTTCCTGACCACCAGCACGAACGCATTGTCGGGTCCCAGATTGACGGCATCGCGCGGCACCACTGTGGCGCCATTGATCTGGTTGATGGTGGCGGCCACGCTGACCGTCTGGCCCGGCACCAGCCGCATGTCGGTGTTGGGAAAATCGGCCCGTAGCTCGATGGTGCCGGTATTGGCGCTGACCACGTTGCTGACGAAATCCACCGGCGCTTTTTCGCTGCCGCCGGGCGCGCCGGCCATGGGCACGATCGCCATCAGCCGGTGCTGATTATACTGGTTCTGGATCTGGGCCAACCCGTTCTGCGGCAGCTGGAACGAAACCTTGATGGGCTGGATCTGGGTGATGGTAACCAGGGGCTGGCTGGTCGCGCTGGCGGCCGGGATCACATTGCCCGGCTGAATGAAGATCGGCCCGGTCTTGCCATCCACCGGCGAGGTGATGCGGGTGAAGGCCAGGTTGATGCGCGCGGCCGCCACAGCCGCCTTGTCGGTGACCACCACGCCTTCGTCCGACTTCACCTTGGCTTGCTGGGTGACCAGCTGCTGGTTGGAGATGGCGTTCTGCGCCGCAAGCTGCTGATAACGTGTCAGGTCCACACGATCATTCGCCAGGGTCGCGACATCGCGGGTCAATGCGCCCTGCGCTTGTCCCAGCACCGCCTGATAAGGCGCGGGATCGATCTGGAACAGAAGATCGCCCTTGTGAACGATGTCGCCTTCCCGGAAGTTGGCCACCAGCAGCTTGCCGGTAACCTGGGCGGTGACCTGCACCATGGCGGGCGACACCACCGTGCCGATGGTGTTCTGCATCACCGTCACATCCTTGCGAATGGCGGTCGCCACCTTTACCGGGGGCGCCGGCGGCGCTTTCTTCTTGGCCGAAAGCAGCGGCCCGGCCAGTTCCCAGGCGGCGAAGAGCAGCGCGGCGGCTCCCAGGCCATAGACGAGCCAGCGGCCATGTCGGCCCAGACCGTTCAAACGATCCGTGATTTCCCGCGGAACATCCTCCGCGGCGCGAAGAGGTTCATGCAATGCCATGGGCGAAATCCAACCAAGACCTCGCTAGATAAGAAAGCTGCGTCCCGCGAGTGTCTTGGGTCGGTCACAGCTTGTCGTGGCGACATGTCCGCAAATTCATGAAAGTCATCCGGAGCGGAACGAACCCGGCTGGCCTGCGGTTCCGACTATTACGGAACCTTCAGGCAGACGGGCTGCAATCCCAGAGACCGGTCATGGATGACGTGATCCGGCCGGGTTCTCGATCGTCGAAAAAAGACGGCCGGCGCCCAGGGGGAGCGCCGGCCGGCGGTACTCTCAGCTTACACAGTCTGCTGAATTACAGATTGGCCTTCAGGCCGATGGTGAAGTAACGGCCCATCGCGCTCTGGACGCTGTAGCCGGAAGTATAGGTCGGATACCATTGGCCGATGGTGCCGTTGGGCACATAGGCCGGCTGCGCGTTGAGCAGGTTCTGGACCACGAAGTAGGCATTCATATCGGCCCCTTCCATCGAGAAGTTGCGCGAGATGTTCAGGTCGACCTGGTTCCAGGAGTTCACATGCGGATTGACCCAGTTGTTGAGGCCCGCCGGCGCCTGGACAGAGCCGGCCGGCAGAACGGGACCCGCCACCTGGCTGAAGCCTGACACCCACTCGTCTTCAATACCCAGGTTCCAGTCGTTCAGGGCATAGTTCAGGAACCAGGTGATGCGGGTGCTGGGATCGGGCGTTCGGGTAAAGGGCTGGCCCGGGATCAGCACCGAATTGTTGATGACCGGTTCATAGGTCGCCAACAGGCGGGTGTTCCAGGAACCCTTCCAGTCCGAGACCAGGTCCGACATCTGCCAGCCGTAATTGGTCTCGAAGTCCCAGCCTTCGGTCTTGGTGGAGGCGGTGTTGAGGTTGAAAGTATAGAGCTTGGTCACCTCGTTGGCGGTGGTGTGATCGCTGAACGGCAGCGGACGCTGATAGTTCTGGCAATAGATCGACGTGCCGCCCGAAGCCTCGCAAATGCTCTGGATGGTGCTGCTGGGCGCGATCGAGCCGATCGCGTTGGCCAGATGGATGCGATAATAATCCAGCGACACGGTCAGGCCGGAAATGAAATCCGGCGTCCACACCGCGCCCACAGTATAGGTGCGCGCCACTTCCGGCACCAGGTTGGGATTGCCCTGGCTGCTGTAGGTGGTCGTATAGCTTGCATACTGCTGCGGGTTCGTCCCCGGAATCGGGATGTGCAGATCGCCGTTGAAGACGTTCTGCACCAGCGTCGCCGGCTGGAACAGGTCGTTCAGCGTGGGCGCGCGGATGTCGATCGAGGTGGTGCCGCGGAAGCGCAACGAGTCGATGACATTCCAGTTGAAGCCGATCTTCCAGGTCTGCACCGAGCCCGACACCGAATAGTCGGTGTAACGGCCGGCCATGTTGAGGTCGAAAGCCTGCACCAGCGGCAGATCCCTGACCACCGGTACTTCGGTTTCCAGCGCGAATTCCCAGACATTCTGGCTGGCATGGACCGGCTGGATGATCGACTGGGCCCAGCTGGGCAGCGCCGGGTTGCAAATGCGCAGACCCGTGCAGTCCACGAAGGTGCTGCTGGGTGTGCTGCTGCTAATGTCATAGGCATTGAAACGCGCTTCGCCGGAGAGCGCGGCCGTGATCGGACCGGCCCAGCCGTCCAGCACCTTGCCCGAGATGCCGCCGCCCAGATTGTTCAAGGTGTTGGTCTCGTGGAAATCCGTGGTCTGGAAGTCGTATTTGAACGCCGACTGGCTGACCGAATTGGCGCCGAAGGGGTTGATCGGCACGCAGTTGGCATAGGCGGCTGCCGTCGCCGCCTGGGTCGCAGCATAGCAGGCCACGGTGCCATTGGGCAGCAGCACCGCGTCTTCCGACGCATACATATGCTGCAGGTTCTGGTTGTTATAAAGATCAACCGCCAGCCGGTTCTCGCCATGGGTGAAGAACAGGTTCCAGTTGAAACGGCCGTTCATCAGGGTGCCGTCCAAACCGGTCTGGATGCTGAGCACGCGGTTGACGCTGCCCGTGGCGTTGATCTCGGTCTGGCCGTTGCCGACCAGGAATTCACCCAGCTGGAAGGTGTTGCCGGCCTGGGTTGTGCCCAGCTGGGTGGGATTGGTGCCGTTGTTGCCGAGCTGGGTTTGCACCGCGGCCGACAGGAATGGATTGTTCTTGTAGAAAATGTCTGCCTGGTTCGTACCGGGTTGGATCTTCTGCGGGAAGTACCAACCGAAGCTGTAGGCTTCCGAAGCCTGGCCCTGGACATAGAAGGTAACATTGTCGGCTAGGTCATAGCTGAAACGGCTGAACAGCGTACCCTGGTGATAGCCGTCAAACACCTGGCCATAGGGGTTGTAGGCGCCGTCGCCACCCGAGTTGAAATTGCTGGTGCCGGCGGTCGGCTGGCCGGCGGCATTCGTGGCGCCGGTGACGCCGGGATAATAGGCCACGAGCTGGCCGCCGGTGTTGAACTGCATCATATTGGCGTTTGGACAGGCCGGGACGCAGCCCTGCACCAGGCCGCCAAAAGTCGAATTGGGCCGGCGTGCGTTGGCGATCCTGTTAAAGGGATTGGCCGCCGTGCCGGTGCCAGCTTCACCATCCGACGCCTGAAGGAGGGTGGGACCGTAGGGGCGAGCCGACTGGTTGACCGGATCGCGGTGACGCCATTCCAGCGAAGCTTCGAAATGACCACGGCCGCCGAACAGATCGGAGCCTCCCGCCACGCCGAGATTATAGCTCATGGCGTCGGCATAGGTGGAAATGCCGGTATTGATATCGGCCTTCAGGCCATCAAACTTCTTGTTGAGGACGAAATTGACCACGCCAGTCACCGCATCGGAGCCATAGACGGCCGAGGCGCCGCCAGTGACGACATCCACGCGATCAACCAGCATCTGCGGCAGGGTGTCGACATCAACCGTGCCGTCGGCATTCGACGGCGTAGCGCGGTGATTATCCAAAAGCACCAGGGTGCGCTGGGCGCCGAAATTGCGCAGGTTCAGCGTGTTGCTGGAATAGTTCTGGCTGCCGTCGCCGGGCCGGCCGACGGTCTGCGAACCCTGGAAGATCGGCAGCTTGTTCAAGCCATCGGGAATATCGGTGGGGGTGGTGGCCTTCAGATCGTCAGTCGAAACGATGGTCAGCGGCGTGGGCGAATTGGCGGCGTCGGAAATGACGCGCGAGCCGGTGACAACGACGCTCTCCACCCCGGTGGAGGTGGATTGTTGTGCCTGAGCCACAGCCGGCAGCGCGATCATGGCAGCGCCACAGGCAAGCCAATGCTTGATCTTCATGGTATCCCCCTGAACATGTCACGAGCCCTCTCTGTTGAAGGCTCTTCGCGTCCTAGACGGGGTGTGAGTCACAAATCCGCCATCACCGGGCGATCCATTTTGAGTATCGGTAGAGCCCGCGCGCGGTATAGGTCGCGACTATGGCTTTCCGGTCACAGGCTGGCGCGGAGACCAAGTGTGAAGTAGCGGCCCATGGGGCTCTGGACGCTATAGTTGCTGGTGTAGACCGGATACCATTGGCCGATCGTGCCGTTGGGGACATAGGCAGGCTGGGCATTGAAGACGTTCTGGATCACGAAATAGGCAGCCATGTCGGCGCCTTCCATCCGAAAATTGCGGGCGATGTCCAGATCCATCTGGTTCCAGGAATTCACATGCGGATTGACCCAGTTGTTGATGGTCGCCGTGACCGGACCCGCCACCTGGCTGAAGCCCGACACCCACGCGTCCTCAACAACCACCGTCCAGTCGTTCAGGCTGTAATTCAGGAACGCGGTGATACGGGTGCTGGGATCGGGCACGCGCGTGAAGGGCGCGCCTGGAAACAATATGGATTTGTTGATGACCGGCTGATAGGTCGCCAGCAGGCGCGCGCTCCACGCCCCTTTCCACCCTGATACCAGGTCCGACATCTGCCAGCCATAGTTTGTCTCGAAGTCCCAGCCTTCGGTCTCGGTGGAGGCGGTGTTGAGGTTGAAGGTGTAGAGCGTGGTGGCGAAATTCGCGATGCTGGTATTGCCGAACGGCAGCGGGCGCCGATAGTTGGCGCAATAGATCGAAGTGCCCCCGGAAGCCTCACACAGCGTCTGGATGGTGGTGCTGGGCGCGATCTGCCCGATCGCGTTGGCCAGATGGATTCGATAATAGTCCAGCGACATGGTCAGGCCGGCGATGAAGCCCGGCGTCCATACCGCGCCCACCGTATAGGTGCGCGCCACTTCCGGCACCAGATTGGGATTGCCCTGGCTGCTGAAAGCGGTGGTGGAGGTGTAGAAACTGCCCGGGCCGGTCGGAATATGGAGATCGGTGAAGACATTCTCCAGGATCGTCGCCGGCTGGAACAGATCGTTCAGCGTGGGCGCGCGGATGTCGATCGAGGAGGTGCCGCGCAAGCGCAGGGAATCGAAGGCGCTCCAGTTGAAGCCGATCTTCCAGGTCTGGACCGAACCCGCCACCGAATAATCGGTGTAGCGGCCCGCCAGGTTGAGGTTGAACCGTTCGGCCACCGGCACTTCGGTTTCCAGCGCCAGTTCCCACACATTCTGGCTGGCATGGACCGGCTGGACCACCGTCTGGGAATAGCTTGGCAGCAGGGGATTGCAGAGACGCAGGCCCGTGCAGTTCACGAAGGTGCTGCTGGGCACGTTGGAGCTCACGTCATAGGCGCTGAAGCGGGCTTCGCCGGAGAACGCGGCGGTGATGGGACCGGCCCAGCCGTCCAGCACCTTGCCCGAGATGCTGCCACCCATATCGTTGAGGGTATTGGTCTGGTGGAAGTCCGTTGTCTGAAAGACGTATTTGAATGCCGATTGAGACACGGCGGTGGGACCGAAGGGATCGATCGGCACGCAACTGGCATAGGCGCCCGCCGTCGCCGGCTGGGTCGCGGCATAGCAGGCGACCGTGCCATTGGGCAGCAGCACCGCGTCTTCCGCCGCATACATGTGCTGCAGGTTCTGGTTGTTGTAGAGGTCAACCGCCAGCCGGTTCTCGCCATGGGTGTAAAATAGATTCCAGGCAAAGCGGCCATGCATGAGAGTGCCCTCCAGGCCGGTCTGGACGCTGAGCACGCGGTTGACGCTGCCGGTGGCGTTGATCTCGGTCTGGCCATTGCCGACCAGGAATTCGCCCAGCTGGAACGTATTGGAAGGCTGTATCGCGGCGCCCGCGACAACGGTCTGCAGAGGATTGGTACCGTCATTGCCAAGCTGAGCCTGCACCGTCGGCGTCAGGAATGGATTGTTCTTGTAGAACAGATCGGCCTGACCCGCCCCCGGCTGGATCTTCTGCGGGAAGTACCAGCCGAAGCTATAGGCTTCCGAAGCCTGGCCCTGGACATAGAAGGTCGCGTTGTCGCTCAGCTCATAGCTGAAGCGGCTGAACAGCGTGCCCTGATGATAGCCGTCAAACACCTGGCCATAGGGATTGTAGGCGCCGTCGCCGCCCGAGTTGAAGTTGCTGGTGCCCGCCGTGGGATTGCCCTTGGCATCGGTAGCGCCCGGGATGCCAGGATAGAAAGGCGAAAGCACGCCATTGGCCGCAAACTGCGTGCCCTGAGCCAGCGGACAGGCCGGGACGCAAGCTTGCACGACGCCGCCGAAACTGGAATTGGGCCGCCGCGCGTTGGCGATGACATTGAAGGGATCGGCGGCGGTGCCGGTGCCCGCTTCGCCATTCTCCGCGGTGAGGAGAGTGGGGCCATAAGGGCGGGCGGACTGGTTGACCGGATCGCGATGACGCCATTCCAGCGAGGTTTCGAAATGGCCACGGCCGGCGAACAGTTCCGCGCCGGCCGCCACGCCAAGATTGTAGCTCATGGCGTCGGCATAGGTGGAGATGCCGCTGTTGACGTCGAACTTCAGGCCGTCGAACTTCTTGTTGAGGACGAAGTTGACCACGCCGGTGACCGCGTCGGAGCCATAGACGGCCGAGGCACCGCCGGTGACGACATCCACCCGCGAAACCAGCATCTGCGGCAGGGTATCGATATCCACCGTGCCGTCGGCATTGGACGGCGTGGCGCGATGGCCATCCAGCAGAACCAGGGTGCGCTGGGCGCCGAAGTTGCGCAGGTTCAGCGTGTTGCTGGAATAGTTCTGGCTGCCATCGCCGGGGCGGCCGATGGTCTGCGAACCCTGGAAGATCGGCAGCTTGTTCAAGCCATCGGCAAGATTGCTCGGTGTGGTTTCGTGCAGCTGCGTTTCCGAAACCATCGTCACCGGCGTGGGGGAATTGGCGGCGTCGGAAATGACACGCGAACCAGTGACGGTGACGGTGATCGATTCCGACGGCAACTGTTCGGAATCCGCCATCGCCACATCGCCATTGACGGATGCGGCCGCGATGCGGCGCAGGACGATGGTCGAGCCGTCATTGCTGGCCACTTCCAGGCCGGTGCCGACCAGCAGCATCTTCAGCGCTTCATCCAGCGCCATTCTGCCGGACACCGCCGGCGTGTTTATGCCGTGCAGCTGACTGACCGGCGCGATGATCTGGATGTTTTCCTGACGGGCGAATTCGGGGATGGAACGGGCCGCCTCTTCCGAAGGGATATCGACGGCGCGCGTCTGTGCGGCGGCAGGGAAAGCAGGCAGCGTGCAAACTGCAACGCCGCAGGCAAGCCAATACTTGCGCCTTGATGCCATAATCCCCCTGGGCAGTCTCGTATTCTCAGCCTCCTGCTTTGGAAGCTTTTATCGGCCACGACGCGTAAGGAACCCTCCCCTCCCGCGCAAGCCATTTATAGAGGCAAGACGCTCAGCGCGTGAGTCGCACCTCTCCTTCTCCGATGCTGGCATGGGCGTTCAGGCTGATGGCGATGGTCTCGGCAAATCCTATAGGATCGGTGGCCTTGAACAGGCCCGCGATTTCTTCTTTCGCCAATACCGGATCATCGATCACGATGCGCGTGTCGCTATAGCGGGAAAATTCCTGCACGGCCTGGGCCAGGGTTTCGCCTTCGAATGCGATCTGGCCGTTTTGCCAGGCCAGCTGACGATGCAGCTGCGCCGCTGGAACGGCACTGGCCGAAATGGCAGCGCCGCCATCGGGCGCGGCCACCGCCATATTGTTGGCCGTGATGCGGACCGGTGTCATGCCGGCGGCCGGCTTGGACACTTCCACAATGCCTTCGCGGACCAGCACCTGGACGGGCGCCGCATCCAGATGGCGCACGGTAAAGCTGGTGCCCACCACCCGCACGCTGGTGTCGCCCGCGGCCACGACAAAAGGCCGGGCCTTGTTCTTGGCGACATCGAACAGCGCCTCGCCGCGGATCAGTTCGACGGCGCGAGTCGCGTCGGAATAATTCACCTGGATTTCGGACGTGGTGTTGAGGGTGACGACCGAGCCATCCTTCAGCGCCACCACCTTGGTCTCGCCCTTGCCGGTGGAGAAACGGCTGCGGTTGCGCAGCATCTGCCAGGCGCCGGTCATGGCGATCAGCGCCGACGCGGCAATGGCGCCGCCCAGCCCGAGCGCGGTGCGACGCGCCATCAGGGGCGCGGAGCGGAAAGCGGCGGGATCGAAATCCGGTCCCAGCGCCCGGGCCCTTTCGGTGGCCAGCGCCAGGGCCCGCACGCGCCCAAAAGCGCCCGCGCAGCGCACATCGCCACCCAGCCAGGCATCGAATGCCTGTTCCTCACCAGGCTCCAATGGCCCGCGATCGATCCGGGCGGCCCATCCGGCCGCCTCGGCATCAATCTGATGCGCGGTCTTTTTTGCCATCGAACCTGAACGTCCCGTTTTTCCGCGGTCTGGAGCTAGACGAATGGGACGCGTCGTTTCCGCCATGCCCCGCAAGTTCCAGCATGATCAAAAAACCGCGGGCCATATGCTTTTCCACCGTGCTTTCCGACAGCCCCAGGCGCTGGGCGACTTCGCGCTGGGACAGACCGTGAACCCGGCGCAGGGTGAATACATCGCGCACCTTGCCGGGCAGGCTGGCGATCATATGCGCCAGCCGGTGCAGTTCCTCGCGGTCGATCGCCTGCCGCTCCGGCGAGGGATCTTCGCTGACCACCTCCAGATAATCGAGATCCGGCACCGAGGAGATGGGCACCACCTTCATGCGCCTCAAATGATCGATCACCACCGAGCTTGCGATCTGAAAGGTGTAGCTTTTGGCGTCCAGCACATGCTGCACGCTTTGGGCCGCGATCAGCCGGCTGTAGGTTTCCTGGATGATATCATCCACCTCGAGGCCTTCGAGGCGGCGGCGGCGCAACCATGTGCGCAAGGCGGCTTCGTGCGGGAGCACATGCCGCCCCAGCCAAAGCGCCCTCTCATCGGAAGCCGACGACATGTGGGCATCTAAGTCCGGGGTTGTCATTTTGGCAAGATGAGGCGGCCGGCAGAATTAACGGGGCGTAGACCATAAAGAGAGGGTTTGCGCGGCCGGATAGACAGATGCAGATGGATTGGAGGTATGGATCGTTGTTGGCGCCTCCCTCCGCTGACGCGAAAGGCCGAAATCGTGGCGACAGCTTGGCGCCCACGCGCCGCTGCGCGGCTCCGTGGCGCTCAGTTTCCTAACCTCGCTACGCTCGCTAAGAAGGCACGCCGCGCCGGCCCTCTCTCCGCTGGCGCGGCGGGCCGGCTTGGCATTCTTTTCCACGTGGTACACGCGGAAAAGAATGGCGCGCCCGAAAGGATTCGAACCTCTGACCCCCAGATTCGTAGTCTGGTGCTCTATCCAGCTGAGCTACGGGCGCTTTTGGAGGCGCGAAGCTATATTGGGGAGCCCTCCCAAAGGCAAGCTCTACCATCAGGCGGATGCGGCAAGTCCCCGCCATCCCGCCCGATCCGGCCAAGTACCGGGGGAAACGCGAAGATTTCCGCCCAAGCGGCATTGTGGTCCCTTGTCCCTTACCGCCCCGCTGGTTAAGACTGGCGGCCAAGGTCCCGCCTTGCGTTCAGGCGCGGACGGGGTTGGGTTTGGCGCCAGATCTCTTTGTCGGGCAGGGGCGCGCGCGCTGCGGAGAGCATAATGAGGGGAATTCCAGCATCAAACGGGCTCAAAAAGGGCCTGGTTCTGGGTTTTGCGCTGGCGGCTGCCTTAAGCCTGGCGGCCTGCTCGGATATCGACAGCATGTTTGACGACACCGCCTCGGCGGATGTCGCGCCGCCCGATGCCGGCGCGCCGCCGACCACGGCCGCGCCTGTGGCCGCTGCCCCGGTCAGCGCAGGCGCCGCCCCCGTGGCCACCATTACCCCGGTGAATATCGAGAACGGCCCCGATACCGGAACCGCCGTCAACAAGACCATCCAATCCCTGCGCGCCCAGGTTGCGGGCCTGCAGCAGAAGCTGTCCGCCAATGCCCAGCGCCTGGCCGATCTGCGCAATCAGGGTGCGGGCGCCGCAGGCGCCTATCAGGAAGCCAAAGCTCACATCACCACCCGCCTGCAGATCGGCACCACCCGGGGCAACCCGGAACTGGTGGCGGAATGGAACACCGCCCAGAGCCAGCTCGATGCCCTCTCGGCCAATGTGAACAGCCTCAACGCCCTGGGCACCGATGTCACCAATGACAGCTCCAGCGCCCATTATGCGCTGAACCAGATCAGCGCGACCTTCAATGTCTCGGGCGCGGTGGACGAAGATCATCGCCAGCTGCAGCTGTTGGAAGACGAGACCAGCCAGACCATCGTGATGGTCGACCGCCTGCTGAGCGAAGTCTCCGACGCCATCCAGCGCCAGACAGCCTATGTCGCCACCGAGCGCGCCAATCTCACCACCCTGTCGGCCGCCATCAAGAACGGCGACTTCTATGGCGGCAGCGTCACCGGCGCGCTGGGCAGCGGCGGCCTGCAGATGGCTGGCGCCGGCGCCCCGCTGGTGGTGGTGCGCTTCGACCGTCCCAATGTGGACTATCAGCAGATTCTCTATGCCGCGCTGAACCAGGCGCTGCAGAACCGGCCTGGCGCCAGCTTCCAGGTGGTCGCGGTTTCGCCCACGCGCGGCACCGCGGCTTCCGTTCAGATCGCACAGACAACGGCGCGCCGTCATGCCGAGGACGTGATGCGCTCCATGAGCGACATGGGCGTGCCGGCGACCCGCATGAATGTGGCCTCGACCACCGACCCGTCGGCCACCACCAGCGAAGTGCGCGTCTTCGTGCGCTGATCTTCGGCCCACGGGAAAATCCCAGGCGAAAATCCCAAGCGAAAATTTATGAGCCCCGCTGCAGAACCAGCGGGGCTTTTTCGTTTGTGAGGCCCGCCTTTGCCCGCGTACCATCGCCCTTGCAAATATCGTCGAAGGCGGGCCATGCGGTTCTTCAACATCAGCCTCAAGCCTGGCTGCGCGCGGCTTGTCCGCGTGGCGGCGCTGATCGCCGCCATCTTGCCGGTCAGCGCCATCGCACAAGTCACCGAGACCGCCGCCAAACATCACATGATCGCGGCCGCCAATCCCCATGCCGCCGAGGCCGGGCTGGAAATGATGCGCGCCGGCGGCACCGCGGTGGATGCCGCCATCGCCACCCAGATGATGCTGGGACTGGTGGAACCGGAATCATCAGGCATCGGCGGCGGCGCCTTCATGCTGGTCTACGATCCCAGGACCAAACACACCACCAGCTTCGACGGCCGCGAAATGGCGCCGGCCTCGGCCACGCCCACCATGTTCCTGGATGCGAACGGGGCGCCCCGCAACAAGGGCGAGGCCATTCCAGGCGGGCTTTCGGTCGGTATTCCCGGCGTGGTGAAGATGCTTTGGATGGCCCATGCCGAATACGGCAAGCTGCCCTGGGCCAGGCTGTTCCAGCCTGCGATCAAGCTGGCGGAGAATGGCTTTCCGGTCGGACCCAAGCTGGCGCGCACCATCCAGAATTTCACCCGCGGCGCCGACATGCCCGACATCAGGGCGCATTTTTACCATCCCGATGGCACACCGCTACGCGAAGGCGAAATCTACAAGGACCCGGAATATGCGGCGACCTTGAAGAAGATCGCCAAGGAAGGACCGGACGGCTTTTACAAAGGCCCGATCGCCCAGGCGATCGTGGATGCGGTTCGTCATGCCCCGAAAAACCAGGGCGGCATGACACTCGCCGATCTGGCCAATTATCAGCCGAAGGAGCGCGAACCGGTCTGTGGCGACTATCGCGAATATCATCTCTGCTCGATGGGACCGCCCTCTTCCGGCGGCATCGCGGTGCTGCAGATCCTGGGGATGCTGCAGCGTTTCCCGCCCAGCCAGCTCACCCCCAACACGGTGAGCGGCGCCCATCTCTTCGCCGAGGCCAGCCGGCTGGCTTATGCCGACCGCGCGCAATATCTGGGCGATCCGGCCTTCGTCGATGTGCCGGTCAAAGGTTTGCTCGACAAAAGCTATATCGCCAGCCGCGCCGCGCTGATCGATCCCGCCAAGGACATGGGCACGGCGGTGGCCGGCAATCCGCCGCAGAAGCATGCCGCGCTGGCGCCGCAGGTCTCGCCGGTTCTGCATGGCACCAGCCATATGACCATCGTGGACGACAGCGGCGAAGTGGTGGCCATGACCACTTCGGTGGAGTCGGTCTTCGGCTCCAATGTGATGGTCAAGGGCTTCATGCTCAACAACACGCTTACCGACTTTTCCTTCCAGCCGGTGCGCGACGGCAAGCCGGTGGCCAATGCGCCGGCGCCCGGCAAACTGCCGCTGTCGGCCATGTCGCCCACCATCGTGTTCGACAGACACGGCAACTTCCTGGTCTCGGTCGGCTCACCTGGCGGCCCCGCCATCATCGACTATGTGGCGCAGATCCTGATCGGCATTCTGGATGCGCACATGTCGCCCAGAGATGCCCTGGCCATGCCGCACGAGATCAACATGAATGGCCCCACCCTGCTGGAACAGTCGCCCAACTCCGCCGCGCTGGCCTTCCAGCTCACCGCCATGGGCCATAACGTCCAGGTGCCCCAGGTCGAAGGCAGCGGCTTGCATGGCATCGAGAAAACCAAGGACGGCTATATCGGCGCCGCCGATCCGCGCCGCGATGGCATCGCGCTGGGAGACTGATCGATCCGGTCTCTCTAAGAGAGAGTTTTGATATATTATTTCTCGCCCGGCGGTTGACAGCCGGGTGTCAGGCCCCTAAAAACCCCGCTCTTTTCGGCCCTTTTGGGCGCAAGAACCGGAGCCTTGAGACCCATGAAGCGCACATATCAGCCGAGCAAACTCGTGCGCAAGCGCCGTCATGGGTTCCGTTCGCGCATGGCCACCGCCGGCGGCCGCAAGGTCCTGAACCGCCGCCGGTCTTCCGGCCGCAAGAAGCTCTCGGCCTGACAGCCCTCTGGGCCGGCCGGGAGACAAGCCTCTCACCGTGGAACGCCTGAAGACGCGCGCCGACTTTCTAAGGGCTGCGCGGGGAATCCGCCGTGTCGAAGGCGCCATAACCCTGGAAACCTGCGCAACGCCCATCGCGGAAACCTTGCCCGGCGGCGTGCGCGTGGGTTTCACCGCGAGCAAGAAGATCGGCAATGCCGTCACCCGCAACCGTGCCAAGCGGCGGTTGCGCGCCGCTGCGTCGCAACTGCTGCCCCTTTTGGGACGCGAGGGGTGTGACTATGTTCTGGTCGCGCGCGGCACCACCGTGGCGCGTCCTTTTCCGGCCCTTCTGTCCGACATCACCACGGCCCTGAAAGCGGCGCACCGCAAGCTGGACGCGTCAGCCGGAGAGGGTCATGGCTAAATTGCTCATCGCGCTTCTGTCCGCTCCCATCCGCGTCTATCGCGCCGTGATTTCGCCGCTGATGCCGCATGTCTGCCGCTTCCAGCCCAGCTGTTCCGTCTATGCGCTGGAAGCGCTGAGACTTCACGGCCCGGTCAGGGGACTGTGGCTGGCTCTGAAGCGGCTCTCGCGCTGCCATCCCATCACCTGGCTCGGCGGTTCGTCGGGTTTTGATCCGGTTCCTCTTTCAAAGACGCAACATCCATGAACAACAACAAGAATGTCATCCTGGCCATCGCGCTGGCCGCCGCCGTGCTGATCATCTGGCAATATTTCGTCGCCACACCGGCGATGAAGGCCGAACAGGCGCGCCAACATGCCCTGACCCATCAGGAAAAGACGCAAGCCCCCGCCGCGCCGAGCCTGCCCGGCATTGCATCGGGCGGCGCGCATATGAACCGCGAGGCGGCGCTGAAGGCCGGCGGCAAGCGCGTGCCGATCGATGCGCCGATGGTCGACGGTTCCATCCTGCTCAAGGGCGCGCGCTTCGATGACCTGCGCCTGAAGAAATATCGCGAGACCATCGATCCCAAGAGCCCGGAGATCGTGCTGCTTGCCCCCAAAAGCACCGACTTCCCCTATTCCGCCACCTTCGGCTGGGTGGGCGCGAAGGACATGCCCGGCGACAACAGCCAATGGACGCAGGTGAACGGCGGCACCCTGTCGCCCGGCCATCCGGTGACACTGACCTTCGACAATGGCCATGGCCTGGTCTTCACCCGCATCATCGCCATCGACAGCCAGTATATGTTCACCGTCACCGACAGCGTCGCCAACAAGAGCGGTCAGCCGGTTACGCTTTATCCCTATGGCACGGTGGAACGGCAGGGCATCCAGAAGGATGAATCCGGCCTCTATCTGCATACCGGCTTTGTCGGCGTCGCCGGTAGCAGCGAGGTCGATGCCAACTACAAGGATTTCAAGGACCCCGGCACGCCGCCCAAGACCTTCTCGGCCACCGGCGGCTGGGCCGCCATCACCGACAAATATTGGATGGCCGCCGTGATCCCGCCCCAGAATGAAGCCTTCAATGGCGCCTATCTGGGCAACAAGACGGCTTCCGGCGTGGATGCCTATCAGGCCAACTATCGCCTGGGCGGCCGCAATCTGGCGCCTGGCCAGAGCGTATCTGTCACCCACCGGCTGTTCGCCGGCGCCAAGGTGGTCGATATCCTGCGCGCCTATCAGGACAAGCTGGGCATCAGCCACTTCGACAATGCGGTCGACTGGGGCTGGTTCTGGTTCCTCACCCGGCCCTTCTTCTGGGTGCTGGACCATCTCTACAAGCTGTTCGGCAATTTCGGCCTGGCCATTCTGGGCCTGACCGTGGTGGTCAAGATCATCTTCTTCCCGCTCCAGACCGCCTCCTTCCGCTCCATGAGCAAGATGAAGAAGCTGCAGCCGCAGATGGAGGAGCTGAAGAAGCAGCACAAGGACGATCCGCAGAAGCTGCAGATGGCCATGATGGAGCTGTACAAACGCGAAAAAGCCAACCCGCTGTCGGGCTGCGTGCCGATCCTGCTCACCATTCCGGTGTTCATCGCGCTCTACAAGGTGCTCTATGTCACCATTGAAATGCGCCAGGCGCCTTTCTATGGCTGGATTCACGACCTGTCGGCGCAGGACCCGACCTCGCTGCTGAACCTGTTCGGCCTTCTGCCCTACAATCCGCAGGCCGTGTTCCCCCACTTCCTGATGTTCCTGTCGATCGGGATATGGCCGATCGTGATGGGTTTCACCCAGTTCCTGCAGTCGAAGCTCAATCCCGCCCCCACCGATCCGGTGCAGGCGCGCATGTTCACCTTCATGCCGGTGATCTTCACCTTCATGTTCGCCACCTTCCCGGCGGGCCTGGTGATCTATTACTGCTGGAACAATTTCCTGACCGTGATCCAGCAGTCGATCATCATGAAGCGCGAAGGCGTGGAGATCCGGTTCCTCGACAATATCATGGGCAAGAAGCGCGACGCATGAGCGACGCGGAGGAAGCCGCGCGCAAGCTGTTCGCGGGTCCGTGCGATTTTGTCTGGGGCGCGACCTCGGCCGAGCAGCTGCCGCCCGAAAGGCTGAATGAGGTGGCCTTTGTCGGCCGGTCCAACGCCGGCAAGTCCAGCCTGGTCAATGCGCTGACGGGACGCAAAAGCCTGGCCCGGGTGTCGCAGACGCCCGGCGCCACCCGCCAGATCAACTTCTTCAACCTGGCGGACCGGCTGATGCTGGTGGACCTGCCGGGCTATGGCTTCGCCAAGCGTTCCAGGAGCGAAGCGCAAGCCTGGCAGGAGATGATCTTTTCCTATCTGCGCCGCCGCGCGCGGCTCAGGCGCGTGGCGCTTCTGATCGACGCGCGGCGCGGCGTGATGGACAGCGATCTTCAGGTCATGGCGCTGCTGGACCAGACCGCGGTTTCCTATGGCCTGGTGCTGACCAAGGCCGATGAACTGAAAGCCGGCGAACGCGCCGACGCGCTCGCCAAGGCCGGGGCCGAGGCCAGCCGCCACACCGCCGCCCTGGCGGAAGTTCAGTTAACCTCCGCGCTGGCGGGCGACGGCATAAGCGCCTTGCGCGCCCACCTGGCTGCTCTCGCCCAATAAATGCTTGGGCAGCGCGCGCCTGTCGCGTTATAACGCGCCGCTTTTCACCCGTTTCACTTTGATATGGGCATCCCATGGCCGGATCATCCGACGAGCCTGAAGACCGCAACCTTCGCACCCTGGCCCGCTGGCGCCAGACGGGCCGGGTGCTGGTCGAGGCGCTGCCCTACATCCTGAAATACGACCAGAAGACCATCGTGGTGAAGTATGGCGGCAACGCCATGAGCGACACCGGCGCCCACGACTTCTCCCAGGACATCGTGCTGATGAAGCAGACCGGCATCGATCCGGTGGTGGTGCATGGCGGCGGACCCCAGATCGGGGCCATGCTCAAGAAGCTGAACATCAATTCCACCTTCATCGACGGCCTGCGGGTCACCGACGAGGCGGCGGTGGAAGTGGTCGAGATGGTGCTGACCGGATCGATCAACAAGCAGATCGTCACTGGCATCAATGCCGCGGGCGGCCGCGCCGTCGGCCTTTCGGGCAAGGACGGAAACCTGGTGATCGCCCGCAAGGTGGCGCTGACCCGCAACAATCCCGAGACCGGCCAGAAGGAAGTGGTCGATCTGGGCTTTGTGGGCGAGCCGGAAACGGTGAATCCGGATGTGCTGCACGCCATCATGAAGTCGGAGACGATCCCGGTGATCGCGCCGATCGGCGTGGGCGCCAAGGGCGAGACCTACAATATCAACGCCGATACGGTGGCGGGCGCGATGGCCTGCGCGCTCAAGGCCGAGCGCCTGGTCCTGCTGACCGATGTGGAAGGCGTGCTGGACCAGGACAAGAAACTGATCTCCAAGCTTTCGGTGCGCGAAGCCCGCGCCCTGGTCGCCAACGGCACCATTTCCGGCGGCATGATTCCCAAGATCCAGACCGCCATCGATGCGGTGGAAGGCGGCGTCAATGCCGCCGTCATTTTGGATGGGCGCATTCCCCATGTGCTGCTGCTCGAACTGTTCACCGAGCATGGCGCGGGCACGCTCATCACCGCCGACTAGAACGGATCACCGCTTCATGGAATCGGTGATCCGTTCTAAGTTATCGTTTGATCGCAATTCCGGACGGAAAACCGCTTCGCGCTTTTCCTGGAACTGCTCTGGCGGGATGATACGGGTCGCACTGGCGCTGCTGGTTCTGGGACTGATGTCCCTGCCCGCCCGGGCCGCGCTGACCTTGTGCAACCGCACCAGCTATATTCTGTATGCCGCGACCTCGGCGATCCGCTCGCCCGGAAGCGAGACCGAAGGCTGGACGCGCATTGCGCCGGGCGACTGTCAGGTGGCGCGCAAGGAGCGGCTTTCGGCCGAGACCTACTTGGTTCATGCCCGCACCAGCATCGCCCATTCCGGGCCGCCGCGCGCCTGGGGCGGCGCCTATCCCGTCTGTGTGAAGGACGCCAATTTCACCATCAAGCAAGCGGTGACCGAACCCTATTGTACCGCCGATGACACGTTCCCGCTGCCTTTCGCCGCCCTGGACAATCGCGGCAAGTCCGACTGGACCATGAATTTCGACGAGCAGCCGGCCATGAATCTGACCGAGGCGCAGCTGGCGGGCGTCAAGCGCCTGCTCAAGGACAATGGCTACGCAATCGCGCGCATCGACGGCAAACCCGACAAGGCGACCGGCGCGGCGCTGGCCGATTTCCGCAAGCGCATGCATTTCGCCCCCGATGCCGGCAATGCCGCGCTCTTCGCCGCCCTGGAAAAGGAAGCCCGCAAGCGGATCGCGCCGGCCGGCTACACCGTCTGCAATGATGCGCGCGAGCCTCTGCTGGTGGCCCTGGGCCAGATCGACAAGGGCAATGCCGTGTCGCAGGGATGGTGGACGGTCGAGCCGGGGTCCTGCGCCAAGGCCATGACCACGCCGCTCGCCAGCGATGCGGTCTATATCATGGCCCAGCGCAAGTCCGGCGGCACCCTGGTCGGCGGACCGCAGCGTTTCTGCACCACCACCGCGGCATTCGAGATCAGGGGCAACATCAATTGCGCCGCGCGCGGCTTTACCGAGTCCGGCTTTGCCGCCACCCGCACCAGGGGACTTTCAGGCTATATCGCCCATATCGGCCCGGGCGGCCTGAACCGCGGTTCCTGATCAGACCAGAATGTTGAAATAGCCGAGATGCCAGCGCATCTCTTCCTTGCTGAGCGGAAAGCCGATGCCGCCGCGCGCCGGAAGAATGTCGCGGGCGGGCAGCTTCATCACAAAGGTCTGGATCTTGAACGCCACCCGCATGGACAGATGGGCATGCCAGACCAGCGCCACGATCGGCTTGGCGTTGCCGGAAGACAGTATCTTCTTCACCGTCTGTTCGGTGCAATTGGCCAGCTGCGCCAGCGCCAGCACCACGATCTCGCGCTGGCCGGCTTGGGCCGCCTGTTCGATGAAAGTGGCGTCCAGCCGGCCTTCCTTGCGAGCTGCCGCCACCGTTTCGGACGGGGCCGTCATGTCCGCATCCAGCGGGACCTCCGCCAGGCGCGCACGCAGCTCGCGGTTCAGCCGGATGCGGGTCGCGTCCGACAGGTCGTTGCGCGCCGCCAGCCGTTCCAGGATCGAGGCGCCAACCAGCTGGCCGATGCGGCGGATGGCGCGCGCCGACAGATCGGCCCGCAGCGCCAGCGGCATGTGCCAGGCATTGATGTCTTCCGCCTGGTCGATGATGCGGTCCATCGTTTCCTTGCGTATCCTGGCATCCGGATTGACCAGCAGCGCGGCCACCACCGGCACGTCCAGCGACTGTACCAGCCTGTCGCTCACCGCCTCGCTGAGCGGATGGCGGCTGGCGATGGCGGTGAGAACCGCCTGGACCTGACCGCAGGCGATGATTTCCATCAGATCGGCATCGGAGAGCAGCGGCGAATATTGCAGGATGGGAGCGGCCACCACGCTGTTGACATCCCGCGCCAGGGCCAGCGCGATCTCCCGGGGGACGCAATCCAGGCTCCTGATCTCTTCCGCCAGGATGGCGCGCACGCGCACGGAAGCGTC
>DASZVQ010000177.1:0-128454 GCA_035547275.1 Rhizomicrobium sp.
GCCGGCCAGCCGGTTGATCTGGCGGTCGGTGGCGTCATGGGCCAGGCCCAGCCAGTCCAGATCGCGATAGATCGCCTCTTCAAAGGCCCTGGTGGACCGCGCCGCGTCGGTATCGTCGATGCGCAGCAGGAAGCGGCCGCCCATTTTCTTGGCGAACAGCCAGTTCAGCAGCGCCGTCCTGGCATTGCCGACATGCAGGAGGCCGGTAGGCGACGGCGCAAAGCGGACCGCTACGACCATCAGCGCGCATTCCGGAAGGCATTGGTGATGGGATAGCGGCGGTCGCGGCCGAAATTGCGGCTGCTGATCTTCACGCCCGGCGGCGCCTGGCGGCGCTTGTATTCGGAGACATAGAGCAGATGCTCGATCCGCTTCACTGTGGCGGGATCGTAACCCTTGGCCACGGTCTGCTCGAAACTGCATTCATGCTCGACCAGGCATTCCAGAATGCCGTCCAGAACGTCGTAGGGCGGCAGGGAATCCTGGTCGGTCTGATTGGCGCGCAACTCGGCCGTGGGCGGCTTGGTGATGATGCGCTCGGGAATCACGATTCCCTGCGGGCCCAGCGCGCCCAGCGGCGAATGGACATTGCGCCAGCGGGAAAGCCGAAACACCTCGGTCTTGTAAATGTCCTTCAGTACGTTATAGCCACCGCACATGTCGCCATAGAGGGTGGCATAGCCCACGCTCATCTCGCTTTTGTTGCCGGTGGTCAGGACCATGGGACCAAACTTGTTCGAGATCGCCATCAGGATCACCCCGCGCAGGCGCGACTGGATATTCTCCTCGGTGATGCCGCTGTTGGTGCCGGCAAAAGGCGCGGCCAGGGTTTCACCCATCGCCGCCACCGCGCGCTCGATCTCGATGGTCTCATACGCGACACCCAGCAGCCGGGCGCAGGCATCGGCATCCTCCAGGCTTTCGCGGCTGGTATAGCGCGAGGGCAGCATCACGCAGCGCACACGGTCGGCCCCCAGCGCATCCACCGCCACCGCCGCCGACAAAGCGGAATCGATTCCGCCAGACAGGCCCAGCACCACGCCCGGGAAGCGGTTCTTGTTCACATAGTCGCGCAGCGCCAGCATCATGGCGTGATAGACCTGGGACGAACGGTCTTCGGCCACGAACCTGTCGCCAGGCCCACAGACCCACCTGCCGTCCTGGTCGCGCTGCCATTCGGTAATGGCGACATGCTCGTTCCAGGACGGCAGCGCCACGGCGATCTCTTGATCGGCATTCAGCACAAAGCTGGCGCCGTCATAGACGACCTCATCCTGACCGCCCAGCTGATTGAGATAGATCAGCGGCATACCGGTCTCGCTGACGCGGGCCGCCGCCAGTTTCAACCGCACATCCTCCTTACCGGCCTCGAAGGGCGAACCATTGGGCACGCAGAAGATTTCCGCGCCCGCATCGGCCAGCCAGATGGTGACATCCTGCTTCCAGATATCCTCGCAGATGGGAATGCCCAGCCGCACACCGCGCACCGTCACCGGCTCGGGCGTGGGCCCACGGCTGAAGACGCGCTTCTCGTCAAACACGCCGTAATTGGGCAGTTCATATTTGAAAGTGACCGCCTGGATCTTGCCACCGTCCAAAAGCGCCACGGCATTGTAAAGCTCACCATGCTCCGCCCAAGGCCCGCCGATCAGGACAGCGGGTCCACCATCGGCGGTGTCCCTTGCCAGGTCCTCGATCGCGGCGCGGGCGTCTTCCTGCAGCGCCGGCTTCAGCACCAGGTCTTCCGGCGAATAGCCAACGATGAAAAGCTCGGAGAACAGGATGACATCGGCGCCCGCGGCACGGGCACGAGCCTCACGGGCGCGTTTGAGATTGCCCACGATGTCACCCATCACCGGGTTCAGCTGGGCAAGCGCGATGCGAAAGCGGTCCACCATAACCGCTGATTTAGCCATACACGGTGGTGTTCGCTAGGTGGGCGCTAGCGGCCGGCCGCGATCCGGGCCTGCGCCGCCTGCATGGGCACCGCGACGCCAGAGGCCTGCTCGATCCACAGCGCGGTTTCCAGCGCCTGGGCGGCCTGTTCGGGGGTCACCAGCGCGTCCACCCCGGCCTGGGCGGCGGCGACAAAGCCGCCGACAGCCTCGCCCAGGGGATCACCCAGCTCCAGCGCGCCCAGGGCGCGCGGGGTGGTATTGGTCACGGTGCGGGAGAGGAAATCGATCTCGACCACGCCATCGGCATAGACGGCGCGAAGACCGCGCTTGCGCTCGGTGGCGACACGGCTGGTCTCCAGCTTGGCGATGGTGCCGTTGGCGAAACGCAGCAGCGCGAAGACTTCATCGGCATGGGGGCCATATTCGGTCAAGCCTTCGGCGCGCACATCCTCAACCAGGCCAGGCACCAGCGTATGCACCAGATCCAGGTCGTGGATCATCAGGTCCAGTACCACCGAAACATCGTCCCCGCGGCCGGTCCAGGGACCCTGGCGCCAGCAGGTGATTTCCTTCGGGGTTTCGGTGATGTCGAGGAGGCCGGTGCGGGCGAAAACAAAACGCTCCTGATGGCCGACCGAGAGGATTTTCCCAGTCTCACGCGACAGCGACACCAACTCGGCGGCTTCTTCGCGGGTGGTGGCGATGGGCTTTTCGACCAGCACATGGGTGCCGGCCTTGAGGAAAGCGCGCACGATCTCGGCATGGGTGACAGCGGGCGAGCAGACACTGACCAGATCAACCTTACCGAGGAGCTCCCGCCAATCGGCAACGGCGGCGCAGCCATGGTGGGCCTTGGCCTTGGCGCGCATTTCGGCATTGGGATCGGCAATGGCGAACAGGGCGACATCTTTGCCCTGACTCAAAGCCTTGTATTTGGTGGCGTGGTGATGCCCGAAGACCCCTGCACCCACAACGGCGGCTTTCAGCGGTCCATTTTCCGGCACGCGGCGGCGGAGAAACAAGTTTTGAAAATCCCCAATGACACTGAATTAGACGCAATAAGGGACCCAACGGGACGGATGCCGCCAGCAAACAAATATTGCGGCTTGTTACCAGTATAAGTAGTTGAAATAACTACAATTTTTCCGGAGTAGACGCGAGCAGTGACGCCAGCGCCGCGACAATCAGATACGACAGCATCAGGGGCGCCAGACCGATCAGCAGGGCGCCCGTGACATCGGCGAAGGCGCTGCAGTTCAGCCAGGGATAAGCCGAGCCCACGAACAGAAACTGAATGCCCACCACGGCAACAATGCCGAACAGAAAGGCGCGCAAGGTGGGGCCCAGGGGCTGGGGCCTATCGCTCGCCTCCAGCCGGATAAGCCCAGCCTGCAGGCGCAGCCGCGAGGCGGCACTGGCGAGGTAGATCACCGCGAGAAGCCAGGCAAAGGCGGCGGCGAACACCCTGCCGCCGTCCATGGTGCAGTTCTCCAGGGCGCCAACCAGGGCGCGCTGCCCCGGCACCACGAAATAGATCGCATTTTCCAGGGCCTCCACCGCGGCGCGATCGATGCTGGCGGGCGCGACAAAGGCCTGATTGAGAAAGCTCAGGACAACAAAGATCAGGAACACCGCTTCATTGAAGCCCGGAATCAGGTGATGTGGCCTGAACCGCGCGATCCAGGGTTCGCCGGTGACATGGCCGGCCGAAACGCCGAAGCCACCCACGAACAACAGGCCCATGGCCATGAACAGAAACACGCAGATGCCGATGGCGGCCAGTGCGTTGTCCAGCGGCCGGCCGCTCAACAGGGCCAGGCGCAGGGCATGGGCGCCAGCGAAAAGGCAGAGAATGATCCACCCCTTCGCCAGTAACCGCGCAATGCCCATCTGCGAAAATTCAGGCCGATGCGGCCAGCCCCGACAGCTTCATGCGTTCGTCGCGGATGCCTTGCGCGATCAGGAAAGCCAGCTCCAGCGCCTGGCTGGCATTGAGCCGCGGATCGCAGGCGGTCTGGTAGCGGTCCTGCAGATCGATTTCCTTCAGACCCTGCGCGCCGCCCAGGCATTCGGTGACATTCTGGCCCGTCATCTCGAAATGCACGCCGCCGGCATGGGTGCCTTCGGCGCGATGGATGGCGAAGAAGCTGCGCACTTCCTCCAGCACACGCTCCACGGGACGGGTCTTGTAGCCCGACTGAAGCTTGATGGTGTTGCCATGCATGGGGTCGGACGACCACACGACCTTGGCGCCCTCGCGCTTCACCGCCCGGATCAGGGCGGGAAGCTTCTCGGCCACCTTGTCGGCGCCAAAGCGCGCGATCAGGGTCAGCCGGCCCGGCACATTGCCCGGGTTCAGCGCCGCGATCAGGCGTAGCAGATCGTCCGGTTCCAGCGAAGGACCGCATTTCAGCCCGATCGGATTCTTGATGCCGCGCATGAATTCGACATGGGCGCCGTCAAGCTGGCGGGTGCGGTCGCCGATCCACAGCATGTGCGCGCTGGTGTCGTACCAGTCGCCGCTGGTGGAATCCACGCGCGTCATCGCCTGCTCATAGGGCAAGAGCAGCGCCTCATGGCTGGTATAGAAATCGGTCCCGCGCAGCTGGGGCACCGAGGCCGAGGTGATGCCGCAGGCGGCCATGAAATCGAGCGTTTCGGAGATACGCTGCGCGAGACCTTTATATTGTTCGCCGGCCGGCGAGTCCGCGATGAAGCCCAGCATCCAACGATGGACATTGTGCAGGTCGGCATAGCCGCCTTGTGCAAAGGCGCGCAGCAGATTGAGCGTCGCCGCCGACTGGGCCGTCGCCATCAACAGGCGCTGGGGATCGGGCGTGCGCGCTTGCGCGGTGAACTCGCCGGAATTGATGTTGTCGCCGCGATAGGACGGCAGGGTCACGCCGTCGCGGGTCTCGAAATCGTCCGAACGGGGCTTGGCGAACTGGCCGGCGATGCGGCCCACTTTCACCACCGGCACGCCGGCGGCGAAGGTCAGGACCACCGCCATCTGCAGCAGCACCCGGAAAGTGTCGCGGATATTGTCGGGATGGAATTCGGCAAAGCTTTCCGCGCAATCGCCCCCCTGCAGCAGGAAAGCCTTGCCTTCCGCCACCTGGCCCAAACCGGCCATCAGATTGCGCGCCTCGCCCGCGAACACCAGCGGCGGATGGGACTTGAGCTGTGTCAGCACACGCTCCAGCCCCGCCTTGTCCGGATAATCCGGCATCTGACGGGCGGGCTTTTCCTGCCAGCTCTGCGGGGTCCAGCTTTGGGCCACGCCTATCACTCCTTTAAACAGGGTCGTGGATATAGGCGGTCGCGGCGCGTTTTACCAGCGTTCCCGCGGCGCGGCCCTTATGCACAGAGTGACCGGAAAAGCACATCCGGCCAGGGGCTTGTGGACACGTGACGCGCGCGATAGGCGTTAAACATGAAACGTTACCAACGTCGCGTCCGCGTTCTGGCAGCCGGCTTGTCGGCATTGGCGGGATTTGTGGATGCAACCGGTTTCATCGGCCTGGGCGGCTTTTTCGTCTCCTTCATGAGCGGAAACACCACGCGTTTTGCCGTCGGGCTGGCGCGGGGCACGGATGCCGCCGCCTTGGCGGCAGGATTGATCGCGGCCTTTGTCCTGGGCGTGATGATTGGAACATTACTGCGCCGCCAAGGGACAAAAAGGCGGGCGGCGCGGGTCCTGTTACTGGTCGCAGTTCTGCTGATGTTCGCGGCCATTTTCGGAACGCACGGTTTTCCGACCGCGTCCGGCATCACCATGGCGCTGGCCATGGGGGCGGAAAATGCCGTGTTCGAGCGCGAGGGCGAGGTTCATATCGGGCTGACCTACATGACCGGCACGCTGGTGAAACTGGGCCAGCATCTGACGCGTGCCCTGTGCGGCGAGGACGGCGGCGCCTGGCGATCCTATCTGCTTTTGTGGCTGGGGCTTGCCGGCGGGGCGACTGCCGGCGCCGTGCTTCACCCTTGGCTGGGACTTGGCGGGTTATGGCTGGCGGCGGCCACGGCGGCGCTTTTTGCCATGGCCGTCGCGCGCATGGAGCAATTCGAATAGGTTTTGCCGGCTCGCAACGACCTTGCACAAAGCCCCACCTGTGCTACGTTTTGTAGCATTAAAGGAGTGTGGCGTGGAATTTCCTGATCTTGGCGAACTCGAGCATGAAGTGATGCAACTGGTCTGGAGCCGGGGGCCCATCACCGCCGAAAGCGTGCGCGAGCGGCTGAAGCGGCCGCTGAAGGAATCTACCGTGCGCACCGTGCTGCGCCGGCTGGAAGACAAGGGTTTCGTCACCCACACGGTGGAGGGACGCACCTTCCATTTCGTGGCCGCCGAAAAGCGCGGCGCCGTGGCGGCGCGCGCCGTGGAGCGGATCGTCAACTGGTTCTGCAACGGCTCGCTGGAGGAAGTCCTGGTCGGCATGGTGGACAATGCCGCGCTCGATCCAAAACAGCTCCAGGCGCTGTCCGACAAGATCGCAAAGGCCAAGGGCCGGAAAAAATGAACCTGCCGCTGCCCCTGCTGCTCGACTCCGCGCTGCGCTCGGCAATTCTGGGGCTTCTGGTCTGGTTGCTCATGCGCCTCGCCCGCCTGCAGGATGTGCGCGCCGAAATCCTGATCTGGACCGTGGTTCTGCTGGCGGCGCTGGCCATGCCCCTGCTCAGGCTGGAAGCGCCAACCGGCCTGGCGCTACCGCTGCCGCAATGGGCCCGCCATGCCACAATCATCGCCGCTCCAGGCCCGGGCGTGACGCACAACCTTCCCCTGCTGGCCGGAAAAAGCGTGGAAATCGCCATGGTCACCGGCAGCGCCGCCCTGCCCGCGATCGATCTGGCACAGCTGTTGCGCGCGCTTTATGTCCTGGTCGTGGGCTTCCAGCTGGCCCGCCTGATCACCGGCTTGATCCTGACGGCCCGGCTTTATCGCGGCGCCAGCCCCATCACCGACGCCTGGGCGAAAGGCCGCGCCATCCGCGCCAGTGCGGCGGTGCGCGGCCCGATCTCGTTCGGCCGCTGCATCCTGCTGCCCGCCGACTATGCGTCCTGGTCGCATATCAAACGGGATGCCGTGCTGGCGCATGAGGAAAGTCATGTCGGGCGGGGCGATTTCTTCATCCAGCTTCTGGCCGCCCTTTATCGCGCGGTGTTCTGGTTCAGCCCCTTCGCCTGGTGGCTGCAGGCACGGCTTTGCGTGCTGGGCGAAGCCGCGAGCGACGAGGCCGCCATCCAGTGCCTCAACGATCCCGAAACCTATGCCGAGATTCTGGTGGATGTGTCGCGCCACGCCAACAGCCTGGCCGTTCCCGTGGCGATGGCCAAGGGACCCGATATCAACTGGCGCATCGATCGCATCCTGTTCGCGGCCCGGCAACGCCGGCTTGGTGTTGCGGCGCGCATTGCCACGGTGATGGCGATCCTTCCTGTCGCGCTTGTGGTGGCAGGGGCTCATGCCGCCGTTCCGCCCGCGACCGGCAGCCTGACCCGTTACATGACTTTGCCCATCGATCAGACCACGATCGCCCGAGCTGTTCATGACACGGCGCCGGTGCCGGCCCCCCGTCCCGCCGGGACTTCAGCCTCGCGCCGCGTCCACCGGATCGACGGCCAGGAACCGGACGTCACCTACGATCCGCGCGCCCTGCTGAACGCGCCCGCGGTCGCGGTGATCCCGACGCTGGCGCCGCTTTCCGACAGGACGCATCGCAAGAATCATGAGAATGCCGCCTTCGTCGTCGGCGGCGGCATTTATGTTTCGGGGAATTGATTTCGCCTAAGTCATTCGAGCCCTTTGGGAAGGACAAAAATGCGTTTCGGAGCCATTCTTGTGGCTTTCTGTATGGCGTTGTCGCCGGTGCCGGCCCTGGCAGCGGGCGCGTTTGACGGGAAATGGATCGCGGAAATCCCGCCGCAGGACAAGCCTTGCAACGGCATGTCGGTGATGCATGTCCTGGTGGCGGACAATTCCATCATGGGTGAGGTTCGCACGCCCTGGGGGCACAACAGCTTCTCCGGCAGGATCGACGCCGATGGCGGCGGCAATTTCAGCTTCGGCCGTGATGGAGGCACCATCAAGTTTACCGGGGATCGTTTCGAAGCCAACTGGTCCAACGACCGTTGCGGCGGCCGCCACGCCCAGGGCGACCGCGAGCCCAGCGACATCCGCAAGGCCGAGATGGCGGCGGAACGCAAACAGTTGCAGGACCGCTTTGCCGCGATGGTGGCGGATGCGGACGCCGGCAGGAGCGTGAATTACACGGAGCTGCGCGCCGCCTATCCCTACACCACGTCCTGGGACCCCTATGGCAACAAGACCGACGCCCTGATGGAACAGGCGGTCGCGGCGCAGAAGGGCGGCGACTGCACGACCGCGCTGGAGAAACTGGACCAGGTCATCAAGACCGACTTCACCATTGACGGGGCGCATGCGCTGCGCGCCGATTGCCTGGGCAAGGACAGGGGCGCCGTGGAAAACGCCATCGCCAACGGGCTGATTCATTCCCTGATGGACAGCGGTGACGGCGCCAGCGAGAAAAGCGCCTATGTCGTTGTCACCATGCGTGAGGAGCGCGATGTGCTGGCCAATCGCCATATCCAGACCAAAACGCGGCAAACCAATATTCGCGGCAGCGACGGCCATTATTACGACCGGGTCGATGGCATCTCGCTCAAGCATGGCGTGGCCGAAAGCCGCACGCTGTATTTCGACGTCAGCGCCTTCACGGCCGGCCGGCTGAGCCGGAACGCCGAAATCACCACTGTCGCCGCCACCATTCATTGAGGCCCAGGATGCGCATCGCCGTCTCCATGATCGCCGCCATCCTGGTGATGGGCGCCGCCGTTTCGCCGGCCTGCGCCGCGGGCCCCTTCGATGGCAAATGGATCGCCGACATTCCGGCCGGCAACGGCCCCGCCTGCGGTTACACCTCGACCATGATGCTCATCGTCGCCGACGGCGCAATCCAGGGCCGCAACCAGAATCCCGGCAATTTTCGCGTCGTACAAGGTCATGTGGATGACGACGGCATTGTGAATTTCACAGTCGGGACCTCGCCAGGCACGGGAAAATTCTCGGGCGACCATTTCGACATCACCTGGTTCAACGGCCATTGCGATCGGCACGCTCTGGGCAACCGCGCGCTCGATGCGAGCCAGCAGGCCCAGGCGGCGGCCGAGCGCAAGCAGCATCAGGCCGCCTATGCCGATCTGGTACGCCGTGCCCTGGCCGGCGAGAAGATCGACTATGCCGCCTTGCGGGCCGAATATGTCTATGACGAGAACTGGGATTTCTACGACAGCAAGGTCAATGGCCGGCTCGACCAGGCCGACACCGCGGCCAGGGGCGGAGATTGCGCCAGTGCCCTGGAAACCGCCGACGAGATTCTGAAGATGGATTTCACGAATATCCGCGCGCATGAAATCCGCGCCTCATGCCTTGAAAGCAGCGACCAGGCTCGCGCGCGCATCGAAAGCGGCATCGCCCGGGAGCTGGATGCATCGCTGATGTCAAGCGGTGAGGGCGACAGCGAAAAGACGGCCTATACCGTCAGCACCATGAATGACGAGCTGCATGTATTGACCGCGCGCAAGATCCAGATCAAGGCCCGCCAGACCGAAGTGCGCGGCAGCGATGGCCATTATTATGACGAAATCCAGGGTCTCTCGATCCAGTCCGGCTTCGGCGCCTATGGCCAGAGCGTCACACGCACATCGATCAAGACCGTCTATTTCAACGTGGACAGTTTCGTGAAAGGCCGGGCGAGCCGCCGCGCCGCCATCGCCAGCGCGGTCGCGACCATCCAGTGATCTGCGGAAGGACCATCATGCTTTACGGACTGCGGGAATAGCTTTTCATTCGCATCGTCACCAGCTCCTCCGCGGCGGTGGGATGCAGCGCGATGGTGCTGTCGAAATCGGCCTTGGTCGCGCCCATCCTGATGGCGACGGCAACGACCTGGATGATCTCGGACGCATGGTCGCCAAAGACATGGCAGCCCAGCACCTTCTGGTCGGCCTGATCCACGATCATCTTCATATGGGTGCGGACCTGACGGCCGCCCAAGGTGTGCAGCAGCGGACGGAAGACGGATTTGTAGACGTCGATGCTGTGCCCCCTGGCCAGGGCCTTGGCCTCGGTCAGGCCGATCCCCGCCAGCTCCGGCGTGGAAAAAACGGCGCTGGGCACATGGGCGTGATCGGGCCGGGTCGGATTGTTCTTGAAGGCGGTTTCGACAAAGCACATGGCCTCATGGATCGCAACCGGGGTCAGCTGCAGCCGGTCGGTGACGTCCCCCACCGCATAGATATGGCTGGCGCTGGTGCGCGAATAGTCATCCACCTTGACCTCGCCCCGCTTGCCGAGTTCGACACCGGCTTTCTCGACATGCAGCGATTCCGTGTTGGGTTTCCTGCCGATCGCCAGCATGATCTGTTCGCAGTCGATCATAGCGCCCTTGTCGGTCTCCGCATGCAAACAGTCGCCGCGCTTCTCGACCAGGGTAAAGTGGCTGCGCGGCAGAACCTTGATGCCACGCTCCAGCATGGAGTTGAACAGCGCCTCGCGCATGTCCTCGTCGAAACCGAACAGCGGCATGTCGCGGCGGCAGACCAGCGTCACCTCGCTGCCCAGGCCATGGAAGATATGGGCGAATTCCACCGCGATATAGCCGCCGCCCGCGATGATGATCCGCGGCGGCAGCTCCTTGAGATGAAAGGCCTCGTCCGAGGTGATGCAGAGATCCCCGCCCGCGATCGGATGCTCCGTGCCCAGATCCCGGGTGGGCCGGTTGCCGGTGGCGATCAGGATCTTTTCCGCCGTCACCCGCTTGCCCGATTTGATCAAAAGCAGGGTGTGCGGGTCCTCGAACACCGCGCGATCATGGAAGATGGTGACGCCGGTCTTTTCCACATTGGTGGTGTAGAGCCCTTCCAGGCGGGCGATCTCGCGGTCCTTGTTGGCGATCAGGGTCGGCCAGTCGAACGTGCAGTCACCAAAGGACCAGCCATAGCCGGCCGAGTCCATGATGTTTTCCTTGAACTGGCTGGCATAGACCAGAAGCTTCTTGGGAATGCAGCCGCGAATGACGCAAGTGCCGCCCATGCGCCATTCTTCGGCCAGGGCCACGCGCGCGCCGGCCAGCGCCGCCATGCGGCTGGCGCGCACCCCGCCGGAACCGCCGCCGATGACAAAAAGATCATAGTCATATTGGGTCATGGCAACCAGTTCGCGGATTGAGATGAGCGGTTACGTGCGGGTGATGACTTCAATCTCGCCATCGGCCGCGATCAGCAGTGTCGTCGCCAGGCCGATGAAGAGGCCGTGTTCGACCACACCGGGCACCGCCGAAATCGCCGCCGCCAGCTTGGGTGCGTTCTGGATGACGCCAAAGCCGCAGTCATAGATCACATTGCCGCTGTCGGTGCGGAAGGCGGCACCATCCTTCTGGCGCAAGGTGAGGGAAACATTGGCATAGCCGGCGGCGGCCAGTGCCGCCTTGAGCCTGGCGATGATGGATCGGTGGCCGAATTCCACCACCTCCACCGGCAGGGGATAGCGGCCCAGCCGCGGCACCAGCTTGGATTCATCGGCGATCACCACCATCTGCCTGGACGCCGCCGCCACGATCTTTTCCCGCAGCAACATGCCGCCGCCGCCCTTGATCAGATCGAGATTGCGGTCGGCCTCGTCGGCGCCATCCACCGTCAGATCCAGCGGCGCCAGGTCATCCAGCGACGCCAGCGTGATGCCCAGCCTGCGCGCAAGCGCGGCGGTCCTTTCGCTGGTCGGCACACAGAGCAGTTTCTCGCCGCCGCGCACCCGGGGCGCCAGCATTTCCACGAACATCTCGGCAGTCGAACCCGAACCAAGCCCAAGCTTCATGCCGTCTTGGACATATTCAAGGGCCTTGGCGGCGACTGCGCGCTTCAGGGCATTCTGATCGGGCATGGAGGATTTTATCCGTTCTTCCGTGAGAGAGTTGAGCGCGCCGCAAGGTCGGCCGCGATGATCCAGGCGGCCGCGGTGATGATCCAGGAAACCAGAAAGGCTGTCCATGGCATGCGGGCGGAAGGCGCCGCCAGGATCGCGGGCACCCATACGATGATGGTGAAGGCGCTGAACATCGCCGCTTGCAGCGCCGCCGCCCAAGCCGCAAAGATCGACAGCATCAGCCCAGCCGCGCAGACCAGCTGAACCACGCCGGTCAGAAAGGCAAATACCAGCGGCAGCGGAAACCAGTGGGGAATGAAGCCCGCCGTCTCGCGCAGATAGACGATATGCGCCAGCCCGATGGGCAGGATGGCGGCGGCGAGCAAAAGGCGCGGGAAATCGCCATCGGGCTTCAGAAAACCGATCCGTCCCGGCGCCAGGCGGGCAAACAGAGCACAGGCCCCCGCCAGGATCACCGCCGGCTCGGCCACGCCCAGCCAGGAGCTTTCCACCAGCGGCGCGGCGAAAAGCCCGGGCAGCTTGAGCATCAGCCACAGAAAGCAATAGGCCAGAGACAAAGCGGGAGCCCAGGCGGACGATGCGCGGAACAGAAGTCCGATGCCGCAAAGAAGCAGGACGATCCCCGATCCATCGGCAACGGCCCGATGCGCCGGCAGCCAGGCCGGCACCGGCTGCCAGACCAGGGCGAAGTCGCCATAGATCAGGGTGATCACGCCCAGTCCAACAAGGCCAATGGCAAACAGATTTTGCGCCGCACGCTGCATTTCACCCCCGGGCCGGGGCCCGGCCCCGCGCGCGGCCGGCACCTTATTCCACTGTGACCGACTTGGCGAGATTGCGCGGCTGATCCACGTCGGTGCTCTTGGCGATGGCGGCGTAATAGGCCAGCAGCTGCACGGGAATCGCATAGATCAGGGGCGTGATGAAGCTGTTGGTGGCGGGCACTTCGATCGAGGCCCACACCTTGCCCGCCTTGGCGATGCCTTCCTTGTCGGAGATCAACAGCACCTTGCCGCCGCGCGCCATTACTTCCTGCATATTGGAGATGGTCTTTTCGAAATGGGCGTCATGGGGCGCGATCACGATGATCGGCACCGCCTCATCAATAAGCGCAATGGGGCCGTGCTTCATCTCGCCCGCGGCATAGCCTTCGGCATGGATGTAGGAGATTTCCTTGAGCTTCAGCGCCCCTTCCAGCGCCAACGGATAGCTGGCGCCGCGCCCCATATAAAGCACGTCGCGCGCCTTGGCGATTTCCTCACCCAGCGCCTTGACCGCCTTTTCCTGCTTCAGGAATTCCGCGATATGGCGCGGCGTTTCCAGCAGGGCCTCGCACAGCCGCTGCTCCTCGCCCTTGCTGATGGTGCGGCGCGCCTCGCCGGCGGCGATGGCGAAAGCGGCCAGCGCCGCGAGCTGGCAGGTGAAGGCCTTGGTCGAGGCGACGCCGATTTCCGGTCCCGCATAGGTCGGCAGCACGATATCGGCCTCGCGCGCGATGGAGCTTTCCGCCACATTCACCACCGCGATGGTGGTCTGGCCCTTGGCTTTTGCATCGCGCAGGGCCGCCAGCGTGTCGGCGGTTTCGCCCGACTGGGAAACAAACAGCGCCGCGCCATTGTCAGGATAAACCGGATCGCGATAGCGCAGTTCGGAGGCGACATCGGTTTCCACCGCCATGCGCGCCAGTTTTTCGAACCAGTATTTTCCCACCATGCCGGCGTAATAGGCGGTGCCGCAGGCCGAAATGGTCAAGCGCTGCGCCTTGACCAGCGCATCGCGCAGGCCCTTGCCCTGGCGGCGCACCACCGGCCCGGCGGGATCGAGATAATGCGCCAGCGTGTGGCCCACCACTTCCGGCTGTTCATGGATTTCCTTGGCCATGAAGTGATTGTGACCGGCCTTGTCCACCAGCGCCGCCGAGGCGGAGGTGATCTGGATCTCGCGATTGGCGGGGCGGCCTTCGGCGTCGAAGATCGCCACCTGGGTGCCGTTCACCACCGCGACGTCGCCGTCCAGCAGATAGGCGACGCGGTTGGTGAAGGGCGCCAGCGCGAAGGCGTCCGAACCCAGATAGGATTCATGCGCGCCATAGCCCACCGCCAGCGGCGGGCCCTTGCGCGCGCCAACCAGAAGGCCCTCATGATCCTTGAAGATCATGGCGATGGAATAGGCGCCGATCAGCCGGGCGATGGCTTTCTTGGCGGCCTCTTCGGGCTCCAGCCCGGAGTCCATATAGTCCGTCACCAGATGGGCCGCGGTCTCGCTGTCGGTCTCGGACTGGAATTTGTGGCCCTTGGCGGTCAGTTCCTCGCGCAGTTCGCGGAAATTCTCGATAATGCCGTTATGGACGATGGCCACGCGCGCGGTGGCATGGGGATGGGCGTTGCCCTCGGTGGGTGCGCCATGGGTGGCCCAGCGGGTATGGCCGATGCCGGTATGGCCGGTCAGCGGCGCATCGCGTAGAACGCCCTCCAGATTGGTCAGCTTGCCGGGCGCACGACGACGTTCGATCTTGCCGTCCACCAGCGTGGCGATGCCGGCGGACTCATAGCCGCGATATTCCAGCCGCTTCAGCGCCTCCACGATGATGGAGGCGACGTCGCGCGTGCCCGCGATGCCGACAATGCCGCACATTATTTCTTCTCCGCTTGCTTGCGTTCCCGGAAGGCTTTCGCCCAGCCCGGCTTTTGCGTCAGCGCGCCGCGCGCGATGGCCAGCGCGTCGGCCGCGACATCCCTGGTGATCACCGATCCTGCCGCCGTGATCGCGCCATCGCCAACCTTGACCGGAGCGACCAGCGCCGTGTCGGAGCCAATAAAGGCGCCCGCGCCGATCTCGGTGTGCGCCTTGGTGAAGCCGTCATAATTGCAGGTGATGGTGCCGGCGCCGATATTGGCGCCCGCCCCGACCCGCGCATCGCCCAGATAGGTCAGATGATTGGCCTTGGCGCCCTTTTCGATCACCGCGTTCTTGATCTCGACAAAATTGCCGATATGGGCACCTTCGCCGATCCGTGCCCCGGGCCTCAGCCGCGCGAACGGCCCGATGATGGCCCCCGCAGCCACCGTCGCGCCTTCCAGATGGGAATGACTTCTCAACCGCGCGCCGCTTTTCACCGTCACGCCGGGACCAAAGATCACGAAAGGCTCGATCTCTACGTCATTCTCCACCATCGTGTCATAAGCGAAGAACACCGTCTCCGGCGCGGTCATGGTCACACCATCCCCCAGCAGGCGGGCACGGATGCGGTCCTGATACTTGCGTTCCGCGTCCGCCAGCTCGGCGCGGCTGTTGACGCCGGTGACCGCGATCTCATCGGTCATCGCAATCGCGCATTGCACACCGTCCTTGCGCGCCAGCGCCGGCACATCGGTGAGGTAATATTCCTTCTGGGCATTGTCGTTGTTCAGGCCGTCTGCCCAGCGGAAGAAGGCCTGTGCATCGGCGGCGTAACAACCGGCATTGCAAAGCTTGACAGCGCGCTCGCTGGCGCTCGCGTCCTTATATTCCACGATGCGATCCAGAAAGCCGTCGGGGGTCAGCAGCACGCGACCATAAGACGCCGCGTCCCGGGGCTCGAACGCCAACAGCGCCAGGCCGGTACGCGTCTGCGCCTTCAGACATTCGGCAATGGTGTCGGCGGTGACCAGCGGCATGTCGCCATTGGCCACCAGCAGGGTGCCAGAGAAATCCGCAAGCGTCTCTTTCGCCGCCGCCGCGGCATGGCCGGTGCCCAGTTGCTGCTGCTGGACGGCGCTTTCACATCCCAGCGCGCCGGCATAGTCACGCACCGCCTCGCCGGCGGGCGAAGTCACCACAACGATCCGCTGCACCCCGGAGGCGCGCAAGGCGGCCACGACATGGCCCAGAAGCGGCAGGCCCGCCACCTTGTGCAGCACTTTCGGGAGCGCCGACTTCATGCGGGTCCCGGCGCCCGCGGCGAGTATGATGGCGGCCTTAGTCATGCGGGCGCCGATTTGTTTTCTGGTCGCATTTTTCCTGCCGGAAAAATGCTCCCGGGGCGCCCGCAGCCAGGACGATGGCGGCTTTGGTCATGAGGTTGGGTAGGCTCCAGCAGGAAAAAGATGAAGTGACGATTTACGACGCTATATTGCCGCGAATCTAGCCTGGATTTGTGCCGCTTCATGCCCCTTTTCAAAAGCCCCGGCCCCGCCCTGATTTTCGACCTGGATGGCACTCTGGCCGATACCTCGCCCGACCTTCTGGGCGCCACCAATGCCGTCCTGGCCGCGCGGCAGCGCCCCCTGCTGGATCTGACCCATCTGCGCCATCTGGTTGGGTTTGGCGCCCGCGCCCTGATCAGCCAGGCGATGGCGGCCAGCGGCGCGCCGGTCGGCGAGGAGGAGATGCCCGCGCTGGTGGAGATATTCATGGCCCATTACCGCGCCCATATCGCCGACGGCACCAGCCTGTTTCCCCATGTGCCAGAGACGCTGGAACGGCTGAAGGCGCAAGGCGCGCGGCTGGGCATCCTGACCAACAAGCCCCAGGAACTGACCGATCCGCTGCTGCCCCTGCTGGGACTGGATGGGTTGTTCGCTGCCGTTTATGGCGCGGGCAAGAAGCTCTATGGCAAGCCCGACCCGCGCATCTTTCAGGATGTGGTGGCGGACTGCGGCGGCGGCCCCGCGGTGATGATCGGCGATTCCATCACCGACCTGAACACCGCGCGCGCGGCAGGCGCGCCCTGCATCCTGATGTCCTATGGCTTCACGCCGGTGCCGGCATCCGAACTGGGCGCCGACATCGTGCTGGATGGCTTTGCCGGCCTGCCGGACGCGATCGCCCGGCTGGGCATCATCTAGATTTCCCAGGTCGTGGCCGGCGCCTTGCCGCCGCGATCCACCAGCCGCGTCACGCGCTGGGCCAAGACATCGGGAATGAACGGCTTGACCATATAATCGTCGGCGCCATTGCTCATCGCTTCCATCACCGTTTCGGCGCTGCGTTCGCCGGTCAGCATCATCACCGGCAGATGGCTCAGCCGGGGATCGGACTTGATCTTGGCCAGTACCGACAGGCCGCCGCCCGGCATCTGCACGTCCAGGATCACCGCCGCCGGCGTGCGGGCGCGCACCATGGCCATGGCCGCCGCCGCGTCATTGGCCGACGCCACGTCATATTTGGCCATCCCTAGGCGCAACCGCACCAGGCTGATGACATTGGGATCATCATCGGCGATCACAACGCAACGTTTCATGAGAAGCCCCCCGGCAATCAACCGCCACAGGATGGGGCATGGGGTTTTAACAATCCCCAAATTGCCGCGTGGAAATCCACATACAACACATTGTCAAAACAGGATTAATCGCTTGTAAAATGTTTACTCACTACAACTCCAGCTTTAACGGCGATCCATGCGCACGCACGTCCTTGCCCGTCAGGCCTTGATCACCGCCCTCGCCTTTGGCGGCTTCTTCCTGCTTGGCTATGGCGGCATCTTCGTGTGGGGGGGCAACAGCCATTCCTCCTGCCCGATCTGGCCCGCCACGGCGTTCGGCTTCGTGATGCTGATCCGGCAGTCCCGCAGCCGTACCGACGATGCCGCACTGCTGTCGGCCATGCTGGCCGCCGGCCTGGTCGCCAACCGTCTGGGTGGAGAATCGACGCTGCTCGCCCTGGGTTTCAGCCTGATCAATGTGCTGGATGTGCTGGCTGGCGTGATCGCTTTCCGGCGTCTGCGCCTTTCGCGCGTGACCTCCGTCGCCGCCATGGCCCGCTTCGCCTTCGTCGCCGGCATCAGTCCATCCCTGTTCGGGGCATTGCTGGCCGCCGGTCTGATCAAGCTGCAGGGCGGCGATCCGGTTTTTTCCGGCACGCAATGGTTCATGGCGAACCTGCTGGGCGCCTGTATTCTTTACCCCTTCGGCCTGACGGTATCGCTGCGCCAGTGCGCCAAGCTGAAGCTGGAGCGCCGCTTTCTGGAAGCATTCATGCTGTTCGCGGGCCTGGCGATCACCGCGACGATGGCGTTCCGCTATGGCTATCCCATGTTCCTGGTGCTGGTTATCTGTATCGCCGCCGCGGCGCGCTTCCGCCTGCTGGGCGCGGGCGCGGCGCTGATGACGGTGTCGGCGCTTGCTTTTGCCTCGGTACGCACCCTGCCCCAAGCCCACACCGTGGCCTGGATCGAGATCCTGCAATTCTATCTCGCCACGGTCAGCGCGGTCAGTGTGCGCACCGCCATGCTGCTGAACGAGCGCGATCTGCATATCGCCATCATCGAGCGGCGCCATCGCCGCGCCGTGCGCGCCAGCCGCTTCAAGAGCCAGCTTCTGGCCCATGTCAGCCATGAAGTGCGCAGCCCCCTGTCGGCCATCATCGGTTTCAGCGCCATGCTGGAATCGGGTTCCTTGTCGGCGGAGCGCGCCCCGGAATTCGCCGCCATCATCGCCCATAATGGCGAGCTGCTGCAGCGGCTGCATGACGACCTTCTGGACTTGAGCCGGGCGGAGGCCGGTGCGCTGTCCATTCAGTCCGAGCGGGTCGCTATCGGGTCCACGCTACAGGCCTGCGTCCGGGCGATCCGGCTGGATGCCACTTTGGGCGGCAAGGATGTGTTGATCGAACGGATCGAGGACGCCCTGGCGGTGAAAGCCGATCCCATCCGGCTGGTCCAGGTCCTGAACAACCTGATCGCCAATGCTTTCAAATATGGCGACAACTATTCCCCCATCCGGGTACGGGCGCGGCGGCTGGAAGACGGCTTCGGCCGGATCGAGATCGTCAATGCCGGGCCGGGAATCCCGCCGGCCGAACGCCAGGCCGTGTTCCTGCCATTCCGGCGGTCGGAGCAGGTGGGACGGCGGGTGCCGGGCGCCGGCTTGGGCCTTTCCATCGCCAAATTGCTGGTGGAAGCCCAGGGCGGGCGGATCGATTTCGAGAGCGAGCCCGGCCGCCAGACCCGGTTCTGGATCGATCTGCCTTTGGCCGCCTGAGGGCGGCCAAGGTTTATTTTGGCCCATCGCTTCGCTATTTGAGGCGGGTGGCGGCCTGACAACGGCTTGACGGGCCGAAAGCCCCACCTTATAGCCCTGCCCCTCCGCCGAGGAGCGCGCCCAGATGGGAAGCGCGACCGGAAAACGGCGGGCGCGTAGCTCAGCGGGAGAGCACTCCCTTCACACGGGAGGGGTCACAGGTTCAATCCCTGTCGCGCCCACCACTACCAACCGCGAAAACAGAAGTTTGAGGCCGGTTCAATTTGTTTGGCGCGGCGCAGAAATGCACGCGGACCCAGCGCCCCAATCCGTCGGCTTTGTTCGTGCTGCGTTCCGCTCCGTCCGCCGATCCTGCTCCGACAAACAAGGCCGCAATCTATTCGGCAGCGATGCTCTGGGCCGCCTGCTCTGCCTGCAGCGGCGGTACGAGTTATTATAACCCTCGTCATGATGTTCATCCCGTTCGCCACGGCCGGTTTCGCGCAAGGCGCGAGATTGGGCGGCCATACCATCATGGGGCACCCATGCTACGATCGATGATCGATACGAATGGGAGGGGTACATGACTTTCAGGCGCGCTTTAGGGCTCATCGCTTTCACCTTCGCAATATTCTCGATCACGAATTCGGTCCAGGCCCAGTCGGACACTGGACATTACTATGTGGTGACGGTGGATTTCGGCACGGCGCCGGAGAATTTCGACCGTTTCAAGCAGATCATGAACGAAAACGCCAAAGCGTCCGTGATGAACGAGCCGGGCTGCCGCGAATTCAATGTGTATGAAGTCGCGTCAGCCCCCAACCATCTGTTCCTGTTCGAGGTCTATGATGACGATGCCGCATTCCAGCAACATGTGAATTCGGCGCACTTCAAGCATTTCAAGGACGTCTCGGACCCGATCATCACGTCCCGCGCCGGCTCGCGCGGCACCATGTTCGCCTCATATCGCAAGCCATGACATCTTTATTCCGGTCCGCGGGCCGGCAGCTACGTGCACGCGCCTGTTGCTCCGTCAGATGAAATCTATGCGGAAGACATAACCGCCATAGGGACTGTTGAGCGGCGGCCAGCCGGGGCGCTGATACTTCGGATTGTCCGTCGACCAGCGCGGATGCTCGCCCGCATCCACACCATAGAAGACGCCATCATGGATGGCGATGTCATGCGGATCGCAGGAACCCGTCACAAATTCCACAATCTCCATCACCTCGCCATTGCTGATGTCATAACGGATCAGCTTGGGCGTATAGCCTTCATAGTTGGGCACATCCGGCTTCTGCGTGCCGGTGACCTGCCACAGCCCACCTGTCGCGGCATCGAATTCGATGCCATGAATGCGGTCTTTCAGGTCCGGCAGGGTCGTGTGCGGGAACATCCAGTCCACGGCCCAGGTCCTGGGATCGATCCGCACCAGCGATTCCAGGCGATTGGAACTGATCCAGAGCTTGCCATCCTGCCAGGCCAGGCCATGACAGGCGCCGCCATCGTCGGCGGGGCCGAAGGGTATCTGGCGATGGCTGATCTGCCTGCTGTTCATGTCCGTCTGGAAGATGCCATTGACCGGCGGTTCGGGGTGATTGTGAACCGATGCGCCATTGGCGCCGCTCCAGATACAACCGTCACCAAAGGTCATGCCGCTGGTGTCCTGGCTGTTGGTGGTCACTGTCTTGAGCAGCTTGCCGGTCTTGAAATCCAGCAGCCACGCCTTTTCCGGTGCACCGTCATGGCGCTGTTCCTGCACCCAGAAGCCATTGGCGGGATCGACCGCGATGGCATTGGGCCAACCGGCCGGCGTCAGGAACAGCGGCGTGGTCCTGGCCTTGCGCGTGGGAATCTTGCGCGCCGGCGGCGCTTCGGGCCCGCGGCCCAGTTCATCGACGCCTTTCCTGGCTTGTGCAAAGGCAGACTGCGCCGCCAGGCCGGCACCGATGCCGATCCCGGCCAGGAATTGTCTCTTGTCCATCTTGCCCTCTTTCCCATCCCACCGCGGCGCGCGAAGGTCCGCATTATTTTTCGAAAACGCTAGCACCACGGCGCCGCCCGGATCAAATCGGTCCAGCCGCGTCAGGATTTCAGCCGGTAAGCGATGAAACTGTCGCCTGTGCCGGTGCCAAAAGCCGGTTGGCCGCCGGCCGCGATCAGCACATACTGCTTGCCGTCACGTCCCAGATAGGTCATCGGCGTGGCATGGCCGCCCGCCGGCAAGATCACCTGCCACAGCACCTTGCCGGTCGCCTCATCCACGGCGCGGAAGTGTTTGTCCTGCGAGGCGCCGATGAAGATCACCCCGCCGCGCGTGACAATGGAGCCGCCGATATTGGGCGCGCCCAAAGGCAGCGGCAGGCCCAGCGCGATGCCGAACGGCCCGCTGTTGGAAGCATCGCCGAACACATGCCGCCACAGCACCCTGTGGGTCTTCAGATCGACGGCGGTGAGATAGCCATAAGGCGGCCGCTGGCAGGGAATGCCCAGCGGCGTAAGAAAGCCCGACCAATGCACGGCATAGGGCGTGCCCGCCATCGCGGCGCCGGAGGCGGTTTTGCGCCGGCGCGGGTCGCCATTGATGTAAAGGCCTTCCGCATCCGCCTGGGTGCGCGGGATGAAGCGGTCATAGTCGGCCATCAGGTTGGAATTGACCACCAGAATACCGCGGCCTTCATCCACAGAGACGCTGCCCCAGTCGATGCCGCCAAGCTCGCCCGGCGAGCGGATCGATGCGCCCAGCCGGGGCGGCGTGTAATAGCCACGATAATCCGCCGCGCGGAATTTGATCCGGCAATAAAGCTGATCAAAGGGCGTGATGCCCCACATATCGGCTTCGGTCAGATTGGGTCCGGCGAAATTGGGCCATGCGGTCGAGAAAGGCTGGGTGCGCGACCAGCGCTCGCCAGGAATGGTGGAGGACGGCACCGGCTTTTCTTCGACCTGGGTCAGCGGCTTGCCGCTGCGCCGGTCCAACACAAAGATCTGGCCCGTCTTGGTGGCCTGGATCAGCGCCGGCACCTTGCCGCGCGCGGTCGGAAAATCCACCAGCACCGGCTGGGCGGCATTGTCATAGTCCCACAGGTCGTGATGGATCGCCTGGAACACCCAGCGCACCGCGCCGGTATCGGCATCCAGCGCCACCGTGGCGCTGGAGAAACGGTCGGTCTCAGGCGTGCGGTTGACGCCATAAAAGTCGGGGCTGCCCATGCCCATGGGCAGATAGACCAGGCCCAGCTCTTCATCGCCGCTATAGGCCGGCCAGGCATTGGGCGTGGACGGGGTATAGACCTGGCCCGGCTGCGGCGGCGCGTGATCGTTGGGCTTGCCCGGATCGAACACCCATTTCAGCTTGCCGGTGACCGCATCGTAGCCGCGCACCACGCCTGGCGGCACAAAGGTCGACTGATCATCGATGATGTAGGAGCCGATCACCGCGGTACCGTGCACGATGGTGGGCGGGGATGTCGGGTTGATCCAGCCACGCGGGAATTTGTTCAACCCTTCATTTTCGGACAGATCCACCGACCCGTCCTTGCCGAAGCCATGGCAAGCCTCGCCGGTCTTGGCATCCACCGCGATCAGATGATTGTCGACCGTGCCGACCAGAATGCGGGTGGGACATTCGCTGACGCCCGCGGGCGCGCGAAAGAAGGTCACGCCGCGGCACACCCCGCGCCCGCCGGCGGAAATGTCGATCTTTGTTTCATGACGCCAGACCTGCCTGCCGGTGACAGGATCGAGCGCGAACACCGCGCTGTGGCCGGTGCAGCCATAAACCAGCCCATCCACCATCAGGGGCGTGGTCTCATAGAGATGCGCGGAATGCGCGTCCTTGTGCAGCAGGCCGGCATGATAAATCCAGGCCTGTTCCAGATTGCCGGCATTGGCGGGCGTGATCTGGGCCAGATCGGAATAGCGCGTGCCATGCAGCGAATTGCCGTAATGGGTCCATTCACCAGCGTCGGAAGACATGGCGGCGGGAATGGCTTCGGCCGACCGGTTGGCGGGCGCTGGCGCGATGACAAAGGAGTAACCCAAAAGGCCCATGGTTGCCGCTAGCAGAAGCAGCGTGCCAATCAAGCGCGTGGCAGCGGAAAGCCGCGACGGCAAAAGCCACAACAGCCAAAGCACACCGGCGGACAGAAACACCAGCCGGGGCATCAGGGCCCAGCCATCCAGCCCCACTTCCCATACCGACCAGACCAGCGTGCCCAGCCAAACCAGTCCGAACAGGCCGATACCGGCGGGCGAACCGCGCCGCACCAGGAAAGCCGAAATCAGGATCAGGACGCCCGCGACGGCGTAATAAGGCGAGCCGCCCAGCATCGCCAGATACGCGCCCGGCAGGCCCAGGGCCAGACCGGTGATAAGCAGAAGAAGAAAGGTTAGTGTCCGCATGTTGCCCCGCGGTTGTCTGGACATCCCGGAGCAGTTTAAGGCTCGCGGTCCGGCGGGCAAGAGCGGAGGACGGGATCAAGCGCATGAACGGCCAGGTTAGCGTCAAAATCATCAACCTGGCCCACCGGCGGGACCGCAAAGAGGAATGCCATCGGGAGTTGGCGGCGCTGGGCTGGCATGAGAATGATGTCAGCTTCTTCACCGCGCGCCATTTGCCCGATGCGCCGGGCCGGGGCTGTGCGCTCAGTCATGGCAAGGCGATCGCCGACTTCCTGTTTGCGGAAGACAAGCCGTTCCTGCTGGTACTGGAAGACGATTTCGCCGTCCGCGATCCCGCCGAATTCCTGGCCGCCATTGCCGCGGCGACCAGCCAGGCGGGTTTCTGGGATGTCTTCTTGCTGGCCCACAATGCCGCCATTCCCATCGCCCGCCTGCCGATCAAGGACGCCTACCGCGTCATCAACGCCCAGACCGCTTCGGCCTATCTGGTGGGCCGGCTTTATGCGTCCAGGCTGATGGAGGTCTTCTTCCGCTCCGCCGAGATGCAGGCCCGGGTCAGCAACATTCCCCAGCCGGCGCGCGACATCGCCTCCGGCCTGTTCCGCTGCGACATGTTGTGGAAGCAGTTGCAGGAGAACGACCGCTTCTGCGCCCCGATGCCGGCACTGGCAAACCAGCGCCCATCCTGGTCCGATATCGAAAAGAAGATGGTCGATTACGGCGCCTAGAGCTTGATCCGTCGCCGGCCTCCTTGCGTAATGAGGGCATGACATTTGCCATCGCCGCCGCCAGCCTCGCCGAGCGCGCACCTCTGCCCGACTTCGTGATCCGCGCGGGTATGCGGCGGGTGATCGCCGCCAATGACAGCCAGGTGACGCCGCCCGGCACCGACGCCGCCTTTGCCCGCGCCATGGCCGACAAGCCGATCGCCGAACATGCCGATGCCGCCAACCGCCAGCATTACGAGCTGCCGCCGGAATTCTTCGCCCTGTTCCTGGGACCGCATCGCAAATATTCCAGCTGTCTTTATCCCACCGGCCGGGAAAGCCTGGGCGAGGCCGAGGCGATCGCGCTGGCGCAAACCGTGGCGCATGCCAAGCTGGCCGATGGGCAGGATATACTGGAATTGGGCTGCGGCTGGGGTTCGCTGTCGCTTTACATGGCCGAGAAATTTCCCGGCGCCCGCATTACCTCGGTGTCCAATTCCGCGCCCCAACGCGGCTACATCGAGGCTCGCGCGCGCGAGCGCGGCCTGACCAACCTCACTATCATCACCTGCGACATGAACGATTTTGCCACCGACAGGGCGTTCGACCGCGTGGTGTCGGTGGAAATGTTCGAGCATATGGCCAACTGGCGGGCGCTGCTGTCGCGCGTGAAGACCTGGCTGAAACCCGACGGTCGGCTGTTCATCCATATCTTCACGCATACCCACCGTCCCGCGCGCTATGACGGACGCGATCCCGAAGACTGGATGGGCCAGTATTTCTTCACCGGCGGCATCATGCCGACCGTGGGTCTGATCCGGCAGTTTTCCGACCTGTTCATGGTGGAAGAGGAATGGCGCTGGAGCGGCAGTCACTACAAGCGCACGGCCCTGCAATGGCTGGCGTTGTTCGATGCCAATCGCGCCAGGATCGATCCCATTCTGGCCAGTGTCTATGGCGCCGAGGCTGGCGTGTGGCGGCGGCGCTGGCGCATGTTCTTTCTGGCCACGGCCGAAAGTTTCGGCTTCAAGGACGGCGCCGCCTGGGGCGTCAATCACTATCGGTTGAAACCCGCGCCTTGAGCGTCACGGCCGGATGGTGAAAGACGCGCCATTCTCGCGGCCGTTGCTCCAGACGGAAAAAGGATTTTCGGCCGCCACCTGCCCCGGTGCGGGCGGGGCCGCGGAAATCAAGGTCAGATCGAACAACAGGGTCTGGCCCGGCGGTACCGCGCCATTGGCCGCGCCTTTCGATCCCAGCGCCAGATTGGCCGGCAAGGCCAACTGCCAGCGATCGCCCACATGCATCAGCGACAGTGCTTCCGCCAGGCCGGCCATGCCGATGGTGGTTTGCGAAATGGTCGCGGGCAACGCGGGATTGGTGGAATCCACCACCGCGCCATTGATCATGCGCACCGTATAGGAGACCCGCAGCAGGTCATCGCCACCCGGCCGCTTGCCCGTGCCGCTGCGCAGGATGCGGTATTGAAGGCCGCTGGGTCGGATGATGGTGCCGGGCTTTTTGGCATTATCGGCAAGCCAGGTGGCATTGGCCGACGCGCTCAAGGCATCATCGGCCGCCCACGCCGCAGGAGCGGCGATCACAAGTGCCAGCAACGCCAGAACAGCGGGAATTCTACCCCGTGATGAAAGCCAGAAGATCGGCATTGATGGTTTCGGCCTCGGTGGTCGGCATACCGTGCGGAAACCCCTTATAGGTTTTGAGCTGCCCATTCTTCAATAACTTTGCCGACAGGGGGCCGGAGTCCGCATAAGGAACGATCTGGTCATCATCGCCATACATCACCAGCACCGGCACCGTGATCTTCTTGAGATCTTCGGTGAAGTTGGTCTGGGAGAAGGCCACAATGCCGTCATAATGCGCCTTGGCGCCGCCCATCATGCCCTGGCGCCACCAGTTCCAGATGACCGCCTGTGAAACCTTGGCGCCCGGCCGGTTAAATCCATAGAAAGGTCCAGCCGGCAGATCGTAATAGAACTGCGCCCGATTGGTGGCGACTTGCGCCTGCAGGCCGTCAAAGACCTCTTTCGGCAGGCCGCCGGGGTTTGCATCCGTCTTCACCATCAGGGGCGGCACGGCGCTGAGAAGCGCGGCCTTCGCCACCCGGCTTTCCCCATGACGGGCAATGTAATGCACCACCTCGCCGCCGCCGGTGGAATGGCCGACATGCACGGCATGTTTCAGATCCAGATGCGCGGTCAGTTCCGCCAGGTCGTCGGCATAATGGTCCATGTCATGGCCATCGCCGGTCTGGGTGGAGCGGCCATGACCGCGCCGGTCATGGGCAATGACGCGAAAGCCCTTGTTCAGGAAAAACAGCATCTGGGCATCCCAGTCATCCGCCGACAGCGGCCAGCCATGGCTGAACACGATGGGCTGGCCCGAGCCCCAATCCTTGTAGAAGATCTCCGTCCCGTCCCTGGTGGTGATGCTGGGCATGGTAGAATCTCCTTTTGGCAGTTGCGACAATGAAAGGCTTATGTGACCGTCTTTTCACGACCGTGGTCAATGACCTTTGATCCCGGCGCGAAAGCCGCCATCATGACCCGTAGACAGACATGTCAGGGGGTGTCATGCGGAAGGTCGTCGGTTTGGCGGTTGCTGCTTTTTTGGGCGCAAGCGGCATGGCACAGGCGCAAGCCCCGCGGGAAAAGATCATCATCGACACCGACATTGGTGACGACATAGACGATGCCTTTGCCGTGGCGCTGGCCCTGTCCAGTCCGGAATTCGAGGTGCTGGGGTTCTCGGCCGACTTTGGCGACACGTCGACGCGGGCAAAAATGCTGGATCGTATCCTGGGCGAGACGGATCATGGGGACATTCCCGTGGCGATGGGCACGCCCGTCGATGTCAACCGCAATGGCTTCACCCAGCACCGTTACGCCGAAGGTGGCGCTTTCGCGCGCGCCAGCCATCCCGATTCCGTGAATTTCATACTGGGCCAGGCCCGCAAATATCCGGGCCAGGTCACCCTGGTCGCGATCGGGCCGCTGGCCAATGTCGGCGCCATGATCGCGCGCGATCCCGCCGGCTTCCGCCTGCTTAAGCGGGTGGTGATCATGGGTGGCTCGATTCGCGCCCTGGAAGATCCTTATGGCGTTGCTTCGCCTATCGCGCCGCACCCGGAATGGAACATCAAGAATGACATCGGCGGCGCCCAGAAACTGTTTGCCTCGGGCGTGCCATTGATGGTGCTGCCGCTGGATTCCACCGCCAATCTCAAGCTGCATGAAGTGGCGCGCACCGCCATCTTCGCCCATGGCAGCATGATGACGAACATTCTCGCCGGTCTTTATTATGAATGGAGCGCGGCCACCCGCGCGGCCACGCCCACGCTTTACGATCCCATGACCCTGGCGGCGATGTTGAATCCGTCGTTATGCCCGATGACGCCGATGCATATCAGTATCGACGATGCCGGCAACACCAGGGAAACGCCGGGCGCGCCCAATGCCGCTGTCTGCCTGCATTCGGACCCGGAAGCATTTCTGCGCTTTTATGTGAAGCGGGTGGCTGGTCCTTGATGGATTTGCAGCAGGTTTACAGTCAGGCGCGGCAAGCCCAGAAAGAGGGCGACCTGTCGAAAGCTGAGCGGCTTTACCGCCGGATTCTGGAACAGGCGGCCATGCCGGAAGTGCTGGTCAATCTGGGCAATGTGCTGGCGGCACAGAATCGCCGGGATGAAGCCCTGGCGAGTTTCGACAGGGCGCTCCAGGCGCGGCCCGATCTTTTCGAGGCGTTGTACAATCGCGCCAATACGCTGCTGGATCTGCATCGTCCCGCGGAGGCGCTGGAAAATTACGACCGCGTCATCGCCCTGCGTCCCGATTTCCCCAGCGGCTGGAACAATCGCGGCACCGCCCTGCGCCGGCTGCGACGGCTGGAGGAATCGCTGGCAAGCTATGACCATGTGGTGCGGTTGGCGCCGGCCCATGTGAACGCCCATACCAATCGCGCCATTGTCCTGTTCGACCTGGGCAAGCTGGACCAGGCGCTGCCGGCGGCCGATGCCGCACTGGCGCTGCAGGCCAATTTTTCCGAAGCGCTTTATATCAAGGCCAATATCCTGCGCGATCTGGGCCGACTGAAAGAGGCGCGGGAGTGTTTCCGCCGCATTCTGGAAATCGCGCCCCAGCATGGCTTTGCCCTGAACGGCCTGGCGCAGACTGCGGCATCGCTGTGCGACTGGACCCAGATGTCGGCGCTTGCGCCCCGGCTGGAGAGCGACATCCAGGCGGGACATTCGCTGATCCAACCCTTTGTGATGATGGGCTACACCGAGGACGCCGCGCTGCTCAGGCGTTGCGCCGAAAATTACATCCACCGCATGGCGCCCGCCCAGCCGGCCTTATGGAATGGCCAGCCTTACGGCCATCACCGCATCCGCCTCGCCTATCTGTCGGCGGATTTCCATATCCATCCCACCGCTCAGCTGATGGTGGAACTGTTCGAGCGTCACGACCGCGCGCGTTTCGAGGTCTCAGCTTTTGCATTCGGCCCCGACGACAACAGCTCCATGCGCCGGCGGCTGGTCAAGGCATTCGACCGTTTCGAGGATGTGCGCCGCCTGAGCGATCTGGAAGTTGCCCATCTCCTCAGATCGCGTGCGATCGATATTGCCGTGGACCTGAACGGCCACACCCATGGAGCCCGGCCCGGCATCTTCAGCCATCGCCCGGCGCCGGTGCAGGTCAATTATCTGGTCTATCCCGGCACCATAGGTGCGCCCTATATGGATTATATCCTGGCCGATCGCACCGTATTGCCACTGGATCAGCAGCCGCATTTCAGCGAGAAAATTGTCCATCTGCCCGACTGCTATCAGGCCAATGACGCGACCCGGCCAGCGCCCGCCCCGCCATCCCGCGCCGAGGCCGGATTGCCGGCCAGCGGCTTTGTCTTCTGTTGCTTCAACAACAACTGGAAGATCACCGCGCCGCTGTTCGACATCTGGATGCGGCTGCTGCAACAGGTGCCCGGCAGCGTGCTGTGGCTTCTGGATTCGCCGGCGCGCGACAATCTCAGCGCCCATGCGACCGCGCGCGGCGTCGATGCCGGCCGGCTGATATTCGCGCCCAGGCTAAGGCCGGACCAGCATCTGGCGCGCTATCCGCTGGCCGACCTGTTTCTCGACACCTTGCCTTACAACGCCCACACCACATGCAGCGATGCCTTGTGGGCGGGCCTGCCGGTTATCACCTGTTATGGCAAGGCCTTCCAGGGCCGCGTCGCCGCCAGCCTGTTGAAGGCGATCGATCTGCCAGAGCTGGTGACCGCGCGGCTGGCGGATTATGAGACGCTGGCCCTGGAACTGGCCGGCAACCCGACGCTGCTCAAAGCCACACGCGAGAAACTGGCGCGCAACCGCCGGACCACACCGCTTTATGACAGTGAGCGTTTCCGCCGCAATATTGAAGCCGCGTACGAAGCGATGCTGTCCTAATTCGCCTTGGGCCGCCTGGCGGGATCGAAGCCGTAAAACGCCTCCGGATTCTCGACCAGGATGCGATGGCGCAGCTTCGCATCCGGCGCCCATTGCGCCAGAAGATTGATGAGCACCACATCATCGGGCATCGCCACCGGATTGAGCTTCCGGGTGGCGTCGGGATGCGGCCAGTCGCTGCCCCATACGCAACGCTCGGGTGCTGCTTTCAGATAGCCCTTGGCGGCCAGACTCGCGCCGGCATAATCCGGCGGCGTGCCACCGCCATAGAGATAGGCGCCCGACAGCTTCACCCAGCCATGGCCGGAATCCAGCAGCTTGCGCACAGCGACGAATTGCGGGCCGTGGTCGTCGACCGCCCGGCCCAGATGATCGATGATCACCGGCACCGGCAGGCTCAGCAGCAACGGCGTCATCTGCACCAGCTGATCTGGTGGCATGTTGCACTGGATGTGCCAGCCCATGGCGGCGATGCGCTTGGCCAGCGGCATCACTTCATCGGCGCCCACCGGATTGCCAAGGCCGAACTGGATGCGCACGCCGCGCACGCCGGCGGCATTGAGCTTCTTCAGCGCATCATCGCTGACCCTGGAGTTGACCACGCAGACCGCGCGGCAGTTGTCGCCCAGCTGCGCCAGCACATCCAGCACGCAGGCATTGTCGGTGCCATAGGTTGACGGCTGCACCATCACATTGCGGCTGGTGCCCAGCTTCTTCTGAAGCCGGCGATAGTCGCTCACCGTGGCATAAGGCGGCTTCAGCACCGCGTTGGGATTATAGGGAAAGCGTGGGTCATAGATGTGATGATGACAATCGGTGGCGCCATCAGGAACGGTGAAGGTGACGCGCGGGTCCTTGGCCAATGCCGGGGTGGCGGCCAAAGCCAGGCCGGCGCCGATCACCCCACGGCGATCAAATGTCCGCATCATTTCGTCCCCGTATAAGTGACTTTCCACACCGTCTGCCCCACATCGTCCGCCACCAGCAGAGCGCCGTCCTTTGCGATCGCAAGTCCCACCGGCCGGCCCCAGGCCGCGGGCGGGTTCTTGCTCTTGCCGTCCCAGAAGCCGGTGAGGAAATTCTGATAGCCGCCCTTGGCGCGTCCGTTCTTCATCGGGATGCGCACCACCTTGTAGCCATGCGGCTCGGCGGTGTTCCAGGACCCATGCAGCGAGACAAAGGCATCGCCTTTGTATTCGGCCGGGAAATTATCGCCGGTATAGAAGACCAGACCCGTTGGGGCGCTGTGCGCCGGGAACAGCACATCGGGCGTGATTGCCCTGGCCACCAGATCGGGGCGCTTGGTGCCCAGATCGGGATCGTGGAACTTGCCGGTGTAACTGTAGGGATAGCCGTAAAAGCCGCCCGGCTTCACATAAGTGAAATAGTCCGGCGGCAGGTTATCACCCAGTCCGTCGCGCTCGTTGACGGCGGCAAAGAGATCCCTGGTGCCCGGATAGAAGGCGATGCCCACGGGATTGCGGATGCCGCTGGCATATTCGACCAGATTGCCCTTGGCATCGACTTTGAAAATCTTGGCGCCGGGTTGGTATTCCGAGACATTGTCGTGGCTGCCCATTTCCACAAACACGGTTCCGTCCGGCGCGATCGCCAGATTGCGGGTCGCATGCATGCCGGAATTGCGCAGATCGGGCGCGATGGTGAGGCGCTGGGGCTTGCCGGCCGCGGTCTGGCCGGACGTGTATGGGACGCGCCACACCGCCATCTGGTCGCTGAAATAGAAATAGCCATGCGCGAACGCCATGCCCTGCGGCTTGGTCAAGCCGCTGATGAAGGTGAAGCGCTGATCGGCCTGGCCGGAACCCTTGCTTTCGCGTAGGACCGTGATCTTGCCGGCGCCGCGCTCGCTGACAAAGACATCGCCATTGGGCGCGGTCGCAAGGCCACGCGCATCGGTCAGGTGATCGGCGAAGATCGAGACCTTGAAGCCCTTGGGCGCCCGGGGCATCACGCCGGCAGGCCGGGCGATCACCGTGTTGTTGTTGGCAACCGCGGGGGTCGCGTGGGGCGGCGGCAGATCGGAAGGCTTCAACAGGAAGCTCTGGCCGGGACGGTCCACGGCCCGCGCTGCGCCGGCCAGAAATCCCAGCGCCAGGATCGCAGCAACACCTTTCCGCATGGTCTCTCCCCGAACGCCGTCTGATGCAGCTTTTCTGGCTTATTCTTTGTCGCTTCGGCTCTCACCGACGCTCCAGATGATGGCCGGGCGCGACTTCAAAGACAATGGCATGACGGCGAGGGACCGGCTAAAAGCCCCGCCCATGACCGATCTGGAGACCCGCAAGACGCTGGCCCGCGCCTGGTTCGAGCAGTTGCGCGACAACATCATGGCGGCGTTCGAACAGCTTGAGGATGAAGCGCCCGCGCGGCTTTATCCGGGCCAGGCCGGCCGCTTTGAAAAGACGCCCTGGTCGCGTGGCGAAGACGAAGGCGGCGGCGTCATGGGCATGATGCGCGGCCGGCTGTTCGAGAAGGTGGGGGTGCATACCTCCACCGTGTTTGGCGCCTTCTCGGAAGAATTCGCCAGGCAGGTGAAAGGCGCCAGCGAGGACCCCCGTTTCTGGGCCAGCGGCATCAGCCTGATCGCGCATATGAAGAATCCGCGCGTGCCGGCGGTGCACATGAATACTCGCATGATTGTCACCACCGAGAGCTGGTTCGGCGGCGGCGCCGATCTCAACCCGACCCTGGACCTGTCGCGCACGCCGCGCCATCCCGACACGGTGGATTTCCACGCCCGGCTGAAGCAGGCCTGCGACGGCTTCAACAAGGAATGGTTCCCCAAATACAAGCAATGGGCCGACACCTATTTCTGGCTGCCGCATCGCCGCGAGCCGCGCGGGGTTGGCGGCATCTTCTACGACCATCACGACAGCGGCGACTGGGAGCGTGACTTCGCCTTCACCAGGGCGGTGGGCGAAGCTTTTCTCGACATCCAGCCCCAGATCATCCGCCGCCGCATGGACGAGAGCTGGACGCCGGAAGAACGCCACGAACAGGCCAAATGGCGTGGCCGCTATGTCGAGTTCAATCTGCTCTATGACCGCGGCACCCATTTTGGGCTGCGCACCGGCGGCAATGTGGAAAGCATCCTGTCGTCCATGCCGCCGATCGCGGAGTGGAAATGAGCCTGAAGCTGGGTTCACGCGGCTCGCCTTTGGCGCTGGCCCAGTCGCATCAGGTCGCGGGGATGCTGGCGCGGCAGACCGGCGCCGATGCTTCGGTCTTTCCGATCGAAACCTTCATGACCAGCGGCGACCGCATCCAGGGGCGGCTGCAGGACGCCGGCGGCAAGGGCCTCTTCACCAAGGAACTGGATGAAGCGCTGCTGGACGGACGCATCGACGCCGCCATTCATTCCATGAAGGACCTGCCCACCCGCATGCCGGAGGGCATTGTGCTGGCATGCGTTCCGGCGCGGGAGGATCAGCGCGACGCCTTCATCGCCACACGGACGAAATCGCTGACGGAATTGCCGAAGGGCGCAACCGTGGGCACCGCCAGCCTGCGCCGCCAGGCCCAGACCCTGCACCTGCGCCCCGACCTGAAGGTCGAGATGCTGCGTGGCCGGGTGGAAACCCGGCTGGCCAAGATCGAAAGTGGCGCGTTCGACGCCACCTATCTGGCGCTGGCCGGGTTGAAGCGCCTGGGGCTGGAAAAACATGCGGCCTCGCTGGTCGATAGTGAACAGATGCCACCGGCGCCGGGACAAGGCGCGCTGGCGATCACCGCCCGCGCCGGCGATGAAAGAACGCTGCAGATGCTCGCGCCGCTCAACATTCTTGAACACGCCATTACCACCACCGCCGAACGCAGTTTCCTGGAAGCGCTGGACGGTTCCTGCCGCACGCCCATCGCCGCCATGGCGATGATCCGGAACAATACGCTGTCTTTCCTGGGCGAGGTCCTGACCCCGGATGGCAAACATTGCTGGCGACGGCGCGAAAGTGTGACGCTGGGCGAGGACGGCATGGCCGCCGCCCGGGCGCTGGGGCTTAAGCTGGGCGCGGACATCAAGGCCGAAGCCGGCCCGCTTTATCAGGCGCATTTCGGAGATTGCGGCTGGTGAGAGACAAGACACCGTCCTCGCTGTTGCAGCACGTTTAGGGCCTTTGCAGGTTGGGCATTTTGGACCAGCATCCCCGCCAGAATATCCGGGGAGAAACGTCATGCTCAGCAAACGCGAATTCGTGACCGGCACACTGGCGGCGACGCTGGCGGCGGGCGCCGCCGCGGCACAGACCACCGCCAAGATCAGCTATGGACCGCAGAAGCCCAACATCCAGCACGGCATGGTCAAGACCACCAAGCTGTTCAAATCGCCACCCGGTTTCGTCAATGCGCTGGCGGTGGCGCCCGAGGGCCTGTGGCTGGGCCAGCAGAAGCTTTCCGGCAAGGCGGCGCAGTCCTACCACCTGCCCGATCCCGCCGATCTGCACGAAGCCGCCTGGCTGGTGGACTGGAACGGCAAGCTGCTGAAAACCGTGATGACCAATTCGCGCAACACATCCGGCATGGCCTATGGCGATGGCTGTGTGTGGATGATGGCCAACCAGGACCCCGAAGGCGTGTTCCAGGTGGACATGAATTCCAAACAGATCAGTCATCGCCAGATTCCGCTGGCCCTGCCCGGCCAGGATGGTGGCGGCAGCCATGGCGCGCAGTGGCACAATGGCAAATTGTGGATCGTGGCCAACCGGCCGCGCCTGCTGTTGCGCGTCGATCCCAAGACCTGGGCGCCGGAAGTGGCGATCCCGATCTACGCCACGGCCGACAAGCCGCGCTGGCACGACATGACCTTCGATACCGACGGCAATATCTGGCAGGTCACCGGCAATGATTCCAAAAGCTACAAGGAAGGCCGCCCGGGGCTGGTGAAGTATGACGGCAAGACCGGCCAGGTACTGATGACCTATGACTTCGAGCCCGGTTCCTGCGATCCGCACGGCCTGGAATTCCACAATGGAACCCTGATCAGCTGCGATGCCGGCATTCATCCGGGTTGGCCGAATTATGACAGCCCAACCCATGGCTGGATCTTCAAGATCGAAATGGCCTGACGATGAAGCGAAGGGATTTCCTGGCCGCGGCCGCCACGGCGCCGGCCGCCGCCCTGCCGGCATTGGCCCAGCCGGCCCATCCGGCGTGCCTGCCCGCCTATGCCGCGATCAAGTCGCGGCCGGCGAACAGGATCGAGATTCTCTACAAGACCAAACACGGCCAGCCCAATGGCCTGGCGCTGAGCGATAATCCCCAGCAGATGTGGGTGGTGGATCAGGGCGCTGATCACAGGATCACCTTGTTCAACCTGAAAGACGGCTCGACGGTGAAGGAATTCCAGGCCGATGTGGTTGGCCCCAGCGGGTTGGCGCAGGATGGCGACACGATGTGGATCACCAGCACGCACAATTCGCTGATCGTGCATTGCGATCTGCGCGGCAAGACCATCGCCAAATATGTGACACCGGGGGCGGGGCGCATCTATGAACGCGAGGACGACCCCAAGCCGCGCTCCAGCCCGCTCAAACCCGCCTGGCCCGACAAGCCGCGCGGCATCGGCCCGGCCATGAGCGGCAATGTCGGCAACAATACCGGCAAGGGCCTGCCGCCGGGCCAGCTGCCGCTGAATGCCGAGGAAGGTTCGGGCGGCACCGGCGCGCACGCCATTCTGGTGGACGGCGACTATCTGATTTACGCCTGCCCGCCGGCGCGGCAGATTTTCTGGATCAACAAGAAGAGCTGGAAGGTGAAAACCACCTGGCCGGTGCCCGGCAACCGCACCCATGGCATGGGCTGGGGCAAGGATAAGAAGACCATCTGGTCATCGGATTCCAACCTCAACGCCTTCTTCCATCACGACGTTGCAACGGGGAATATTTTCGAGAAGATCCAGCTGCCGGATGACTCGCCGGTGATCCACGGCGCCAAGCCGGTGGGCGATTATATGTATGCCTGCGATGACATGGGCTGGCTGTGGCGGTTTAAGATCTAATCAACCCTGAACCCGGGACGCAGCGAGATATAAGACTGATCAACCTGCGCAATGCTGGCGCAGCCCAATAGTTTCAGGGTACGCACAATATCGGCCTCGAAGATTTCCAGCGCCCGCTCGATGCCGGCATCGCCCGCCGCCGCCATGCCATAGGCATAGCCGCGGCCCAGCAACACCGCCTTGGCGCCCATTGCGATGGCCTTGACGGCATCGGCGCCGCGGCGGATGCCGCCGTCGAAAATCACATCGATCTGGCTTCCCACCGCTTCCAGAATTCCGGGCAGCACGCGCAGCGAACCCGCCACGCTGTCCAGCTGGCGGCCGGCATGGGTGGAAACGACGATGCCTTGCGCGCCATGATCGACCGAACGCCTGGCATCATCGGCTGTCATCACCCCTTTCATCACTATCGGGCCGTCCCACAACTCGCGTATCCATTTGAGGTCGGTCCAGGATACCTGCGCCGATTCCAGCGCCGCCGCCACATCGATCGCCGCCAAGGGGCCCGATCCGGGAATGACCACATTGGGGAAAGGCCGGATCATGCCGTCGGCGATAAAGGCCGCCAGCCAGCGCGGATGCGCCAGAAGATTGGGCAGATAGGGAATCTTGGCGAAAGGATTCTTGCCCATCAGCGCCTTCATGCCGTTACGGGCATCGCGCTCGCGATTGCCGCCGACCGGCGTATCGATGGTGACGAACAGCGCCTTGTAGCCGGCGGCCTTGGCGCGGGCGATACCGCCTTCAGCGGCCTTGCGGCCGCCGGCCAGGTAAAGCTGGAAGAAGGTCGGGCCCTTCGACTGGGCCTTCACATCTTCCAGCGGATGACCCGATAAAGTGGAAAGGATATAGGCGGTGCCATGGCGCCCGGCAGCGGCCGAGGCCGCCAGCTCGCCACGCGGATGCATCAGCCGCGAATAACCGATGGGGCCCAGCATGAAGGGCACATCCAGCTTCTGGCCCAGCACCGTCACGGAAAGATCGCAGGCCGGCGTCGCCACCGCGAAACGCGGCTTGAACAGGACTTCCTGGAAGCATTTTTCGCTATCCTTCAGCGTCACCTCGTCATCGGCGGCGCCATCCAGATAATCGAACACCGCATCGGGCAGACGGGCGCGCGCCAAGCGGCGCAGATCCTTGATATTGACGACGCGGGGGGAAGCCAGACTCATGGCAACATAGCCTCTTGGCGGGCAGTTGAAGCGGACAATTGAAGATGGGGCCGTTTATGCCTGCAAAGACGCCATTTTAAAAGCCGGACTTTTTCTAAAAGGCGGAATGGCCGGTCTGCGCCCGGCCCAGCACCAGGGCATGGATGTCATGGGTGCCTTCATAGGTATTGACGGCTTCCAGGTTCAGCATGTGACGCACGACATGATAGTCGTCGGCCACGCCATTGCCGCCATGCATGTCGCGGGCCTCGCGCGCGATGGCGAGCGCCTTGCCGGCATTGTTGCGCTTCAACAGGCTGATGGCTTCGGCGGCCAGCCGGCCCTCCTCCATCAGCCGGCCCGCCTGCAGGCAAGCGGTGAGGCCCAGCGTGATCTCGGTCTGCATATCGGCCAGCTTCTTCTGATAAAGCTGATTGGCGGCCAGCGGCCGCCCGAACTGCCGACGCTCCAGGCCATAGGCACGCGCGGCGTGCCAGCAGAATTCCGCCGCCCCCATCGCACCCCAGGCAATGCCGTAGCGCGCATGATTGAGACAGGCAAAGGGCGCCTTCAACCCTTGCGCTTCCGGCAGCAGCCGCTCGGCCGGGATGGCGACGTCATTCATCGCGATCTCGCCGGTGGCGCTGGCGCGCAGCGAGAATTTGCCTTCGATCTTTGTGGTCGACAATCCTTTATCACCGCGTTCCAGAAGGAAGCCGTGAACGCGGTCCTCCAGCTTCGCCCAGATCACAAACACATCGGCGATGGGCGCATGGGTGATCCAGGTCTTGGTGCCCGAGAGAACATAGCCATCGGCTGTCTTGCGCGCGCGGGCCTGCATGCCGCCGGGATCGGAGCCGGCGCCAGGCTCCGTCAGGCCGAAAGCGCCGATCCATTCGCCTTTCGCCAGTCCGGGCAGATATTTCTTCCTCTGCGCTTCGCTGCCGAAGGCGTGAATAGGATGCATCACCAGGCTGGATTGCACCGAGAAAGACGAACGGAAGGCGGAATCCACTTTCTCCAGCTCGCGCGCGATCAGACCGTAAGCGACCTGGGAGATGCCGCCGAATTCGGAAATTGTGCTGCCCAACAGTCCCAGCGTGCCCATTTCGCGCAGCAGCGCCGGATCGCATGTCTCGCCCCGATGCATGTCGCGCACCAGCGGCATCAACCGGTCTTGCGCAAAGCTCCTGGCGCTGTCGCGCACCAGTTTCTCATCTTCGCTGAGCGAGGCATCCAACAGCAGGGGATCGGCCCAGTCGAAGGAAGGCCAGATGTCCGGCATTTCATGCGCCCAATGAAAAACGGGGAGGCGAAATACTTCCCGTCATGGAAGCATATCGCCATCCCCGTGCCGCCCGAAAGGGCGGACTTGACCGGTCGGCCTTTAACCGTTCAGTTGGATTTTGTGCCCTGTCCTTCGCCAACGCCAGCCTGACTGCCGACGCCGGGATTGACGGCATGTTCGCCGCTCTTGGGCACGGGCATTACGCTATCCTGATGACCGGCGAGCTTGGCATTGGTGCTGGGTTCGGCCTGGGGCTTGCCCTTGCGGAGGTCGTTCTGTTGGGTGTTCGCCATATCGCGGCTCCAGAAAGGTTGCTGGAGTCGTAACGGCTTAACCGGATTTTTGTTGCGCGAAGATCCAGTCCGCGGCGTCCTGGTCCACCCTCTCGCCCTCCAGATCGCGCAGCAGCATGTGATAGCCTTGGGGATAGCGTTTCACGGTCATCGCGACACCGGGGTTTGCCTTCAGCGCCGCGATCACGGCTTGCGTCGGTCTGGCGGGAATAATCTGGTCGTTGGCGCCATAGAGAAACAGAAGCGGCGGCGCCTGCGTTATCGCATTCGGCGCGTTGCGCGCCTCATCCATCAGATTGACCAGGCCGTAAAGCGTTGCCACGCGCGTCTCTTTCTGGAACAGCGGATCGCGGCCCAGCGCCCGCAGCATCGCCAGATTGTCGGAGGGAATGATGGTAACGACATGGCTGGCGGCGCTGTTGGACAGGATCATGCCAGGCAACAGATGCGCTCCCAGGAACAAGGCGGCGCGATAGCTCAGCGGCATGTCGCTCCGCGACCACACCGCCGGCGCCACCAGGATCACGCCATCGACACCCAATTTTGGCGCCGCAGCGAGAGCGCTCAGCACCACCGCGCCGCCCATGCTTTCGCCCAGCGCAAAGACCGGCACGCCAGGATAGCGCGTCCGCGCGGCGGCGACAGCGTCCTCTAGATCGGCGCGCATCACATCGGCGCCGGCCCAGATGCCGGGATGCGCGCTTTGGCCGAAACCGCGCTGGTCATATGCCAGGGTGGTGATGCCCTGCTCGGCCCAGAAGCGGCCCGGCATGTCGAAAGCATTGGAATAATCGCTCATGCCATGCAGCGCCACGATCACGGCGCGGGGCGTGCCTTCCGCTTCCCAGCGGCGCAGCGGCAGTCTGGCGCCATCGCGGGCGAAGATGGCGTCAGCCGCCATCACTGGCATGGCGCCACTGTTCAAGGGTGGACCAAAGCTTGGCGCACAGGCGGCCAGCAGCAGGAGGAAACACGCCCAGGCCCAGCGCACATCACATCCTGAGATCATCCGGCGCGCCGGGCTGCAAATCATCGCGCAGCACCAGCATGCTGATCACCAGAATATGGTCCACATGCGAATTGCCGAACGGCAGCACCGCGCTTTCATAATAAAGGAACTGGGCGCCCGGCATGTCCTGGCCGGCCCAGCCGCGATAACAGAGCGGCTCACCGCCGGCGCGCACCATTTCGTACAGCATGCGCAGGCCGATGCCGAAACGCGGATTGGTCTGTTCGATCTCGCTGAGGCGCTGGCCGGAAAAATCCTCGCCGAATCCCGCCACCAGCGCCTTGCCCACGCGCAGATACTGATAATCGGCGCCCTGGTCCAGAACCCGGACCAGGATGATGTTGGAGGAAACCGGCGCCATCACCGCATCCGGCGTTTCGGGATAAGGCCCCGGTCCCCGCAGTGTCTGCCAGCGCGCAACCGCATCGCGTACAGGTTCGGCTTCCAATTGCGGCACGGTGATGATCTCGCCCGAGGACTGGTCCGGGACCCAGAAATTCGCCATGCGGAAAGTCTATGTCCCTCTCAAAAGGGCAGCAACCCGACCATGGCCCCGGAAAGACCGCTGGCCATGGTTCCAGCCGCCAGCGCCTTGAGCGCCAGAGACACAACTTCATCCCGCCGCTCGGGGATCAGCGCGCTCATGCCCGCGATCAGGATGCCGACGCTGGCGAAGTTGGCGAAGCCGCACATGGCATAGACCATGATCTGGGTGCTGCGCGGATCGAGCGTCCCCGCCGGCATGGCGGCAAGCCTGAGATAGGACACCAGCTCGGTCAGGATCACCTTGATGCCCATCAGCGAGCCCGCGGCCGCGGCCTGCTGCCAGGGCACGCCCAAAAGCCAGACGAATGGCGCGAACAGCCAGCCCAGCATGCGTTCCAGTGTCAGCGGCGCGCCGCCCAGCGCCGGCAGATGCGCCAGGATTACATTGGCCAGCGCCATCAGCGAGGTGGTGACAATCAACATGGCCAGGATCTGCAGATAGATCTTGAGACCGTCTTCGGTGCCCTGGGCCATCGCATCCATGGTGGAACGGTAATGCACGCCTTCCTGCTGCTGGGTCAGCTCGGTCTCGGCCGGGCCCGGCACCATCAGCCGCGCCATCAGCACGCCGGCCGGCAGCGACATCAGCGAGGCCACCAACAGATGGCCCAGCGCGCCAGGCAGCACGTCCTTGAGGATGGTGGCATAGAGTACGAACACGGTGCCCGCGATCACCGACAGGCCCACCGTCATCAGGATGAAAAGCTCGGTGCGCGCCAGCCGGATCAGATAGGGCCGGATCACCAGCTGGCCCTCGATATTGCCCAGAAACACGGTGGCGGCCGCGCCCAGGCCGACCGCGCCGCCCAGCCCCAGACTACGCTTCAGGACCACCGCCATCGCATGGACGACGGCGGGCAGGATGCGCCAGTGCCACAGGATCGCGGACAGCGCGCTAATCACCATCACCAGCGGCAGGATGCCGAAGGCCAGATTGATCATGTCGGCTGGGTGGGTGATCGTGAAAGGCGCCGGTCCGCCGCCCAGATAGCCGAAGATGAAGCTGGTGCCCGCACCCGTAGCCTCGGTCAGCGCGCCCACCACGCCATTCAGGCGGAACAGGCCGTCGCGGACCACCGGCAGCTTCAACAGCAACAGGGCGATGACCAGCTGCAGCAGCAGGGTGCCAACAACCATTCGCCAGCGGAAGGCCCGCCGGTCCTCCGACAGCGCCCAGGCCATGGCGATAATAACGCAGATGCCAAGAGCCGATTGCAGATGCGGCAACACTATCGGCCCCCCGAGACGAAATGCGTGGACAACGCTACACGATTTCCCGGCGCTTAAAAGACGGTCCGCGACATGACAGAAGGACGCGGCTTCGGATAATGTGACGAATGGGGAGATTATTGTGACCGCAACGCCGGCCAGCACGGCAATCAGATCGTCAGGCAGGATCGGAGCATTGGCCGGGGCGCGGGCCTTCCCGCCCCTGATGATCGTGATGTTCCATTTCAGCGAGGGCCATCACTATAGTCATATCCGCCCGCTCGATCTGCTGGCCACGCGCGGCTATCTGTGGGTTGAGTTCTTCTTCGTCCTGTCGGGCTTCATTCTCCCCCATGCCTATTGGGCCAGGCTGAAGGATCTGTTCACGCGCTCGGGCTATCTCGCCTTCCTGCGCGCCCGGCTGATCCGGCTTTATCCCTTGCATCTTTTCATGCTGCTGCTGATCCTGGCGCTCCTGCTTCTGTTCCGGGTGCTGGCCGCGGAAGGCGGCTACCTCTCCATCTTCGACATCAAATACCACCAGGATATCAGCCTGAAAGGCTTCTGGCTGACCTTCTTCCTGCTGCACGCCTGGAACACGATGGACAGGCTGACCTGGAACGGCGTCTCCTGGTTTGTCAGTGTGGAATTCGCGCTCTGTCTGCTGTTCCCCATTTTCCTGCGGCTGGCGGAAGGCCGGCTGTGGCGCGGCTTCGCCCTGATCGGCGCGGGCCTTGCCGGGCTGCTGGCGCTGCTTTTCACGTCAAGGCACGGATTGGACATCACCTATCACAATGGCGTGCTGCGGGGGCTGGCGGATTTTTCCATCGGCGTCGGCATGGCCGTGCTATTTCGCCATCTGAAGCCGCGCGACCATCTGCCGGAATGGGGACACTCGGTTTTGCAGATCGCGATCCTGTCGGTGCTGGCTTACGTGGTGATGAACACCGGCTGGTCGCACACCCGCATGGACATCTTCACCGTGCTGCCGCTGATGGTGCTGGTCTTCGCCCTGGCCTTCGACCGCGGCCTGATCGCGGACCTGCTCAAGATGCGCCTGCCCCAACGGCTGGGCGAATGGTCCTATGCCGTCTATCTGGGCCAGACCACCTGGCTTCTGGTCATCCGCTATTTCGAACAGCGGCTGTATCCGCCGCCCGATGCGATCGTGCTGGGCACGCGCTTTTCCAGCCTGATCTGGTGGCTGGAGCCCGCCCTGCTTGTCACAACCTGCGTGTTGTGGGGCGGCATCCTGGCCGAGTTCATCGAACTGCCCGCCGCCCGCGCTTTACGGAACTGGTTCGGCCGCCGCCTTGACCCGCAAAGCGTGCCCACGCCATCCTAGCCGCCGCACAACAATGGAGGACACGCATGGCCATCAGTTTCAAGGACAAGGTGGCCATTGTGACCGGCGCCGGTGGCGGGCTTGGCCGGGCCCATGCGCTGCATCTCGCCAAACTCGGCGCCAAGGTGGTGATCAATGACCTGGGCGGTTCGCTGGACGGCAGCGGCGGCAATTCCGCGGCCGCCGAGAAGGTCGTGGCCGAGATTACCGCCGCCGGCGGCGAGGCCATCGCCAATGGCGCCTCCGTCAGCGACGATGCCGGCGTCGCCCATCTGGTCAGGCAGACCATGGACAAATGGGGCCGCATCGATGTGCTGATCGCCAATGCCGGCATCCTGCGCGACAAGAGCTTCGCCAAGATGGAGCTGAAAGACTTTGAAGCCGTGGTCAATGTTCATCTGATGGGCACGGTCAAGCCGGCCAAGGCGGTTTGGGACATCATGAAGAGCCAGGCCTATGGCCGCATCGTGGTCACCACATCGTCTACCGGCCTTTACGGCAATTTCGGCCAGACCAATTATGGCGCCGCCAAGCTGTCGCTGGTGGGCTTCATGAATTCGCTGAAGCTGGAAGGCGCCAAGGACAATATCAAGATCAACGCGCTCTGCCCCGTCGCGGCCACGCGCATGACCGAAGCGCTGATGCCGCCCGCGGTGCTGGAGATGCTGAAGCCGGAATTCGTTTCGCCCGCCATGGCCTATCTCGCCAGCGAAGACGCGCCCAGCGGCATGATCCTTACCGCCGCGGCCGGCGTGTTTGCCGCCGCCCAGATCGTGGAGACGGATGGAATCAATCTGGGTCATGGCGCCAGCGCCGACGACATCGCCGCGCATTTTTCGCAGATTTCCGATTGGTCGACGGCCAAACATTATGGCCAGGGCGGCGAACAGAATGCGAAATTCCTGGCGCGCGTGCAGGAAAAGCCGCTGTTGGGCTGAGACTGAAATATCAAGTCACAAATATTTCCGTTTGCGGCGAAATGACTCTTGCGAGGGCGTGCGGATTGCCTCACCCTTCAAGGCATGGACGAACTCCGCGGCTTGAGTATTCGAACCGCGCGGCCAGAAGATGCCGCAGACTTGGCGCGCATCTATATTGAATCCTGGCAAGACACCTATGCCGGCGTTATTTCGCACGCGCTGCTCGCGGCCATGTCGCACAAGGGCCATACCGCGCGCTGGCTGACCGCGATCCGCAACGGCGAACGCAACAATGGCGCGGTGCTGGTGGCGCAAGATGATCGCCATGGCGTCATCGGCCTTTGCAGCCTGGGCGCCGCGCGCGACAGCGGCACCGGCTTCGAGGGCGAGGTTTATACGCTCTATGTCGACCCGGCTTTCCTGGGCCGCGGCGCCGGCCGGGCCTTGCTGTCAGGCGCCTTCGACACCTTCAAGGCGCGGCATCTGCGCTCCTGTCTGATCTGGGCGCATGCCCGCAACAATGCCTGCTTCTTCTATGAAGCCATGGGCGGACGGCGCGTCGCCACCCGCACTACGCGGCTGATGGGCGAGCTTACGCCCGAGATCGGCTTCGGCTGGAAGCGGCTGGTCGCCCGCAAGCAGGCGCGCACCACCCAGTCCTGATCCGCTCAGTCGTGATCGGGCTGCACCGTGCCGCAATCGCAGATGATCTCGGGCGGCAGGCTCAGCGGAATGCGCGCGCGCCGATGAAACCCTTCCGACAGGGCCAATAGCGCGCGCTGACCGATCTGGGTCGCTTCCCAGATCGCCTTGCCCGAGCGAAAGCATTTGCGGCACCGCAAGACTTTTTCGATATGAAGGCCAGGGTCCATGGGCGTGATGTTGCCACCCAAAAGCAAAGCAGCGGTTTGACGCCGGCCCCGGTTTTGATTCAAGGCTTAAGGATCGGGCCCTGGGTATGGAACCCGTTCCAAAACTTCCGCGGATTCCTTGAAAAAATCCGGATTACAGATCTTTCGGGCGTACGAAATCGACCAGCTTGCCGCCGCTTTGCACCACGTCGCGCCAGCGTCCGATGTCGAAATCCAGGATTGCCAGGGCGCAGGTCGGGAATTTCTCTTCCAACGCTTCGTGCCGGGCCCGTTCCTTGCGGCGCACCGGCTCGCGCGCCAAAAGCGCCGCGGTCGCCTCAAGCCCCGGATTGTGGCCTATCACCATCAGGTTGGTGACCGGGGCGGGTGCCCCGCGCACCGCCGCCAGGATCTTCGCCGGCTCGGCCAGATAGAGGCCGTCGCGATAGTCGATCTCGCTGTCCAGCTGCTGTAGCACCAGCTCGGCGGTCTGGGTGGTGCGGGCCGAGGACGAGCACAGGATCAGCTCGACCTGGTAATCGCTCTTGCGCAGATAGCGCGCCATGGCGGCGCCGTCCTGCATGCCGCTAAGCATCAGGGTACGGTCGAAGTCCTCACAGCCGCCATCCGCCGGCTGGGCCTTGGCATGACGGAGCAAAAAGAGCCGTTTCATCAGCCTGATAAGCGCTTTGCGAATCCCGCATGAAGCTTATGTTCTTGACCCGGGGCCGGCAACCGCGCGACAAAAACGCCCTTAAAGGACAAGACCTTATGGCCACGAACAAAAAGCCCGGCAAATGGCGCAAGCGCACGATCGCGGTGCGCGGCGGCCAGGTGCGCACACCCTTTCAGGAGACCAGCGAGCCGCTGATCTTCACCGCCGGCTATGCCTATGAGACCGCCGAGGAGGCGGAAGCCCGCTTCAAGGGCGAGAGCCCCGGCTATCAATATTCCCGCCTAGCCAATCCGACGGTGGATATGTTCGAGAAGCGGCTGGCGCAGCTGGAGGGCGCGCCCATGGCGCGCGCCACCGCGACCGGCATGGCTGCCGTCAGCGCCGTTTTCCTGGGCAGCCTGAAGACGGGCGACCATGTTGTCTCCGCCAATGCCCTGTTCGGTTCCTGCCGCTATGTGATCGAGACGGTGCTGTCGCGCTTCGGCATCACCGCGACTTTTGTCGATGGCAGCGACCTTGCCGCCTGGGAAGCGGCGATGCGGCCACAGACGAAACTGCTGTTCGTCGAAACCCCATCCAATCCCACCTTGCAGATCGTGGACATCGCGGCGGTGGCCAGGATCGCGGAAAGCCACGGCGCCCGCCTGATCGTGGACAATGCCTTCGCCAGCCCCGCCTTGCAGCGGCCAATGGAGCTGGGCGCGCATATCGTTGTGCATTCCTCGACCAAATATATCGACGGCCAGGGCCGCGCCCTGGGCGGGGCGATCCTGTGCCATCCGGATTTCCTGGAGGAGAATCTCCAGCAGTTCCTGCGCAACACCGGCCCCAGCATCAGCCCTTTCAATGCCTGGCTGCATCTGAAGAGCCTGGAATCGCTGGACCTGCGCATGAAGCAGCATTGCGAGAATGCACTGAAGGTCGCCGATTTTCTCAGCCATCAGAAGAAGGTCACGCGGGTTCTCTATCCTTTCCGCGCCGACCATCCCCAGCACAATCTGGCCCGCGCCCAGATGGACGGCGGCGGTGGCGTGATCGGCTTCGAGATCGAGGGCGGCAAGAAAGCAGTGTTCCGCTGCGCCAATGCGCTGCAGCTGATCGACATCTCCAACAATCTGGGCGACGCCAAGAGCCTGTTCACCCATCCCGAAACCACGACCCATCAGAAGATGACGCCGGAAGCGCGCGCCGCCGCCGGCGTCACCAGCGGGCTGGTGCGGCTGTCGGTCGGCCTGGAAGATCCGGATGATCTTTGCGAAGACCTGGATCAGGCATTGAAGGTCGCGTGATGGCTGAACATCATGTCAGGCTCAGCTGGGACAAGGGCGATGCGCCCTTCACCTACGATGCCTATCCGCGCAACCATAGGCTGTCGTTCAAGAACGGGCAGGAAACGGTGATCGCATCGGCGGCGCCGGCCTACAAGGGCGATGCCAGCAAGGCCGATCCGGAAGACCTGCTGGTGGCGTCGCTGTCGTCCTGTCACATGCTGAGCTTCCTGGCCATCGCCGCCAAGAAGCGGGTGACGGTGACATCTTACGAAGATGATGCCGTCGGATTTCTGGAAAATGACAATGGCAGGCTTTGGATCACGCGGGTGATCCTCAGGCCCAGCGTAACATGTGACGCGGACGCCGAAACCCTGGCGCAAATGCATCATATGGCGCATGAAGCCTGCTTCATCGCCAATTCGGTGAAGACCGAGGTTCGCGTCGAAGCGCGCTAACCATTCTTGTTCATCTCGATGGCTTTGTTTCTCGCGCCCGTTCATCTAGGTGAACAGCCCGCGCCCAATTGTCGCTTGCACGGAACCAACCCGCACCCGATAATCCAAAACCATGTTTGATATGGACAGACCGCTGCGCGAAATGGGCCACCAGTATGAGCTGGAGACCCGTTCCATTCGCGTGGCCGTGCGTCCGGCCTATCTGGACGATCAGTCCGATCCGGAAGACGACCGTTATGTGTGGTCCTATACCGTGACGATCGAAAACCGTGGGCCTGAAGCGGTTCAGCTCCTGTCGCGCTACTGGACCATTGTGGATGGCCAGGGCCGGATGCAGGAAGTGCGTGGCGCCGGTGTCGTCGGCGCCCAGCCGGTCATCGGGCCGGGCGAAAGCTTCCAATATACGTCGGGCTGCCCCCTGGAAACCGCCTCGGGCACCATGAGCGGCCGCTACCAGATGATGAGCGCCTCGGGCGAAAGCTTTGAAGCCGAAATCCCGGCTTTCCTGCTGGAAAGCCCCTACGAACGCCGTCAGATTCACTGAGCTTCGGCGAAAGCCCGGCGATTAATATGAAGCCCCAAAGAGCTTACGGTTGAAACGCCCGCGCCCGCGGGCGAGACTTTCCCATGAGCAAACCGACCCGTGAAGAGGCCGAAAAGGCCGTGCATACCCTGCTGCGCTGGGCAGGCGATGATCCCGCCCGCGAAGGCCTGGCCGATACCCCCGCCCGTGTCGTCAAGGCGTTCGAGGACTGGTTTTCCGGCTATGGCCAGGACCCGGAGGAATATCTCACCCGCACCTTCGAGGAGATCGAAGGCTATGACGATATGGTGATCCTCAAGGACATCCGCTTCGAGAGCCATTGCGAGCACCATCTGGCGCCCATCATCGGCCACGCCCATGTCGGCTATCTGCCCACCAGCCGCGTGGTGGGCATTTCCAAGCTGGCGCGGGTGGTGGAAGCCTATGCGCGCCGGCTGCAGGTGCAGGAGAAGATGAACGCCCAGATCGCCAACACCATCCAGAAGGTGCTGCAGCCCAAGGGCGTGGCGGTGGTGATCGAAGCGGCGCATCAATGCATGACCACCCGTGGCGTGCACAAGACCGGCGTCACCATGGTGACCTCGACCATGCTGGGGGCGTTCCGCGACAATTCCGATACCCGCCGCGAATTCCTCAACATCATTGGCAATCCCGTCAGCCGCAACGAAGGCTAGGACCGATGCCCGCCCTGGATCTGGTCAAGGATCTGATCGCCTTCGATACCACCAGCCGGGATTCCAATCTGGGGCTGATCGACTACGCCCAGGCGCTGCTGGAAAAGTCCGGCGCGCGCTGCCGCCGCTCTTTTGACGCCAGCGGCAAAAAGGCCAATCTCTTCGCCACCATTGGTCCGCAGGGCGACGGCGGTTTTGTGCTGTCGGGTCATACCGATGTGGTGCCGGTGGACGGACAGGACTGGTCGTCCGATCCGTTCAAGCCGGAAGTCCGCGACGGCAAGCTGTTTGGCCGCGGCGCCTGCGACATGAAGGGTTTTGTCGGCGTGGCGCTGTCGCTGGCGCCGGACATCGCCAGGGCCAGGCTGAAGCGGCCGATCCATTTTGCCCTGTCTTATGACGAGGAGGTGGGCTGTGTCGGCGTCACCGGCCTGCTGGACGATCTCAAGCGGCAAAACCTGAAACCGGCGCTCGCCATCATCGGCGAGCCGACCCTGATGAAGATCGTGGGCGCGCACAAAGGCGGCGCCAAGCTGGTCACCAGATGTTGTGGCCGCGAGCATCATTCCAGCGGCCCGGAAAAAGGCGCCAACGCCGTAATGATGGCGGGCGAGTTCGTCGCCCTGCTGGACAGCGTGTGGGACGAGCAGCGCGCCGACGCGGATGCGCGTTTCGACCCGCCCCATTCCACGGTGCAGGCGACCGTGATCCATGGCGGCACGGCGGTGAACATCCTGGCGCGCGAAGCGGAAGTGACCTGGGAATACCGCTGCCTGCCCGACCGCGATCCGCAAAAGATCATCGACCGCGTGAAGGCACGCACGGAAAGTGAAATCCTGCCCAAATATCGGCGCCGGGCAGCGGAAGCCGCCTTCGACACCAAGCTTCATGCGCGCTATCCCGGCCTGAAGATGGATGAGGAATCGCCCGCCATTCTGCTGGCGCGGGAACTGACGGGCGCCAATCAGGTCGAGGCCGTGGCCTATGGCACCGAGGCCGGCCATTTCCAGAGTTACGGCATTCCGGCGGTGATCTGCGGCCCGGGCTCAATCGAACAGGCGCACCGGCCCGACGAATTCTGCGCGCTCAGCGAACTGGAAGCCTGCGAGGCGTTCCTGCGCAAGGTGATCCAAAAGGCCCAGACCTGAGCCTTTTGGATCATCATCGGCTTTATGCGGGTGGTCCACCTCGGAAAATGGGATGGCTGGGTCAAGCCCGGCCATGACATCAATGATCAGGCTAAAGTGTCAGGCCCGATCTCGTGTGTTTTGCCGCAGAATTCGCAGCGGGCGCGGATGACGCCATCGGGATCGGCCAGGCCATTGCGGTCTTCCGGCGCATAGCTTTTCAGCACCTGGACGATGCGCCCCGTATCGCAGTCACAACGGAAGATCACCGGTTCGGGCGGTTCGACCCGCACTTCGTCTTCATGGAACAGCCGCCACAACAGGGTCTCCGGCGCCAGGCTGGTATCCACCAGCTCCAGATCCTCGACGGTCTTAAGAAGCAGCGACAACCGCTGCCAGTCGTCGGACATATTCTCGCCGTCCTTAACCGATGTTTTCGCCGCGTCCGGCGTCATCTGCAGCATGATGCCACCGGCGCGCCAGCGGGCATGCGGATCGCCGGCCACATAGAGCGGCGCGGCCGCCAGCCGGATCACGGTGGGAAGCTGTTCGGACTGGGCGAAATAGGTTTCCGCCGAGGCGCCGATGCCTTCCGGCGACAGCGCGACAATGCCCTGATAGGTTTTACCACCCAGCTTGGGCTCGATGGTGATGGCGAGCGCGCCCTTGCCGGCAAGCTTTTCAAACACGCTGGCATCCAGCGCCGCGAAACGCTCCACATCCAGCCTGGCATAACCGCGCACGCCGCGATGACGGTTTTCGTCGGCGCCATAATAATCGGCCGTCACCAGATCGAGCGGGCCGTCGCCCTTGGTCTGGATGGTCAGCCGGCCGTCCAGTTTCAGCGCCGTGCCCAGCAACGCGCCCAGCGCCAGCACCTCGCCCGCCACGCGCGCGGCCGGTTCCGGCAGGACATGCGCGCTCAGCGCACGCGCGGAACTGGCATCCAGCCGCACCAGCCGGCCGCGCACGCCGGCTTTGGCGATGTCGAATGGCAGGACGAAGTCGCCATAAGGCGACGGATCGGGGTCCATTTTGTCAGGCATGACCCGCTATATGGCGCGGACTGCCAGGCTTTTCAACATCGCCGGGCGGCGGTCAGGACAGCGCCCAGGCCAGAATGGCCTTCTGGGCATGCAGCCGGTTTTCCGCCTCGTCGAACACCACCGATTGCGGGCCATCGATCACCTCGTCGGTGACCTCCTCGCCGCGATGGGCCGGCAGGCAGTGCATGAAAAGCGCGTCCTTCCGGGCCCGCTTCATCAGCGCCCCGTTCACCTGATAAGGCCGCAGCAGATGCTGGCGCTTGGTGGCGTTGTCGTCGCCCATGGACACAAAAGTGTCGGTGACCACGCAGTCCGCGCCTTCCACCGCGGCTTCCGCATCGGTGGTGAAGGTGACAAGGCCGCTGGATTGGGCCCAGTCGCGCGTCTCTTCATCCACGGTCAGCTCCTTCGGGCTGGCGGCATTCAGCTTGAAGCCGAACTTGACCGCGGCATGAACCCAGCTGGTCAGCACATTGTTGCCGTCGCCGCTCCAGCACACGGTGGCGCCGGCGATGGGTCCCTTATGCTCCTCATAGGTCATCACATCGGCCATCACCTGGCAGGGATGGGACCATTTGGTCAGGCCATTGATCACCGGAATGGTGGCGTTGGCGGCCAGTTCCTCGACCATCTCATGATCGAGCAGCCGGATCATCACCGCATCGACATAGCGCGACAGGACCCGCGCGGTGTCGGCGATGGTTTCCTCGCGCGCCAGCTGCATCTCGTTGCCGGTCAGCATCAATGTGCCGCCGCCCAGCTGCCGCGCCGCCATGTCGAAGCTGATGCGGGTGCGGGTGGACTGCTTGTCGAAAATCATCGCCAGCACCTTGCCGTCCAGTGGCCGGTCGGCATCGGGCACGCCCTTGGCAAGGCCGATACGGGCCAGCTTGCGCTTCTGCGCATCGGCGATGATGGCTTTCAAGGTGGCGCTGTCATGATCCGACAGGTCCAGGAAATGCTTTGGCTTGGCTTTCAGCGGAGCGTTCATTGGGCGGCGGCTTTCTGCGCCTCGGTCTGGGAGGCGGTCTTGTTCAAAAGGTCTATACCCTCGCGGGCTTCCGCTTCGCTCAGGGTGAGCGGCGGCAGCATGCGCACGACATTGTCGCCGGCGGGCAGCACCACCAGGCCGTTGGCGCGCGCCAGCGCGATGAAAGCCGCCGCATCCGTCTTCATCTTCAGCCCGATCATCAGGCCCTGGCCGCGCACGCTCTCGAACACATCCGGATGCGAAGCGATCAGCGCGCCCAGCTGCTGGTGCAGATAGCCCGCGACCTTGTTGACATGCTCCAGGAACCCGGGCTCCAGGATCATGTCGATGGCTGCATTGCCCACCGCCATGGCCAGCGGATTGCCGCCATAGGTGGTGCCATGGGTGCCCACGATCATGCCCTTGGCGGCCTCGGCCGTGGCCAGCACCGCGCCGACAGGAAAACCGCCGCCCAGCGCCTTGGCCACCGTCATGATGTCAGGCGTGATGCCCAGCCCCTCATAGGCAAAGAATCTGCCGGTGCGGCCAAGGCCCGTCTGGATCTCGTCGAAGATCAGCAACAGGCCATGCGCGTCACAGAGCTTGCGCAGGCCCTTGAGGAATTCCGGCGCGATCTGGCGCACGCCGCTTTCACCCTGCAGGGGTTCGATCAGGATGGCGGCGGTCTCGGGCCCGATAGCCTTCTTGACCGCGTCCAGATCGCCGGCGGCAAGCTGGACAAAGCCCGGCATGCGCGGGCCGAAGCCTTCCAGATACTTCTCATTGCCGCCGGCATTGATGGCGGCATAGGTGCGGCCATGGAAGGCACCCTCGAAAGTGATGATGTGAAAGCGTTCGGGGTGACCGTCGGCAAAGTGGTAGCGCCGCGCCATCTTGATGGCGAGCTCGATGGCCTCGGTGCCGGAATTCACGAAGAAGCAGGTATCGGCGAAAGTCGCCCCCACCAGCTTCCGGGACAGGCTTTCCTGCCCCGGCACCCGGTAAAGATTGGAGGTATGCCACAGCTTGCCAGCCTGCTCGGTCAGGGCCTTCAACATCCGCGGGTGGGCGTGGCCGAAGGCGTTGACGGCGATGCCCGCCCCGAAATCCAGATATCGCTTGCCATCCTCGGCGAAGAGGTACGAACCCTCGCCACGGACGAAGGCGATATCCGTCCGGTTATAGGTGGGAAGCAAAGCCGGAAACACGACGCGACTCCTTTTTTGCGGGCGGTCCGGCTCTCGCCCAACGCCCTTGTTGGTGGGCGGTCCGGCTCTCGCCTAACGCCCTCGAACAGATTGAAATAAAAGTACAATCTGTGGACTGGAAGGCGCTGTTTATCTGCTTTTCGTGGCAGTCCTACAACCCCGCCGCTATCCGGCATGACCGATATGCGCGCCTCTACTGTCCTCATGATTCATGTGGACAAGGGCTGGTTACAGCACCACAAAGCTTGTGCGGCACAAAGGCGGCGCTACTGTATTTAGTAACTGGGGGGTTAAAGTGAACCTGCCCTGGCAGCCAGGAGCGATAGCCATGACACAGGTAAATTGGTCGGAAGACCGGGTGGAACAGCTCAAATCCTTGTGGACCGAGGGCCTCTCGGCCAGCCAGATCGCCCGCGCCCTGGGTGGCGTGACCCGCAATGCCGTGATCGGCAAGGTCCACCGGCTGGGCCTGGCGGGCCGCGCCAGCCCGTCCCGCAGCGAACGCCCGCGCCTGCCCATGGCCCCCAAGGTGCCCACTGTCCGCAGCCACCTGCCCGCAGCGCCCGTGGTGGAGGAAGATCCGCTGACCCTGGAAGACGGCAGCCACGCCACCGTGCTGACCATCAGCGACCGCATGTGCCGCTGGCCGATCGGCGACCCCGCCGCGACCGAGTTCCATTTCTGCGGCCGTTCGCCCAAGTCCGGCTCGCCCTATTGCGAAGCCCATGCCCGCAAGGCCTATCAGCCGCAGCAGACCCGCCGCAGCGAGAAGGACGCCAAGGGCCGCATGGCGTCCTGACTGGCGCCTGACGCAAAGGTCATGGCAGGGTTCCTGCCATGACCATTTACAAATACACCGCCACCACTCTCGCGGGCGAGGAGGTCGGGCTGGAGAACTGGCGCGGCCGGGTGCTGCTGATCGTCAACACCGCCAGCGCCTGCGGGTTCACGCCGCAATATGCCGGCCTGGAAGCGCTTTACCGCAAGCTGGAGCCGGAAGGCCTGACCATCTTGGGCTTTCCCTGTAACCAGTTCGGCGGCCAGGAACCGGGCAGCGACGTCGAAATCGGTGCCTTCTGCCAGAAGAATTACGGCGTTACCTTTCCCATGTTTTCCAAGGTGGAGGTGAAAGGCCCGCACGCCCATCCGCTGTTTCAATATCTGACCCAGGCCAAGAAAGGCTTTCTGGGCACAGAGGCAATCAAATGGAATTTCACCAAATTCCTGATTGACCGCAACGGCGAACCAGTGGCGCGCTATGCGCCGCAGACCAGGCCGGAAGAGTTGGAAGCGCCGATCCGGAAGCTGCTTTAGCGCTTTTCCAATAGCGCGTGGACTTCCGTTTCCGCTTTCTCAAAGCGGCGGATGATCTCTTCGCAATAGGGATTGAAGGCGAAGACGTCACGGAACAGCTCGGTATCGCTTTTCACGCTTTCCACCGCATCCATCAGGAAGCCGAAAGACAGCGTGTCGATATCGGTGCGCACAAAACCACCCCGCGCCACCGCCTGCGCCACATAATGAGTCAGAAACAGGGTCTCGGCCAGCATCCGGTCATGGGCCTGTGGCGTCATCTCCATCACATTCAGGCCCAGGCCCTTCAGCCAGGCGATGGCGTCGGCCATCTCGTCCGCCGCCAGCGTGTGATCGGTGATGACCAGGCGCAGGTCCTTCAGGCTGGCGCCCTGCTTTTCGAAACTGTAGGGCCCGAACATGGGATGGCTGGTGACATAGCGCACGCTTCTGGCGCTTTCGCGCAGCAGCCTGGCGGGATGTTCCTTGACTGTATTCACATCGATCAGGATGGCGCCCGGCTTCAGCAGCGGCAGCACCTGGGCCAGCATTCCGGCAAAGGCGCGGATGGAGACCGCGATGATCACCACGTCCGACTGGCAGGCCTCTTCCAGGGTGAAGAAGCGCTGGCCATCGGGCGTCGCCTTTCGGGCATGGACGCGCACGGCAACGCCCGGCGCGAAGCAGCGCGCCAGCATTTCCAGGAAACGGCCAAAATCGCCATGGCCGATGATGCCGAGCGAATGCGGCGCCTGCATGGATATCCCCATAATGCCCCGGCCCATTAGGGCAGAAGCGGCAGGCCGTCAAACGGCGGAGGATCAGGCGGCCGTGGTGTTGCCGATATTGGCCGAATCCAGCGAATAGCCGGCCGAGCGCACCGTCCGGATCGGGTCGGCGGCGCCTTCGATGTTCAGGGCCTTGCGCAGACGGCCGACATGGACGTCCACGGTGCGGGCCTCGACATAGACATCGCTGCCCCAGACCGCGTCCAGAAGCTGTTCGCGGCTGAACACCCGGCCCGGATGCTGGATCAGGTGATCGAGCAGGCGGTATTCGGTGGGGCCCAGATGCACTTCGGTGCCGGCGCGGCGCACCCGATGGGCGGCGCGGTCCATCTCGATATCGCCCACCGCGACCACATCTTCCGCCAGCGACGGGCGGATGCGGCGCAGCACGGCGCGCAGGCGCGCCAGCAGCTCGGTCATGGAAAAGGGCTTGGTCAGATAGTCGTCGGCGCCGGTATCGAGGCCGCGGATGCGGTCCGATTCCTCGCCCCGCGCCGTCAGCATGATGATGGGCACATTGCGGGTTTCCTGGCGGCCGCGCAGGCGGCGGCAGACCTCGATGCCGGAGAGCTGCGGCAGCATCCAGTCCAGCACCACCAGATCGGGCTGTTCCTCGGCCGCGACCAGCAGGGCTTCCTCGCCATCGCGCGCTTCCAGGACCCGATAGCCCTCGCGCTCCAGATTGTAGCGCAGCAGGGTGACCAGGGCGCTTTCGTCTTCCGCAACAAGAACTGTGGGCTTGCTCATGTGTGGGTCTCGTAAGGGACGGAGGTTTCGCTGGTGATATCCGCCTTGGGGCGGGTATTGGCGAGATGGCCGGCGCGCACCATGTGGTACACGACCTCGGCGATATTGGTGCAATGGTCGCCGCTACGCTCGATATTCTTGGCGACGAAGAGAAGATGGGTGCACAGGCCGATGGTGCGCGGATCTTCCATCATGTAGGTCAGGAGTTCGCGGAACAGGCTGTTGTAGATCTCGTCGATTTCGCCATCGCGATTCCACACCGCTTCGGCTTCCTCGGCATTGCGGTTGGTGAAGGCGTCCAGCACCTCTTTCAGCTGATTCTGCGCCGCCTTGCCCATGCGCGCCAGCGACTGCGTCAGGCGGATCGGGGGTTCGCGGTTCAAGACCAGGGCGCGCTTGGCGATGTTCTTGGCCAGGTCACCGATGCGTTCCAGCTCGGCAGCGGTCTTCACCGCGGCAAGGGTCTCGCGCAGGTCGACCGCCATGGGCTGGCGCAGGGCCAGCAGCTTCAAGGCGCGGTCCTCGATCTCCTGCTGAATCTCATCGATGCGGGTGTCGCCGGCCACGGCGCGTTCCGCCGCCACGCTGTCGCGCCGGGCAATGGCCTCGATGGCCGCCGCGAACTGGGCTTCGGCCAGACCACCCATCTGAGCCACCAGCGCCGACAGGGCTTCGAGCTGTTCCCCGAAGGATTTCACGGTATGGTCGGTCATCGCGTGCGGCTTTCCATCTGGTGTGAACCCTGAGTTAGGGTGTTCCCGCCACTCCTATGCGACCATTTTATAACATTTCCGTGACAGGCTCGGACGGTGCTGTTTTCGCTGGCGTTTCCGCCGCGGCGGCCGGCAAAAACACGGTGAAGGTGCTGCCCAGGCCCAGCTTGCTCTCGATATGGAGTCGGCCCTGATGGCGGCTGACGATGTGCTTGACGATGGCCAAACCCAGCCCTGTGCCCCCCCGTTCGCGCGAGCGTTTGACGTCGACACGATAGAATCGCTCGGTCAGGCGGGGGATGGCGTTGGGGGCGATACCCTCCCCGTCATCACGCACCGCCACCACCACCTGGGTGTCCTGCTGGGTCAGGCTGACCTGAACCTTGCCGTTCTCCCGACCGTATTTGATGGCGTTGTGGATCAGGTTCTGGAACAGCTGCACCAGCTCGTCATGGTCGCCGATGACCTGCGGCAGGTCGGGCTGACTTTCCACCATGACCGTGATGCCGTCCTGGGCCGCCAGCGGCTTGAGCGCGGCCGCGGCCTGGCGCACCACGCTTTCCAGCCCGATGCGGCCTTCGGGTTTGACATGCTCGTTCATCTCGATGCGGGTGAGCGACAGGAGATCGTCGATCAGCCGGCGCATGCGCGCGGCTTCCACCCCCATGATGTCGAGGAACTGATCGCGCGCAACCTCGTCATCCTTGGCATGGCCGCGCAGGGTTTCGATGAAACCCGAAACCGCCGCCAGCGGGGTGCGCAGTTCGTGACTGGCATTGGCGATGAAGTCGGCGCGCATCTGCTCGCTGCGGCGCACCACTGTCAGATCATGAAGCAGAAGAGCGATCACCGGCGGGGAAACGCTGATGCGCGCCGCATAGGCCTGGAAATGGCGCTCGATCGGCACCGGCAGGCTGAAGGGCACATTGGTGGGAAAGCCGCGTCCGGCCTCGGCGATCGCCGCCAGCACGTCGGGATTGCGCAGCACCGACGACGCGCGCTTGCGGTCCAGACCCGGCCCCAACACGTCGCGCATGGAAAAATTGACAAACAGCACCCGTTCGTCATCGTCCAGCAACATGACGGGGATGGGAAGCTGGTCCAGCAGCACCCGGGTCATGGGCGGCAAGGACGCCACCGGGTCATCGATCTTTTCTTCCGCCTGCCGGATCGGTTCCTGGAAGGTGACGAACTGGGCAATCAGAAGCGCGGCCAGCGCCAAGGCCACCAGGGCCCAGAACAAGCCAGGACCGGCAAACAGCACCACGGCGCCGCCCGCAATCATGCCGATCACAAGAGGCCATGCGGCAGGACGCAAGCGCAGAACCGATTCCACCATCGTCACATCATAGCCTCGATTGCGACGATTCGGTAACGCGATGAAAGACTTACCGTGACGCCGCTTTGTCAGTGCACTGATTTTCCATGACGATCCGGCGGCGAAGGTCATGCAACGGTGTTCTACAACCGGGGCGTGCAATTTGCCATTTTTTAGTCGTGTCGAAAAAATTCTTGAGACGGTTTAGGGGATGCTGGAGTTGACGCAAGAAACGCGGCGATTCTGCCAAAAAACAACACCTTGGACAGAAGAGAGTTATGACACAGGTAATCCTTGCCGAAGACGAAGCCCAATTGCGGGGCCTGATCGCCGAAATGCTGTCCAGCAAGGGGGTCCAGGTATCGGAGGCCGCCGACGGGCTGGAAGCACTCAAGCTGCTGCGGGCCACCCCCAGCGCCTCGCTGCTTCTTTCCGACATCGTGATGCCCAACATGAACGGCTATGAGCTGGTGGAAGCGTCGCTCAAGATGCGCCCCGAGCTGAAGGTGCTGATGATGACGGCCTATCCCACCGACCGGCCGCCGCCGGCGGCGCTGAAGGCGCGCGAAATCCGTACCCTGATCAAGCCCTTCGATCCCGACCGGATGTGCGACCTGGTGGTGGACATGCTGGCCCGGCCCTGAGCGGCCTTTCAATCCAGCCCGGCGCGGCCGCGCTTTATCTGGGCACGATGTTTCTTGCTTTCCAGCCTTTTGCGCTTGCTCGCCTTGGGCACCCTGGTCGGCCGGCGAGCCTTTCTGGGCGTGGCCGCGCGGCGGACGATATCGGCCAGCCGCGCGCGCGCATCGGCGCGATTCTTTTCCTGTTCGCGAAAACGCTGAGCGGTAATCACCAGCACGCCATCGCGCGTCAGCGAGGGCAGCGCCAGAAGAGCGCTGCGCGCCGGCGCGGTCAGGCTGGTCGAATTGCGCACATCAAAGCGAAGCTGCACCGCGCTTGCGACCTTGTTGACATTCTGCCCGCCCGGACCGGAGCTGCGGATGAAATGTTCTTCCAGCTCCTGCGCGGAAATGGTGATGGCGTGATTGACGAACAGGTCCTTCATGGCGCGAACGCCTTGCGCAGATCCTGCTTCATCAGCTTGCCGCCCTCATTGCGCGGCAGCGGCGCCTGAGACACCTGAATCCGCACCGGCACCTTGAAAGCCGCCAGGCGGGCGCGGACAAAATCCTTGAGCTCGCCTTCGCTCACCCGGGCGCCGGCCCTGGCCTGTATCAGCGCCGCCGGCACCTCGCCCAGCAGAGGATGCGGCAGGCCGATCAGGGCGGCATCGGCCACGGCGGGATGCTGGACAAGAACATTCTCCACCTCGATGCAATAGATGTTCTCGCCGCCGCGGATCAGCATGTCGGCCTCGCGGTCCAGGATGGTGCAGAAGCCTTCCGCGTCCAGCATGGCGAGATCGCCCGTCCTGAGCCAGCCGCCGCGAAAGGTCTCGGCGGTGGCGGCGGGCCTGTTCCAATAGCCCTTCACGATATTGGGCCCGAAGGCCCACAACTCGCCGGCCATGCCCGGCGGCAATTCCCTGTCGCCCGCCATCACCTTCAGACGGCAGACCGGCAGCGCCGGGCCGCAGCTGGATGGGCGGGCCAGATAATCCTCGGCCGAATGGGTGGTGCAGGTGGCCGAAGTCTCAGTCATGCCCCAGCCCTGACCCGGCCAGGCACCCAGTTGGTTGCGGATCAGTTCGGGCAAGGACAAGGGCGATGGCGCGCCGCCAAATGTAACCAGCTCCAGCGAGGACAGGTCATGGTCCCCCGCCTTGTCCAGCAGCGACAGCGGCACCGCCGGCACACCGCCCGTCACCGTCACCTTTTCGCGTTCGATCAGGGCGCAGGCCTCATCGGCATCGAATTTGCGCATCAGGACCAGCTTGCCGCCCGACGCCATGTTGGGCAGCAGAATCGAAAGACTGCCGATGACATGGAAGAACGGCACGGCGATCAGGGTGACGCGCTGCTTCGCGGTCCCGGCCTCCTCGCGCCCAGCGCATGAGGGGGCGCCTCTGCGAAGCGCGTTGCGCGCATTCGAAAATGGCATGGCGAAGATGTTGGTGGTGAGCGCACGATGCGTGCCCAGCGCGCCCTTGGGCGCGCCCGTGGTGCCGGAGGTATAGAAAATGGTGGCGTCGTCTTCGGGCGACAAAGCGACGTCGGGCATCGGGCTTTCGGACAGATCGGCCCAATGCGCCGGCGCACCGATCACATCTTCCAGCACGGTGACGCCGGCCGGCGGATTGGCGGCACGGGCGACAAAGACCTGTTCGACCGACGGCGGCAGATCTTTCAGCCGCGCCAGCCTTTCGGCATCGGCAAAGACAAAGCGCGCCCCGCAATCCAGAATGCCATAGGCCAGTTCGGTGCCGCTCCACCAGGCATTCAGCGGCACGGCAATGGCGCCCGCCAGCAGCGCGCCCATGAAGACCACCGGCCACTCCGGCAGGTTGCGCATCACCAGCGCCACCCGGTCGCCCTTTTTGATGCCCCTGTCGACGAGAAGTCGCGCGACCTTCAGGCTGGCGCGGGCAAAGCCGTCATAACCGACACGCTCATTGCCAAGGATCAGGAACTCGCGCGCGCCAAAAGCCCGCGCCCGCGCAAAGGCCTCGGCTGCGGTCGTGGGCACATGCTTCCACACGCGCAGGGGAACGCCCCGCACAATCGCCCCGACGGTTTCAAAAGGCGCGCCGGGCGCGGTCAGGCGCGCATGCGCCTCGGCCAGGGACAGCGCGGGCCAGGATCGGATGCCGGATTTGTCATTCATCGCGGCACGAGTATAACCCGGGATATGGGCACGGTAGCGGGTTTTTCCGAAGAGCGGCTGGCGCGCATTCCGCGCCTGCTGCAATCGTATATCGATGAAGGCGCGCTGCCGGGCGCGCTGACCCTGGTCTGGCGGCATGGCGAACTCGCGCACAAGAGCGTCTTGGGTTCGATTGACCTGGCCCGCGGCACGCCCATGCGCGAAGATGCGATCTTCCGGCTTTATTCCATGACCAAGCCCGTCACCGCGGTGGCGCTGCTGATGCTGATGGAGGAAGGCCGCATCGCGCTGGATGACCCGGTGACACGCTTCATTCCGGGCTTCGCCAATCTCAGGCTGGCGGATGGCAGTGCCCCTGCTCGCGTCATGACGGTGCTGGACCTGCTGCGTCATACCGCCGGCTTCACCTATGGCTTCCACAACCGCACCCCGATCGATGCCGCCTATCGCGCACAAGGCATTGCGGAAATGGATACCGAAGGCGGGCTGCCCGTCCTGATCGCGCAACTGGAAAAGCTGCCGCTGGAATATACGCCGGGCGATCACTGGATCTATTCGGTGGCGACGGATGTGGTGGGCTATCTGGTCGAGCTTGTCTCGGGCCAGACCTATACCGATTTCGTGCGCCGGAAAATCCTTGAGCCCCTGGACATGCGCGATACCGATTTCCAGGTCGCGCCCGGCAATCGCGGCCGCTTTGCCGCCTGCTACAGGTTCGAGGACGGCGGGCTGGATCTGTTCGACGATCCTCAAAAGTCGAATTTCCTGGCCCCGCCAAAACTGCAATCCGGTGGCGGCGGTCTGGCGGGCACGGCGGCGGACTATCTGCGTTTCTGCCGCATGCTGCTGGCGCGCGGCAGTCTTGATGGCGTCCAGCTTCTCTCGCCCAAGACCGTGGCGCTGATGACCGCCAATCATCTGCCTGGCGGCAAGGAGATCGCGGACCTGTCGCCCGCCGCCGATGCTTTCAATGAAACCGGCTATCGCGGCATCGGCTTCGGCCTGGGCGTAGCGGTGACGCTCGATCCGGCGCGGGTCGGCATTCCGGGCACTGCGGGCGAATTCACCTGGGGCGGCATGGCGTCAACCACCTTCTTCGTCGATCCCGCCGAAGACATGATCGTGCTATTCATGACCCAGGTGATCACCGACACGGCGCGCCGGGTCCGGCTGCGGCGCACCTTGCGCACCCTGGTCTATGGCGCGATGACTGAGAGCCATGCTTGAGACACTGTCCCTGAGCGAGTGGACCGGTCCGTTCGATGCGGACATCAAAGCGCGCGCCCTTGCGGCGCTGGAAGGCGGCGCGGTCCTGTTCTTTCCGAACCTGCCATTTGTCTTGTCGGAATCGGAAAAGCAGTTCCTGGATGCCCGTGTTTCCGACGGCAAGGCCAAGAACATCTCCCTGGATCACAGGACCGGCAAGATGCAGGCCTCCTCGCTCACCGGTGAAAAGGCCGAGCAGCTGGCCGCGATGATCGAACGCTTCGGCCGCCAGGCGACCGGCCTGGTGCATGGGCTTTTGCCCTATCGCAATGTCGAGCGTGCCCGCACCTCCTACCGGCCCGTCCAAGTCAATGGGCGCAGCTATTCCAGGATCAGCGACGACCGGCTCTTGCATGTCGATGCCTTTCCCTCACGCCCCATGCGGGGCCGCCGGATTTTGCGTTTCTTCGCCAATGTCGCGCCCAGCTCAAAGCGCCATTGGCATGTGGGCGAGCCTTTCGAGGATTTCGCCCGCGCCTTCCTGCCGCGCGTGGGTCCGCATTTGCCCGGGAAGTCGTGGTTGTATGACAAATTGGGCATCACCCATGGCCGGCGCAGCGCGTATGATGAGCTGATGCTGTCGCTGCATGACGCGGCCAAGCGGGATACGGATTTCCAACGCAACAGCCCGCATCAGGCGGTCGATTTTCCGCCCGGCTCCTGCTGGCTGGTCTTCACCGACATGGTGCTCCATGCCGCGCTGGGCGGGGAATTCGCCCTGGAACAGACCTTCCATCTGGATGTGGCGGAACTGGCCGAGCCGGAACGCGCGCCCATCCGGGTGCTGGAACGGTTGAGCGGCCGCCCGCTCGCCTAGAACGTCGATCGCAATTGTGGACGGAAACCGACAGCTTTAGCCGGCGCGCGCCAGCAGCGGACGCCCCTTGGTATAGATCCACGGCTCATCGGCGCAGGGGCTGAACGTCTTGCCTTCGGGAATTTCGCTTTCGCCCAGCACCAGAAAGCCGTCCGGCGCCATGGTCTCGGCGATGCGCCCCAGCACATCCAATCTGGTGGCGCGATCGAAATACATCAGGACATTGCGGCAGAAGACGATGTCCAGATCGTCCAGCGAGCCGAAACTGTCGAGCAGATTGAAGCGGCGGAAGGTGATCATGCGGCGCAAGCTCGCATCCACCAGCCACTCCTCGCGGTCGCGGCGGAAATAGCGCATGGCATGGGCATCCAGCCCGCGCGCGATCTCGTGGGGAGAATAACAGCCGGCTTCGGCCCGCAGGATCGCCTCGCCGGACAGATCGGTGGCGGTCAGCTCGATGCTCCAGCCCTCGCGCTGAAGCCCCATCTCGGTCAGAAGAATGGCGATGGAATAGGCTTCCTGTCCCGCCGCCGCCGCCGCCGACCATATGCGTAGCCGCTTGTCACCGGCGCGCGCGGACAAGAGGCGCGGCAGGATCTTTTCGCGCAAAGCGGCAAACAGGGCCGGGTCGCGGAAGAAACTGCTTTCATTGACGGTCATGGCTTCGGTCACCGCTTCGGCCAGCGCCTCGCGGCCGGCGCGCAATTCCACGATCAGCGATTCCACATCCTTGAAATCGAAGCGGCGCATCACCGGCTCAAGCCGCCGCGCCAAAAGCGCGCGCTTGTCGAGCGTCAGCGACAGGCCGGAGCGGCGGCGCAGGAGGCGGGCCAGAAACTGGAAATCCTCGGGCGCCATGGCGGGCCGTCAGACGGTGACGCCGATATCGGCAAGCTTGGCGCGCACCTGGCTGCCGTCGAAAGGCTTGAGCACATATTCATTGGCGCCGGCCGCCATGGCGGTGGCGATTTCGGCCGGATCGCTTTCGGTGGTGCAGAACAGGATCACGGGATGGCCGCCATCCTGCTGGCCGCGCACGCTCTTGACGAAATCCACGCCCTTCATGCTGGGCAGATTCCAATCCAGAAAAATCAGATCGGGCATCTTCTCATGACAGGCGCGCAAGCCCGCCATGCCATCTTCGGCCTCGGCGACCGAATAGCGCAGCTCTTCCATGATGCGGCGCGCGACGGCGCGGATCACGCGGCTGTCATCCACGACAAGGCAGTGTTTCATGGGCAAAAATTTCCCGGGCGAAGCCTTCAATACGCCACGGCTTCCAAGGCGGAAAATCTAGGCCCGCAAGGTAAATTTTGGATTACCGGCCCATGACAGACCGTGCCGTCAACCGCCGGTGATCTCGACAGAACCGTCACCCGGCACAATGGTCAGCGCCGCATTGACGGTGCGCGACAGCTTATGGGTGAGAAACGGCTGAACATGGCGGGCGTCCACATTCACCGCCTCGCCTTTCAGCGAGCGGTCCACCTCTTCGGTGACCCGCGCATTCAGGCCATGGGCGCGGATGCGGAAGGACGGCGCCTGGGGGTCTTCATTGGTTTCCACCGTCACCACACCGCCGCGCGGCAGGCAATCGGCCCCCAGAAGCGTGGCGTTCATCAGAAGCTTGGCCCAATCCTTGCCCCAGTAAAGACGCGGCACATTCCAGACGAGCTGGACCTTGCCGCCCTCCAGAAGGCCCGTGACCAGCCGGCCGATCTCGCTCAGGTCCAGCTCGGCGCCGGCGGAGCCGGCCGCGCCAAAGGCGATGCGCATGAACTGGATGCGGGCCAATGCCTGGTCGGCGCTCATGGTGACGAGCTTGATGGCATCCGCGCGCATGGCAGGATCGCGTTCGTCTTCAAGTACTTCCATGCCGTTGACCACCGCGCCCAAAGGCCCGACAAGGTCATGGCAAACGCGGCTGACAAGCAGGGCAGCGAACTCGATCTCGGTCATGGAAGAACTCAATGCGGCCCCAGTGGTTAGAAATTGGTTAACTGGCTCGCGCGTCTTAAGGAATTCTTAACATGGGCGCAACGCTCTCTCCCCATCTTCAGGCGCTTGTCCGCATTGCCCAGGCGGCGGGAACCGTGGTCATGCACCATTATGAGGCCGGCTGTAACACGCGGGTGAAGGCCGACCGCTCGCCGGTGACCGATGCCGACGAGGAAGCCGAGAAGCTGATCCTGGCCGAACTGGCGCGTGACTTTCCCGGCGTGCCGGTGGTGGCGGAGGAAGCGGCCGCGGCGGGAAAACTGGTCGAGGCGGGACGGCATTTCTTCCTGGTGGACCCCGTGGACGGCACCAAGGAATTCGTCAAGCGCGGCGGCGAATTCACCGTCAATATCGGTGAGATCATCGATGGCAAGCCGGTTGCCGGCGTGGTGCTGGCACCGGCCATCGGCCGGCTGTTTGTCGGCCAGGTGGGCGAAGGTGCCTTTGAGATAACAGGCGGACAGACGCGCGCCATCAGCGCACGGGTCCCCGCAAGCGACGGCCTGGTGGCGGTGTCCAGCCGCTCGCATCCCGATGTCCGCACGGATGCGCTGCTCAAGACCCTGGTCATCAAGGGCCAGACCAATGCGGGATCTTCGCTGAAATTCTGCCTGGTGGCGGCGGGCGAGGCCGATATCTATCCCCGCGCCGGACAAACCATGGAATGGGACACCGCCGCCGGCCATGCCGTGCTGGCGGCGGCGGGCGGCACGGTCACAAGCTGGGAGGGCGCGCCATTTCTTTATGGCAAGCCCGGCTTTCTCAACGGGCCGTTCATCGCAAAAGGACTTTAGGGAAAGCCCAGCGCGAGGAATTTTGCCCCTTGGGCAGGAGCGAGGAGCGATGTGGGCACAAAAGCCCATGAGCGACGAGCGACGAGCCCAAGGGGCAAAAGGACCGCGCTAGCGGTCGTAGTCGTGGCGCGAGGAATAAAAAACCAGCGCCATAAGCCCGGCCCCCAGGCCGACGGTCACGACAATGCCGAGCACCAGGAATAGCCAGCCCCAGCCGCTCATATGAACGCCGGCCATGGCCGTCCAGACCTTGATCGCATACCAGAGCGACAGGCCGAACAGCCCCGCCAGGACCAGGATCGTGATCCAACCCGCGGGCGAGAGCCCGGCTTTGTCCTTGTTTTCCGGCGGCGTTTCCATCGTCCTGCCTCAATCTTAAATGAATTCGTGGCCAATACCCAGGCGCCTGGCCCATCTGACACCGGCTTCGCGCCTCGAAAGGCCCGGCCACGCCTTCAAGCTATAAAATTGCCCCAATCTCGGTGATGATTCGTCCCGGCTGGACCGATGATTCGCCGCGCGTGCTCCATTCGCGTGTGAACGTCCAAGAAGGGAATATGCCGACCATGAATCGCAAGAAATTCATCACCGGTCTGGTTGCGCTGGGCGCGGCGCCCGCAACCATGGGCTCGCTGCTCAATATTCTGCCGGCGCGCGCCGCCGACGCGCCCGCCAGTTCCGACGACAAGGATCTGCGCTATACCGCCAATGAGATCACCGACGCCGGCGCCAATTTCTTCGGCATCACCACCGAGGCGATGGCGAAAGGCGTTCAGCATGTGTTCGGCGACCTGGGCGAACCCGACGCCTATATCAAGGGCGATGAAGGCTCCGGCGCCTTCGTGGTCGGCCTGCGCTATGGCTCGGGCTGGCTGGTGCGCAAGCGGCGTGAACCGATGCAGGTCTATTGGAAAGGGCCGTCGGTGGGCTTCGATTTCGGCGGCAACGCCTCGAAATGCTTCACCCTGGTTTACAATCTGCGCGATGACCGCCGTCTGTTCCAGCGCTATCCCGGCGTGGAAGGCACCTTCTATTTCGTGGCCGGCCTTGGCATCAACTATGAGCGCAGCGGCGGCGTCACGCTTGCCCCCATGCGCACCGGCGTCGGGCTGCGCGCCGGCGTGAACGCGCAGTATCAAGTGTATAGCGATAAGCGCGACTGGTTCCCTCTATAGGACTGCTATCGTCTTTAGCCGCGAGGAATTTTGCGGCGTGAGCAGGAGCGCCGAGCGATGCGTACAAGAGGTACGTGAGCGCAGGCCCGACGAACTCACGACGCAAAAGAACCGCGGCTAGACTGTCGCTTCTTCGGTCTTCACGTCACCGCTACCCTTGCCGCCCACGGCCGGCAGATAGAGCAGCAGCGCGGCCGCGACATAGGTGGACGAGAAAGTACCCACCACAATGCCGAACAGGATGGCGACGCTGAAATTCAGCAGCACCGCGCCGCCGAACAGAAGCGGGATCACCGACAAAGCGGTTGCCGCCGACACCAGGGTGGTGCGGGTGGCGATCTGGTTGGTGGACAGGTTGATCATGTCGACCAGCGACATGCGCTTGTACTTGCGGCGGTTCTCGCGGATGCGGTCGAACACCACCACCGTATCGTTGATCGAATAGCCCGCCAGCAGCAGCAATGACGCCACCGTATTGATGTTGAAGTCCAGCTGCACCACCGAGAAGAAGCCGGCGGTGACAAAGACGTCATGGCCGGTGGCGATCAGCGCGCCCACGCCATACTGCCACTCAAAGCGCACCGCGACATAGATGGAGATCATTGCCACCGCCAGGATGGTGGCCAGGATACCGTCGTTCAGCAGCTCGCCCGAAACCTTGGGGCCCACCACCTCGGTGCGGCGGTACTGATAGGACGCGCCCAACTTGTTCTTGATCGCCTGGACCGAGGCCTGTTCGGCCATGTCGGGATTGACGCCCGCGGCCGCCGCCCGGGGCTGGACGCGGATCATGACGCAGCTGCCGGCCGGGGTGTCGCATGTCCCGCCGCCAAAGGTCTGCACCACCGGATCGTTGAAGCCCAGCGAGAGGATGTCGCTGCGCATCTTGCCGACATCGATCACTTGCGGCGCCTTGACTTCCATCAGCACGCCGCCGGTGAAGTCGATGCCCAGATTGAAGCCATGCCAAGCGATGGAGATGACCGAGACCAGCACCAAAAGGCCGTCGATGGCAAAAGCCACGAAACGGTATTTGACGAAATCGACGTTGGTGGTCTCGGGGATGAACCGCAGCAGCGGCATGGGCGACGCTTTCCAGAAATCGGGGGCGAACCTACAGGGGCGGGCCCGCCCAAACAAGCGGTCCGGCCCCTGGCCCAATGCCCTGTTTCTGCTAGAGTTTCGCCCTGAACCGAAGGGAACGCCCATGAAAAAGATCCTGTCCCGAAGCGCGCTCGCGGCGCTGGCGACACCTGCCCTCGCGCTGGCCGCCCTGGCGGATCAGCCCGTGCCGGCGCCGGTGATCGACAACAACTGGGTCAGCGTGCGCGACCTTCACCTCGTTCCCGGCACAGAGGGGCCTGTCCTGGCCCATCCGGGCGACTATGCGGTGCTCTATATTTCCGGCGGTCGCGTGCGCAGCAACGGCGTGACCAGCGCGCATGAGGCCGGCAGCGCCAGCTTCGGCCATGGCGGCACGGTCAGCGACAGCGCCATCGACGCTCCCGTGCATGAGGTGGTGATCGACTTGAAGGACGCGCCTTCGGGCACCGTGCCCAACACGACGGGCCTGCCGAACGGTTTCCCGCGCCCGGGATCGAAGAAAGTATTCGAGAACAGCCGGGTGATCGTGTGGAATTACACCTGGCTGCCGGGCAAGCCCACGCCGATGCACTTCCACGACAAGAATGTGGTGGTGGTCTATAACGGCAACGGCCCGCTGAAAGGCGTCTCTCCCGACGGCAAGGAAGTCGTCAACAATTACAAAGCCGGCGAAATCCGCTTCAATGCCGCCAATCGCGCCCATTATGAGGAGTTGATGAGCGGCGAGCAGAGCGCGGTGATGATGGAGCTGAAATAGCCCTTACGCACCCGCAAGATGGAAAGGGACCGCGCGGCCGGCTATTGTCGCGTCAGACCGATCGGGGAGACATTCATGATCAGGCCACTCGTTCTGGCGTCCGTGTTTCTTACCGCTTCCGCGCCGGCCTTCGCCCAGGCCACCATCGATCCCACCCATGCCATCGGCATTCTGCCCGACCAGATCCAGTGGAAGAAGGGCGATGCCAATGACAGCGCCTGGCCAATCGGGGACCCGGACAAGCCCGGCGCCTGCCTGGAACTGATCAAATGGCATCCGGGTCATTTCAGCCATCCGCATTATCACCAGCATGCCCGCTATGCCGTTGTGCTGGACGGCACCTGGTGGGTCTCCACCAGCAATGTCTATGACCCTGATCACAACACCGTGCCCTATCCCAAGGGCTCGGTGCTGACCGATCTGGTGGGTGGCGTGCATTACGACGGCGCCAAGCCCGAGACCGGGGATGCCACCGTCGCCATCTTCATGGATTGCCCGCTTACCGCGGTACAGGCCGAGGTCAAGAAGTAACCTTCTCCGCTGCCGATCGGCGCATCAGAAAGAATGTGATGGCTGCGGAGACGATCAGGCCCGCCGCCATCATCAGATAGGACGCGCCCGGCGATCCGGTGATGCCGTTCAGCAGGCCCACGCCATAGGCGCCCACGAACGAACCCAGCGCGCCCATGCTGTTGATCAGGGCGATGGCGCCGCCCACGACATTGCGCGGCAGGGTCTCGGCGATATGGGCGAAGAACGGGCCATAGGGTGCATACATCATCGCGCCTGCCAGGGTCAGCAGCCAAAAGCTGGCCCAGAAATTTGTCCCCCCCAGCAGGAAAGAGCCGTAAAAGGCGGCCGCCGCCAGCGCCAAGGCGGGCCAGACCAGCGGCAGGCGCCGCCGCGCCAGATCGGACCAGGTGGCGAAGGTGATTTCGCCGATCACCGCCGCCAGATAGGGCACCGCCGACAGGAAGCCCACTTCCGTCATTCCCATGTCGCGGGTCTTGAGGATGGAAGGCAGCCAGATCACAAAGCCATAGACCCCGATGCTCCACAGGAAATACTGGGCCGACAGTGCGATCACACGCGGGCTCTTGAACGCGGCGGCATAATTCTTCACCGGCGCGATGCCGCGCTGCTCCTCGGCCAGGCGCGCCTCCAGCGCCTGGCGGTCGGCGGGATCGAGCCATCTGGCTTCGTGCGGATAGTCGGCGACCTGCCACCACCAGATGAAGGCCCAGACCACGGGCGGCAGCCCTTCAAGGATGAACATCATGCGCCAGCCCATGTGCTGGGTGAGCCAGCCGGACAGCAGCGACATCCACAACAGGGTCACCGGATTGCCCAGGACCAGAAAGGTGTTTGCCCGGGCGCGCTCGGCGCTCAGATACCAGCGCGTCTGCAGGATCAGCATGGCGGGCAGGACCGCGCTTTCCACCACACCGAGCAGGAAACGGTCGAGGTAAAGCAGATGGATGTCGGTGATCACGCCCGTGGCGCTGGCCAGCGCGCCCCAGCCGATCAGGCCAAGGAAGATCAGCCGCTTGGCGCTGTATTTCTGGGCATAGGCCGCGCCCGGGATCTGGAACAGGAAATAGCCAAGGAAGAACAGCGAGGCCAGAAGCGAGTTTTGCGCGCTGGTGATATGCAGGTCCTGGGACATGCCCGCGGCCGTGCCAAAACTGAAATTGGCGCGGTCCAGATAGGACAGGCTGTAGCTGACAAAGATCACCGGCAAGAGCACGGTCCAGCGGCGTTTCAGACTTTCGCCGAATCGCGGCGATGAAGACCCGATCACTTTTTATGTCTCCCGAAAAAATCTTCTGTGCCGCACGCGCCGCGCTCAACCCCCGGACGCAACGAGGCCATTCTGGTTAATCACGCGCTAAGCATAGCATGACCGGCATAGCGCGCCGCACCGTTCTGTACCGTGAATCGCAGCAAAGAATTTGATTCAAGTTTTATGAAACACGGTCTCTTTAGGTGTGCGTAACTCGGCATTCCGATGGTTTACGAATTGCGCCGCTCGCGCGTTTTCCTATCGTCGCGGCAAGAGCCGTTAACGAAATGAGGATGAGGTCCAAGATGGAAATCGATCCTGTTGTGGTCCTGGCGGAAGAGCTGCGCGCAACCGAATCCGCCTTGCGCAGCGCCGTGCGCCGCTATGAGACGAACCAGGTTCAGGAGAATGGCGAGACGGTAAATAGCCTTCTGGCCTCGCTGAAGGATCTCTACCGTGATATCGCCGAGACGGTGCCGACCAGCGCCATGGGAGCAAGCGAGATGGTGCGGCTGGCGGCGCAGCGCCTGCCTTTCTCGCTGTCGCGCTACACCACCCATTTCCACGAGGTCGCCGACCGGCTGAGCCAGGGCCGGCGCGAGCATGCCGATCTGGTCTGGCTGAGAAAGATGCGGGCGGTGCTGAAGGGTGGCGCCTATGGTGAACAGGGCGTGAAAGCGGCTCCCCTGCTGAGTCTGGCGATCGCCGGGGCGTCCCGGCCGGTGGTGGTCTTCCGCGCCTTTGGCGAGCCCCCGGCGGACGATATTCCCCGTTGCCTCCCCCATTGAGGTCGAAGCGAGGCGAGGCTAGCCTCCCGCCACACCAAAGGGAAAACGCCATGTCGAGAGCCGTCTACTCTGTCCTTCTGGCTTCATTTCTGGGCATTGGCAGCGCTGCCGCCGCCGACACGAAAATCCTGGATCATCACGTCGCCAATATGAAGGCCGGCAACCTGGAAGGCGTGTTGTCCGATTATGCGCCCGACGCGGTGGTAGTGACCCCGCCGGGCCTGGCCAATGCCAATGGCGTGTTTGTCGGTGCCGATGTCCGCAAGCTGTTCTCGGTCCTCACCGACAAGGATCACGTGCCCGGCAACAAGACCATGCAGAGCCATTATGAAAGCGGCGGCGGCGACACCACGCTGATGTACTGGATACAATATAAGGGCACACCCAAGGAAGTCTCGGGCCATGACGTGTTCGTGGTACGCGGCGGCAAGATCGTTTTCCAGAGCGTGACGGTGGACCCGGCGAAGAGATAGTCACCTCGCCGTCCGCCCGCCGGAGATACGCATTCAGGTCATTTCCGAAAACGCCGGGAATTGGCCCGGGCGTCGTTCGTCACACCCACGCGGATTTTCATGACCGGTTTTGAGAATTTCTATTCCAGCATCGACGCGACCGGACCAGCCGTCGTCCATATCGGTCCGGCAAGCCAGATGGGGAACGACATCCGGCTGAAGATCTGCGGCCGTCGGCTGCTGGTCACCGTTGTCGGCGAGCCTGTCTGCGAACGCCTGTTCGAGCATTTCCGCGAGGGCCTGGCGGCGAAGGTGATCCATCCCAACATGCGCGCGCTGGTCGACCTGACACGCTTTGTCGGCGTGATCGACTGGACGGTCCTGGCGCGCCTGCGGGCGCTGGCGCCCTGGGGCGAGGACAGCGATCATCCGTCACGCGTGGCCTATCTGCTGCGCGACAGCGGCGCGGCGATGATGGTCAAGGCGGCGAGCGCGCTGTTTCCGCTCAGCCAGCACCGCGCCTTCACTCACCGGGATGAGGCTATCGCCTGGCTGGAAGCCACGCGGCCCGCGGCTTAGCTTACACGAAGGTATCCAGCAGCTTGCCGATACCCGCACCGGCCTGACCGACCTGCGCCAGGCCTTTCTGTTCCAGCGCGGCGGCGGACTGCTGGATCTTGGCGCCGATCTCCGGCGTGGGTGCTTGCTTGGCGGCGCGGCGCAGATCGCCGGCATAGGACACCATATCGATGACGGATGTGATGGTCTGGCCCATCCCCGCGCGGTAACACGGCACGCGCACCCGACCAATCAAGCCTTATTTTTAAAACTAAAATTGCGCTAAAACTGCGCCGGCCTCCGAAACCATGTCGCATTTTGGGACAGGGTCAGCGCTGTGCTTCGGCGCTTGCCGCGACGCCATCAAGCGCGGCAAGCGCATCGTCGGGCAGATCAAGCGCATTGGCGGCCAGATTCTCCTTGAGATGCGCAATGGAGGAGGTACCAGGAATCAAAAGGATATTGGGCGCGCGACGCAGCAGCCAGGCGAGCGCCACCTGCATGGGCGCAGCACCCAGTCCGGCCGCGACCTGGGACAGGACGGAGGACTGCAGCGGCGTGAATCCGCCCAGCGGGAAATAGGGCACATAAGCGATGCCGTCCCGCGCCAGGTCGTCGATCAAACGGTCATCGCCCCGGTGCGCCAGGTTGTAATGGTTCTGCACGCAGGCAATCTCGCCCAGGATGCGGCGCCCCTCGGCGATCTGCGCCGGCGTGACGTTGGAGAGACCGATATGGCGCACAAGACCACGGCGTTTGAGGTCGGCAAGCACGACCAATTGGGCTTCCAGGGACCCTTCGGCCGCATGGTGCAGCCCCAGCGTGTTACGCAGATTGACCACCTCCAGCACATCCAGCTTGAGGTTGCGCAAATTGTCCTGCACTCCCTGGATCAGTTCTTCGGGCGCGTTGGCCGGAATCCAGGAGGCATCGGCGCCGCGCCGCGCGCCGAGCTTGGTGACGATAACGAGATTCTCGGGATAGGGGTGCAACGCCTCCGCGATGATCTGGTTGGTGACATGCGGCCCATAGAAATCGCTGGTATCGATATGGTTCACGCCGGAGGCGATAGCCGCGCGCAAGACCGCCAGCGCCGCGGCACGGTCTCGCGGCGGGCCGAAAACGCCGGGGCCGGCAAGCTGCATGGCGCCATAGCCCATGCGGTTCACATGGCGGTCGCCGAGGCGGAAAGTTCCGGTCATCCTGCAATTCCTTGTGTCCTGTCTGCCCGGCCAATATATGAATCATCCTTCAGTTTTTGGATTCGCATTCCATGACGGCCGCCGCGCCCACGCTAAAGCCCCGCAAATCCCCGCTTCAGGCCCGCTCCGCGGCAACGATCGAGACCCTGCATCAGGCCGCGATTCAGGTTTTGACCAGGGACGGAATCGGCCATTGCACCACGACCCGGATTGCGTCGCGGGCCGGCATCTCGGTGGGCAGCCTCTATCAATATTATCCCAACCGCGACGCCCTGCTCGCCGCGGTCCTCAGGCAACATCTGGATGCGGTGGCCGATGCCGTCGAAAAGACCTGCCGCGATCATCACGGCGGGCCCGTGGCGACGATGGCGGCTCCGCTTGTCCGCGTGTTTCTGGAAGCCAAGCTGCGCGACCCCGCGAAATCGAAAGCCCTCTATGCCTTCGGGCAGGCGCGGGGCGGTGCGCAGCTGGCCAGCCGTCATCGCGCGCGCATGGTGACAGCCATCGCCACAATGCTGGCGAGCGCGCCCGACGCCCGCTTTGGAGATGGCGAGGTGACGGCGATGATGATGCTGGGCGCCTTGATGGGGCCGGTTCAGGCCGTGCTCGAAGGGCGTGCGCCGGCAGCCTTCACCGAACGTCTTGAGCAGGAACTGACTCTGCTCCTGTCATCCTACTTGCAAGCGCATCGGTTTCGGCGCAAGCCGGCGGCCTGAAATTGGCCTTCCGGATGTCCCTCGCAGGGGCGTTCAGCTTTTGTAAATTCGCTGCGATCACCATTAGGGCGCTGCGGGCCGATTGCGGCCGCACGTGACGCTGGCGCTAGCGCGGCCTATCGGCCCTTGCAGCGCCATTTCTTTGGCGCGGTTCGCGCCAAAGAAATGGCGCTCCCAAGGGGAATCGAACCCCTGTTTCAGCCTTGAGAGGGCCGCGTCCTAACCGCTAGACGATGGGAGCAAGCGGAACGGGCTTATAGCGGGCGGGACCCGGAACCCGCAAGCGCGCCGCGAAAAGCCATGGCGCCGGTCCGGAACAACACCCCAGGTTGGGTGTTACCGGGATGAATAGCGCAGCAATACCAAGGCCATGCCCCGTTATTTCTTCCACATCCGCGAAGGCAGCGATCTGAACCGCGATGTCGAAGGCCAGGTTTTCCCCAATGTCGAAGCGGCGCGCGGGGAAGCGATCAACTCCATACGGGAGATCATGGGGGAAAAGCTGCTTCATGGCGGGGCGCTGAACCATCGCAGCATCGAGATCGCCGACGAGACGGGACACGTGGTCGATGTGATCAATTCGCGTGACGTATTGTTAAAGAACGGCCAGATTCGCAGCTATCCCGACGATATCGTGCAGTCCGCGGACAAAAAGCCGCCGCAGGAATAAACAAAGGCCGCAATTTCTTCGCCGGCCGCGATCAGCCACAAAAAATTCTCCTCGCCCGCGCCGGCCAGATCGCGCGCCGACGGTTCGGCCCGTCCCGCCGGATGGGAATGATAACAGCCGATAATTCCCTGCCCATGGGCGCGCGCCGCCTTAGCCCCCGCCAGATGGTCGCGCGGGTCGATGTCGAAACGGTCGGCCTCTGCGGCGCGATTGCGGGCAGGATGGAGCGCCGTGGCGCGAAAAACATCGCCATCACGCAGGCCCTGGATCAGGCCGCAACATTCGCCCGGGTGCGCGGCGGCCGCTTCGTTGCGGATCTGGCCGGCCAACGCGGCCGGCAGCTCAATGATCGGCCTTATCATGAACAGAGGGCCCATTGGCGAAGCTTGCCTTCACCTGTCCCACCAGATGACCGTCCTCGGTATCGAGCAGATCGATCTCTTCGCCCGCGGTATCGCGGACCCTGAGGATCAGTCGCCCCGGCTGGCTCTGCATGTCGATGATGCGCGCGCCCGCCGGCAGCTGAAAGGTCGCGGTCGCCCCCGCATATGAGGGCGTCTTCTTCCGGCCCAGATGGGTGATGCCGCCCACCACCAGCGCAATCACCGCTAGGATAATCAGGATGGAGAGAATAATAACGGCCATCTTCGCCGCCTTATAGGCGGGGGTCTGGTTCTCTGGAATGGGCGGCATGTCGGACAAGAAAGGCTCCCTGGATCGGCGCGTCGCCCGCGCGGGCGACGGTCATGCCGGCTGGCGACTGGACCGTTTCCTGGCCGCCGCCCTGCCCGACTTCTCCCGCTCCAGGCTTCAGCAGTTGCTGGCGGAAGGCGCGGTTTCGTTGGGCGCGCGGACGATAAAAGACGCCAATCACCGGGTCAAACCTGAGGACGACTATGTGGTGACGGTGCCGCCGACCGCGCCCGCCACGCCCCAGGGCCAGGATATTCCGCTGGAGGTCGTCTACGAAGACAAGGATCTGATCGTCATCAACAAGCCGGCGGGACTTGTGGTGCATCCCGCCGCCGGCAATCCCGATGGCACGCTGGTCAATGCCCTGATCGGCCATTGCGGCGAGGATGCGCTGGCCATCGGCGGCGAGGCGCGGCCGGGCATCGTGCATCGGCTGGACAAGGACACATCGGGCCTGCTGGTCGCCGCCAAGACCGAACGTGCCATGACCTCGCTGGCTAAGCAGTTCGCCAATCACACCATCGAGCGCGCCTATAACGCCGTGGTGTGGGGCGCCCCGCGCGATTCCACCGGCCTGATCGAAAGCCAGATCGGCAGAAGCCCGTTCGACCGCAAGCGCATGGCGGTCTTGCGCGCGGGCGGCAAGCGGGCGGCCACCCGCTACAAGGTGATCGAAAAGTTCGGACCGGCGGAGCGGCCCTTCGCTTCCCTGATCGAATGCCGGCTGGAAACCGGGCGCACCCACCAGATCCGGGTGCATCTGACCCATCTGGGCCATCCCCTGATCGGCGATCCCCAATATGGCCGCAACCGCACGGCCCCGCGGGAGAAATCCGAGGCCGAACTGGCCGCTTTTTCGGCAGCGGCCGGCTTTTCCCGCCAGGCGCTTCACGCTTTTGTCCTGGGATTTCAACACCCTAGTCTCCACAAGACTCTACGTTTCGAAGCCCCCTGGCCCGCGGATTTTGCGGACCTTGTTTCGGCGCTTCGGGGATTGAATAAAACGTAAGCCTGCTTATTTCCCTTCAACTGTCAGGGCGTGCAGGCGTTATCCTATCATGCCCGGATAAGGGGGAATTGATGAGCAGTCGTGGTCTTCCCGTCCTTTCGGGCGAAGCAGGGCTTTCGCGCTATTTGAGCGAAATCCGCAAATTTCCCCTGCTGTCGCCGGAAGAAGAGTACATGTTCGCCAAGCGTTGGAAGGAACATGAAGATCCGGAGGCCGCGCGCCGCCTGGTCACCAGCCACCTGCGCCTGGTCGCCAAGATCGCCATGGGCTATCGCGGCTATGGTCTGCCGGTTTCCGAAATCGTTTCCGAAGGCAATGTCGGGCTGATGCAGGCGGTGAAACGCTTCGACCCCGACAAGGGTTTCCGCCTGGCCACCTATGCCATGTGGTGGATCAGGGCCTCGATCCAGGAATATGTGCTCAGGTCATGGTCGATGGTGAAGATGGGCACCACCGCCGCACAGAAGAAGCTGTTCTTCAACCTGCGCAAGGCCAAGTCGAACATCGGCGCCATCGAGGAAGGCGATCTCACCCCCGACCATACCGCCAAGCTGGCCGACCAGCTGGGTGTGACCGAAACCGAGGTGACGGAGATGAACCGCCGCCTGTCGGGGCCCGATTCGTCGCTGAACGCCCCCTTGCGTTCGGAATCGGAAAGCGAATGGCAGGACTGGCTGGCCGACGACACCGCCGACCAGGAAACCCGCCTGGCCGAGCGCGAGGAGATGGGTGATCGCCATGAGCTGCTGGTCAACGCCATGAAGGACCTGACCGACCGCGAGCGTGACATTATCGAAGCGCGCCGCCTGCGCGACGAGCCCGCCACCCTGGAAGAGCTGTCGCAGAAATACGGCGTCAGCCGCGAGCGGGTGCGCCAGATCGAGGTCCGGGCCTTCGAGAAGCTGCAGCGGGGGATGAAGTCGGCAATGAACCACGCGGCGTTGCCTGCTCCCGCATAGCTGCTTCCCGCCTTGCGCGCTTTCCGCGGCGTCCAGATGCATTAGGCTTTTCTCCACATTGAGGGGAAAGCCATGACGTTGAAGATGTGGCAGGTGGACGCCTTCGCCAGCAAGCCGCTGGAGGGAAATCCCGCGGCCGTGGTGCCACTGGAAAGCTGGCTCTCCGACGATCTGATGCAGCGTATCGCGGGCGAGAACAATCTCGCCGAAACCGCTTTCTTCGTGAAAACCGGCGCCGGCTGCTACGATCTGCGCTGGTTCACGCCCAATACGGAAGTCGATCTGTGCGGTCATGCCACCCTGGCCAGCGCCTGGGTCATCTTCAACAGGCTTGATGCCGAGCTGAACGACGCGCGTTTCATGACCCGTTCCGGCGAACTGGCGGTGACGCGCGGCAAGGGCGGCAATGTGATGTCGCTGCCCTCCAGCATCGTTGCGCCTTATCCCGACGATGCCGCCGCACGGATTGGCGCGGCGCTGGGGGTGGCGCCGCCACGCGAACTTTATAGCGGCACTTATCTGATGGCGGTGTGGGACGATGCGGCAATCATACGCGCCATCGCGGGACCGGGTGGTATCGCACCCGTGCTGGAAGCGCTGGGATTCTGGGGCCTGATTGCCACGGCGCCCGGCGATGCAGGCTATGACTGCGTGTCGCGCTTCTTCGCGCCCGCCAAGGCCGTACCGGAAGATCCGGTGACAGGATCGGCGCACTGCGCGCTTGCGCCCTTCTGGGCCAGGCGTCTCGGCAAGAAAACCTTGAAAGCGCGCCAGGCCAGTCCGCGCGGCGGCGATCTGCTCTGCACCGACGACGGCGCCCGCACCATCATCCAGGGTGAATGTGCGCTCTATCTTACGGGCGAAATCACGGTCTAACCATGGACGCGCGAGCCTTCGCAGCCCGGTGGAAGCAAACCTGCAACGGCCACGATCCTGATCGAATAGCTGCGCTCTATAGCCAGACCGTCGTTTTCAAGTCGCCACGGGTTCGCACCATAGCCGGCGAGCCAAGCGGAGCCCTGCATGGCAGAGAGGCTGTTCGCGACTATTGGCGGCGCTTATTGGAGAAGCGGCCCGCTCTCGCATTCGAGGTCGAACGGATCTTTGCCGGTGTAGACAGTATCGCGCTCGAATACCGTGTCGGAGATCTGCGCGGCATCGAATTCATGACGCTTGATGGCGACGGCCTGATCAGCCTTGCCGCGGGCAACGATCTCGTCTGATTACTGCCGGGAGGGCTTATCCTTCATATTCCCCAGCGGCTCATCCTCGGCGTTCAGCCCTTCGCGTGTGTCATCGTCATCGACGATGCCCTCGTCGAACAGGGCCAGCCCGTCTTCCAGATAATCCCCCAGAAGCGGCAGGCCGAGCAGATATTCCGCCGTGCGGCGCGAATGCTCGGACCGCGCTGTCGCCAGCGCCTCCTTCCATTCGCTTAAGCCGAAGGTGCCGCGTCCCAGCCAGGCCAGCGCCACCAGGCGGATGCGCTCCTCGTCATTCAGCGCCCGGATCGCGCCCAGCAATTCCTCGCGCACCGGATCATCGCCCTGGTCGGTCAGGATATCGGTTTCGCCGTCATCAATGGCATTGGAACCTTCATCCGGATCGCTATCGCCTTCCTTCACGTCATATTCACGGGCCTTCAGGATGATGAAACTGACTTTATCCAGCGGCAGATTGAGCGAAGGTTCGCGCCCGCGGCGCCCGCGTCCCGAAGACGCATTGTTGACGGAAGCCATGGAGGTTCCTCGCCTTTTACGACTTTTGTGAAACGCGGCAGGGCGCCGCACTGTTCCCCTGGCGCCCTCGATGTGCATCACACGAATTCTTGCGTTGACGGGAGCAGGCCCTGCCCCTATATCGGCGGCGGGCCACACCTCCCCAACGAGGTGCTATCATTCTGGAAGGAATGAACCGCGATGACTGAAGTTGTTCGTCCGGCTGTGCGTCCCGCGCGGCCTTTTTTTTCGTCCGGACCCTGCGCCAAGCGCCCAGGCTGGACCCCTGAAGCCCTCAAGGGCGCCCTGGTGGGCCGGTCCCACCGCTCCAAACCCGGCAAGGCCAAGCTGAAGGACGCCATCGAGCGGACCCGCGCGTTGCTTGGCATTCCCGCCGATTACCGCATCGGCATCGTGCCGGCGTCGGACACCGGCGCGGTGGAAATGGCGATGTGGTCGCTTCTGGGCCCGCGCGAAATCGATATTTATGCCTGGGAAAGCTTCGGCGAGGACTGGGTCACCGACACCGTCAAGCAGCTGAAGCTGAAGGCCCAGGTGCACAAGGCGCCTTACGGCCAGCTTCCCGACATGAAGGCCGCCAGGGACCGCGATACCGTTTTCCTGTGGAACGGCACCACCTCGGGCGTGAAAGTTCCAAACGGCGACTGGATCGCGGCCGACCGTGAAGCCATCACCATCTGCGACGCCACTTCGGCGGCCTTCGCGATGGAACTGCCCTGGGACAAGCTCGATGTCACCACCTTCTCCTGGCAGAAGGTGCTGGGCGGCGAAGCCGCGCATGGCATCCTGATCCTGTCGCCCCGCGCCGTGGCGCGGCTTGAGTCCTACACCCCGCCATGGCCGCTGCCGAAAATCTTCCGCATGACCAAGGGCGGCAAGATCGTGGACGGCATCTTTGAAGGCGAGACCATCAACACGCCGTCCATGGTGGCGGTGGAAGACTATCTCGACGCGCTGAGCTGGGCGCAAAGCGTGGGCGGGCTCAAGGGCCTGATCCAGCGTTCCAACGACAATCTGAGGGCGCTGGAACAATGGATCGCGGGATGCGGCTGGGCCGGTTTCCTGGCCGAGGACGCGAGCATCCGTTCCAACACCAGTGTCTGCATCAAGGTCATCGATCCCTGGTTCGCCGCGCTCAGCGACGAGGCCAAGGCCGATGCCGCCAAGAAGATCGCCTCGCTCCTGGAAAAGGAAGGTGTGGCGCTGGACATCGCCGGCTATCGCGCCGCCCCTCCGGGACTGCGCATCTGGTGCGGCGCCACGGTGGACAAGGCCGATATCGAGGCGCTGACACCCTGGCTGGACTGGGCCTTCGCCCAGGTCAAGGGCAAGTGAAGGGCTGAAGCCAGCTCCGAAAGGAAAGCCATGCCGTTCATTTCCGAAAACGAACTGGAAAGAGCGCTGGTCAAGGCGGTGGAGAATCCGGCGGTGGCGCCGGAATTCTACCGCTTGCTGCTGGCATCCGACCTGCTGGTCATGGGCACGGTCGAAGGCCAGGAAGAGGCGACCGAGCAGTTCACCCTGGCGCCAGGCGGCAAGGTCAATCTGGTGACCGGCACGAAAGATGGCGGCACCTTCCTGCCGATCTTCTCGTCGCTTCTGCGCATGCAGGAATATGCGCGCAAGGAGTGCAAGTATCTCAGCATCAATGGCCGCGCCTTGCTGGAGCTGACGCGGGGCGCGCCGATCGTGCTCAATCCGGCGTCCGAATATGGCAAGGAACTGACGCCCCCGCAGGTCGACTACCTGCTGGACCCCGCCGCAGCGCAAAACCGGGTGCTGCCCAATATCGGTGAAGCGGAATTTCCCACGGTGCTGGCCCAGACCCTGACCGGTGTATTCGCCACCCGCCCTGATGTTCAGGCGGCCTGGGTCATGCAGCTCACCATTCCCGAACGCGGCGAAACCCACCAACTGGTCGGCATCGAGCTTGATTCCAGCATGGGGGGCGATTGGCCGTCGCTGATGCAGGCCATCAAGACCGCGGCCGACCGCAGCCTGCCGCCGGAGATGGTGTTCGATCTCCAGCGTGTCGATCGGCGCAACCCCACCGGCCTGGCCAACACCCTGTTGCAATTTGCGCCTTTTTATCAGCGCCGGGGCGGCCCGGTCCTCAACTGATCACGGACTTCAACTGAACCCTCAAAGGAATCTCCCATGCCCAAGGTCCTTATTGCCGACAAGCTTTCCCCCGCCGCCGTCGCCATTTTCCAGGAACGCGGCGTCGACGCCGATGTGAAGACCGGCCTGGCCAAGGAAGAACTGATCAAGATCGTCGATCAGTATGATGCCATCGCCATCCGCTCGGCCACCAAGCTGACCGCCGATGTCCTGAAAGCCGCCAAGAAGCTGAAGGTGATCGGCCGCGCCGGTATCGGCGTCGATAATGTCGACGTTCCCGCCGCCACCGCCGCCGGCGTGATCGTGATGAACACGCCCTTCGGCAACTCCATCACCACCGCCGAGCATGCCATCTCGTTGATGCTGGCGCTGGCGCGCGAGCTTCCGGCCGCCAACGCCTCCACCCAGGCCGGCAAGTGGGAAAAGAACCGCTTCATGGGCGTGGAAATCACCGGCAAGGTGCTGGGCCTGATCGGCGCCGGTAATATCGGCTCCATCGTCGCCGACCGCGCCAAGGGGCTGAAGATGCGCGTCATCGCCTTCGATCCCTATCTGTCGCAGGAGCGCGCCAACGACCTGGGCATCGAGAAGGTCGAGCTGAACGATCTTCTGGCGCGGGCCGATTTCATCACCCTGCATGTGCCGATGACGGCGGAGACCAAGAACATCCTCTCCGCCGACGCGCTGGCCAAGACCAAGAAGGGCGTGCGCATCATCAACTGCGCCCGCGGCGGCCTCATTGACGAACATGCTTTGAAAGCCGCCATCGATAATGGCCATGTCGCCGGCGCCGCGCTGGATGTGTTCGAGGTTGAGCCGGCCAAGGAGAATATCCTGTTCGGCAACGAGAAGGTGGTGGCGACGCCGCATCTGGGCGCCTCCACCAGCGAAGCGCAGGAGAATGTGGCGCTGCAGGTGGCCGAACAGATTTCCGACTATCTGCTTACCGGCGCCATCACCAATGCGCTGAACATGCCGTCCATCTCGGCCTCGGAGGCCCAGAAGGTGCGGCCCTGGATTTCGCTGGCCGAAAAGCTGGGCTCCTTCGCGGGCCAGCTCACCGGCACCAGCCTGACCGGCGTGGAGATCGTCTATGAAGGCACCCCCTCCATGCTCAACACCCGCGCGCTGACCCAAGCGGCGCTGACCGGCCTGCTCAAGCCCATGCTGGCGGAAGTCAACATGGTCAATGCCCCGGTGATCGCCAAGGATCGCGGCGTCAAGGTGAGTGAAACCCGCCGTGACGCGCAAGGCATCTACGAAGGCTATATCAAACTGGTGGTGAGCATGAGCGACGGGTCGACCCGCCGCGTCGCCGGCACCGTCTTCTCCGACGGCCGCCCGCGCCTGATCCAGATCAAGGACATCAATCTGGATGCGGAGTTCGCGCCACACATGTTCTATATCGTCAACGAGGACAAGCCGGGCTTCATCGGCAAGCTGGGCACCATCCTGGGCGACGCCAAGGTCAATATCGCCAACTTCACCCTCGGCCGCAGCGCGCCGGGCCAAGACGCCATCGCCCTGATCGAGGTGGACGGCGCGGTTCCGGCCGCGGTTGCCGAAGCGGTCGCCAAGCTGCCGCAGGTGAAACACGCGAAACCATTGGCGTTCTGATTTCGAGCGCCGCATTTCGCGGCGCGACGTTCAGCATCCGCCAGCTTCCTTCCCCCTTCGTGCGAAGCACAAGAAGGGGGAAGGTGTCGCAGCGAGGTGTTTGCGACTTTCGCAAACCCGAGCTGCGACGGATGGAGGAAATCCAAAAAAGGGCGCCGCTGGCGCCCTTTTTCATGCCCGGCTTTTCGCTATCGCCTCGTGGTGGCGAATGACCTCTTTCACGATGAAGTTCAGGAATTTCTCGGCGAAGTCGGGATCGAGCTTGGCATCCTCCGCCAGCTTGCGCAGGCGCGCGATCTGGGCGGCCTCGCGCGCCGGGTCCGCCGGCGGCAGGGCGTGGGTCGCCTTGTATTCGCCGACGGCCTGGGTGCACTTGAACCGTTCGGCCAGCATATGGATCAGCGCGGCATCGATATTGTCGATACTATCTCGCAGGCGCAGCAGTTCTGGATGGCTCATTTGACGGCTCTGCACAATTTCCGGGCTTGACCCTGTTTAAGCGAAAGCGCGCGGCTGCGCCAGCAAAGTTCCCCAAGGGCCCCGCAGCGGAATTATTTTCCGACAAGGTGAACATCAGCGTCAAACCCCCTTCCACATCTGGCCCACAAGGTGATTAGCTTTGCCTGCAATGGGTGGGGGCCCGGCGAACCGCGAGAACAGCGGCACCGGGTTGGGGCTATGCGAAAACTCCGTGTATTCGGGATCATTGCTCTGGCGCTCTTGGCGGGCGGCTGTGCGCAGGACCAGGCCGCTGACGACGCCGACGCGACGGCGGTCAGCGATCCGCTGGAAGGCATGAACCGCTTCTTCTTCGACCTGAACCAGCGGCTGGACCGCAATGCCGGCAAGCCCGTCGCCACCGCCTATAAACAGGACGTGCCGCAGACCGTGCGCGGCGGCCTGCACAATATGCTCGACAATCTGGGCGGCCCCGTGAACGTCGCCAACGACCTGCTCGAGGCCCAGTTCGAGAATGCCGGTATCGCGGCAGGCCGCTTCCTGGTCAACACCACCATCGGCGTGGCCGGCATCTTCGATGTCGCAACCGATTGGGGCATGCCGGCCCACAATCGCGACTTTGGCGAAACGCTCGGCGGCTATGGCGTGCCGGCGGGGCCGTATCTGGTGCTGCCTTTGCGCGGCTCGACCGATGTGCGCGACTTTGCCGGCAATTATGTCGACGGCTTCGCCACCCCGCTGCACTTTGTGCGTTATGACGGCAACAATTATGTGGGCTGGATGAAATCCACCCTGGGCTCGATGGACAACCGCTCCGCCAACCTGGTCACCTATGAGGACATCGAGCGGGGCAGCGTGGATTATTATGCCACCATGCGCACTCTTTACATGGAAAGGCGGGCCCGCCTGATCGAGGACCGCAGCGTCCGCACCGCCCAGCTGCCCGATTTCTAGCCGTAGTTTGGCTTTCAAGACCAGGCCAAAAATGCTCTAAGTCCGGCCATGACGGTCGTTGAGCGCATTGTGGCATTTTGCTGCCGTTGGCCCTGGGCCGTGATCGCCGCCTGCCTGCTGCTGGCGGGGGGAGCGACCTGGTACACCAGCCAGAATTTCGCCATCAACACCGACAGCGAACAGCTGATCGATGCCAAGGTGGGCTGGCGCATGCGGCAGGCGAGCTTCGATGCCCATTTTCCCCAGCAGACCAACCTGACCCTGGTGGTGATCGATGGCGCGACGCCGGAACTGGCTGCGGCGGCCGAAGAAAAACTGGCCGCGAAACTCGCCACCAATCCCGCCCTGTTTCCCCATGTGCTCCGGCCCGGCGGCGGCCCCTTCTTCAGCCAGAACGGACTTCTGTTCCTGTCGCTGCCCGAGGTGAAGGACACCACCCAGCAGCTGATCAAGGCGCAGCCCTTCCTGGGTGGGCTGGCGGCAGATCCCTCGCTGCGCGGCATCATGACCAACCTGTCCACCTTTCTTCTGGGAATTCAGGCCGGTCAGGCCAGGCTGGCCGATTTCGACACCGCCATGGTGCATTTCGCCGATGTGTTCGATGCCGCGGCACAAGGCAAGGTCGACTATCTGTCCTGGCGTTCGTTGATCACGGGCAGCGCCCCCAAGCCCGAAGAACTCCGCCGCTTCATCGAGGTCAAGCCGCGGCTGAACTTCGATGCGCTGGAGCCGGGCAAGGAAGCCAATGATGCGATCCGCGCCGATGCGGTCCAGCTGGGACTGACCCCGGCCAATGGCGTACGGGTCCGGCTGACCGGGCCGGTGCCCCTGTCGGACGAGGAATTTGCCACCCTGACCGACCGGGTCTATCTGATGGTAGGCGCGATGATGGGCGGCGTGCTGCTGGTGTTGTGGCTGGCGGTGCGCAGCTTCCGCATCATCTTCGCCATCCTGGTCACGCTATTCCTCGGCCTTGCCATCACCATGGGCCTGGGCCTGAAGGCGGTGGGGGTGTTCAACATCATCTCGATCGCCTTCATTGCGCTGTTTGTCGGCCTAGGCGTGGATTTCGGCATCCAGTTTTCCGTGCGCTATCGCAGCGAACGCCACCGCAATGACGATCTGGCCGCGGCGCTGGCCAGCACGGGACGCGGCGTGGGCGTGCCGCTGGCGCTGGCGGCGGGTGCCACCGCGGCGGGTTTCTTCTCGTTCCTGCCCACCACCTATACCGGCGTCGCCGAACTCGGAAAGGTGGCGGGCATCGGCATGATCGTGGCCTTCCTGCTCTCGATCACCATGCTGCCGGCCATGCTGATGCTGTTCAATCCGCCGGGCGAGCGTGAGGATGTGGGCTTCCAAAGCCTCGCGCGGCTGGATGATTTCATGACCAGCCATCGGCGCAATGTGGTCAAGCTCGCCGCCATCGCGGGCGTCGTGTCGCTGGGCCTGATGGCCTTTGTGCGCTTCGATTCCAACCCGCTGGACCTGCGCAGCCCCAAGGTGGAATCGGTATCGACCCTGTTCGACCTGATGAAGAATCCGCAAACCTCGCCCAACACCATCGATGTGCCGGCGCTATCCCTGACTGACGCCGATTCCGTGGCTGCCCGCATCGCCCAGGAACCGCTGGTCGCCCAGGCCTTGACCTTGTCGAGCTTTGTGCCCGATCAGCAGAAGGAAAAGCTGGCGCTGATCCAGGATGCGGCCGGCCTGCTCGATTCCACTCTCGACCCACTGGACGTGGCGACGGCCCCCAGCGATGCCGATGTGGTCAAGAGTTTCCAGGACACCGCCGCCAAGTTGCGCGCCGCCGCGGGCGCGGCCCAAGACAAGCCGGCCCGGGATGCGAGACGCCTGGCCGCCGCGCTGGGCCGACTGGTCGAGGCGGGGCCCAAGGCGCGCGCCCGTGCGGCCAAAGCCCTGGTGCCGGGTCTCAAGACCATGCTGCAGCAGCTTTCGGATTCGCTGAAAGCCGCGCCCGTCACGGTGCAAAACATGCCGGCGGATCTGCGTTCCGATTGGGTGGCACCCGACGGCAGCGCGCGCATTCAGGTCTTCCCCAAGAACACCAGCAACGATCCCGCCGCCCTGTCGGCCTTCTCCGACCAGGTGCTAAGCGTGGCGCCACAGGCCACCGGCGCCCCCATCTCCATCCGCGAATCCGGCAGGACCATTGTGGGCGCCTTTGCGGAGGCCGGCATCCTGTCCTTCATCGTCATCATCATCCTGCTCGCTGCGGTGCTGAAGAGCATGCATGACGTGCTGATGACGCTGGCGCCGCTGGTGCTGGCGGGCCTCTTGACGCTGGCGACCTGTGTGCTGCTGGGCCTTCGTCTGAACTTCGCCAATGTCATCGCGCTGCCGCTGCTGCTTGGCATCGGCGTCGCCTTCAATATCTATTTCGTGGTCGCCTGGCGGCACGGGCAGCGCTGTTTCCTGGCCTCAAGCCTGACCCGCGCGGTGATTTTCTCGGCCGCCACGACCGCGTCCGGCTTCGGCACCCTGTGGCTCAGCGTGCATCCCGGCACCGCGAGCATGGGCGAATTGCTGATGATCTCGCTGGGCTGGGTGCTGGCGACGACGCTGTTTCTGTCGCCGGCCCTGCTCGGGCCGCCAGCGCATGTGATGCGTTTCCACGATCCGGAAGTGTGAGCCGGAAAAGCAAAACCTCCAGTGGAGGTTTTGCCCGGCGAACGCCAAGCCGCGAAGCGGCGCGGCGGTGTTTCAACGCGACTGAAAGCGTCAGCCTAACATCTGATCAGTAAGCGCGTTCATCTTCTTGGCCAGGCCTTGCGGGCCGCTGGCCGCCAGGGTGGCGGCAAAATCGGAGCGCTTCTGCGCCATCTGGCTGATATTGCCCGCCAGCAGCACGTCGGTAATCTTCCACTCCGTGCCCGCCTGATGCATGCGGTAGTTGAAGGCGATGGTTTCGCTGGGGGTCTTCATCGCGCTCTTCACGAAATGATCGCTGCCGCGCACGATCGAGGCCGGCTCGACAGTGAATTTCTCGCCGTTGTAGGAATCGAAATTCTTCGCATAGTTGGCGATGGTCATGCGGCTGAAGGCGTCAACCAGCGCCTTCTTGTCGGCGTCCGAGGTGGTCGCCCAGCTGGGGCCGATGGCGGCCGCGGTCATGGCCTGGAGATCGAAGGCCTTTTCGACGGCGGGCTTGAGCTTTTCATAGCGCGACTTGGTGCTGCCGCCCGATTTCATTGAAGCGGTCAGCGCGTCATAAAAGCCCTGGATCTGTTCCACCGCCGGATCGGCGGCCTGCGCCTGGACGGGCGCGGTTTCCAGCAGGATGGCGGCCGGCGCACCGGCCAGCAGCAGCGCCAGGGACAGGTTTTTCAAAATGCGGTTCATGGAAATCTCCTTCGCCCTCTAACGCATAAAGATGGATTATGGCCCGGTGAAGACGGCAAAAACGCCTCTAACTGTCCCGATCCAGCAAAAAGAACGGCAGGGCGCTGAGTTCGGGCGCTTTGGCGGCGTAAGGACCCAGCGCCTCGACCGCGCGGCGGGCGCGCTTTTCCGCCTCGGCGCGCGCGCCCTCGACCCCTAGAAGGGTGACCAGGGTCTGCTTGCCCATATCGGCGTCCTTGCCCACCGCCTTGCCGGTCTTCTCGGCCGTGGAGGTGACATCCAGCAGGTCGTCGGTGATCTGGAACACCACGCCCATGTCCTCGGCATAGGATTTGAGGCGGGCACGGTCTTCCGCGCCGGCCTGGCCCAGGATCGGCCCGGCCTCGCAGGAGAATTCAAACAGCTGGCCGGTCTTGCGCCGTTGCAGGTCGATCACGTCCTCAACGCCGAAACTGGCATCGGCCAGCATGTCGATGATCTGGCCGCCAATCATCCCACTGTGACCGGATGCCTCCGCCAGCCTGGCAATCAGGGCGCAACGCACCTCGGCGGACGGATGGGTGCGGGCGTCGGCCAGAATCTCGAAGGCGATGGTGAGCAGCGCGTCGCCGGCCAGGACCGCCGTCATTTCGTCAAAGGCGATATGGGTGGTGGGCCGGCCGCGGCGCAGATCGTCATCATCCATGCAGGGCAGATCGTCATGCACCAGCGAATAGGTGTGCAGCGACTCGATCGCCGCCCCGACCCGAAGGCTGCGCGAATCATCCACCCCGAACAGCCGGGCGGAATGCAGCACCAGGAAGGGACGCAGCCGCTTGCCCCCCGCCGTGATGGCGTAACGCATGGCTTCCTGGACCCGGGCCTGGCGGCCGTCGGGCCGGGGCAGGACTGCATCCAGCGTGGCGTCCACCAGCTTGGCGGAGGTCGCGATGGCCTGGGGAAGCTGGCTGAGGGCGGCGGCACGGGCCGATTGCTGGAAATTGCTGGACATGGCGCCCTGTTTTGCGGCTCAAGGCCCATTGACCCCTGACGGGGTTCCCGGTCCCAAGCCTTGTGGAAGGCCGCTTTTAGCCTTGAAACCGGCCCGGTTGCCACCCGTTTCCTGGGGGCCGGGTTACATTTCCGCAGCCCCTGACGGAGCCACCGGCCTTTGGCCTGTTACCCATGCGGTATAAGGGGTTGCACCCCCTATCCCGAAAGGGGAAAATGGCTATGTTGCAGCGCCGCACCCCTTGTTGCCCGGACGTGGCGGGCGATGGGAACCAGGCCGGGGCGACGTGCCCCTTGGAGAAGGCTTTAGGACCGACATGCGAGTGATACTTGCCCAGCCACGCGGCTTCTGCGCCGGGGTCGTACGCGCCATCGACATCGTCGAGAAGGCGCTCGATAAGTATGGCGAGCCCGTCTATGTGCGCCACGAGATCGTGCACAACAAGCATGTGGTCGACACCCTGAAGAACAAGGGCGCCCGCTTTGTCGAGGAACTGGACGAAGTGCCCGAGGGCGCCGTCACCGTATTCAGCGCCCATGGCGTGCCCCAGTCGGTGGTGAAGACCGCCACAGCCCGTGGCCTGCCGGTGCTGGACGCCACCTGCCCCTTGGTTTCCAAGGTGCACAATCAGGGCAAGCGTTACGTCGCCCATGGCCGCACCCTGATCCTGATCGGTCATGCCGGCCATCCCGAAGTGGAGGGCACCATGGGCCAGGTCGGCGCGCCGGTCACCCTGGTGCAGAACGAAGCCGATGTCGACGCGCTGGAGATTCCCGTCAACACGCCCGTCGCCTATATCACCCAGACCACGCTATCGATCGACGACACCAAGGGCATCATCGTGGCGCTGAAAAAGCGCTTCTCCGACATCGTCGGCCCGGAAACCTCCGATATCTGCTACGCCACCCAGAATCGCCAGACGTCCGTGCGCGAACTGGCCAAGATCGCCGATGTGATCCTGGTGGTGGGCGCGGCCAACAGCTCCAACTCCAACCGGCTGCGCGAGATCGGCCTGGAGGAAGGCGTGCCATCCTATCTGATCAATGACGGCAGCGAGCTGCGGCCGGAATGGGTGCGCGGCAAGAAAGTGGTGGGCCTGACCGCCGGCGCCTCGGCGCCCGAAGAGCTGGTCAAGCATGTGATCGCCGCTCTGGGCGCGATCGAGGATGTGGAAGTGGAACAGATGGACGGCAAGAAGGAACATATCGAGTTCCGTCTTCCTGCCGAGTTGAGGGCTTAAATCATGGGATTGCCGCTGCGTCAGGCCGCCAAGATCGGCGCCTATGTGATGAAGAAGCATTTCTCCGGCGGCAAGTACCCGCTGGTGCTGATGCTGGAGCCCTTGTTCCGCTGCAACCTGGCCTGCGCCGGCTGCGGCAAGATCGATTATCCGGACGAGATCCTGAACCAGCGCCTCTCCTACCAGCAGTGCATGGACGCGATCGAGGAGTGCGGGGCGCCGGCCGTCTCCATCGCCGGCGGCGAGCCCCTGCTCCACCGCGACATGGCCAAGATCGTGGAAGGCTATATCGAGCGCGACAAGTTCGTGATCCTGTGCACCAACGCGCTTTTGCTGGCCAAGAAGATCGACCAGTACAAGCCGCATCCGAATTTCACCTGGTCGATCCATCTGGACGGCGACAAGGTGATGCACGACAAGTCGGTCTGCCTGGACGGCACCTATGAGAAGGCGGTCAAGGCCATCCAAATGGCCAAGGAGCGCGGCTTCCGCACGCAGATCAACTGCACGCTCTTTGATGGCGCGGACCCGGAGCGCACCGCCAGATTCTTCGACGAGATGATGGCAATGGGCGTGGACGGCATCACCGTGTCGCCCGGCTATGCCTATGAGCGCGCCCCCGACCAGCAGCACTTCCTGAACCGCGAGCGCACCAAGACGATGTTCCGCGAGATTCTGAAGCGCGGCAATGGCGGCAAGAATTGGGAATTCACCAATTCCGCCCTGTTCATGGACTTCCTGGCCGGCAATCAGACCTATGAATGCACCCCCTGGTCGATGCCGCTGCTCACCGTGTTCGGCTGGCAGAAGCCCTGCTATCTGCTGGGCGAAGGCTATGTGAAGACCTTCAAGGAGCTGATGGAAGGCACCGAGTGGGAAAAGTACGGTGTCGGCAAGTATGAGAAGTGCGCCAACTGCATGGTGCATTGCGGCTTTGAAGGCACCGCCGCCACCGATGCGATCAAGCACCCGTGGAAGAACCTGCCTTTGATGCTGCGCGGGGTGAAGACGGAAGGGCCTTTCGCGCCGGAAATCTCACTCGCCAACCAGCGCCCGGCCGAGTTCGTCTTCTCGCGTCATGTCGAGAAGAAGATGTCAGAGATCCGCGCCGGCAATTCCAACACCACAGAGATCGAGGCAGCGGAGTAGTTCCGCGAACGCCTTGTTCGAGGCGCGTGCGGTGCGGATCAGCGCCGGGATTTGTGTCGGCCTTTTCACCAGCGAGCCCAGCACCCGGCCGATGGCGATGCCGCCATCGGGTTTCATCGCCACCAGGGCCGCCGGTGGCAGCACATGGCTGGCGTCGTCGGAGATCACGCGCAGACCGGCCAGCGGCAGATTGCGGGCGCGGGCGAACCGGGCGGCGACCTGGCTTTCCATGTCCACCGCCAGCGCGCCGGTGCTGTTGTAAAGGCCGGACTTGGTTTCGGGCTTTTCGATGATCACGTCACTGCCGAAGAACTGGCCCTGATGGGCATTCGGCAGACGTGACGTGAGACGCACGCGCCAGGTCTCCTGACAGTCCCACGTCTCCATGCCGGTCAGAATTTGGTCGGCGATCACCACATCGCCGACTTTCAGATGCGGCGACAGCGCGCCCGCCAGACCGATGGAAATCACGCCCCGGATATCGCCATGCAACGCGCTCAGCTTGTCAGCCAGCGACACGGCATCACCGCCACCGGCCACCGCCACCACACCGGCGACGCCGACGATCTCGGCCTCTTTCGCCAATCCGGTGACGGCAAGGATGGTCACAGGCCGAATTCCACCCGGCGCGAATTGCCGCTTTTCAGGTTGCGGTAGCGCGCCAGCGCCCAGAGCGGGAAGAATTTCGGATAGCCGTGATAGTTCAGATAGAACACGCGGGGGAAACCGCCGCCGGTGTAATGCGGCTGGCGCCACAGCCCGTCGGCCTCCTGCGTCGCTTTCAGATAGTTGATGCCACGCGCCACCGCCGGATGGTCGACCTGCCCCGCCGCCATCAGGCCGAGCAGCGCCCAGGCGGTCTGTGACGCGGTCGAGGGCGCCGGTTCATAGCCCTTGTAATCCAGCTTGTAGCTGTCGCAATTCTCACCCCAGCCGCCATCCGGGTTCTGGATCGCCACCAGCCAGTCGGCGCCCTTCTTCATCGTCGCGTGATCGGGTTCCAGTCCCGCGCCGTTGAGGCCCGCCAGCGCCGACCAGGTGCCATAGATGTAATTGACGCCCCAGCGGCCCCACCAGGAGCCATCCTGGCGCTGGGTGCGGATCAGATAGTCCACGCCCGCCTTCAGCCGCGGATGATCGGGCCTGGCGCCCAGCTGCGCCAGCATGCCGACGCAACGGCCCGACACATCCTCGGTCGGCGGATCGAGCAGCGCGCCATGATCGGCGAAGGGAATGTTGTTCAGATAGTAATAGCTGTTGTCGGCATCAAAGGCGCCCCAGCCGCCATCGCGGCTCTGCAGGCCTTCCACCCATTCCGCGCCCCGGGCAATGGCGTCCTTATATTCAATGCGCTGCGCGGCGCGGTCCATCGCCATCACCACCACCGCGGTGTCATCCAGATCGGGATAGTGATCGTTCCGATACTGGAAGGCCCAGCCGCCCGGGCGCACATTGGGCTTCTCCTCCGCCCAGTCGCCTTTCACATCCAGCACCTGCAGCGGCTTCAACCATGCCAGCCCGCGCGCCACGGCCGTCTCCGCCCGCTCGTCGCGGGTTTCCAGCAGGGCATGGGCGACCAGCGCGGTGTCCCAAACCGGCGATACACAAGGCTGGCAATAGGCCTCGTCCTCCTTGATCACCAGCAGCTTCTCGATCGACTTGCGGGCAATGGCGCGGTCGGGATGTTCGGGCGGATAGCCCAGCACATCATACATCATCACGCTGTTGGCCATGGCCGGATAGATCGCGCCCAGCCCGTCCTCGCCGTTCAGTCTTTCGGTGGTCCAGGCCCGGCAGATCTCGATGGCGCGTTCGCGCGCGCCCTTGGGCCAGGGCACGACTTTCAGCACCCGGTCGAGGCCCGCAAAGAAAGCCGACCAGCCGGCGCTTTGATGCGGGGCGCGCGGCGACGCCGCCGGCACGCCGGGCACGAACAGCTCGTCGATATGAATACCGCGCGGATTCTTCGCCAGCGGCTGGCGCGCGCACAGAACCAGCAGCGGCACGATCACCGTGCGCGCCCAATAGCTCATCTTGGACAGATGCACCGGGAACCAGCGCGGCAACAGGATCAGCTCCGGCGGCACGGTCGGGATGTTCGACCAGCTGGTCTGGCCGTAGAGCGCCAGCAGGATGCGGGTGAATACATTGGCCTTGATGGCGCCGCCGCGATTTCGGATTTCCGCGCGCGCGCGCGCCATATGCGGCGCATCGATGTCGTCGCCGATCATCTTCAGCGCGAAATAGGCCTTCACCGTGGCCGAGATATCGAAGGCGCCTTCGTGATACAGCGGCCAGCCACCATGGGCGCCCTGGATGCGGCGCAGATAGACGCCGATCTTGCGTTCCAGTTCCAGATTGGGCGTCTCGGCCAGGTAATGAACCAGCAGCACATATTCCGCCGGAATGGTGGCATCGGCCTCCAGCTCATAGACCCAATGCCCGTCGGGCTTCTGGTCGCGCAGGATGGCGTCGGTGGCGGCGCGGATCGCGCCCTCCACATCGCCAAATTCGCCGGGATTGAGCTGATTCATGGTCGCGGTCACTATAAAGACAGATGCTTCAGGGCCAAAGCCGCCGCGGTTTCGCCGGAGCGCAGGGCCCCCTCGATGGTGGCGGGCAGGCCGGTCTGGGTCCAGTCGCCGGCCAGGAACAGATTGGGCCATCCGGTTTTGGCTCCGGGACGCCTGGCGTCCTGCGCCGGCGTGGCGGCAAAAGTGGCCCGCTTTTCCTTCACAATCTGCCAGACCGGCATGTCGGCCTGGATGTTCAGCGCCCTGGCGACGTCGGCCCAGATGGTGCGGGCCAGTTCTTCGCGGTCCTTGTCCACGATGGCATCCGCGCCTGAAACCGTGACCGAAATGCGGTCCGGGAAGGTGAAGATCCATTCCGCGGTGCCGCCGATCACGCCCAGCATGGCGGGGCTTCCCGCCGGCGCGGGCATCCGGAAATGCGCATTGACGATGGCACGAAAGTCATCGGGCGCGGTCAGGGTTGGGATAAGATCCTTGGCGACCCAGGGCGGCACCGCCAGCACCAGCGCATCATTGCGCGACAACGGCACGGCGACCTCGCCCAGATCCATCGCCAGGGCGTTGCGCCGGCCGAGCGTGATGCCGCGCAACCGGGTGCTCAGTTGCACTTTGGCGTCCTTGCCTTGCAGATAGGCCAGCGCGGGATCGATAAAGGCGGCCGCGAGCGTGGGGTGGGCGATGCGCGGACGATAGTAGCGGCCGCCCTTGGCCAGGGTCTCGCGCAGCACCGCGCCGGCCAGCGCGGCGGAAGACTCTTCCGGTTCGGTATTCAGCGCCGCCAGAAGCAAGGGATGCATCAGCCGCCGCCATAGCGGCCCGCGGTCCTTGACGATGTCCCCGATGCGCTTGCCGCGGTCGGCCCAAAGCAGCCCGGAATACTGCATATAGTCGCGCACGCTGCTGCCCGGCACCCGCCGGCTTTCGCGCGCGATCCAGTAAGGCACGCGCCCTTCATTAGGCCGCAAGGTCCAGCGACGGCCGTCCTTCAGATCCACAAAGGCGAACGCCGCGCGCGGCGGGCCCGCCAGCGCGTCCTTGGCGCCGATGCGCGTCAGATAAGCATGCACCGCGCGATTGCCCGACAGCACCAGATGATTGCCATTGTCGATCACCGCGTCCATCGCGGCGTCAAAATAGGATCGGCAGCGCCCGCCCGCCTGACCGGCGCCCTCCAGCACCGTCACGGATGCGCCGCGTTCGGCCAGGATGGTGGCGGCCGACAGGCCGGCAAGGCCCGCGCCGATGACGAAGGCTTTTCCTTTGGGCGCGCCAAGCGCGTCCCGGGACTTCCCCGTCATTTCATCCAACTCGCGAAAATAGCCCCTGGCGCAGCACCAGTGACAAGAGCTTGCTCTTGGGCAATGAGACACGATGGCGGGGCGCGGTAAAGCCCTGGGCTTCGCTGAGGCGCAGGATCTCGGAATAGACCGCGCCCATCAGGCGCGGGGTCTTGATGCGCCCCTTGGGCCGCGTCGCCAAAATGCGATTTGCTTCGTCGTAATGGCCATGCGCAAGCCTGGCCACCTTGCGGCAAACCGCATCGATTTCGGGCTTGTCGACGATCGCCATCGGGTCCATGCGGCGGCAGCAGTCCATCTCCTCAAGATATTCGCGCGGCAGATACAACCGGCCGATCGCCGCGTCTTCATCGACATCACGCAGGATATTGGTCAGCTGCAACGCTCGGCCCAGATGATGCGCCAGAGCGAAGCCGGGTCCTTCCTCCATGCCGAACACCTTGATGGAAAGCCGGCCCACCGCGCTGGCCACCCGGTCGCAGTAAAGATCGAGCGTCGCCAGGTCGGGCGCGACGATATCCTCGGCCACATCCATATCCATGCCGTCCAGCACGGCCAGGAAGTCTTCCAGCCTGAGGCCGTAATGGGTCACGGCAGGGGCGAGAAAGCGCACCTGCCCCGCCACCGTCCCCTGATAAAGCGCGCGCAAGTCACGCCGCCAGCCTTCCAGCTTTTCGTGACGCTCGGCCCGGGTGCCGATGCCGTCATCGGCGATATCGTCCACCTTGCGGCAGAAGGCATAGATCGCGAACATGGCGTCGCGTTCTTCCGCCGGCATCAGCCGCATGGCGAGATAGAAAGAGCTGCCGCTGGCTTTTTTCTGTACGGCCCGGGCGGCGGGCGCGCCGATATTTTCTGCGTTGGTCATCTGGCTCTCGGGCGCATCATGCGCATCAGGGCAAAGGCGGGAAAACGTTTCACAAACAGGGCCGCCACGTCCATCTTGGAATGATGCACGCTTTGCGACAGGGGATCGCGGTTCATCAGCATGACGTTCAGGTCATCGGCCAGGGTCTGGATCAGGTCCACTTCCAGCGACAGCCGGCCGTCGCGGATGCCTCCGGCAAAGGGCCGCGAAATCTCCAGCAATTCCGCGTTCCTGCGCGCCAGGCCAGAGATCACCCCCGCCAGCGCCGGATTGGCCCTGTCCTGGCCCAGGGCTTCGACACCGATCCCGGCCTGGGCCAGCAGCGGCTCGGGAATATAGACCCGGTTCAGCGCGCGATAATCCTTGGCGCAATCCTGCAGATGGTTGATCACCTGCAGCGCCGCGCACAGCGCGTCATTGGCGGGCCAAAGGCTTTGGCTTTCGCCATGCACATCCAGCACAAAGCGGCCCACCGGCATGGCGCTGTAACGGCAGTAATCGATCAGATCATCCCAATCTTGATAGCGCAGCTTGGTGCAATCGCGGCGGAAGGCTTCCAGCAGATCCAGCGCATGGACGGGCGAAAGGCCGCGTTCCGCCATGATCTGGCGCAGCGCCACGCCTTCGGGCACCACGTCATTCTCGCCCACCAGGCTCTGGCGCATCAATTCCAGAAGCCGCAGCTTTTCCTCGGGCGCGGCCTGGGCATTGTCGGACACGTCATCGGCGGCGCGCACGAATTTGTAGAAGGCCATCACCGGCGCGCGATTTTTGGGCGCGATCAGAAAGGAGGCGACGGGGAAATTCTCGTCGCCATGACCTTTGCCGGACTGAAGCTCCGCGACGCCGCTCATGTCTGACCCTCGGCCTTTCCTGCATCAGCCTGGGCCCGGCCCTTCCACATGCCGCCCTTCCCTGCCCAGTGCTGGAACGCCGATTCCAGCGTAAAGGCTGCGTAAAAGACACCGATCAGCGGCAGCGCCAGCCCCCATAAGGGCGACAGGCGATAGAAGCGCAAAATCGGCTGGAACATCACCGCCATGATGATCCAGGCAAGCCAACCGGCCAGCTGCGAAACGCCCCAGGCGAACAGCGCCGTCATCACCGGCGCCAGATAGACCAAGGCCAGGCCCAACAATGTGCCCGCCAGCAGCAGCGGCGAATAGCCCAGCTGGGCATAGGCCGTGCGCGTCACCATATGGCGGATGTCGGAGATATGGGGATAGGGCCTGAGCGACAAGGCGCGATCCGTCAGCCCCAGCCAGACGGGGCCTTGCGCCTTCATCGCCCGGCCCAGCGCGCAATCATCGATGATGTTGTGGCGGATGGCGGCGATGCCGCCAGCTTTTTCCAGCGCCGTGCGGCGCGCCAGCATACAGCCGCCGGCAGCCGCCGCGACCCTGGAACGCGGATCGTTCACGGCGCCAAAGGGAAACAGCATATCGAAGAAGAAGACAAAAGCCGGAATCAGGAAATGCTCGGCGGTGCTGCGGCAATGAAGCCGCGCCATCAGCGAGACAAGCACCCGCTTGCCGTCTTCGGCACGCGAGACCAGCTGGCGCAGATTATCGGTCGAATGCGCGATATCCGCGTCGGTGAACCAGAGAAATTCGGGCTGCAAGGTGGCGGCATGGTCGCTGCCCTGTTGCATGGCCCAGAGCTTGCCGGTCCAGCCGGAGGGGCGCGCGCTTCCGGTCAGCACCGTTAGCCGGCTGCTGGAGAGACCCCGCGCCAGATCGGCGGTGCCGTCATCGCTGAGATCGTCGACCAGCACGATATGGAAGGGACCGGGATAATCCTGCGCCGCCAAGCTGCCGATGCTTTGCTGGATCACATCGGCCTCGTTGCGGGCGGGCACCACCGCCACCACCGAAGGCCAGGATGCGGGTTCAACAACCGGCACGGTGTCGCGCTCGCGCAACAGCCAGAAGCCACGCCGCAGCACCAGCATATAGAGCCAGATCAACAGCGGCACGAAGCCGAACAGGATGCCCGCGATCATTGCAGATACCCGTTCTCGCGGAACCAGGAGATCGCATCCCTCAGGCCGTCCTTGTAAGGCCGCGCCACATAGCCCAGCTCGCGCTTGGCCTTTTCCGAGGAAAAGAACATGCGATAGCGCGACATATTCAGGGCATCGATGGTGAGGAATGGCTCCTTACCGGTAACGCGGGCAAAAGCTTCCGCGCCCCAGGCCAGCGGATAAAGCGGAGCGCGCGGCAGTCTGATGGTGGGCGCGCGCCGGCCGGAGAAGAAGGCGATATCGCCCAGCATGTCCTTCAGCGCCACATCCGTGCCGCCCAGGATGTAATTTTCGCCGATCCTGCCCTTGTCCAGCGCCAGCAGATGGCCATGTGCCACGTCATCGACATGCACCAGATTGAGGCCGGTATCGACAAAGGCCGGCATGCGGCCCGTGGCGGCTTCCACGATGATGCGCCCCGTCGGCGTGGGCTTGATGTCGCGTGGGCCGATGGGGGTCGAGGGCGCCACGATCACCGCCGGCAGGCCTTCGTCCCGAATCAGCCGTTCGACCTCCCGCTCGGCGATCAGCTTGCTGCGCTTGTAGCTGCCGATCACGGTCTGTGGCGTGTGGCGGGAGGTTTCGTCCACCGCGGCCGCGCCAGGCTTCAGCGCCGCGACAGACGAGGTATAGACCACGCGTTCCACGCCCGCCTTGAGCGCCGCGCCCATGGTGGCCCTGGCGCCCTGGAAATTGTTGCGCTCGATCTCGCCCGGATCGCGCGCCCACAAGCGATAGTCGGCGGCGACATGAAAGAAATAGCGCGCGCCCTTCATGGCAGCGGCCATGGATTCTTCGTCACGCATGTCGCCCGCGACCGGCTCGCAATGCAGCTTGGCGATATTGAGCCGCGAGGCGGAAGGCCGCATCAGCACCCGCACATGCAGGCCGCGCGCGACCAGCGCGCGCGCCACGGCCGAGCCGACGAAGCCGGATGCTCCGGTGACGAGAGCGATGTCAGACATGGGGCGCCTCGATGCCGCCAAAAGCGCGCCGGCCCTCGACAGACTGCCAGTAAAGCAATGCCGGCACGCCCAGCACGATCTCTCTCGCGCGCTTGAGCAGCGATACCGCCACGCCCATTTCCGCCGGCAGGCCGAACAAGGGCGCCAGCATGGCATAACCCCATTCCTGCACCCCGATGGCGGCCGGCACGGGCGCGGCGATGCTGCGCAAGGTGGATAGCAGGGCTTCCAGCGCCACCGCATTCAGCAAGCCGATATGGCCGCCGACCAGGCGGAAAGAAATGAAAGTGCCGATGCCGCCGCCAATCCAGCCCAGCAGATGCAAGGCCGATGAGGCTGCCAGACGGGCCTCGGAATCATAAAGCTCTTCGATCGCGGCGCGAAAAGACACGCCCCCCTTCATTTGTGGAAAGAAACGGCCCGCCAGCCTTTCGGCGAAGCTTGCGCCCTTTTTCTGCAGGAAGATCAGGAGCGCGATACCGGGCACCGCCAGCAGCAAAACCGCCAGCATGGCTTCGGTCACCGGGCCCGAGCCTTGCAGATGCCGGAACTGAGTGAAGCCAAGACCAAGACCAAATGCCAGAAAGACGACTTGCGCCATGGCCTCGGTTGTGGCGTCGGCGGCGACCGATGCCGCGGCGTAGGAACCGCCCATGCCCTTCAGGATCATCAGCCGCGCCGCCGCCACCATCCCGCCCACCGGCGAGAAAGGCGATATCTCGGCGATGGAATCGCGCACCAGCCGGGCGATGTAGAAGCTCGTCACCGGACGGCGCTCGACCGGCGGCAACAGGAAATACCAGGCAAAGGCCAGGCTGACGAAAACCACCAGCGCGTAAAGGCACAGCAGCGCCAGCCCGCCAAAGCCGGCGCGGGCGATGGCCCCAAACACCGCGTCAAAGCCGATCGACCAGATCAGATAGATGGCCGCGACCAGGCCGGCCAGCAGCGCGACGCTCACGCCGATCTTGGGCGCCCACTTCATCAGGCCGGCAGGGGCTTGGCGCGAAAGCTCCACAACCGCATGGCGCCCAGCGCGGTCTCGGCGAGCTGCGGCAGGAAGCTCGGACGCAGCAATTCCTTGTCGAACGCGCCCATGCGGCGGCGGTTTTCAGAATAGCAGTCTTCCAGGAAGCGGCGGAAAGTAAAGCCGTCCAGAAACACGCTGGCCTGAGTGGCGCTGAATTCCTTGCCGTCATTCAGCTCCTTGCCGCGCTTGGCGGTACCGATCATGCGGCCAAGCGCGCGCATGTAATAGCGGAAGCTGGTGAAGGGCAGCAGTGCCTTGGAGATGACGCCCTTCTGCGCCTGGTTGTAGGCCATCCAGTTGACGAAGAAGACGATATGACGGGTTTCCTCGTACATCAGGGTTTCGAAGATGGCGAACATCTCCTTGGGCAGGAATTCCGACTGCATGGCGATCTTGAAGACGCCAAAGCCCAGGAAGCTGTCCATGCATTCACCGAAGCCGAAATCCTTGAAGCGGGTTTCGACATTGTCGCTGACATCTTCCAGCGGGCGCTCGGCGGCGTCGATGCCGTATTTCTCGATCATCACCCGGATCAGCTTGGCATGGCGGGCTTCCTCGAAACCCTGCAGCGCCACGGCTTCCTTCATCACCGGGTCCTGGATGGTCTTGACGAACTCCGCCACGATCGCCCCCGCGCGGCGCTCGGTATAGAAGACCTCTTCCCAGAAGGGCACGGATTTCAGGCGCTGCAGCGCGGCTTCGTCCAGTTCCGGCCAGGGCAGCGTATCCGGATCGAACTCCGTATAGGTCTGCATGAAATGGCGGCAGAAGGTGTCGCGATGTTCGGGCGAGCCGATCTTCATGTCAGGCGGCTTTCTTCTTTTTCGGGCCGATGAATTTCAGCGCCAGGCGCGCCATGAAAGGCACGAAGCGCGGCCGCTTGAGGCGATTGTCGAAAGGCTTCAGCCGCCGGTCATTCTCAGCGACGCAGATGGCGATCAGCTCGCCGACATCGATGTCGGCGCCCAGCTGCTCGGCGCCGCTGACGGTGAAGTTATTGTCCTGCTGGCCGTTGGAAACGTCGGAGGCGATGCCCATGCGCTCATAGATCAGGAATATCCAGACCGCGAGCACCTTGAGTTCGAAATAAGGCCGGCGCCACCAGGGCATGTTGCGGCGATGCCAGGCCGCCCAGTTCACGAAGAACAGGATGTGGCGGGCTTCCTCATTCACCACCGGATCGAAGGTCTGGATCAGTTCCGGCGGAAAATAGCCGGTGTCGGCGGCGGCCTTGAACAAGCCAAAGGCGAAGAAACTGTCGATGCACTCGCTATAGCCCGTGACCATGAAAGCCCATTCCGGATTCTTCGGCCGTTCATAGACCGGCTCGGGCGCCAGCTTGATGCCATAGGCCTCGACCAGATTGGCCAGCACATGGCGATGACGCCGTTCTTCAAAACCGTTGAGCTCGATCGCCTTGCGCAGCAGGGGATCGCGCACGCCCTCGGCATAGGTACAGACGTTGAGGCCGGCGCGATTCTCGGTTTGGACCGCGATGTCCCAGATCGGCAGCGCGGTGATGCGCTTCTCCGCTTCCTCGCCCAGCTTGGGCCAGTCCAGCACCTTAGGCCGATAGGGATCATGGGTGTCCAGCAGGGTCTTGCAGAACAGCCGCTTGTGTTCGTCCGAACCGAATTTGATCGGGCCGTCACCGGGCCATGCGCCGGTATCGCGCGTCAGGTCGGGCGGAATGGCAAAGGCGTGGCTACTCAAGGAAGGCTCCTGTTTCGCTATTGCAATACCCCTTTGGCCGGGGCAATTGAACCAAAAATTCTTTAGTTAAGCCATTGATTTTATTGGATAGGAAAGTCGGCAAAGCCACCCATCCGGATGCCCTTGGCGGCGATCAGGCCGGGCAGTGCCGGATCGGTCAGGGCCGCAAGCTCCTCTCCATATAAGTAGCCGGGCGCCGAGCCGGGATAGGGACCGGTGGCCGGGTGGGTATAGATCTCGCTCAGCCCGTCTGGCAGATGCTCGATCAGGCCGGCCAGACGGACCGCCGTCATGGCGCCGGACCAGGCCAGACCAAAGACATGATCGGGCGCGGCAATGCCGGCGCGGCGGAATCGGTTCCTCAGATGGCGGGCAAATGGGGCGGTCAGCGCCACCACGCCGGACGGTTTGTGTTTCTCGATGCGCCCCAGCACGGCCTGCGGCTCCAGCGGGACACGCGCGCCGCGCACGCCATGCGCCTTGCCCAGCTTCACGATCAACGCGGCGATAGTGGGGTGCAGATGGAAATGCTTGTGGGCATTGACATGATCGAGCCGCAGCCCCGTCGCTTCAAAGGCCGCGAACTGGGCCTCGATCTCCGCCGCCAGCTGGGCGCGTACCTTGGGCAGGAAGAACATGGCCGCGCCGGCGCGCGCCATGTCGGTGCGGAAGTTGCCGCTTTTATCGACCAGATCGGGCACCGCGGCGGCCGGCAGCATCGGCCGCCCCTCCACCAGCACCAGATGCAGGCCCACGCGCAGGCCGGGCATGGACCGCGCACGCTGCACCGCGTCGTTGGCGGCGGGCGCGGCCACCATCAGACTGGCGGCGGACAAGATGCCGTCGCGATGGGCGCGCTCCACCGCCTGATTGACTTCGACGGCGGCGCCGAAGTCGTCGGCAGTGACGATAAGGCGTTTCACGGGATTTGGCCCTCGCCCTTCGGCAAGCTCAAGGCGATGGCCGGCCCGGAGGCCGGCCATGACATGGGATCACGAAACGATCATGTCTTCGCGGTTCTTGAGGAACTGGAAGAATTCCACCCCCTCACGCAGGCGCCGCACCAGCATGTCGCGCGAGGTGAGCATTTCCTTCACGATCTCCGCGATCTTGGAGGGACGGAAATAGAACTTCTTGTAGAAGTCCTCGACCGAATCGAAGATTTCGGTATGGCCCAGATGCGGATAGTTCAGCGGCGCGATCTGGGTGCCGTCTTCCGTCAGGAGATCCACATCGGAGGCGAACCAGCCATTTTCCTTGGCCTGCTTGTAGAGGAAGGTGCCCGGATAGGGCGCGGCCAGCGACACCTGGATGGTGTGCGGATTGACTTCCTTGGCGAAGGCCAGCGTCTCCTGAATGGTCTCGCGGGTCTCGCCCGGCAGCCCCAGGATGAAGGTGCCATGCACGACAATGCCCAGCTCGCGGCAGTCGCGCGAGAAGCGCTTGGCGACATCGACCAGAAGGCCCTTCTTGATATTGTGCAGGATCTGCTGGTTGCCGGATTCATAGCCGACCAGAAGCAGGCGAAGGCCATTGGCCTTCATCACTTCCAGCGTCTTGCGCGGCACATTGGCCTTGGCGTTGCACGACCAGGTCACGTTCAGCGGGCCCAGCGCCCTGGCCAGTTCTTCCACCCGGTCGTGATTGTCGGTGAGGGTATCGTCGTCGAAGAAGATCTCCTTCACCTCGGGGAAATTCTCCTTCACATACTTCACGTCCTTGACCACGCGCTCGATGGACATGAAGCGGTATTTGTGGCCGCCGATGGTCTGGGGCCACAGGCAGAAGGTGCAGCGCGACTTGCAGCCGCGGCCCGTGTACCAGGACATGTAGGGGTGCAGCAGATAGCCGCCGAAATACTTTTTCACATCGAGCTGCTTGTAGAGCGGCAGGACCGACGGCAGCTTGTCCATGTCGACCAGGATTTCGCGCTCGGGATTGGAGACGATCTGGCCGCTGGCGTCACGGTATGTCAGGCCCTTGATGGTGGACCAGTCCGCGCCTTCCGCCAGTTCCTTGATGGTGAAGTCGTATTCGTTGCGGGCGACGAAATCGAGCTCGGGGCAGGCCTCCATGCTCTCATTCGGTTCGACCGCGACCTTGGCGCCGATGAATCCGATCTTGGCGGTCGGGTTGATCTCGCGCACCAGGCGCGCGGTCTTGCAGTCCGACTTGAAGCTGGGGGTGGAGGTGTGGATCACGATCAGCTCGTGCGCCTTCACATCCTCCTCGATGTCCTTGAAGGACAGGTTGTGCGGCGGCGCGTCGATCAGGCGCGAGCCCGGCACCATCGCGGCCGCCTGGGCCAGCCAGGTGGGAAACCAGAAGCTCTTCACTTCCCGCTTCATCTGGTAGCGCGCGCCGGCGCCGCCGTCATAACCGTCAAAGGACGGAGCTTGCAGGAAAAGGGACTTCATCATCGTCATAACCTCATGGCCCGGAAAACCGGGAACAACAGGGAACTTTTAAAGGCTTTCAGACCTGGGACATCGCGCCCGAAGGCTCTACCGCAAAGTGCGTCCCGCGCCAATGCACGGTTTCGCCGGACAGCGAGACCAGGAAGACCCCGAAGCTTAACAGGTCTCGCAGGGGCAGCAGGCCATAGGGACCGGCATAGGTGCCGAAAAGCCCGTCGATCCGGTGCTTTAGAGACAGGCGCGCGGCCAGCGTCAACGCCAGGATCGCCAGGCTGATAGTGTTGAAATCCAGCAACACCGCCGCCATCAAGGCGAAGGCGAAACCATGGGTGACGAAGCTGCCCAGATAACCCATCGGGTTGACCATGCGGATCGTCCGCTGCCAGCGCAATTCATGGCGGAACAGATCCAGCGCCGAGCTTTCCGCCGCGGTATGGCCCACGCCCATGGCGGGAATGGCCATGGTGTAGCCCCGGGCGCGCACGGCCCGGCCCATCTCATAATCATCAGCCAGATGATCGGCGAAAGCGGTAAAACCGCCCACTTCGTCCAGTGTCTCGCGGCGCAGCGCGATGGTGGACCCGAAACAGGGCGTGGCCAAGCCGAGCGAAGTGCCCAACACCGCATTGGGCAGGAAGGTATAGGAGGTGCCCATGGCGGCCAGGGCCGACCACAGACGATGGCCGTCATTGGCCGGCTCGCCGGTATAGAGGCAGGTGACGATGCCAACACCGGGACGCGCCAACGCGGCCGTGACCTGCGACAGCCAGTTCGAGGTGACCGCGATATCGCTGTCGGACAGCACCAGCACGTCATGGCGCGCCGCGGGCAGCATGTTGATCAGATTGGATACTTTGGCGTTGGCGCCATAGAGCGCGGTGTCGGCAACGATCGCGGTATCGAGATGGGGATATTTGGCCTGCAGCGCGCGCACCACCGGCACGGCGGAATCGGCTTCATCATGCACGCCGAATACGATCTGCACCTTGCCGTCGTACTTTTGCGCGAAGAAGGTTTCCAGATTGCGCGACAGATCGGGCTCGCCGCGATGCAGTGGCTTCAGGATGGTGACGGCGGGTGTGTTGTCGGTGGTAATTTGCGGCGTGCGCATGAAACGGCCGACCAGGATGGCCGCCAACACGGTATAGCCGGCCCCACCCATGGCGATGGCCGCCAGTATCCAACCGGTGTCTAGGAAAAAAAGATGCATGGTCACGTTCTGGGAGCCCACCCGCAGATACTTATTAATTCCCGAAATTCGAGGGGAAAAGAGCCGATCAGTGACATTTTGCGACAATTAGAAAGTTTGTCGCGCTTCTTGCCAAGTAGGTGAAATTACGCAGTTTATTATGACGTTCTGTCATTTTGTAATTTTCTTTCCAGCCTGACAGCCGCCAATCGGCTCCTGTAGGGTGGACCTCATGGTCACACTCCAGGAACAGACGGATATTGGTGCGGTCCTGGCCGCCGCCAGCGCGGCCTTGCGGGCCGGCGACGTGGTGGGCGCCAGCCGGGCCATGGAGTTCCATCTGCGTCATGCGCCCTGCGATCCAGCGTTGCTGCACATGGCCGGGCTGGTGCGCATGCATGAGCAGCGCTTCGAGGACGCGGCCAGCTTGTTTGCCCGGGCCCGCGCCGCCGATCCCCATGCCGCACAACTGGCTTTCAGCCATGCCACGGCCTTGCAATGGCAGGGACGGCCGCAAGAGGCCCTGGCCGCCCTGAAAGACGCAATCCGCCTCAAGCCTGATTATGCGGAAAGCTATTTCGAGGCCGGCAATATCCTGAAGCGCCTGGGGCAGCTGGAGGATGCGGAAGTTCTGTACCGCGATTGGGCGCGAACAATGCCTGGCAACATGCAGGCGCGGCTGGAATTGGGCGTCGTGCTGCTGGAACTGGACCGCACACAGGACGCCGAGATGGTTCTTGCCGGCGCCATCGGGCAACCCTCTTCAAACGCAATCAAAGCCGCGCTGCATCACAATTATGCCTTGGCGCTGGCGCGCCAGCGCCGCAATGAAGAGGCGCTTGACCATCTCGCCACCGCCAAGGCCCTCAATCCGGATCTGCCGCACAGCGATGCGATCCGCGCCGAGATCCTGCAGGACCTGAAGCGCTATGACGAGGCCATCGCCTTGTCGCGCCGGATGATTGCGGACGATCCCGCCAATCCGCAGTGGCACAAATTCCACAATGACATTCTGTACCGGCTGGACCGGCGCGACGAATATCTCAAATCCTATGACAGCGCGCCCAGGACCACGCCGCTGCTGCTGTCCAAGGCGTTTTTCCTGAGCCACGAACGGCGCGCCGAGGAGGCACTGGAGACATACCGGGAAGCAGCGCGGCTTTCTCCCGACGACCGGCTGGCCGCGGCGGGCGTGGCCAGTTCGCTTACCATGCTGGGGCGTTATGACGAGGCGTTGGCCGCCTTCGAAGGGCTGTTGAAGCAGAACAGCGAGGATGGCGAGCTTTATGGTTGCGCGGCGGAAGCAGCGCTTCAGGGCGGCGATCCGGCCAGGGCGGTGGCGCTGTGTGAGCGCGCGCTGACAATCGATCCGTGCGACCAGATCGCGCTGTCGATGATGGGCACGGCCTGGCGGCTCATGGAGGATGCGCGCGACGAGGAGCTGAACGGCTATGACACGCTGATCAGGGCGTTCGAACTGGAGGCGCCGGACGGCTTTTCCAGCATGGAAGACTTCAATGCCGAGCTGAATGCCTGGCTGGACAGCGTGCATCCCAAGACGCGCGAGTATCTCAATCAAAGCCTGCGCGGAGGCACCCAGACGCCGGACCAGATTTTCGGCCGCGGCCATGATCTGGTGGAAAAAATCCGCGCCCGCATCGATCAGACGGTGGCGCGCTACATCGCCGACCTGAAGGAAGACGATAGCCATCCCTTCCTGGCGCGGCGCGCGCGCGACTTCCGCTATTCCGGCTCCTGGTCGTCACGCCTGCGCGATTGCGGCTTTCATGTGAACCATATCCATCCCCAGGGCTGGATCAGTTCCTGTTATTATGTATCTGTCCCCGCCGCCGTCGAAGACGAAAAGCAACGCCAGGGCTGGATCAAATTTGGCGAACCGGCTTTCGATGTGGCGCTGAAAGAGCCGGTCCGCCGCGCCATCCAGCCCCGGCCCGGACGACTGGTGCTGTTTCCGTCTTACATGTGGCACGGCACGGTGCCGTTCCACGACGCCCAGGCAAGAACGACAATTGCGTTCGACGTTGTGCCCAGGGCTTAGGACGCGCGCCGGCGGGTATGCACGGTACGCGAAACCACCCGCCGCGCCTTGGCGGCCGCAATCAAGGTCAGCCAGTTGGCAAATAGCTTGACGGTATTGGGGCGCCAGCTGGTGAGGGGCAAGGCGCCGGTCACGATCTCGGTATAGAGCGCCAGATCCGGTTCCGAGAGACCTTGTATATCCAGCAGCCGGGCCTCGGTGGCGCGGTCGAAGTAGTTCTCCGGAATCGCCGGGCGCTCCTGCGTTTCGCCACGCAGGAAGCGGCCCATGTCGCGCAGAAACTCGCGGCCAAGCGTGGCGGGATCGTATTCGGGATGGCCCTGGAACAGGACAAAGCGGCTATGGCCTGGCGGTTCGCGGGTAAAGATGTCGACCTGCCCGTTTTCCAGCCGGGACAGCACGCGATAGCCCTTCGCCACCAGATCGCTTTCGGCGATGTCGTTCTTGCGTGAATGCGGCACCGGCACGCTGACATTGGTGCCGAAGAACAACGGATCGTCTTCAGCTCGCATGCTGTCATAGATACCGGACAGCTTCCTGGTCAGCGGCCGGCGGCCGATGCCGTCGAGCCGCAGCACCGCGGCATGAGCGGCAAGACAGGAGAACAGGGTCGAGACGGTGCCGATCGCCGCCCAGTCGATCAGATGCGCGAGCTCGGCCCAATAAGGCTCGTCCCGCAAATCGGGGGTCGAAGGCTGGGCGCCGGTGATGATCAGGGCATCGATATTGGCGGCCTGCAGAAAGGCGGCATCGTCATAGAAACCGGCCATGCGCGAGCGCGCCAGTTCGCCGCGCGGAATCGAGCGCATGGAAAAAAGCCGCAGGCGCACATCCAGCGTGCCGGCGGCTTCCTTGAGCAGACGGGCGAACTGCAATTCGGTGGCGCGCATGGCGGCATCGGGCATGTTGTTGACCAGCCCGACATGCACGGGAACGCGGTTGTGGCCGCTGCCCAGCAGGAACTGTTCGACCCGGCTCATGGGGCGACCTTGAGTTGGCCGCGGGCCGCGGCCGCGAGCGCCTGATCCAGATCGGCGATGATATCGTCCTTGTGCTCGATGCCCACCGACAGGCGGATGGTTTCGGCGGTGATGCCGGCCTTGCGCTGTTCAGCCTCCGGCATCTGGCGATGGGTGGTGGAGGCCGGATGACAGGCCAGCGACTTGGCGTCGCCGATATTGACCAGCCGCTTGATCAGGCCCAGGGCGTCATAAAAATCCTTGCCGGCTTCAAAGCCGCCCCTGACGCCAAAAGTCAGCAGCGAGGGCACGCGGCCACCCAGATATTTCTGGGCCAGCTTGTAATAGGCGCTGTCGGGAAAGCCGGCATAGTTCACCCAGGCAACCCGGACGTCGCCCGCCAGGAATTCCGCCACCGCCTTGGCGTTTTCGACATGGCGCGCGACCCGCAGGCCCACCGTTTCGATCCCCTGCAAAAGCATGAAGGCGCTCATCGGCGACAGGATGGCGCCGGTGGCGCGCTGGTAGACGCTGCGGGCGCGCGCGACAAAGGCGCAACGGCCGAAACGCTCGGCATAGACCAGGCCATGATAGGAATGGTCGGGCGTGGTGAATTGCGGAAAGCGCGCCGCGTGCGCCATCCAGTCAAAATTGCCGGCATCCACCACCATGCCGCCCATGGCGCTGCCATGGCCGCCCATGAATTTGGTCAGCGAATGGATGATAATGTCGGCGCCGTGGCGGGCCGGCTTGAGCAGCACCGGCGTCGCCACCGTATTGTCCACGATCAGCGGCACGCCCCGCGCATGGGCCATGCGGGCGATCGCTTCGATGTCGCAGATGTTGCCGGCGGGATTGCCCACGGTCTCGCAGAACACCGCGGCCGTGTTTTCATCCATGCAGGCGGCCAGCGCCTCGGCGCTGTCGCCGGCGGCAAAGCGGCCTTCCACGCCCTGCCCCGGCAACAGATTGTGCAGCACCGTGTGGGTGGTGCCGTAAAGCTGGGGCACCGAAACGATGTTCTGTCCGGCGCGCGCGACATTGGCGAAGGCATAATAGAGCGCGGCCTGACCCGAAGCGGTGGCCAATGCACCGGCCGCGCCTTCCAGCGCCGCGACGCGGTCTTCCAGCACCTTCACCGTCGGATTGGCGATGCGGCTGTAGCGATAGCCTTCCTCTTCCAGATTGAAGAGAGCCGCGCCCTGATCGGCGGAATCGAACTGATAGGCGGCCGTCTGGTAGATCGGCACCGCCACCGCCTTGGTCGCGGGGTCGGCGTCAAAGCCGGCGTGCAATGCAAGCGTTTCGTCGCGCATGACTGACCTGGAAAGCGAAAAGGGCATTCTAGGCCCGCGGGGATTAACAAAACCTCGGCGCGATCCTGGAGCGGCAGGGCCTGTGCATTAACGAGGTCTGCACGCAAGGCGGGATAAACTGCCAGGTCCGCGAAGCGGCGGGCCGTTTCAATTCGGGACACGCATGAATCAACCTGTCGCCAAGAAGGACGTTTCCGCTTCCAAGACATGGCTGCGCGCGCTGGAGCTCACTTCCAAAATCGAAGACGCGCCCCATCGCATCTTCCCTATTGTGGTCGAGGAACTGGGCGCGCATTTCGGCGCAAGCCCCGCCTTGATCGCGCCCCACCAAAGCCTGAGCCATGCGGGCCTGGCCGCGCGCGCCAACCAGGTCGCGCGCTGGGCGCTGGCACAGGGCATAGCGAAGGGCGATACCGTCTGTCTGTTGATGCCCAACTGCCCCGACTATCTGGCGATCTGGCTGGGCATCACCCGTATTGGCGGCATTGCCTCCCTGCTCAACACCAATCTGACGGGCGAGGGGCTGGCGCATTGCATTCGGGTCGCAAATCCCAAGCACGTCATCGCCAGCGAAAGCCCGGCCGACGGCCTCGTCACGGACGCCGCGATCTGGCGGCACGGTTCGGCTTTCAACGATTTGCTGGAAAGCTTTTCCGGCGCGGCGCTGACGGCGGAAGAGCAGCGCGCCATCACGCTGAACGACCGCGCCCTGCTGATCTATACTTCCGGCACCACCGGCCTGCCCAAGGCGGCCCATGTCAGCCATCGCCGGGTGATGAGCTGGACCCATTGGTTCGCCGGCATGACCGGGGCCGGGCCCGCAGACCGGCTCTACAACTGCCTGCCCATGTATCACAGCGTGGGCGGGGTGGTGGCGTCCGGCGCGGTGCTGGTGGGCGGCGGCGCCGTGATCCTGCGGGAGAAATTCTCGGCCCGCGCCTTCTGGCGCGATGTGACCGAAAGCGGCGCCACCATTTTCCAGTATATCGGCGAGTTGTGCCGCTATCTGCTGGCCGGCGAAGGCGATGTGCCGGCGCATGCTCTGCGCCTGGCGGTGGGCAATGGCCTTTCCGGCGATGTCTGGGAAGCCTTCCAGCAGCGCTTCGCCATTCCCCAGATCCTGGAATTCTATGCCGCCACCGAAGGCAATTTCTCGCTCTACAATGTCGAGGGCAAGGTGGGCTCCATCGGCCGCATTCCCGGCTTCCTGGCGCACCGTTTTCCGACCGCGATCGTGAAATTCGATGCCACGACGGGGCTTCCGGCCCGTGGGGCCGACGGCCTGTGCATGGCGGTGGCGCGCGGCGAGACCGGCGAGGCCATCGGCAAGATCGCCGGCGGCGCGGCGCGTTTCGAGGGTTATACCGACGCGGCCGCCACCGAAAAGAAAATCCTGCGCGATGTGTTTCAGCCTGGCGATGCCTGGCTGCGTTCCGGCGACCTGATGCGCCAGGATGCCCAGGGCTTCTTCTATTTCATGGATCGGATCGGCGACACCTTCCGCTGGAAGGGCGAGAATGTGGCGACAACCGAGGTGGCGGCCGCCGCGGCGTCAGCGCCTGGCGTGAAAGCCGCCAACATCTATGGCGTGACCGTCGTGGGCCAGGACGGACGTTGCGGCATGGCCGCCCTGGAAGTGGCCGACAATTTCGATCTGGACGCGTTTCGCGCCCATATGGCAGAGCACCTGCCGGCTTATGCCCAGCCCGTCTTCCTGCGCATTGTGGACTCGCTCGCCATCACCGAGACGTTCAAACAGAAGAAACAGCTTCTGGCGGGGGACGGTTTCGATCCGGCGGCGATTGCCGATCCGGTGTATGCCGACTGCGGCGAGGGTTATGTCCGGCTCGACGCTGCCCTCTATGCCCGGATCAATTCCGGCCTGATCCGCCTGTGAACCCGGCGTTCCAGCGGCGGTAGCTTGACCGCATAGCGGATCTCGCTGCCGATGATGCGCATGGCTTCATGCGCATAGGGGATCATGCGCGGCATACAGTAGAAATAATGGATCATGCCGGGATGAGCGCGGCCATGCACCGTGACGCCGAAGCCGCCCAGGCGCTGGGCATATTCCTCGCCCTCATCGCTGAAGGGATCGAACTGGCCGGTATGGATGAAGGCCTGGGGAAGATCTGAAAATTCCTCGGCGCAGAGCGGCGACAGTCGGATGTCCGAGAGTTCGATACCGGCCGGAACGTAGAGCTCCAGATCGCGGCGCAAGGTTTCGCTATCCAGGAAATAGCCTTCGGCGAGATCGCGGCGGGCGGCGGATTCGCCATGCACGTCCAGGATCGGACAAAGCAGAAGCTGGAACGCAATCCTGGGCCTGCCCGCATCGCGCGCGATGCGGCACAGCACGGCCGCCAGCGTGCCGCCGGCGCTGTCACCGGCGACACCCAGCCGTTCCGGATCGATGCCGAAAAGCCTGGGATTCTGACTGACATGATTGAAAGCATAGACCGCGTCCGCCAGGCCGGCGGGAAAGGGATGCTCGGGCGCCAGCCGGTAGTCGACCGCGATCACCCGGCAGCCGGTCTCGTTGCAAAGCCGGCGGCACAGTCCGTCATGGGTCTCCAGCCCCCCGGCCACCCAGCCACCGCCATGGAAGAACAACATGCCCGGCAGCACCCGCGCCGGCACGCCCAGCGGCGAATAGACCCGCAGGGTCACATGTCCGGCGCTGACCGGCATCAAAAGGTCGCGCACACCGCCGATCTCCACCATGCCCGGCGGATCGACCAGATCGGCCAGATTGGTCAAGGCGGCGCGGCGCTCTTCCACATCGCCATAATAGCCGCGCGCCTCGCCGGCGGCGGCCAGCATTTCCAGAAAGCGGCGGGCGTGTCGGTCAAGCGGCACTGAATTTCCCTCTACGATGCTTTTGGTCGATGCTTCCGGCGAAGCATCAGGCCGCCTTTTGCGTGACCGAAACCAGGGCGTCGATGGCGGCGACGGTATCGAAATTGTCCGGCGTCATGGCACTTTGCGGGATCTCGATATCGAATTCCGCCTCGATGGCCAGCATCAGATTGACCATGTCGAGCGAAGTCAGGCCCGCTTCGCGCAGATTGTCGCCCATACCCGGAATGGCCGCCACGCCGCGCTTCAGCAGCATGCGGCAGGCAATCGCGGTGATGCGGTCTTTGGGCGACGACATGGACGGGCTCCTTGATGGCCCAAATCTAAGCCCCACGAGTAAAGCATTGGTTTCCCATGGCCCCTGTTAAGACATCGCTTACCAAACCCGCCCAAGTTCATCCTTGCTTTAGTTTTGAACCCTATCCTTCCGCCACATTTTTCATCAGAGCGCGCCATGCTGAAGACTGCCCAGACCGTCTCCCCGCTGCCTGCCGCAGAACCGATTACTGTGCGCGCCGCCCGTGTCGCGGAAGTGGCGGCCGCCCATGCGAATGCCGTGGACGCCGATAGCCGCTTTCCCCAGGAAGCGATCGAGGCGCTGAAGGCCGAGAAGCTGCTGGGCATCATGGTGCCCGCGAGCCTGGGCGGCGAGGAGGCCAGCGTCGCCGATGTCGTGGATGTCTGCTACGCGCTGGGCCGTGCCTGTTCCTCCACTGGCATGATCTACGCCATGCATCAGGTGAAGGCGGCATGCGTCGCCTATCATGGCATGGGCAGCCAGTGGCAACGCGACTTCATGAGTCGCATGGTCCGCGACCAGCTGCTGCTGGCCTCCTCCACCACCGAAGGCAAGGGCGGCGGCAATGTGCGCGCCTCCGAGGCCGCTGTGGAACAGACGGACGGCCGCATCCTGCTGGTGCGCGACGCCAGCGTGATCTCTTACGGCGCCCAGGCCGATGCGGTGGTCACCACCGCGCGCCGGGCCGCGGACTCCGACGCCAGCGACCAGGTGCTGGTGGTGTTCGAGCGCAAGAATTATTCGCTGGAAAAGACCGGCGGCTGGGACACGCTGGGCATGCGTGGCACCTGCAGCGCCGGCTTCGCGCTCAAGGCCGTGGGCAGCCCCGACCAGATCCTGCCCGTGCCTTATGGCGTCATCCATACCCAGACCATGGTGCCGACCTCGCATCTGATGTGGTCCGGCAACTGGGCCGGCATCGCCGCCGGCGCGGTGGAGCGGGCCAAGAAATTCATGCGCAAGGCGCAGCGTTCGGGCGCCCTGCCGCCAGGCGTGCCGCATTTCACCCAGGCGCTGGCGAACCTGCGCTCGCTGCGTGCCCTGATCGCCGCCACGCTGGGCCGTTATGAGGTCCTTGCCAACGATCCCAAGGCACTAGGTGCAATCGATTTCCAGACCACGATCAATCTGCTGAAGGTGGATGCATCCGAACTGGCGGTGCAGACGGTAATGAACGCGATGCGCGCCACCGGGCTGTCCGGCTATCGCAACGACAGCGATGTCAGCATCGGCCGCTCGCTGCGCGACATCCTGTCGTCGCCGATCATGATCAACAATGACCGCATCCTGTCCAGCCTGACCAATTCCACCATCCTGTCCGATATTCCTTCCTCTATCCGGGATTGAAAATGAACATCGCCACACCGGTCACGCACAGCTGCTGCGGCCATCAGTTCGAGCCGGACCATCTGCATCCCATCGTGTCGCAGCTTTTCATGCCGTCGGGTGTGGATGGCGTTTATGGCCGCACCGGCGCCTATGAAAGCGTGATTGAGGCGCTGGCGGCGCTGATCTCGCGTCACCGCCCCGAAACCGCGGAGGTGTTTCGCTTCGCGCCGGTGATGCCGCGCGCCAGCCTGGAAAAACAGGGCTATCTGAAAAGCTTTCCCAACCTGATCGGCGCGGTGTCCACCCTGACCGGCAGCGACCGCGAAATCACCCGCTCGGCCAACAAATATGAGGAAGGCGGAGACTGGACCGAAGACCTGAAACCTTCCGACCTGGTGCTGGCGCCGGCCGCCTGTTACCCGATCTATCCCATCGCCGCCGAGCGGGGCGTGGTGCCCGATGACGGCTATATCTTCGACGTGGCCGCCGACTGTTTCCGCCACGAGCCGTCGCGCCATGTCGATCGCTTTCAGAGCTTCCGCATGCGCGAATATGTCCGCATCGGCACGCCGCGGCAGATACAGGAATTCCGCGATCCCTGGATCGAGCGCGCCAAGGGCATCGCCGATGCGATCGGTTTGCCCTACACCGTCGATGTGGCCAACGATCCCTTTTTTGGCCGGGTCGGCACCATGATGGCCACCCAGCAGCGCGCGGATGCGCTGAAATTCGAGCTGCTGGTGCCGGTGCGTTCCAAAGACTCGCCCACCGCCTGCATGAGCTTCAACTATCACAAGGAACATTTCGGCGAAGTCTGGGGCCTGCACAACAAAAGCGGCGAAGTGCTGCATACCGGCTGCGTCGCCTTCGGCATGGACCGTCTGGCGGTGGCGCTGTTCGTCACCCATGGCGCCAGAATCGGCGCCTGGCCGGCCCGCGTGCGCGAAGCATTAAAGCTTTAGTTGCATGTCATGGCCGGCCCGAGCCGGCAGGCGGAATCAGGCCGTATTCCCCGCATCCACTGTCATCACCGTGCCGGTGATGTTGCGGGCGGCGTCGCTCATCAGGAAGGACACGGCATTCGCCACATCGTCCACATCCACCAGCCGCTTCAGCGCGGCGCGGGACGCGATCTTGCCGCGCTGCTCCGCACGCATGCTTTGGGTCATCTCGGTTTCCATGAAACCCGGCGCCACGGCATTGACCGTAATGCCCAGCCGGCCCACTTCGCGCGCCAGGCTGCGGGTGAAGCCTTGCATCGACGCCTTGGTCGCGCCATAGACCGACAGGCCGCTGTAGCCGGTAAAGCCGATAATGGAACTGATATTGACGATGCGGCCCCGGCCCGCCGTCATCATCGCCCGCATCACATATTTGGTCAGCACGATGGGCGAGACGGTGTTGAGCTTCACCAGCCTCTCGATATCGGAATTGTGCATGTTTGAGAGAAGCCCCTCGGTGCCCAGCGCCGCATTGTTGACCAGGCCGTAAAAGGGCCCATGCGCGGCCTTCATCTCACGGATCAGCTCGGGGATCGCCTCGACATTCAGAAGATCGAAGGGCACGAAATTGAGCTGGCCGCCTGGAAATTCCGCGATCGCCGCGTTTAGCCTGTCGCTCTCTTTTCGGCCGATCGCGTACACGGCAAAGCCGTCCTTTGCCAGCTTGCGGGCCACCGCGAGACCCACGCCGCGCGTGCCGCCGCTGATCAGGACATTATCCATGGCGCGACAACTTTCCGCCCGCCGTCAATTCCAGCGCCGGCACAAAGCGCAGCATGGCGGGCACCTTGAAGGCAGGAAGGTTTTCGCGGCAGGCTTCCAGAATGGCCTGTTTGAAGGTGGCGTTGTCGTTGGCGGCGTCCGTCAACACCACTTCGGCGATGACAATGGCGCCGGTGATGGGATTCTTGCGGCCCGAGACCCGCGACATCCGAACGCCGGGATGGCGGTTGATCACCGCCTCCACCTCCTCGGGATTGATCTTCAATCCGCCGACATTGATGATGCCGCCGGCGCGGCCGGCGAAATAGCAGCGATCGCCCCGCGGTTCGACCATGTCGCCGGTATCGACCCAGCCATCATTCTTAAGCGCGCCGCCACCGATATATTCGCGGGCGGTGCGCGGGGAGCGGACATGCAGCGTGCCGTTCTCGACCTTCATCTCGACCGGCCAATTCCTATCGATCAAGTGGCGGCCAATGAACGACGCGGGAAATCCTTCCAGCCCGTCGGTGACTTCAAAGCCCACACCCGCTTCGGTCGAGGCATAGGCATGGCCCATGGCCGCATCGGGGAAGCGCGCCTTCAGACTGTCCAGAATAGCTTGATCGGCGATCTCGCCAGACAAACGGACATAACGCGGCGCGATCCTGTTGTTGGCTGGGCTCATCAGGGCGCGGCGCCAGTGGGATGGCGTGCCGGTCAGATGGGTCACGCCATGACGGCCAAGACGGTCCAGGAAATCGGCCACGGACTCATCCGCATCCGACAGGATCAGCGACGCCTGTCCCAGCAGCGCCCGCAACAGGATCTGCAGCCCGCCATAGCGGCGAATGTCGTAGAACGTACCCCAGACGATATCGTCGCTGGCTGACGGCCGGATCGCCCCGCTCAGGCCCTCCAAACTGTGCGCCACCATCTTGGGCATGCCGGTGGTGCCAGAGGTAAACAGCACCCACTCGCTTTGGCAGGATGGCGCAATCGCCGGACCATCGCCGGGAAGACGCGCTTGCTCGAACCGCATCCCGTCCATGGCCAGATCCGGATCTTCGCTTACCATCACATCAATGGCGGCGCGTTCGATCACAGACGGCAGGTGTTGCGGCTTCACATCCGGCGGGGCGATGACGATGCGCGCGGCCACGCCATCCAGTTCGATCAGGGCCAGGGCGGCATAAAGCTGGTCACGCGTGCGCAGCAGGACATGGGCGCCGGAAAGATCGGCATCCAGCGCGCGCCCCATTCCCGCCAAGGCGAGGGTGTGATGGCGTCCGTACAATTTGCCGCCGCCGCCGATGGCGGCGCGCAAGGTTTCAGGCCGCGCCGGCATCTTTGTAGAATTTGATGAAATCGCCCAAAGTCACGGGAAAATAGACGTCTTCCGACGCCGTGAACGGGTCCAGGCCGAGCTGGTCTTCCAGCCGGGCCACGATGATGGCGAAGCACAGCGAGTCCAGTCCCGATTCCAGCAGCACGGTATCATCGGACAGCCCGCTCAGGACCTTGTCCTGCTCGCGCGCCACCTGTTCGAATTCGGCGCGCACGATGGTCTCGATGCTCATGGGCAGTCCCCTGGAATTCCAGCCGGAATCTAGCCTTTCCAGCTTTAACGATCCGCTAATGGCGAATGCCGCATAAAGGCTTGAAAAGGGGCTTTTTGCCGTGACCGTCGAGCCGAAGGTTCGCTTGTGACTATTCAGCCGCAGCAGGCTGCCCGCCTGCGCTGCCGTCCGATCGCCGACAGCGACCTGGACGGGCTGGCCGATCTGTTGGCCCGTGGCTTCCCGACCTCCCGCCGCAACCATTGGACGGAAGGCTTTGCCCGCTGGCGGTATGTGCCGGCGGTCGAAGGTGTGCCGCGCTATGGTTATGTGCTGGATGGCGGCATGGGCCCCGTCGGGGTGATCCTGCTGATTTCATCACGGCGCGGCGACCGGATCATCGCCAATCTGTCGAGCTGGTATGTGGAGCCGCAGTGGCGCAGCCATTCGACTCTCTTGATCGCGGTGGCAACCAAGCTCAAGCATGTCACCTATCTGAACGCCTCGCCCGCGCCGCACACCTGGCGCACGCTGCAGGCGCAAGGATTCGTGCCTTACAACTTCGGCCGCAGCGCTGTCTTCGCGCTGCCGGGCCGAGGGGTTGTCGGCGAATCCATTCCGGACGATCTGCCGGAGGCCCAGCTGTTGCGCGACCATCGCGCCATGGGCCAGATCAGCCTGATCGTGGAGAAAGACGGCATCGTCTCGCCCTTTGTGCTGAAAGCCCGCCATCTGGACAGGCCGCCCGTCCCGGTGATGGACGTGATGTTCACGCGCTCGCCCGATGATTTCCGCCGCTGCGCGCCGGCGCTGGCGCGCCATTTCCTGCCGCGCGGTTCCATGGGATTCTTGATTGATGGTGACATGGAGGGGCTCCTGTCGCACTATGTCGAAGGCAAGGAGCCGCGCTATTTCAAGGGGCCGCATCGCCCCGTCCTGGGCGATCTCGCCTATACCGAGAAAGTCATATTCGGATGACCATCCACGCCGACCTCGCCACCCGCACCGCTGCCCAGGTACTGGTGGATCAGCTGCGCATTCAGGGCGTCACGCATGTGTTCTGCGTGCCCGGCGAATCCTATCTGCCGGTGCTGGACGCGCTGCATGGCAGCGGCATCCAGATCATCGTCTGCCGCAACGAAGGCGGCGCTTCAATGATGGCGGAAGCCTATGGCAAGCAGACGGGACGGCCCGGCGTCTGTTTCGTCACCCGTGGGCCCGGCGCCACCAATGCGTCCGGCGGAATTCATATCGCCCAGCAGGATTCCACACCCATGATCCTGTTCGTGGGCCAGGTGGAACGGGAAAATCGCGGCCGCGACGCCTTCCAGGAAATGGACTATCGCGTCTTTTTTGGCGGCATGGCCAAATGGGTGGCCGAGATCAATGAGCCTGGGCGGATGGGCGAAATGGTGGCGCGCGCCTTCTCGACCACACTGGCGGGGCGCCAGGGACCGGTGGTGCTGTCGCTGCCCCATGACATGCTGCCTTTGCCGTCGACCTCGGCGGATGCGCCCTTCATCGACACTGTGGAGACCGCGCCCGGCCAGGCCGAAATGGCGGCGCTGGAAGACCTGCTGGCGGCGAGCGAACGGCCCATGCTGATCCTGGGCGGCGGGCGCTGGAGCGAAACCGCGCTCAGGCAGATCGCCGGCTTCGCGGAAGATTTCGGCGTGCCGGTCTGCACATCCTTCCGCCGCGCCCATCATTTCCATCCCGCCCATCCCAACTATGCCGGCGATCTGGGGCTGGCGGCCAATCCCAAACTGGTGGCGCGGGTGAAGGCCAGCGACCTGGTGATCGCCGCCGGGGCGCGGCTGAACGAACTGACGTCGCAGGGCTATACCCTGTTCGACATCCCGACGCCGCAAATGAAGCTGGTGCATGCCTATCCCGGCGCCGAGGAGTTGGGCCGGGTCTATCGCCCGCATCTGGCCATCCATGCCGCGCCCCAGGCTTTTGCCGCCGCGCTGGCCGCGCTCAGGCCGCGTCGCGCCGCGCACGATGTGAAATCCGTGCATCAGGAGTATCTGGACTGGTCGGAAAAGCCGCTGCCGCAACCCGGCGACGTCAATCTGTCGGAGATCATGATCTGGCTGCGCGCTCACCTGCCCGACGATGCCATCATCTGCAATGGCGCGGGCAATTATGCCGGCTGGATACACCGCTTCTACCGCTTCCGCCGTTTCAACACCCAGATGGGCACCATCTGCGGCTTCATGGGTTACGGCATGCCGGCCGCGGTGGCGATGAAGGCGATCCATCCCGAACGCACCGTGGTCGCCATCAATGGCGACGGCGATTTCCTGATGAACGGCCAGGAGCTGGCCACGGCCGCACAATATAAGCTGCCGATCATTGCCGTGGTGCTGGACAATTCCACCTTCGGCACCATCCGCATGCATCAGGAGCGGGAATATCCCGGCCGGGTCAGCGGCACCGATCTGGTCAATCCGGATTTCGCCGCGATGGCGCGAGCCTTTGGCGGCTTCGGCGCACGGGTGGAAAAGACCGCGGATTTCGCGCCGGCCTTTGAGGCCGCGCAGGCCTCGGGCCTGCCATCGGTCATTCATGTCAAGGTCGATCCGGAAGGCATCACGCCCACCGCGACCATTTCCGGCATCCGTGCAAAAGCTTCAGGTGCCCCAAAGCATTAGGCGCCCCAAAGCGTTAGCCGCCTAGGGCAACCGGCAGCGCCTCGCGCACCGGCAAGACCGGGATGCGTGCATCCGCCAGCCGCGACAGGGCCCAGGCCAGCATGCGGGGCGTCGAGCCATATTCGCTGGGCGCATCCGACACGTCATGGGTGTAGAAAATCAGCCAGCCATGGTCATGCAGCGCGCGCTGGATAGAAGCTTCGATCGCCTTTTCATCCCAGCAGCGCATTTCCAGCGATACGGTGTTGAGCTGCGCCAGGTCCACGCGCCCCGCATTGATGCCGGGATGCACGCCGCGCGCATTGGTGAAACGCGAGGCATAGAATCGTTTGGTGCGCGGTGAAACCCGGCCGAAGGGAAAGGCATAGCTGACCGGCGCTTCGCCATTCAGAAAGGGTTTCAGGAATTCCCGGTTCCTGTCGGCATCGGCCGCCAGCTCGTCCGTCGTCAGCGTCGGCGTCGGCTGATGGGCAAAGCCATGACAGGCGATCTCATGGCCCGCCGCTGCCAGCGCCCTCAGATCGTCCCCGTCATAGAATTCGGTTCCATCCACGGTGCGGCCACAGAAGCCGCCCGCCGTATAGTAAGTGCCGCGCACACCATGGCGCGCCAGCACCGGGCCGGCCACCGTCCAGGCATTCCTGGGAAAATCGTCGAAGCTGATGCTGGCCACGGGCTTGAGGCCCATCAGCCGCGCCGGCCGCACTTTCAGGGTGCGCGCGGCCAGGCTGGTCAGCTTGATTTTCACGAGATTTGCCAGGCTCATGGCCCGGTTTTACCCGCCAAAGCCTTAAGAGCCGGGTAATGCGAAATGGTACCTTGCAACACAAGGTACCGTGTGATAGACAGTAGCTATGGGTGAGTCACTACAGATCCAATTGAAGAAGGGCGTTCTGGAGATGTGCGTCCTGGCGCTTCTCTCCAAAGGCGACAATTATGCCTATGACATCGCCAGCCGCATGGCCGAGGCGGTGGGCATGGGGGAAGGCACCATCTATCCCCTGATGCGGCGAATGCAGAATGATGGGCTGGTCACGACATACTTGCAGGAATCGGGCAGTGGCCCGCCGCGCAAATATTACAAAATCACAAAAAGCGGCGCCCTGGCGCTGAAGACGCAAGTCTCCGAATGGATCGCGTTTGAAGAGGCGGTGCGCAAAATTCTGGGAGATGCCACATGAACCGCGCGCATTTCATGGCGCAGCTGCGGGACGGACTGTCGGGGCTTCATCACTCCGACATCGATGACATCCTGCGCGACTATGACAGCCATTTCGCCGATGGCGCCGCCGACGGCCGCACGGAAGACGAAGTCGCGGCCGCCCTGGGCGATCCGGCCAGGCTGGCGCGCGAACTGCGCGCCGAAGTGGGCTTCCGCCGCTGGGAGGAGAACCGCAGCCCGGGCAATCTGATGGGCGTGGTGCTGGCCTTGCTGGGGTTGGCCACCATCGATTTCATCTTCCTGCTGCCGTTCCTGTGCGGGCTGGCCGCGGTGTTCTTCGGCCTGTCGGTGGCCTGTCTGGGCTGCGTGGTCGGCGGCACCTTCCTGCTGTTCAACCTGCTGTGGGGGGGAGTGATGGGCAATGCCGCCATGCAGCTTCTGATCGCACTGGGCCTGATCAGTGGCGCCATCGGCGGCGGCGCGCTGCTGCTGTGGATCATGGAAGCGCTCGCCAAGCTTTTGATCCGCTATGCCCGGCTGCACTTCCGCCTGTTCGATTCCGCCAACGCGTCACTGTGAAGGAGAATGTCATGCACAAGCTCGTTTTTGTTGCGCTCATCGGCCTGACCGCTTCCGCCGCCTTCATCGGCGCCGCTGCCGCCATCGGCGGCAAGGATTTCGCCGGCAATATGGACTTCTCCGGCTTCGGTGACCGCCCGCGCTGCGAGGCGGTGGCGGGCGCCACCGCCACGACCCGCGAGCTGGACTGGGACGGCAGCGATCATGTCGGCTTGTCCGTCGGCGGTCATGCCAGCTGGACGCCAGGCACCGACAACAAGGTCCATGCCAGCGGCGACCCGCAGGTGCTGGCGCATCTGAGGGTGCGCGACGGCAATATCGAGATGGACTGTAATGGCTGGCATCATGACAGCGGCAATCTGACCATCATTCTGCCCGGACAGGCGTTCAAGCGCTTCAGCATTGCCGGCAGCGGCAACCTTGCCCTCAGCAAGCTCGATCAGGCAATGCTCAAGGTCAGCGTTGCCGGGTCAGGCTCGGTCAAGGCCGATGGCAAGGTGGAACATGCCGAGATCCGCATCGACGGCTCCGGCGATGTCGATATGGGCCAGGTGGCAAGCCAGGTCTCCGACGTGCATATCAGCGGCAGCGGCGATACCGACATCGCCCCCAGCGATGAAGCCGATATCCACATATCCGGCTCGGGCGATGTGAATCTGCACAGCCATCCCAGCCGGCTGGAAAGCCATATCTCGGGATCGGGCCACATCTACAATGTCATGGCCGGCGGCTGAACCGGTCAGGAAGGAGAAGCATCATGGTGCAGAAGCTTGCCCTGATCGCCATCGCCGGCTTGACCGCCTGTGCCGCCTGCATCGGCGCCGCTGCCGCCATCGGCGGAGGACAATTTGAAGACGCTCTGGTCGACCCGTTCGGCGGCGAACATTGCCAAACCGTCGCCGGCGCCACAGCCACCAGCCGCGACATGGACTGGGATGGCAGCGACCAGGCCGGCCTGGCGATCCCGGCGACCGCGAACTACACGCCTGGCAGCGACGACAAGCTACACGCCACCGGGGATGCCCAGGTCCTGGCGCATCTGCGTATTCAGGATGGCATGATTAAAATGGACTGCCGCGGCTGGCACGACCGCGCCAAGGATGTGGTCATAACCCTGCCCGGCCGCGAATTCCGCAAGTTCACGCTTGCCGGCACAGGCAAAATGAACCTGGACCATCTGAACCAGGCCAGCCTGAAGATGCAGATTGCCGGCGTCGCCACCGTCAAGGCCAATGGCAAGGTGGACGATCTCACCATCGAAATGGCCGGCGTCAGCAAGGCCGATTTCAGCAAGGTGACCGGCGCGAGAGCCGATGTGAAGATGGCCGGCGTCAGCGAGGCCGACATCGCCCCGAGCCAGGCAGCCGACATCCATATCGCCGGCCCCAGCAGCGTCAATCTCTATAGCAACCCCAAAGATCTCAACACCGAGATCGCTGGGCCCGGCCGGCTTCATAAATTCGGCCCCAACGGCTAACCCGGAGGAAAACATCATGGTTCACAAGCTTGCCATCATCGCCATTGTCGGTCTGACGGCTTCCGCCGCCTGTATCGGCACGGCCGCCGCCATCGGCGGCAAGAATTTCGCCGACAATTTTGACGGCGACTTTTCGCTATTCGACAGCCGGCCGCGTTGCGAGGCGGTCCCCGGCGCCTCCGCCTCCGCGCGCGATCTGGACTGGGACGGCAGCGATCATGTCGGACTGAGCGTCTATGGGCCGGCGACCTACACGCCGGGCGGCAGCGACAAGCTGCATGCCAGCGGCGATCCGCAGGTGCTGGCGCATCTGCGCATCCGTGACGGCAATGTCGAGATGGACTGCCGCGGCTGGCGCGAGCGCACCGAAAGCGTCGCCATCACGCTGCCGGGCCGCGAATTCCGCCGCTTCGGCCTCAATGGCGGCGGCAACCTCACGATCAACAATCTCAATCAGTCCGATGTCGCGCTCACTGTCGGCGGCTCGGGCAGGATCAGGGCCACGGGCAAGCTCGAGAGTCTCAAGCTCAATATCGGCGGATCGGGCAATATCGACCTGGACCAGATCACGGCGCGCGACGCCAAGGCGAATATCGGCGGGTCAGGCACCATCCGGGCGAAGGGCGCCATCGATGACCTCAAGATCGGCATCGGCGGCTCGGGCCGGGCCGATTTCGGCGCCGTCACATCCAGCAGGGCCGATGTGCATATCGGTGGTCATGGCGATGTGGACATCGCACCCACCGATGTGGCGAAAATCTCGATCGGTGGCTCGGGCGACGTCACCTTGCACAGCAATCCCAAGGATCTGGAAACCCATATCGGCGGCTCGGGCCAGATTCACCACGCGGCTTCCTAGCCAATCTCGACAAATGGCGCGGGCGGGACTATGTCCCGCCCCCATGCCCTCCACCCTGACCATCGGTGACGTGACGATCCCGGGGCGGGTTTTGACCGCGCCCATGACAGGCGTGTCCGATCTTCCTTTCCGGCGTATCGCTTCGGCCTGCGGCGCGCCTTATGTGGCGACCGAGATGGTGGCTTGCGACAGCTTCGCCCGCGGCCGCCCTGACGTGGTGCGCCGCGCCGCCGTTGGCGACGGCTTGCCCCTGATGGTGATCCAGCTGGTGGGCCGCACCCCGGAATGGGTGGCCAAGGGCGCCAGGCTGGCGCAAGAGGCCGGCGCCGACATTATCGATTTCAACATGGGTTGCCCCGCCAAGGAAGTGACCGGCGCCTTGTCGGGCTCGGCCCTGATGCGCGAGCCCGAACTGGCCGCGCGCCTGATCGAGGCCGCGGTCGGTGCCACGTCGCGCCCCGTGACATTGAAGATGCGGCTGGGATGGGATGACAGACATCGCAACGCGCCCGAGATCGCGGCCCTGGCCGAAAGTCTGGGCGTCAAGGCCATCACCGTGCACGGCCGTACCCGCCAGCAATTCTATGGCGGCGCCGCCGACTGGCGCGCCGTGGCCGAAGTCAAAAAGGCGGTCCGCGTGCCCGTGATCGTGAATGGCGACATCATCGATGCCGCCAGCGCGCGCCAGGCCCTGGCGCAATCGGGAGCTGATGGCGTGATGATTGGACGGGGTGCTTACGGCCGGCCCTGGATCGCCAGCGCCCTGGAGCGTGCCCTTGGCACCGATGGCGCGATCAACGAACCCGGGCCTGCCGAACGATTGGGCATCGCGCTTCAACATTTCACAGACACGCTGCGCTTCTATGGCGACGCATTGGGCCTGAAAATATTCCGCAAGCATTTGGGCTGGTACGTCGAACAGGCTTTATGTCCTGCCGATCCGTTGCTTCGGCGCGCCACCAAGGCCCATTTGTGTCAAATTGACAACGCGAATGGCGTAGAATCGGCTCTGGCCGCACTTTGGTCCAATTCCGCCCTTCCAATTCTCGCGCCTGCACATATGTAAGGGGCGCCGCGGGGGATTTGTCGCGGCATTTTTATCGTCGTGGATGTCTGGTGCGGATATTTCCGTTCGTCATCCTGTCCAGTGATATTTTTGGGGGTACGCATGTTGCGTCACACTTTGACGGCCTTGGCAGTCGGGCTCGCCTTGACGGGTTGTGGCCAGCCACCGCAGCACCAGATGCCGCCGCCGGCGGTAGGCTATGTGACGATCACCGAACAGCCGGTGACACTGACGGTGGAGCTGCCGGGCCGCACCAGCCCGTTCGCGGTGTCGGAGATCCGTCCGCAGATCAACGGCATCGTGCTCAAGCGGCTGTTTGTCGAAGGCTCGACCGTGAAAGCGGGCCAGGCGCTCTATCAGATCGATCCGGCGCCCTATAAGGCGGTGCTGGACAATGCGGTGGCGACAATGATCGACACCAAGGCCAAGGCCGAGCGCTACGAGAATCTGCTGAAGCAGAACGCGATCGCCCCTCAGGACTATGATGACGCCAAGGCCGCCTATCTGCAGGCCAAGGCCAATGTGGATACCGCCCGCATCAACCTGAACTACACCCGCATCACCTCGCCCATCACCGGACGCATTGGCGCCTCCACCGTGACGGAAGGCGCGCTGGTCGTGGCGCAGCAGGCGACCGCGCTGGACACCGTCTCGACGCTCGATCCGATCTATGTGGATGTGGACCAGTCCAGCGCGGAGCTTCTGGCGCTGCGAAAGGCCGTCATGGCCGGCCATGTGAACTCCGGCGGCCCGCTCACCACCGATGTCACGCTGAAGCTGGACGACGGCAGCACCTATCCGCTGAAGGGCAAGCTGCAATTCACCGATGTGACGGTGGACCCCGCCACCGGCGCGGTACAGTTGCGCTGCATCTTCCCCAATCCCGACAACATCCTGCTGCCCGGCCTTTATGTCCGCGCCACCATCACCCAGGGCACGGACCCGCACGGCATTCTGGCGCCGCAAAGCGCCATCGGCCATGACCAGAAGGGTCAGCCCACCGCCCTGGTGGTGGATGAAAAGAACGTGGCCCGTTTGCGCGTGCTCAAGACCGGCCGCGCCATCGGCGCCAACTGGCAGGTGCTGGATGGCCTTAAGCCCGGCGACAGGCTGATTACCGAAGGCCTGGCCAAGGTGATGCCCGACATGCCGGTCAATCCGCAGCCCGCCGGCCAGGCGCCACAGGCTCCCACGCAAGCCCCCGCGGCGGTGCACTGATGGGTTTGTCGCGCTTCTTCATCGACCGCCCGGTTTTCGCCTGGGTCATCGCCGTCATCATCATGCTGGCGGGCGGCATCGCCGCCCTCAACCTGCCGATCGAACAATATCCCTCGATCGCGCCCCCTTCGGTGGTGATCAACGCCACCTATCCAGGCGCCGACGCCAATTCGCTGCAGAACTCGGTCACCCAGGTGATCGAGCAGCAGCTGACGGGCCTGGACAACCTTCTCTACTTCTCGTCCCAGTCCAACTCCAACGGCACGGTGCAGATCACCGCCACCTTCGCGGCCGGCACCAATCCCGACATCGCCCAGGTGCAGGTGCAGAACAAGGTGCAGGCCGCCGTGCCGCTGCTGCCGTCGGCCGTGCAGCAGCTGGGTGTGCTGGTGGCCAAGAACACGCCCAACTTCATCGTCGTGATCGGCGTCTATGACGATACCGGCCGCTACTCCAATATCGACATTTCCGACTTCATCACCTCCAAGATGCAGGACCCGCTGAGCCGCGTGCCCGGCGTCGGCAACACCCAGGTGTTCGGCGCCCAGTACGCCATGCGCATCTGGCTCGACCCGTTCAAGCTGCACAATTACAACCTGCAGCCGTCGGACGTGTACGCCGCGGTGCAGGCCCAGAACGTGCAGGTCAGCGCCGGCCAGATCGGCGCCCAGCCCGCCCCAGCGCCCACGATCAACGCCACCGTCACCGCCCAGTCGCAGCTGCAGACCCCGGAACAGTTCCGCAACATCATCCTGAAGACCTCAACCAGCGGCGCGGTGGTGCGGCTGGGCGATGTCGCCCGCGTCGAACTGGGGGCGGAAACCTATGGCATCGCCAGCCTGTTCAACGGTTATCCCGCCGCCGGTATTCCCATCATGCTGGCACCGGGCGCCAATGCGCTCAAGACCGTGGATGCGGTCAAGGCCAAGGCCGAGGAACTGCGGGCCCAGTTGCCGCCCGGCATGAAGATGATATATCCGATCGACAACACCACCTTCATCCGTCTCTCCATCCATGACGTGGTGGTGACGCTGATCGAGGCCATCGCCCTGGTGGTGCTGGTGATGTACATCTTCCTGCAGAACTGGCGCGCCACCCTGATCCCGGCCATCGCCGTGCCGGTGGTGCTGCTGGGCACCTTCGGCGTGCTGGCGGCCGCCGGCTATTCCATCAACACGCTGACCTTGTTCGCGCTGGTGCTGGTGATCGGCCTTCTGGTCGACGACGCCATCGTGGTGGTGGAGAATGTCGAGCGCATCATGCACGAAGAACGGCTGTCGCCCCGCGACGCCACCCTCAAGAGCATGGCCGAAATCACCGGCGCCCTGATCGGCATCGGCCTGGTGCTGACGGCCGTGTTCCTGCCCATGGCCTTCTTCGGCGGCTCGACTGGCGTGATTTACCGCCAGTTCTCCATCACCATCGTCTCGGCCATGTCGCTGTCGATCATGGTCGCGCTGGTGCTGTCGCCTTCGCTTTGCGCCACCCTGCTCAAGCCGGTGGAAGGCGAGGAAGGCCACCAGAAGCACGGCTTCTTCTTCGACTGGTTCAACCGCAATTTCGAGCACTTCCGCAACTGGTACCAGCGCTATGCCGCCTGGTTCCTGCATCGTACCTGGTTCACCATGGTTGCCTATATCGGCATTGTGGCGGTACTGGCGATCCTGTTCATCCGCCTGCCCACCGGCTTCCTGCCCGACGAGGACCAGGGCTTCATCTTCAACCTGATCACGCTTCCGGCTGGCACGCCGCAGCCCAACACGCTGAAGGTGGCGCAGAATGTGGCCAAATATTATCTCGACAAGGAAAAGGCGAATGTGGACTTCGTCTTCTCCGTCGCGGGCTTTTCCTTCGCCGGCTCGGGTGAGAATACCGGCATGGCCTTCACCCATCTGAAGGACTGGAGCGAGCGCAAGGGTGCTCAAAACACCTCGGTCGCCATCGCGGGCCGCGCCATGATGCATTTCTTCCCGTATCGCGACGCGCAGGTCTACGCCATCGTGCCGCCATCGGTGCAGGAACTGGGCAACGCCACCGGCTTCGACCTGGAGCTGGAGGATCATGGCAATTCCGGGCATGAGGCGCTGATCGCCGCGCGCAACCAGCTTCTGGGCATGGCCAACCGCGATCCGCTGTTGCTGGGCGTGCGTCCCAACAGCCTGGATGATACCCCGCAGCTGCACGTCACCATCGACCAGGCCAAGGCGAGTGCCTTGGGTGTGTCATTGGCCGACATCAACTCCACCCTCAGCGCCGCCTGGGGCTCGACCTTCATCAACGACTTCATCGATCGGGGCCGCGTCAAGCGCGTCTATATGCAGGGCGATTCCGCTTATCGCATGACGCCGCAGGACCTGGACCGCTGGTATGTGAGAAGCGCGGGAGGCACCATGGCGCCGTTCTCCTCCTTCGCGTCTTCGACCTGGACCATCGGACCGGCCTCGCTGACCCGCTATAACGGCCTGCCCGCCATCGAACTGCAAGGCCAAGGTCAGTTCGGCGTCTCCACCGGCACCGCGACCAAGGAGATGTACAAGCTGGCGGCCAAGCTGCCCAAGGAGTTCGGCCTCGAGCCCACCGGCCTGTCCTATCAGGAAGAGGCCAGCGGCGCGCAGGCGCCGGCCCTTTATGCCCTGTCGATCCTGGTGATCTATCTGTGCCTGGCTGCCCTGTATGAAAGCTGGGCAATCCCGTTGTCGGTGATGATGGTGATCCCGCTTGGCGTGATCGGCGCCTTGGCGCTGACCACCCTGCGCGGCCTGTTCAACGACATCTATTTCCAGGTCGGCCTGCTCACCACCATCGGTCTGTCAGCCAAGAACGCCATCCTGATCGTGGAGTTCGCGGTGGATGCGGAAAAGCGCGGCGCATCGGCCTTCGACGCAGCCATGGAAGCGGCACGGCTCAGGCTTCGTCCCATCCTCATGACATCCATCGCCTTTATCGCCGGCGTGACGCCGCTGGCGCTGGCCCATGGCGCCGGCGCCGGCAGCCAGAATGCCATCGGCACGGGCGTGGTGGGCGGCATGATCACGGCAACGGTGCTGGCGATCTTCTTCGTCCCCGTCTTCTTCCAGCTGATCAACACCCGGCTGCAGCATCATAAGTAGTTGCTCGCCCATGGCCGGCCCTGGAACGGGTCGGCCATGGCATTGCCGGTCTCCCCGTCCCGCAGGGCGTGTCAGCAGGCATATTGCCCTCTGGGGAATGTGCGGATCATACTGCCGTCAAATAACGGGAGGGGATCATGATCCGGTTTTGCGTGGCGGCTGCCATGATGTTCCTGGCCGCACCGGCCTTCGCCCAGGACATTCCCACACGCGATCATA
>DASZVQ010000178.1:0-8140 GCA_035547275.1 Rhizomicrobium sp.
GGTGCGCTCTTACCGCACCATTTCAACCTTGCCGCGGCTTTAGGCCGGTAGGCGGTGTCATTTCTGTGGCGCTATCCCTGGGGTCGCCCCCGCCGGACGTTATCCGGCACCGTCTTTCCGTGGAGCCCGGACTTTCCTCGACACATTGCTGTGCCGCGGTCACCCGGCCATCTGACGGGCGGGTTATACGCCGGGCGCGGTCAGCAGGGAAGCCAACAGCCGCGCGCAATCGCGGTCCCATACCCCGTCCACCTTTTGCGGACGGAAGTGGCGCTGGAACGCAGTGACCGCCTTTTCCTCGCCCGCGCCCAGATCATAGCCGAACCGGCCCAGCGCTTCGGGCGCGAGATTGGCGTCGCGCGATGAAGGCCACAGGCCGATGCCCGCGCGCGCCAGCCGTTCCCAGGGAAAACGCTCGCCCGGATCTTCCTTGCGCGCCGGCGCCACATCACTGTGGCCCAACACACGCGCGGAAGGGATGGGATGGCGCAGCAGGATGCCGTGGCACAATGTGATCAGCGCCGCGATCTGGGCCTCGGGAAAATCGCGATAGCCATATTCATGGCCCGGATTGACCAGCTCGATGCCGATGGAATGGGCGTTGATGTCGGTTTCACCCGCCCAGGACGAGACGCCGGCATGCCAGGCGCGGCGCGCCTCGGGCACATGCACATAGATCGTACCGTCTTCATCAATCGTGTAATGTGATGACACTTTGGCCGCCGGATCGCACAGTCTTTCAAGCGCATCCCTGGCCGTCTTCATGCCGGTATAATGCAGCACCAGCATGTCGATCGCGGCGCCACCGCGATCGTCATGATTGGGCGATGGCATCTCGACCCGGCGCATCAGACAAAGATCTTGTACTGCACGGTTTCGCCGCCGGCGCGTTTCAGCGAGAATTCCGAGCCTTTTTCATGCTCCTCGACCAGCGCTTCATACAGGCGCAAGGCGTTGCGGATCACTTCGGCATAGGAGGCCGCCTCGCTGCGATCCTTCAGCTTCTGCAGCCGTTCCATCGCCTGGGGCGGCATTTCCAGCTGCACGCGGGTGGTGGCGCGCTCGCTCGCCTCAGCTTCTTCGCCGTGATGGCGGCGACGGTGATGATGATGTCCTCTCATGGCGATATCCTATTGCGGTTCGACCGGGTTGCGCATCCGGCCGCGATAGGCCCGGGCAAGCAGCATGGCGAGCGCCGCCATATGCGCATGGTGGTGATGGCCATGATGGTGGCGGCCATGGTGGTGGCGGCCATGGTGGTGGCGGCCATGGTGATGGCCCTCGTGATCATGGTGATGCTCATGATGATTATGATGGGGGTGGCGATGGTGCCAGCCGCGATGTCCACCGCAGTCGTCCTGCGGCTGGCCTTCGTCCAGCGGAAAGTCCTCGCCCACGCCGATGTCGAATTTGCTCATGTGTGATCCTTGGTTGGTTACGGCCTCTAACCGGCCGCACCCTTAAGATCATCATTGTATCATCAAAAGTCAATCATATACATCAAAAAATCATCATCCAGACTTAAGCCCACGTTCCGATTGGATTTTTTCATAAGCCGTGTTGATCGCCGCCAGCTTGTCGGTGGCCAGGCGGATGAATTCGGCCGGCACGCCGCGGGCGATCAGGCTGTCGGGATGGTTCTCGCGCACCAGCCGGCGATAGGTCTGGCGGATCTCCTCATCATCGGCGACATAGGACACGCCCAGGATCACATAAGGGTCGGTCAGTTCCGGCGCGAAATGACTGGCGCGGATGCGGCGATATTCGTTGGGCGCGAAGCCGAAGATCTCCGCCACCTTCTCCAGAAATTCGGCCTCGCTGGGATGCAGCACGCCATCGGCCTTGGCGATCTCGAACAGCGTGTCCAGCACATCTTCCAGCACCGCCGGATTGTCGCGGAACAGACGCGCGATCTGGCCGGCATAATTCTCGAAGCCCGCGATATCCTGGCGCGCCAGATTGAAGACGCGCCGCACATTGGCTTCTTCCTGCGGCGGCACGGCGAAGATGCGGCGGAAGATCTCGAACTCGGCCTCGGTGGCGATGCCGTCGGCCTTGGCCATCTTGCCGGCCAGCGCGACCACGGCGATGGTGAAGGTGACGCCGGGATCTTCGTCACTATCCAGAAAGAAATGGCCCGCCAGCGCGCCGACAAGCGCGCCGACGGGGCCTCCCACAACTAGTCCCGCCGCAGCCCCACTGACTTTTCCCCAGATTGACATTCGCGCATTATCTCATGGACGCACGGGCAACGGCATCGCAACGCTCGCCTGCCCGATGCTCCGCGGCCCGCCGACCACCGGACCGGCGGCGGCGCCACTGACCTTTCCCCAGGTGGACATGGGATCAATCTATCGCGCCGGCTGGCGCTTGCGAACCCCGCCCCACGCGCTTCAGCAGAAAAGTCGCGCCCAGCGCGAATGCCAGCAGCAGACAGGCGAACAGCCACTGCCGGCCCTCCAGTATCACCTTTCCCGAGGCGCCAACGCCGACCTGTGCGACGGTCATCGGCAACATGCCCACGAAAGACCCCGCCAAATAATCGCGCCAGGAAACCGCGGTCATCGCCAGCAAAGTGTTGGCCACGCTGTGCGGCACCGGTGTCAGCCGCAGGATGGCGACGGCGCGCCAACCGCCCTGCTCGGCCCTGCGCGCCAGCGCGCCCACCCCCGGCGACCGATCCAGCAATTCGGAAAGGCCAAACCAGCGCGTCAGCGCGAAAGCCGCGGCCGCGCCGGCCATGGCGCCGCAAAGCGCCCAAAGCGTGCCCCAGAACAGGCCGAACACCAGCCCGGCCGCGATGCCCATCACGGTGCGCGGCACGAACAAAAGACTGGCCACCAGCTGAAGCGCGATGAACGTCACCGGCGCCAGGGGATTGGCGGCGATTGCCGCGCGGATTGCCCCCGGATCGATGGCATGGCGATGGAGAAAGGCAAGCGCCACGCCCATGATCACGATCAGCAGGGCAAAGACCCGCGCGGCTTTCACCTAGGCGGCATCCATGGCGCGCGGATTGTAGTTCAGCAGCGGCGCCAGCCAGCGCTCGGCTTCCGCCAGGGTCCAGCCCTTGCGGCGGGCATAGTCTTCCACCTGGTCGCGCTCGATCTTGCCCACGCCGAAATAGCGGCTTTCGGGATGGGCATAATAGAAGCCCGACACCGAGGAGCCCGGCCACATGGCATAGCTTTCGGTCAGCCTGACGCCGATCCTGTCGGTGGCGTCCAGCAGCTTGAACAGCGTCGCTTTCTCCGAATGTTCCGGCTGGGCGGGATAGCCGGGCGCCGGGCGGATGCCGGCATAGGCTTCCTTGATCAGTTCGTCATTGCTGAACTGCTCTTCCGCGGCATAGCCCCAATAATCCTTGCGCACTTTTTCATGCATGCGCTCGGCAAAGGCTTCCGCCAGGCGGTCGGAGAGCGCCGACAGCAGGATGGCGCTGTAATCGTCCTTGGCATCGCGGAAAGCCTGCAGATGCGGCTCCTCGCCAAGGCCGGCGGTGACGACAAAACCGCCGATATAATCGTCAGTGCCTTTGGGTGCGATGAAGTCCGACAACGCCAGATTGGGCCGGCCCTGCTCGCGCGCCATCTGCTGGCGCAGGGTGTGCAGGGTCTCAATCGGGAATTTGCGCGCCTTGTCGCCAAACACCAGAATGTCGTCATCGACGCTGTTGGCGGGCCAGAAGCCGATCACGGCGCGCGCCGTCAGCCACTTCTCGTCCACGATCTTCTTCAGCATCTTCTGGGCGTCGTTGAACAGGTCGGTCGCGGCCTTCCCCACCTTGTCGTCGGTCAGGATGGCGGGGAACGGCCCAGCCAGCTCCCAGGTCTGGAAGAAAGGCGTCCAGTCGATATAGCCGACCAGCTCCTTCAGATCGTAATCATTGAACACCCGCGTGCCCAGGAACTTCGGCGCCGGCGCGACCTTGTTGAAATCCGGCCTGGCGCGATTGGCGCGCGCTTCCGCGATGCTCAGCCGCTTGGCATTGCTGCGCTGGCTGGCATGAGCCTGGGCCATTCTTTCGTAATCGGCGCGGATGTCGGCGGCGTAAATGGCGCCGGTATCCTTGCTGAGCAGGCTGGACGCCACGCCCACCGCGCGGCTGGCATCGGTGACATAGACCGTCTGACCGGCGGAATAGGCCGGATTGATCTTCACCGCCGTATGCACTTTCGAGGTGGTGGCGCCGCCGATCAGCAACGGGATGGTGAAGCCCTGACGCTCCATCTCGCTGGCGACGAACACCATCTCGTCCAGCGACGGGGTGATGAGGCCGGAAAGACCGATGATGTTGGCCTTGTGCTCCCTGGCCGCATCAAGGATCTTCTGCGGCGGCACCATCACGCCCAGATCCACGACCTCATAGCCGTTGCACTGCAGCACCACGCCGACAATGTTCTTGCCGATGTCGTGCACATCGCCCTTGACCGTCGCCATGATGATCTTGCCGTTGGATTCCTTGACCGCCGATTTGTCGTCTTCCATGAAAGGCAACAGATAGGCCACCGCCTTCTTCATTACCCGGGCGGACTTGACCACCTGGGGCAGAAACATCTTGCCAGACCCGAACAGGTCGCCCACCACATTCATCCCGTCCATCAACGGACCTTCGATGACATGCAGCGGCTTTTCCGCCGCCAGGCGCGCTTCCTCGGTGTCTTCCACGATATAGGTGTCGATGCCCTGCACCATGGCATGGGCGATGCGCGCATTCACCGGCTGATTGCGCCAGGCCAGGTCTTCCACCTTCGCCTGCCCGGCCCCGCCCTTATATTGCTGCGCCAGTTCCAGCAGCCGTTCCGTCGCATCGGCGCGGCGATTGAACAGCACATCCTCGATCCCCTCGCGCAGCGGCGTCGGAATATCCTGATAGACCATCAGCTGTCCGGCGTTGACGATGCCCATGTCCATACCCGCCTTGATGGCGTGGAACAGAAACACCGAGTGCATCGCCTCGCGCACTTTTTCATTACCGCGGAAAGAAAAGCTGAAATTGGAGACGCCGCCCGAGATATGGGCATGCGGATTTTCGCGGCGGATGACCTCGGCGGCCTCGACAAAGGCCTTGCCATATTCGTTATGCTCTTCCAGGCCGGTGGCGACGGCGAAGATGTTGGGGTCGAAGATGATGTCTTCCGGCGGGAAGTTCAGCTTCTCCACCAGCAAGCGATAGGCGCGATTGCAGATCTCGATCTTGCGTTCGCGTGTATCGGCCTGGCCGACTTCGTCAAAGGCCATCACCACCACGGCGGCACCGAAGCGGCGCACTTCCTGGGCGTGGCGGAGGAACAGTTCCTCGCCTTCCTTCAGCGAGATGGAGTTGACAATGACCTTGCCCTGACAGCATTTCAGGCCGGCCTGGATGACGTTCCACTTGGAACTGTCGATCATCAGCGGCACTTTTGAGATATCGGGTTCCGACGCGATCAGATTGACAAAGCGGGTCATCGCCGCCTCGCCATCGATCATGCCCTCGTCCATGTTGATATCGACGACCTGGGCGCCATTCTCGACCTGCTGGCGGGCGATCTCCAGCGCGCTTTCGTAATCGCCGGACGTGATCAGCTTGCGGAACTTGGCGCTGCCGGTGATGTTGGTGCGTTCGCCGACATTGACGAAGTTGATATCAGGGGTCAGCGTGAATGGCTCGAGCCCCGACAGGCGCAGATATTTCGGTTTTTGCGGAATCTGGCGCGGCGGCACGTCCGAAATCGCCTTGCCGAAGGCGGCGATATGGTCGGGCTTGGTGCCGCAGCAGCCGCCCACGATATTGACCAGGCCGGAACGGGCGAATTCCCCGATCATTTCCGCCATCTGTTCGGGCGTTTCGTCATAGCCGCCGAATTCGTTGGGCAGGCCGGCATTGGGATGCGCCGACACCAGCGTATCGCAAGCCCCCGCCAGTTCGGCGATATAGGGGCGCAATTCCTTGGCGCCCAGGGCGCAATTCAGCCCGATGGCGAAAGGATCGGCATGGCGCACCGAATGCCAGAAGGCGGTCGGGGTCTGGCCCGTCAGGGTGCGACCCGACAGGTCGGTGATGGTGCCGGAAATCCACACCGGCAAGCGCACGCCAAATTCCTCGAACACTTCCTCGATGGCGAAGATCGCGGCCTTGCAGTTCAAGGTGTCGAACACCGTCTCGATCATCAGCACGTCGGCGCCCCCCTTGATCAGGCCGCGGGCGCCTTCGCGATAGGTTTCGCGCAGCTGGTCGAAGGTGATGTTGCGGAAAGCCGGATCGTTGACGTCGGGCGAGATGGTGGCGGTGCGGTTGGCGGGCCCCAGCACGCCGGCCACCAGGCGCGGACGATCCGCCGTGGAATATTCGTCGCACAGCGCGCGCGCCAGCCGCGCGCCGGCCTCATTCAGCTCCCCCACCAGATGGCCCAGGCCGTAATCCTCCTGGCTGGTAAAGTTGGAATTGAAGGTGTTGGTCTCGATGAAATCGACGCCGGCCTCCAGATACTGGCGACCGATGGTCTGGATGATCTCAGGCTTGGTCAAGGTGAGAAGGTCGTTGTTACCCTTCAACTCGGACGGGTGGTTGCCGAAGCGTGTGCCGCGGAAATCGTCTTCCTGCAGCTTGAAGCCCTGGATCATCACTCCCCAGGAACCATCCAGCAACAACAGGCGCTTTTGCGCCTCCTGCTTCATCCATGCGACGCGGGCTTCACGGGTGCTCATTCGGAGATCCTTGGACGTATGCCGAGAATGCGACAGGCCGCGTAAGTCAGGTTGGCCTGGTTGAGGGTGTAGAAATGGAACTGGCCGAAACCCCGGGCACGCAGCTGCTGGACCTGATCGGCCAGGACCGCGGCCGCGACAATGCGGCGGGTTTCCACGTCTTCCTCCAGACCGTCATAGGCTTTTGAAAGCCAGCCGGGAATGGAGGCGCCAGCCTTGGCCGCCATGCGCGCCACCCCCTTGAAATTGGTGGTGGGCATCACGCCGGGCACGATGGGAATGGTGATCCCGGCCCGCGCCGCATCATCGCGGAAGCGCGCGGTCAGATCGTTGTCGAAACAGAACTGCCCCAGGGCGCGGGTGGCGCCGGCATCCATCTTGGCCTTCAGCAGCGCGATGTCATGGCCATGGCTGGGCGAATCCGGATGACGCTCGGGATAGAAAGACACGCTGATCTCGAAAGGCGCGATCTTCTTGATGCCCGCGATCAGTTCCGGCGTGGACTTGTAGCCATCGGGATGAGGGCAATAGGCGCCATCCATGCCAGGCATGTCGCCGCGCAGCGCCACGATGTGGCGGATGCCGGCATCCCAATAGGCCCGCACGATCTCATCGATCTCCGCCCTTGGCGCGGCCACGCAGGTCAGATGCGCCGCGGGCTTGAGGCTGGTCTCCTCGACAATGCGCTTGACCGTGGCATGGGTGCGCTCCCGCGTGGAGCCGCCCGCGCCATAAGTCACCGAGACAAAGGCCGGCGCCAGGGGCTCCAGCCGGCGGATCGCCAGCCACAGCTGCGCCTCCGCCTCGTCCGTCTTGGGCGGGGAAAATTCAAACGAGACCGCAAGCGGGCTCGGATCGGTGATCAGCTTTGCCAGGCTCATTCTAAATCAGCTCATGCCGCTTCTTTTTTGGCCCGGGCTTTTGCCGTGGCCAGCCACAATTTGACCGTGAGTTTTTCACCCGGCGCGCGGGGCGCGATGGTTTCGCTGCCGGCATTGACCAGGCCGGCGGCGGAAAACCAGCCTTCCACCTCGCGGTCCGAGAAACCCAGGCGGCGATGGGCGAATTCATCGCGCAGGAATTCTTCCTTGTGAGGCGCGAAATCGGCGATCAGCAGACGGCCGCCCGGCGCCATCACCCGCGCCGCTTCGGCGACGGCCGCGCCCGGGTCATCCAGATAATGCAGCACCTGATGGAACAGCACGACATCGAAACCGGCGCCCGCGCCGCCATTGGGAAATGGCAAGCGATAGGTATCGGCCAGGCGCACCTGGGCGTTCTGGACATTGCCGCGCAGCAGCCGGTCGCGCGCAATCGCCAGCATTTCCGGACTGACATCGATACCGACGGCGCGCCCGGCATGAGGCGCGATCAACTCCAGCATCCGCCCCGTGCCAGTACCGGCGTCCAGGAAATTGTCGATCCGGTGCGCGGTAAGATGGCGCGCGAT
>DASZVQ010000179.1:0-1854 GCA_035547275.1 Rhizomicrobium sp.
CCGGTGTTCGGCAATTTCGAGGAGACCGAGAGCGGCTACAAGCAGCTCAAGGCGCATCCGCTGCCCTGGCTGGTGGAAATCCTCAATGGCGTCGAACACGCGAACTTCTTCGAGCAGCGCGCCACCGAATATTCCAAGGGCGCGACGACCGGCTCCTGGGATGGCGAGAAGGGCGTGTGGGCCCAGTTCGACAAGCGCAACCAGATCGCGGCTGAGTAGGCGATCTTCCAGTTACAATTTGGTCTGGCGCGTCGTGGCTGAGTAGTCAGCACACGGAGCTTTGCCTTGACATTAACCATTTGGCGGCGGTATTAATCCTTTGTTAACCATGTTCTGGCGGCAAAGCCGGACACACAGCGGGTGAAGTGGGCCTGTCGGACGGGAAGCGCAACTCCAACAAAGGGTGCCGCCATGCTGTCCGTATCCACCGCCAACGTCTTTCCCAGAAATCCCAAGCTCGCCGCGCTGATCGAGGAGCATAACGACCTGGATGAGGCCGTCGCCGTCCTCCTGGCTTCGGCCGCCTGCGATGACCTGCTGGTCAACCGCCTGAAGAAGCGCAAGCTGCATCTGAAGGACGAAATCGCCGTCGCGCTGTCACAGGCCGCCAACACGTCAGAGGCCGATCTCACCGGCTGAGCGGCGCGCAAGATACCGCGCTACCCACCCCGCAAAGCCGCACGGAATTTGCGGTCGCGCTTCAGCACGAATTCCCGCCGCATGGCGCCTTTGCGGGTGCGGTGCTTTTCGGCATAGACCAGCCACCAGGCGCGGCCGCGGGTGGTTTTCGCGCCTTTCACCTTGCCATTGTGCTCGGCCAGGCGGCGCTCCAGGTCCAGCGTCCAGCCGACATAAGTGACTGTCCGGCCATCCGGATTGGTCGTCGCCAGGACATAGACGAAAGACGGCATCGAAGAGTTGTGATGCGATTTGCGCAGCCCTGTCCATCACAAAACTGTGGCTTGTCGCGCTGCGGCCCCAGGTCTATATGCTTGCCCAAGCAAGCATTGCCGGGACAATAATTGTCCATACGGGGAACATGGTCATGAAGCCCTATTACACGCCGGCCAACTACGCGATGCGCAATTCCGTCGGCTATCTGATGCGCATGTGCACCAACCGTCTCCTGCCGCAGATGGAGGCACTGTTCGCCGATCAGGAGCTGACCTTCTCGCAATGGACCACGCTGGTGGCACTGCATGACGGCCGGATCACCACCGCCAGCGACCTTGCCCACAATATCTGCCACGACGCCGGTTCGCTGACCCGCCTGATCGACCAGATGGTGGAGCGCGGTCTTGTCACCCGTGCCCGGGACGAGCGCGACCGCCGCGTGGTGCGCCTGTCCCTGACGCCGCGCGGCCGCAAGGTGGTGGAGGCCTTGGCGCCGCGCATGATGGAATTCTGGAACGGCCTGCTCACCGGCTTTTCCCATGCCGAGGTCGATGCCCTGATTTCCCTGCTGACCCGCCTGGTCACCGCCACCGAGGCCAAGACCGGGCGCAAGATTTTCATGTCCGACACGCCTATCGCCAAGAAGCCGAAAAAATCATGAGAAAACCGCTCGCCCTTCTGTCGGCGCTGATGCTCAGCGCCTGCGTCGCCACCCCGCCCACCGACCCGCAGGTCAAACAGGTGGAACAGGCCAGCCTGGGCCTGACCGGCGCGCCGGCGCCGCATGCGCCGGTGGACTGGTGGAAGGCCTTTCACGATCCGCAGATCGATCGCCTGGCCCAGTCAGTGATGGCGAACAATCCCACCCTGGCCGGCGCGCTGGCGCGGCTGCGCAGCGCCCAGGCCGAGCTGGCGGTCAACCAGGCCCAGAACCTGCCGCAGGTCAATCTGGAAGGCAGC
>DASZVQ010000180.1:0-10079 GCA_035547275.1 Rhizomicrobium sp.
CCGATCTGGAACCGGGACCGCATCGATCATGTCCAGATCACTGTGGCCGAAAGTCTGGGTATTGGCACCCGGGGCAAGTTCTATGAGGCGACCGGCGCCTTGCGCGACATGGTGCCCAATCACCTGTTCCAGCTGGTCGCCATGACGGCAATGGAGCCGCCGGTCTCCTTCGATGCCGAGGATATCCGCGCCAAGAAGGCCGAGCTGTTCAAGGCGGTGCATCCGCTGGGCCTGACCGACGTGGTGCGGGGCCAGTATGACGCCGGCACGGTGCAGGGCGAAGCCGTGCCCGCCTATCGCCGCGAGCCCAATGTCGCCCAGGACTCCAATGTCGAGACCTATGTCGCCATGCGGCTGAAGATCGACAATTGGCGGTGGGCGGGCGTGCCGTTCTATCTGCGCACCGGCAAGCGGCTCAATATCCGCTCCAGCGAGATCGCGATCCGCTTCAAGCAGGCGCCCTATGCGCTGTTCCGCGACACCCCGGTGGACGAACTGGACGCTGACTGGCTGATCCTGCGCATCCAGCCCGACGAAGGCATTCGCCTGCGCTTCAACGCCAAGCGGCCCGGACCGGCCATGACGCTGGAAAGCGTTTCGATGCGCTTCAACTACAAGGATTATTTCAACCAGGCGCCTGCGGTCGGCTATGAGACCTTGATCTATGACTGCCTGATGGGCGATGCCACCCTGTTCCAGCGCGCCGACCAGGTGGAGGAGGCCTGGGCGCTGGTCGAGCCGGTGCTGAAAGGCTGGGCCAGCACCACGCCACGCCATTTCCCCAACTATACGGCGGGCAGCGAAGGCCCGATCGCCGCCAACGACCTGCTGGCCAAGGACGGCCGCTCCTGGCGCGCCATCCGCATCCTGGGGGGAAAATGAGCGACATCGCCGGCCGGCTGGAGGTGGTGAAGGATGCCGGGGCGCTGGCGGCCCGCGCGGCGGACGTCATCGCCGAAAGGCTGGCGGGCGCGGAATATCCCTTCCGCATGGTGCTGTCGGGCGGCTCGACCCCGCGTGCCACCTATCAGTTGCTGGCCTGCCGGGACATCGACTGGAGCTGCGTGGAGCTGTTCCTGGGGGATGAGCGCTTCGTGCCGCCGGACCATCCCGATTCCAACTACCGCATGATCCGTGAGACCCTGCTGGCGTCGTCCTTCGTGCAACCGCGCAAGCTGTTCACCATCCCGACCGACGGCACGCCGGAATCGGCCGCCGCGCGCTATGACGAAGCGTTGCGCCAGCAATATGGCGCCGGCGAGTTGGAGCCCGGCGTGCCGCTGTTTCACCTGACCCTGCTGGGACTGGGCGATGACGGTCACACCGCTTCGCTGCTGCCAGGCCAGCCGGTGCTGCGGGAGCGCGGCCGCTGGGCGGCGGCGGTGCCGCAAGGCCGGGAAGAGCCGCGCATCACGCTCACCTATCCGGCGCTGAATGCCAGCGCGGCCGTCCTGTTCCTGGTGTCGGGCGCGGCCAAGCGCGATGCCCTGGCCCAGGTGCGCGGCGGCGCATTGCCGGCGGGCGGGCTCGAACCGATGGGGGAGGTTCTGTGGCTGGCCGACGAAGCCGCGGCGGGGGAGGAAGACCAGGGCTACGGATTCTGATGGCCGCACGCATCGAAGATTACGCCATGATCGGAGATTGCCGCACCGCGGCGATCATCTGCCGCAATGGCGCGATCGACTGGCTGTGCCTGCCGCGCTTCGATTCCGAAGCCTGTTTCGCGGCCCTGCTGGGCGACAAGAATAACGGCCGCTGGCTGATCGAGCCGGCGGCGAAAAACTTCACCTCCCGGCGCGCCTATCGCGGCGAAAGCCTGATCCTGGAAACCACCTTCACCACGCGCACCGGCACCGCCAAGGTGATCGACTTCATGCCGCCCGGTACCCCCGATTGCTGCATCGTGCGCATCGTGGAATGCCTTTCCGGCCATGTCGACATGCGCACCGAACTGGCCATCCGCTTCGACTATGGCGTGACCATCCCCTGGGTGTCGCGCCGCGACCGGCGCACCCTGACGGCGGTGGCGGGACCGCATCTTCTAACCTTCCGCACCCGCGCCGAGGTGCATGGCGAGAACATGCATTCGGTGGCCGAGTTCTCGCTGAAGCGGGGCGAAGCGATGCAGTTCGTGCTGGCCTATGGCGAGAGCTTCAAGCCCGTGCCCATGTCGATCGACGGCTTCATCGCGCTGGACGAGACCGACCGCTTCTGGCGGACCTGGTCGTCGGCCTGCCAGGTGAAGGGCAAGTGGCGCAACGCCATCATGCGTTCGCTGCTGACCTTGAAGGGGCTGTCCTATGCGCCCACCGGCGGCATCGTGGCCGCCGTGACCACCTCGCTGCCCGAAAAGATCGGCGGCGCGCGCAACTGGGATTATCGCTATTGCTGGCTGCGCGACGCCACTTTCACCCTGATGGCCTTCCTGCGCGCCGGCTTCACCGAGGAAGCCCATGCCTGGCAGAACTGGCTGATGCGCGTGATCGCGGGCGCGCCGGAACAGCTCCAGACCCTCTACAGCGTGCGCGGCGACAAGCGGCTGGACGAGATCGAACTGCCGCATCTGCCCGGCTATGAGGGCTCGCGGCCGGTCAGGATCGGCAACGCCGCCCATACCCAGGTGCAGCTCGACATCTATGGCGAGATGGCCGATGTGATGGCCGAGGCGCGCAAGGGCGGGCTGGAGCCCAATCCGGGCCGCCAAGGCCTGCGCGCCGTCTTCATGGAGCATCTGGAAAAGAACTGGTGCCTGCCCGATGAGGGCATCTGGGAGATTCGCGGCGTCCCGCGGCATTTCGTGCATTCCAAGGTGATGACATGGGTGGCGTTCGACCGTGTCAGCCGCGCCCCCGGCGCCACGCCGCAGCAGCGTTCCCACTGGAAGGCCATGGCACGCAAGATCCACAAGGACATCTGCAAGCATGGTGTGGACAGAAAGCGCGGCTGTTTCGTTCAGGCCTATGACTCCAAGGCGATGGATGCCAGCCTGCTGCTGCTGCCGCTGGTGGGCTTCCTGCCGGCTTCGGACCCGCGTATCAAGGCCACGGTGCGGGAGATTGAAAAGCGGCTGCTGTGCAAGGGGCTGGTGCAGCGCTACGAGACCGAGACCGGCGTGGATGGCCTGCCACCCGGCGAAGGCGCCTTCCTTGCCTGCAGCTTCTGGCTGGTGGACAAGTACATCCTGCTGGGGCGGCACAAGGACGCCACCCGGCTGTTCAACAGGCTGAAGCGGCTGGCCAATGATGTCGGCCTCTATGCGGAGGAATACGACCCGGTGGACAGGCGGATGCTGGGTAACTTCCCACAGGCTTTCAGCCATGTCGCGCTGATCAACACCGCGCTCAATCTGATGCAATCGGTGAAGGGAAAAAAACGTGCCCGCAAAAGCTGAACGGATTCTCTGCTATGACGTGGGCGGCACCGGGCTGAAGGCCGCCATCATCGGTCCGAAAGGACGGTTCGTGGTGCCGCGCCTGCGCGTCAAGACACCCGGGCACCGCACGCCCAAGCAGATCGTGCCGCTGCTGGTCGAGATGGCGGACAAGCTGGGCCGGTTCGATCATGTCACCATCGGCTTTCCCGGCATGGTCAAGCACGGCCATGTCATCAGCGCGCCGGCCTTCGGCACCAAGGACTGGCATGGCTTCGATTTGGCCGGTGCCGTGCGCAAGCGGCTGAAGAAACCGGTCAAGCTGCTGAATGATGCCGATGTCCAGGGCCTGGCGGTGATCGAGGGCAAGGGGCTGGAGCTGGTCTGCACGCTGGGCACCGGTTTCGGCACCGCCTGGTTCCGCGACGGCGAGTTGATGCCGCACATGGATCTGGCGCATCTCGCCATGCACAAGAAAGACGATTTCGACAGGGTGATCGGCGACCATACCCGCCGCAAGATCGGCAATCATCACTGGAACAAGCGGCTGGAAAAGCTGATCGGCGTGCTGGAGACGGTTTTTGCCTATGACCATCTTTATCTCGGTGGCGGCAACAGCCGCTGCGTCAAGATCAAGCTGCCCAAAAATGTGACATTGGTTTCCAACGACGCCGGCATGGAAGGCGGCGCCTTCGCCTGGACCAGGCATAAGGCCTAACGTCCGGTCTCAGGGAACCCGTTGCTGCGTTTGAGCGTTTCGATCCCATTGGATCGAAGCTATTTCACAACACAGCGCAATGTGGGCGACGGAAACCTTGATGATGCCGCCGGTCAGCAGCAACACGGCTCTTTTTCTGGATATCGACGGTACGTTGCTGGATCTGGCGCGCACGCCGGACCGGGTGCATGTGCCGGCCGAGCTTCTGCGCGCGCTGGAACGTCTGACCCAGCAGTTGCACGGTGCGCTGGCTTTTGTCTCAGGCCGCTCGCTGGAATCCATCGACCGGCTGTTCGCGCCCTTCCGCCCGGCCGCGATCGGCGCCCATGGCGGAGAGATTCGCGGCGTCGATGGTCAGGTGACGCGTATCGCGCCGCTGAGCGACGCGGTGCGCGACGTCTTCACCGGCCTGGCTGAAAACATTCCCGGCCTGCTGCTGGAAGACAAAAGGGTGGCATTGGCGCTGCATTATCGTCTGGCACCCGAGGCCGCGCCGGTGCTGAAGGCGGCGATGGAAAAGCATGTCCACCTGTTTCAGGCCGAAAAGGTGCATATCCTGCATGGCAAGGCGGTAATCGAGGCCCGGCCCCTCGGCATCGACAAGGGCAGCGCCGTCGTCCGGTTGGCGCGGCAGAAGCCTTTCAAGGGCCGCAGCGTCCTGTTCGGGGGCGACGACACCACCGATCTGGATGTGTTTCGCATCCTGCCGGAACTGGGCGGCCGCGGCTTCTCCGTCGGCCGGCATTTCCCTGGCGCGGAACATGTATTCCCGACTCCGCGCGCCGTGCGCCAATGGCTGATGCAGACGGCCGAGACGGGTGTCGCATGACGGGGCCGGTCGATCTTGCCGTGCTGGGCAACGGCCGCACCGCCGCGCTGGTCAACAGCCGCGGCCAGATTGTGTGGTGGTGCTTTCCCCGCTTCGACAGCGATCCGGTCTTCTGCCGGCTGATCGCGGGCGATGAGGAGAAAGGCCTGGCCGATGTGGTGCTGGACCGGCAGGTCGATGTCCAGTCCCAATATGACCGCAACACCGCCATTGTGGTGACCACGCTGACGGCGGAAGACGGTGCGGCGGTGCGCATCACCGATTTCTGTCCGCGCATGTCGAATTTCCAGCGGCTGCTGCGGCCGCCGCAGCTGATGCGCATCATCGAACCGATTGCCGGCCTGCCGCGCGTGCGCATCCGCGTGCGCCCCACCCAGTTCTATGGCAATCCGGTCAAGCGCCATGTCGCCGGCTCCAGCCACGTCACCTATGGCGAGCCGCCGCTGGTGCGGCTGACCACCGATGCGCCCCTCACTTACATCCAGCACGAGACGCCGTTCGCGCTGACCCGGCCGCTGCATCTGGTGTTCGGTCCCGACGAGCCTTTCATGGGCGACATCGCCGCCACGGTCCGTGATTTCCGCCAACGCACCTGCGACTATTGGCGCGAATGGGTGCGCCGGCTTTCCATCGCCTACGAATGGCAGGAAGCCTCCATCCGCGCCGCCATCACGCTGAAGCTGTGCAATTTCGAGGAGACCGGCGGCATCGTCGCCGCGCTTACCACCTCGCTGCCGGAGGCGCCGCACTCGGGCCGCAACTGGGATTATCGCTATTGCTGGCTGCGCGATGCCTATTTCGTGGTCAAGGCGCTGAACGCCATCGGCGCCACTCGCACCATGGAGCAGTATATCGCCTATATCCTCTCCATCGCCGGCAACGAGGACACGCTCAAGCCCTGCTACGGCATCGTGCCCAGCGAGGACCTGACGGAATGGATCGCCCCCGACCTGAAGGGCTTTGAGGGCCACGGTCCCGTGCGCATCGGCAATGCCGCGGTCGATCAGGTGCAGCACGATGCCTATGGCAGCGTGATCCTGGCGGCCACGCCCATGTTCTTCGACAAGCGCCTGCCGGAGCCGGGCAATGAAAGCCTTTTCCACCTGCTGGAGAAGATGGCGCACAAATGCGCCGAGCTGGCGCTGGAGCCGGACGCCGGCATCTGGGAATTCCGCGGCAGGAAGCGCATCCATACCCATTCCGGCGCCATGTGCTGGGCCGGTCTTTCGCGCACCGCCGCTATCGCCGCGCGGCTTGGGATCAAGGACCGGGCGCGCTACTGGCATCATCTCAGCGTGCACACCGGCCAGGCCTTGCTGGAACGTGTCTGGAACGAAAAGCGCAAGGCCTTCGCCGCGGCGGAAGGCACCGACGACATGGACGCCTCGGTGCTGCTTTTGCCCGAACTTGGGCTGATCGAGCCCAACGATCCGCGCTTTGCCTCCACCGTGGCGGCGATCGAGAGCGACCTGGTGCGCGGGCGCCATGTGATGCGCTATGCCGCCGAGGACGATTTCGGCCTGCCCGAGACCGAATTCCTGGTCTGCCGTTTCTGGCTGATCGACGCGCTGTGCGCGCTGGGCCGCCGTGAGGAAGCGCGCGAGCGGTTCGAAGACGCGCTGGCCTTGCGCAACCGCTATGGCCTGCTGGCCGAAGACATCCATCCCCAGACCGGCGCGCTGTGGGGCAATTTCCCCCAGACCTAGTCCATGGCCGGGGTCATCCTGAGCGCGATGCGGCTCAGCCAGAGCTGGGAGGACCGCTATTGGCACGCATCTTCATAATCTCCAATCGGGTCGCGATCCCCCAGGCCGGCAGCCAGCCGGGCGGGCTGGAAGTCGTGCTCAAGGCCACCTTGAAGAAGCATCCCTGCGTCTGGCTGGGCTGGTCGGGCCAGGTCAGCGAAAACCCGGCCACGCACAAGGCCAGCGCGGGTGGCAATGACTACATCACCCTGGATCTCAAGCCCGAGGACTTCGACGAATATTACAACGGCTTCGCCAACCGCGTGTTGTGGCCGATTTTCCATTACCGGCTGGACCTGGCGGAATTCACCCGCCGCGACCTGTCGGGCTATCTGCGCGTCAATGCCCATTTCGCCGACGAGCTGGCCAAGGTCCTGGAGCCGGACGACATCGTCTGGGTGCACGACTATCACCTGATTCCGCTGGCCAAGGCGCTGCGGGCGCGGGGGCTGACCAACCGCATCGGCTTCTTCCTGCACATCCCGCTGCCACCGCCGGAAATCCTGACCGCCATGCCCAACCATGACACGCTCATCCCCTCGCTGGGCGATTACGACCTGGTGGGATTCCAGACCGACGGCGACGCCGCGAACTTCGCGCGCTATCTCGCCAAGGAGCTCGGTACGCCCTCGCATATCTCGCTGCGGCTGGGTTCGGGCTCGCGCGCCATGCGCATCGGCACTTTTCCTGTGGGGATCGAGACCCGCGATTTCACCCGGCTGGCGCGCCGCGCGGTGCGGACGAAATTTGTCGACCAGGTGCTGAATTCCATTCCCGGCGCGCTGGTCATTGGTGTTGACCGGCTGGATTATTCCAAGGGTATCCAGAACCGGCTGGAAGCCTATGAGCGTTTCCTGGCCGCCAATCCGGCGTGGCACGACAAGGTGACGTTCCTGCAGATCACGCCACGGAGCCGCTCCCAGATCAAGGAATATGCCGATATGGAGCAGGCGGTGAACAGCGTCATCGGCCGCATCAATGGGGCCTATAGCGATGCGTCCTGGGTGCCGGTGCGCTACGTTACCAAGCCCTACAGCCGCACCGCGCTGGCGGGACTCTACCGCACGGCGCGGGTGGGGCTGGTGACGCCGTTGCGCGATGGCATGAATCTGGTGGCCAAGGAATATGTCGCGGCCCAGGATCCGGAAAACCCCGGCATGCTGGTGCTGTCGCGCTTTGCCGGCGCGGCGGATGAATTCCGCGCCGCGCTGCTGGTCAATCCTTATGATCCCGAAGCGGTTGGCGTGGCGATCGCGCGCGCGCTGGCCATGCCGCTGGCCGAACGCAAGAAACGCCATGCGGAGCTTTATGCGACGCTGTTGCGCAACGACATTTCCAAATGGGGTGACCGCTTCCTCAAGACCCTGGGCGGCCCGGCCCGGCCGGCGCCCGGGGAACGCAGCATCGACGATTTCGTGGCGACGCCTTAGGGAGCATCGGGCAGGCGACCGGGAGGGAGCCGTCGCCCGTGCGACCCAATATCAGGGCACGACATTGAACCGGATGCGGCCCTTGATGCGGTGACGATTGTGGCCCATGCCATGCCACGACACGGTGTAGGCGCCGGGCTTCAGGCCATGTGACTTCAGGGTGATGGCGTGACCGCCCATGGCACGCGACATCGCCAGCGGCTTGCCGGATGCGTCGCTGAGCACCGCGCCGCTGAAGCCGGGCTCCAGATTTTCCGAAAATTGCAGCCGGACCTCGCTTGGGTCCCTGATGCTGGCGCCGTCGGCCACGGTGGCGCCCTCGAAGGCGATATGGGCAATGGCCGGCGACAGGCCCAGCGCCAGCAACAGGACCACGTATTTCATCAAACCTCCGCCTTCCAGCCGGCCACCGCCAGCAACCCCCAGCCGATCATAAGCATCAGGCCGCCCAAGGGTGTCGTGAAACCGAGGACATGAAGACCGGTGAACGCCCAGAGATAGAGCGATCCTGAAAAAAGGATAATCCCCGCCAGGAAGGCCCAGGCCGCGCGCGCCGCCCAGACCGGGCTCACGCGGATGGCCAGCGCCGCGAGCCCCATGGCGAGCGCGTGGTACATGTGGAAGACCGCGCCGGTCTTGAAGCCACCCAGCGCGTGCGGCTCCATGTCCTGAAGAGCGTGCTGGCCGATGGCACCCAGCACCACCGCCAGCAGGCCCATGATGGCCGCCGTAACAAACCAGCCGCGCATGTTTCCCCTCGGACGCTCCGGCGGAATCATAGACAGATGCGCCGCACTTTGCGACCTTGCAGCTGCGAAATGGAGAGGTGTGAATGCCGGAATTCGCAGACGCAGCAGACGGTGTGAAGCTTGCCTATGAGCGCCATGGTGAAGGCCCCGCGGTCGTGCTGATCCATGGCTTTGGCTCTAGCCGGATGCAGAACTGGAAATCCACCGGCTGGTATGGCGGGCTGACCGACGCAGGCTTCTCGATTGTTGCGATGGACTGCCGTGGCCATGGCGACAGCGGCAAGCCGCATGATGCGGCGGCCTACGGTCACGACCGCATGGCTGATGACGTGGTCACGGTGATGCAGGCTTGCGATCTGGGCGCGGCGCTGGTGTGCGGTTATTCCATGGGCGGCTTTATCGGCCTGCGCCTGGCGGCGGCGCATCCCGAACGCGTGACCAGGCTCGCCATTTGTGGTGTCGGCGAAAATTATCTCCGCAACAGTGTCACCAGTCCCACCGCGCGCATGGCACTGGCCGATGCGCTGTTGACGGAAGACAGGGACACCATCACCGATCCGCGCGGAAAGATGTTTCGCGCCTTCGCCGACCAGCCCGGCAAGGATCGCATCGCGTTGGCCGCCTGCATGCGCGGGATGTCGCCGCATCTGCCGCTTGCCACACTTGAGGCATTGGCGCGGCCGATTCTGGTCGTTTGCGGCGAGAAGGATGAGACGGCCGGCGCGCCCGGCCCGCTGGCGTCTGTGTTCCGGGACGGGCAGGCGGTGGTGGTGCCCAACAAGGATCACATGTCGGCGGTGGGCGACCGGCACACCCGCCAGGCCGTGATCAGCTTTTTCAGCTAGCAAATTATTGAATCCAGTGTCGTTTCAGTTTCACCCTTCGCTTCTGCAGCCCGACATTGGCGCAGGCGAAGGTCGAAACCACGGCCCTGATGAAACCGTCCCTTCGTACATTCGTTTCTCTTGGTAGATACCCCAACCAGGGCGTCTGGCAGCGCGCATTCCTCTGTGCTGCCGCGCATATAGTCCGTATACTGATGAATATTGTTGGAGTAGGTGCTTGCCATGCATTTTCCATCGCAACGGGTACGGTTCCGTACTGAAAAAACCATATGTTTTCCGCGACTTGGCGCTATTTTCGATATCGTCATTTTCGACTCATATGCGCTGCGGACTGTCATTTCGGGGGCATCCACCGCAACGCGAACCCAGGCTCATTGAATGTTGGAAGCGCAT
>DASZVQ010000181.1:0-1771 GCA_035547275.1 Rhizomicrobium sp.
CTGGCGCACTGCCGGCCCTCGCGGATCGCCCAGACAACGAGGGATTGGCCCCGGCGCATGTCGCCGCAGGCGAAAATCTTGGGCTTGGAGGTCTGGTAGTTGGTCAGCGGCGCCTTCACATTGCCGCGCGCGTCCAGCTCCACGCCCGATTGTTCCACCAACCCGGCCTTGCGCGGGCCGGTAAAGCCCATCGCCAGCAGCACCAGATCGGCTTTCAGCGTAAATTCACTGCCCGGCACTTCCACCAGCTTCATCTGGCCGTTGTCACCCAACTGCCAGTCGACCCGCACGCATTCCAGGGCGGTGATCCTGCCCTCGTTGCCGATGGCGCGCCTGGTCTGCACCGACCAGTCGCGCTCGCAGCCTTCCTGGTGGGAGGAGGAGGTGCGCAGCTTGAGCGGCCAGTCCGGCCACACCAGCATCTTGTTTTCCTTCACCGGCGGCTGCGGCATGATTTCGAACTGGGTCACGCTGGCGGCGCCATGGCGGTTGGAGGTGCCGACACAATCCGACCCGGTGTCGCCACCGCCGATCACCACCACATGCTTGCCCCTGGCGCTCAGGGTGCCGTTCGGCGCCGCCTTGCTTTCCGGATCGCCGGCCACGCGCTTGTTCTGCTGGGTCAGGAAATCCATGGCGAAATGGATGCCATCCAGCTCGCGGCCTTCCACCGGCAGATCGCGCGGCTGTTCGGCGCCGCCGGACAGCACCACCGCGTCATAATCGGCCAGCAACTGGTCGACCGAGACACCCTTGCCGACCTCGACCCCGGTCTTGAACGCCACGCCTTCGGCTTCCATCTGGCGCACGCGGCGGTCGATGTGGTGCTTTTCCATCTTGAAGTCGGGAATGCCGTAGCGCAGCAGACCGCCAATACGGTCGGCTTTCTCGAACAGCGTCACGCTGTGGCCGGCGCGCGCCAGTTGCTGGGCGCAAGCCATGCCGGCGGGGCCGGAGCCGACCACCGCCACTGTCTTGCCAGTTTTCTTCGCCGCCACGACAGGCTGGATCCAGCCTTCTTCCCAGGCGCGATCGACGATCTGGCATTCGATCGACTTGATGGTGACCGGGGTGTCTATGATGTTGAGGGTGCACGATGCTTCGCAAGGCGCGGGACAGATGCGGCCGGTGAATTCCGGGAAATTGTTGGTGGTGTGCAGGTTTTCCGACGCGGTGCGCCACTGGTCGCGATAGACCAGGTTGTTCCAGTCTGGAATCTGGTTGTTGACCGGGCAGCCCTGGTGACAGAAGGGGATGCCGCAATCCATGCAGCGCGCGGCCTGGTTGCGGATGTCCGGGTTGGCCAGCGGATGCACGAACTCCTTGTAGTTGTGCAGCCGCTCTTCCGGCTTGTCGTAAGGCCGCTCCTGCCGCTCGATTTCCAGAAAGCCTGTGATCTTGCCCATTGTTCTACTCGGCTGCGATGGCGCTGCGCGCCTTGAGGTCGGTCAGCGCCTTGGCATAGTCGGTCGGCATCACCTTGACGAACTTCGCCAGGCTGGCGTCCCAGTTGTCGAGAATTTCCTTGGCCCGGGCGCTGCCGGTGTGCAGCAGGTGGCGCTCGACCAGGATCTTCAGCCGTTCGGCATCATAACGCAGCAGGTCGCCCATGCCCGGATCGGCCACGCTGATCGAACGCTGGCGCGGCATGTCGACCGATTCACCGCCGTCAGCAACGGCGATCTTTTCCAGCTTCACCATCGACAGATTGCAGCGCTTCTCGAAATCGCCATCGGCGTCGAAAACATAGGCCACGCCGCCCGACATGCCG
>DASZVQ010000182.1:0-3327 GCA_035547275.1 Rhizomicrobium sp.
CCCCGCCGATGGCGAAGGCGGCGATGATTTCGACGATGAAGGCAACCTGCCCTTGTCGGCGATGGAAGCGGCGCTGAAGCCGCAGGTTCTGGCCTCGCTGGATTCCATTGCCAACCTCTACAAAAAGCTGGGCAAGCTGCAGGACGCGTCCGTCGAGGCCGCGCTGGCCAGCGACGAGCTTTCCACCGGCCAGGAACGCCGCTTCAAGAAGCTGCGCAACGAGACCATGGATCTGGTCAAGTCGCTCAAGCTCAACAACAACCGCATCGAAGCGCTTGTCGACCAGATGTACGGCATCAACACGCGCCTGGTCGGGCTGGAAGGCAGGCTGCTGCGCCTGGCCGAAAGCCATGGCGTGGATCGCGCCGAATTCCTCAAGCAGTATTTCGGCAACGAGCTGGACCCCAACTGGGCGCGCCGCGTGGGGCGCCTGTCGGGCATCGGCTGGCACGATTTTGTCACCGACGAGCGCGACAAGATCAAGGCGCTGCGCGACGACATCCAGCAGCTGGCGACCGAAACCCGCCAGTCGGTGGCGGAATTCCGCCGCAACGTACAGACGGTGCAGAAGGGCGAGCGCGAATCCGGCGTCGCCAAGAAGGAGATGATCGAGGCGAACCTGCGCCTGGTGATCTCCATCGCCAAGAAATACACAAATCGTGGTTTGCAGTTTCTGGACCTGATCCAGGAAGGCAATATCGGCCTGATGAAGGCGGTCGACAAATTCGAATACCGCCGCGGCTACAAGTTCAGCACCTATGCCACCTGGTGGATCAGCCAGGCCATCACCCGCTCGATCGCCGACCAGGCGCGCACCATCCGCATCCCGGTCCACATGATCGAGACCATCAACAAGCTGGTGCGCACCAGCCGCCAGATGCTGCACGAGATCGGCCGCGAGCCGACCCCGGAAGAACTGGCCGAACGCCTGGCCATGCCGCTGGAAAAGGTGCGCAAGGTCCTGAAGATCGCCAAGGAGCCGATCAGCCTGGAAACCCCGATCGGCGATGAGGAAGACAGCCATCTGGGCGACTTCATCCAGGACCCCAATGTGGTGCTGCCGATCGATGCCGCCATCCAGGCGAACCTGCGCGAAACCACCACCCGCGTGCTGGCGACGCTGACCCCGCGCGAGGAACGCGTGCTGCGCATGCGCTTCGGCATCGGCATGAACACCGACCACACGCTGGAAGAAGTCGGCCAGCAGTTCAGCGTTACCCGCGAGCGTATCCGCCAGATCGAGGCCAAGGCGCTCAGGAAACTGAAACATCCGTCACGCTCAAGGAAGCTTCGCAGCTTCCTTGATAATTAGGAGCAGGGTATTCGTCGCTACGCGCTGGACGCGCTAGCGACCCTGGAAAACTGACATGCAGTTGACGCTGATGAAGGGCAAGATCCACCGGGCCACCGTCACCCAGTGCGACCTGAATTATGAAGGTTCGATCAGCGTGGATGTGAACCTGCTGGAACGTTCCGGCATCCTGCCGCACGAACAGGTCGATGTGCTCAACATCAACAATGGCGAGCGGTTCACCACCTATGCCATCCCGGCGCCCGCCGGCAGCGGCATGATCGGCATCAACGGCGCCGCCGCGCGCCTGGCGCAGAAGGGCGATCTTGTCATCATCGTCGCCTATGCCCGTATGGAGGAGGCGGAAGCCAAATCCTTCCATCCCCGCGTCCTGTTGGTGGATGGCGCCAACAAGCCGCAGGCTGAACCCGCGCAACTGCGCGTTCTTTAACCCCCAAACGACAGATCTTCACGACACATGGCCGGCTTCAAGGAAACCAAGTTCGACGACCGTCTCGCCACCCAGCAGAAAGCCAAGGCCGAGATGCTGGCCAAGGCGCGGGCCCGCGCCGAGGAAGCGCGCAAGAAACTGGAAGAGACCGCCGATGAGCGCAAGGCGCTGATCGCGGCGCGCGAGGAACGTACCCGCCAGAAGGAAGAGACCAGGCGCCAGGCGGCCGAGGCGGCCGAACGCGCCCGGATCGAGGCCGAGGAAGCCGCGCGCCGCGCCGAGGAAGAGGCCAAGGCCGAAGCCGAACGCGCCAAGCGCGAAGAGGCGGAAAAGCTGGTGCAGCTTCTGGCCGAACAGAAGGCCGCGCGCGACGCCCGCTATGCGGCGCGCAAGGAACGCCAGAAGAAGGGCAAGCGCTAGACCGTCTTGCCCAGCTGGCGGGCGACATCGGCCGCCATCGGGCCGACGGCGCGGACCGCTTCGCGCAACTGGTCGGCGGTGACATTCCACTTTTCGGTCCAGTAGCGCAGCTCATAATCTTCATGAACATTGATGCGCGACCGGTCCTGTGCGCCGCGCTGGGTCTTGTCGTCCGCCATTCGGTCCTCCAGATCAGAAGTCATTCGGAGCGTTGCCGGCATCCTGCCGTGTCGTGCTCGGAAGTTCCCAACGCCGCCGTCATTTTTCTGTTCCCATTCGCGCCGGAAGTGATCTAGGCTTTTGATCAGGTTGAGCTTTGCGCTCCCCGTGTTGCGTGTCGCGCCTCAGGTTCCCGCCAGGCCCTCGCTTTGGAAACTATCAAAGAGGAGCAAGCGCGATGGCGTTCGCGGAAGACAAGGTGTTCAAATATCCGGCCGAAGACGAATGCCTGGTGCGGCGGCTGGGCTCAGGCGTGATCGCGGCCTGGCCGCATCTGCCGCGCGAGGCGCAGGAAGCGATCTTCGCCGAAGCCAAGATCGCCTGGGACCGCGAGCATTTCGTTTCCAAGCTGCCGGACAAGCTGACGGGGATCATCCGCCGCCGGCATGCCGCAAGTTAAGCGGCAGCCAGCAGCACCATCACGATGCCGACCACTGAGGCGGTCCAGATCAGGGTGCGCAGGACCGGAATGCCGGCGGCGTAGACGGGCACATAGATCACCCGCGCCGCCAGATAGATTTCCGCGCCCAGCGCGCTGTTGGCGTTGGTCTTGCCCAGCGCCGTCACCGCCAGCACCGACACGGCGAAATAGACGAAGGTCTCGCGGTAATTGTGCCAGGCGCGCTGCAGCCTTGCCGTCACCTTGCTGACGGGCGGCGGCGGCTCATCGCGCGGCGACAGGTTGTAGGGCAGGCCCTGTTCCAGGGTCGCGGCGGTGGTGGCAATGACCAGCTGCACCAGCCCCAGGACCACGGCCCAGCACAGCATCTGGATTTCGATTGAACCGGCAAACATCACGCCCTCCCAGTTGTGATACCGCCGGAACTCTACTCCAATTCAGCCTGGGGCGTAATTGAAGCTGTGAGCCCGTGGCGCGCGAAGCGCGTGAGCAGGTCCCGTGGACCTGCGAAAACGGCGAACGCCGCGAGCTTGGGCGGGCGGCCGG
>DASZVQ010000183.1:0-10326 GCA_035547275.1 Rhizomicrobium sp.
CCCTCACCAGCAAAATCTAGCACTTGGCTTCGCATGCGCTTCGCCAAGCGCAAGATTTTGCGTCCTCTCCCTCAAGGGGAGAGGAGATTGTTTATTTCCGCGGCGGCCAAGGCACGAACGCGCTGACCCGCTTCTGGTACGCGGCATAGCCCGGCCGGCGCTTGTCCATTCCGGCTTCCATCAACGTCACGCCCGAGACCTGCAGCAGCAGGAAGGTCATCAGCACCGGCGACAGGATCAGCCACCATTGATGGCTGGCGCCGAAGCCCACGGCGAAATAGCCCCACCACATGAGCGCCTCGCCGAAATAGTTGGGATGGCGCGACCAGCCCCACAGGCCCTTGTCCATCACCTTGCCCCTGTTGCCGGGATCGGCGCGGAAGGCGGCCAACTGGAAGTCGGCCAGAGCCTCGAACAGCAGCGCCAGGGCGGCCACCACGATCCCGGCATAGTCCAGCCAGCCCATGGGCATGCGGCTGTAGAGCACCGCCGCCACCAGGGGCGCGGGCACAAACCAGATGAGAATCGCTTGCAACAGGAACACCTGGAACAGGCTCATCCACCACCATTTGCCGGCGAACCTGGCCCGCATGGCGGCGTAGCGATGATCCTCGCCCTTATGCCGCGCCCAGATATGGGCGGCCAGCCGCAGGCCCCAAAGGTTGATCAGGAACAGCACCGCCGAGGTCCGCTGGCCGCCCGCCATGCCGGTGAAAGCCGCGATATCGACCACCCCGGCTACCCCCAGGCCCCAGAAAATATCGACAATGCTGACATCACGGGCGCGCAGGGAGATCAGCCACAGGATTACGGCTGCGGACAGGGCGAAAACCAGGCCCCAGCTTGTCGGTGCGAGATGCGGGAAGGGCGGCAGGGTCATGTGACAAATTTGCTTGTAATCAATGACTTGTTTCGGGCTATCTTCCCAAAAAACAGGCACGGGCCCAAGGCGAGTTCCATGGCGTTTTCATATCAGCAAAGTTTCCAGAACGCATTGGCGGCCATCCGCCAGGAAGGGCGCTACCGGGTCTTTGCCGATCTCAAGCGCATCCGGGGCAAATTCCCCCAGGCGATGTGGACCGGCCCGCAAGGCGAGCGTGAAGTCACCGTCTGGTGCTCCAACGACTATCTGGGCCAAGGCCAGAACCCGGTCGTGCTGGAGGCCATGCACAAGGCGATCGACGAGGCCGGCTCGGGCTCGGGCGGCACGCGCAACATCTCCGGCACCACCCACTATCATGTCGAGCTTGAGGCCGAGCTGGCCGATCTGCATGGCAAGGAAGCGGCGCTTCTGTTCACCAGCGGCTATGTCTCCAATGAGGCGACCTTGGAAACGCTTCAGCGCATCCTGCCGGGGCTGATCATCTTCTCCGACGCGCTGAACCATGCCTCCATGATCGCGGGCATCCGCCATGGCGGCAATGAGAAGCACATCTTCCGCCACAATGACCTGGCGCATCTGGAACAGCTGCTGAAGGCCGCGCCCGCCGACGCGCCCAAGCTGATCGCCTTCGAGAGCGTCTATTCCATGGACGGCGACATTGCCGACCTCAAGGGCCTGGTGCGCCTGGCCAAAGAATACAACTGCATGACCTATCTGGACGAGGTCCATGCGGTGGGCATGTATGGCAAGCGCGGCGGCGGCGTGGCCGAGCGCGACGGCGTGATGGGCGATATCGACATCATCGAAGGCACGCTGGGCAAGGCCTTCGGGGTGATGGGCGGCTATATCACCGGCAGCGCCGTGCTGATCGACGCCATCCGCTCCTATGCCCATGGCTTCATCTTCACCACCTCGCTGCCGCCGGCCCTGACCGCGGGCGCGCTGGCGTCGGTGCGCTGGCTGAAGGCGCATAACGAGGTTCGCATCGCGCATCAGGAACGCGCCGAAACCCTGAAGAAGCGGTTCGCCGCTGTCGGCCTGCCGGTGATGCCGTCGGTCAGCCATATCGTGCCGGTCTTGGTGGGCGATCCGGTCCACACCAAGCTGGTGTCGGACATGCTGCTGCAGGACTTCGGCGTCTATGTGCAGCCGATCAATTATCCCACCGTGCCCAAGGGGACCGAGCGCCTGCGGTTCACGCCCACGCCCTTCCATGACGACAAGATGTTCGATCATCTGGTCAGGGCGATGGACAAGCTCTGGTCGCACTGCAACGTCAAGCGCCTGGGCGGCGTCGCGGCGTAAGGTCTTTAGCCAGAACTGTTATGTCATGGCCCATCACCCCGGTCCGCGCGGAGCGCGGCCGGAGTGTAAACTCCGTGTGGACCATCCAGCTGACATGCGCACATTGCCGGCAGAATAATCTGAGGCGCCTGGATGGCCCGCAGTGGCGGGCCATGACAAGCTGCGGGGGGCGACCGAGTCCCGACTTCGTATGGCCAGGAGTGAGGAGCGGCGCGCCATGCGCGTGAGCAAGTTCGGTGGACTTGCGAAAGCGACGAACGCCGCGAGCTTGAGCGAGCGGCCGGGGGACACCAGACGATATGTCTAAAGAGATTTTCGTCGAATTCGTCCAGCTGGGAAACAGCGTCAAGGCGACCGCCATCGATCCCGACAGCGGGCTTGAGGCGTCGATTGTCGGTCCGGCCAATGCGCCGCGTTCGACCCTGGCCGAGGCGGCGCGCCGCAAGCTGGAGTATGTGCAGAAGAGGCAGTCTTAGGCCTATGTGTCACGGCCGGCCTCCGAGCCGGCCATCCATGGTTCAGCTTCCTGGTTGCAAGACATTGAAGCATGGATGGCGTTCGTGCGCTGTCGTTACTCGCCCCGCCATGACATAGGTCCTATTGCTGGTTAGTGTCTCCCGAAAACGGGGAGGGGACCCATGGACACTACCGGCCAGGACCGGCGCACCTTGCTGAAGCTGGGCGGCGCGGCGGTGATCGCGGGCCAGCAGACGACAATGGCTTCGCCGGCGGCCGCCAAAGTCTCCGACATTGTGATGATGGATGCCCGCGCGCTGGCGAACGCCATCGCTACCCGCAAACTCTCATCTGTCGAGGTGATGAGCGCCTATCTCGATCACATCGCCATCTACAATCCCAAGGTGAATGCCATCGTCGTGCTGCAGGAGCGCGACGCGCTGCTGGCCCAGGCGCGCGAACGCGATGCCCAGGTCGCGAAGGGCGAGATCATGGGCCCGCTGCATGGCCTGCCCCATGCGGTGAAGGATCTGCAGCCGGTCAAGGGCATTGTCTCGACCTCCGGCTCGCCAATCCTGAAAAACTTTGTGCCCACCGCCGATTCCCTGCCGGTGGCGCGCATGCGCCAGGCCGGCGCCATTTTCATCGGCAAGACCAATGCGCCGGAATTCGGCCTGGGCTCGCATACCTTCAATCCGGTCTATGGCGCCACCCATAATCCGTATGACCTCTCGCGCTCGGCCGGCGGCTCGACAGGCGGGGGCGCGGTAGGCTTGGCCATGCGCATGCTGCCGCTGGCCGATGGCAGCGACTATGGCGGCAGCCTGCGCAATCCCGCCGGCTGGAACAATGTCTGTGGTTTTCGCACCAGCTATGGCGTGGTGCCGACCGAGGGCGATGCCTGGCTGCCGTCGATGGGCGTGACCGGACCGATGGCGCGCAATGTGCCCGACCTGGCGCTGCTGCTGTCGGTGCTGGCGGGCGATGATCCGCATGTGCCGCTGTCGAAGGACGGCCCGGGCTCCCGCTTCCTGGGCGATCTGAAAGCCGATTTCAAAGGCAGGCGCATCGGCTGGCTGGGCGATCTGAATGGCGCCATGCCTTACGAACCAGGCGTGCTGGATCTCTGCCGCACGGCGCTGAAATCATTCGAGACGCTGGGCATGACGGTCGATGCGGCCATGCCCGATGCCGCGCCCGAGCCCGCCTGGCAGGCTTTCATCAAGCTGCGCCAATGGCAGCAGGGCGGAAACCTTCAGACTTATTATGCCGATCCCGTCAAACGGGCGCTGCTCAAGCCGGAAGCCATTTACGAGGTGGAAGGGGGCGCGAAGCTCTCGGCCTTCGACATCAGCGCGGCCTCGCATGTGCGCAGCCAGTGGTCCTATGCGGTCCAGCGCCTGTTCGACCGTTTCGATTTCCTGACGATGCCCACGGCCCAGCTGTTCGCCTTCGACATCAACGCGCATTGGCCGCGCGAGATCGCCGGCCATGCGATGCAGACCTATCACGAATGGATGAAGACGGTGTGCCTGATCACCATGGCGGGCACGCCGACGCTGGCGGTGCCGGCGGGTTTCGACGGCCGCGGCCTTTCCATGGGCCTGCAGATCATCGCGCCCGTGCATCGGGAGATGGATTGCCTGAGACTGGCTTATGCCTATGAACAGGTCTCGGACTGGACGGCCAGACGCCTGCCGCCGTTGCTAAAGGCCTAGCAAGATTTTCGCCAGCAATGGCCGGATATATCCGCCTTTCGCGAATGCAAGTCGCCCGCCACCAACAGGGCGGAATGAAGAAAGGCCCCCCGGCTTCATTTGGCCGCGGTACTCACCCTCAGTTCCTCAAGCCTGTCGGTCATCATGTCGCCGATCTCATTCCATTGCAGGACCATGTTTGAGAAGTAACCCGAACCTCCTCGACCTGCCGTCATGTGGTAGAGGCCCTGCAGATAGGCGAGATCGTAGATGGTCAGACCGTCCGCCGGATGATGGCAGTCCGGCGCCAGCCGGTTCACGACACTGGGCAGATCCTGACACGCGCCCAGCGAGTTGATCTGGGTTAGCGCCAGCATGGAGATATAGTCGGACAGGGGTACCAAATCCTGTCCCGCCAGCTTGGTGGAATCGATCACGATCAGGACATGCCAGAAGCCGGTATGGATGCCGTCATTGGTGCGATTGCCGAGTGAGGCAAAAAAAGGCGGCAGGTCTTCCAGCTTCTGACCGGGGGCGTTGTTCAAGACGTCGCCGGCGCCGTTCGCGAGGCCTACCAGGTTGCCTATCCTGTTGCCGTTGACATAAGCCATGCCTGTGTCCGGCCATTGCCTGCCCTTGATGTCGGTGGTTTCGGTGGCGTACCAGGCCTGGACGGGCCTGGTCATGGTCGCCAGCGCCATTTTCTGGGCGATCGACGTGAAATAGCCAAGGAACAAGGGGTTGTCCTTGGCGACCGAGTCGAGCAGCGCCTGCGGCGTGCTGGTGAAGACGACCTCGATATTGGGCTCGCAGGATGCATCGGTGTTGACAGGCGCGCCGGCCGCCAGCGCGACATACTTGATGTGCTGGCTGATGAACGCGGTGTAGTGCTCGTTCTGGCCCACCACCAGCGGACATATGCGATGCTCCCAGCGGGCTATCTTGCCCGTGACCGCTGTCGGGGCGGCAAAGGTCTTGCTGAAGTCATGGTAGGCATTGCGCGATCCGGTGACCGTGACGTTTTCGGTCGCCATCTGGGCCGGGGCGGGCTTTGGGTCTTCGCCCGTCGCACCAAGGGCGCCAGCGGACAAGAGCAGGTTAACGAAAGAAACGGCGAATATGACGTTCCGCATGATGCAGCCCTCGTGAGGAACCCGGGCAGCATACCCGAAAAGGGGAGCGACACCCACCGGGTAACCTCCGCTTTGGGCGCCCAAGCGGACAAGGGCTTACTTCTTCTTCCGGCCCTTGCGCCCGTCGCCCTTGCCCAGCCCGATCTTCTTGGCGAAGTCGCTGCGCTTCTGGGCATAGTTGGGCGCCACCATGGGATAGTCGGCCGGCAGGTTCCAGCGGGCGCGGTACTCGTCGGGCGTCATCTTGTAACGCGCCCGAAGATAGCGCTTCAGCATCTTGAGCTTTTTGCCGTCCTCCAGGCAGACGATGTACTCGTCCTGCACCGACTTCTTGACCGAGATAGCAGGGGCGCGGGGCAGGGCCCGTTCCTCCACGCCATTCAGCCCGCCCAGGGTGGCATGGACATTCTTGATGATGCCCGGCAGCTCATGGGCGGCGACCGGGTTCTTGCTGACATAGGCGGTGACGATCTCCGTCACCAGCTTGAGAATGTCTTCCTCATTGTCCTTGCCCATCGGCGTCACACCCGGTTTGCACCCGCCACATAAAATTGTGACCAAACAAGGAAATCTCAGCTTTTCCCGGGTGTTGCAAGAAGCGCCTCAAAACTTGCGCGAAACGCTAGATTTGGTGCGCCAGAGGGGGTAAACCCGCCATTCCTGCGCGGGGGCGCTAGTGCTGCCCCATGCCCGTTCCGGTTGCAAAGAGGCTTTGTACAATGTCGGCCGCCGCCAATCCCGTCCCGTCCCATTCCGGCTTTTTCACCAAGGGGCTGGAAGCCGCCGATCCCGCTGTCTTCGATGCCGTCCAGGACGAACTGAACCGCCAGCGCGACAAGATCGAGCTGATCGCGTCGGAGAACATCGTCTCCAAGGCGGTGCTGGAAGCGCAGGGCTCGGTCCTGACCAACAAGTATGCCGAGGGCTATCCGGGCAAGCGTTATTATGGCGGCTGCGAATATGTCGATGTGGTCGAGCAGATCGCCATCGACCGCGCCTGCCAGCTGTTTGGCGCGACCTATGCCAATGTGCAGCCCCATTCCGGCGCCAACGCCAATCAGGAAGTCTTCTATGCCCTGCTTCAACCGGGCGACACCTTCATGGGCCTGGACCTGGCGGCCGGCGGCCATCTCACCCATGGCCATCCCGCCAATTATTCCGGCAAGTGGTTCAAGCCGGTGCCCTATACGGTGCGTCGCGACGATCAGCGCGTCGACATGGACCAGGTCCGCGCGCTGGCGCGCGAGCACAAGCCCAAGCTGATCCTGGCCGGCGGCTCGGCCTATGCGCGCACCTGGGACTTTGCCGCCTTCCGCGAGATCGCCGATGAAGTGGGCGCCTATTTCATGGTCGATATGGCGCATTTCGCCGGCCTGGTGGCCGGTGGCGTGCATCCCAATCCCATCGAACACGCCCATGTGGTCACCACCACCACCCACAAGACCCTGCGCGGTCCGCGCGGCGGCATGATCCTGTCGCGCGATGCCGAACTGGGTAAGAAGTTCAACTCCGCCGTCTTCCCCGGCCTGCAGGGCGGCCCCTTGATGCATGTCATCGCCGCCAAGGCCGTGGCCTTTGGCGAGGCGCTGCAGCCGGAATTCAAGCTCTATGCGAAGAACGTCATCGAGAACGCCAAGGCGCTGGCCGAGGTGCTGAAATCCTCGGGTCTGGACATCGTCACCGGCGGCACCGACACCCATCTGATGCTGGTCGACCTACGCCCCAAGGGCGCCAAGGGCCGCCCGACCGAGCATGCGCTGGACCGCGCCGGCATCACCTGCAACAAGAACGCCGTGCCCTTCGACACCGAAAAGGCCGTGATCACCTCCGGCGTGCGGCTGGGTTCGCCCGCCGGCACCACCCGCGGCTTCGGCACGGCCGAATTCCGCGAGATCGGCAAGCTGATCGTGGAAGTGGTCGATGCCGTGGCCAAGAATGAAGCCGGCGACGCCCAGGTCGAGCAGAGCGTGGCGCGGCGCGTCTCCGATCTCTGCACCCGTTTTCCGATCTACCCATAAGAACAAGAGGAAAGCATGCGCTGCCCATTCTGCGGACATGACGACAGCCAGGTGAAGGATAGCCGTCCGTCGGAAGACAATTCCGCCATCCGGCGCCGGCGCCATTGTCCGGAATGCGGCGGCCGCTTCACGACGTTCGAGCGCGTGCAGCTGCGCGAGCTGATCGTCGTCAAGAAAAACGGCCGGCGCGAGGCTTTCGACCGCGACAAGCTGGAACGCTCGATCAACCATGCCCTGCGCAAGCGCCCGGTCGAGCGCGAGCGTGTCGACCGCACCATCACCGGCATCGTGCGGCGCCTGGAATCCATGGGCGAGAACGAGATTCCCGCCAATGTGATCGGCGAGCTGGTGATGCAGGCGCTGGCCAGCCTGGACAAGGTGGCTTATGTCCGCTTCGCCTCGGTCTACAAGAATTTCCGCGAGACGCGCGATTTCGAAATGCTGATCGGCGAGCTGGAAGGTGAAGACGACAAGCTGTGATTTTGTTTGGTGCCGCTAGGCAAAGGCCTGCCTCCCCCTCATGCGCGCTAGCGCACGGGAGGGGGAGGTGGCTTCAGCGATCGAGGCGAAGCGTTGGCGAGCCGAGAGGAAGCTGAAGCCGGAGGGGGTCGTCATGAACATTCTTATCGTCGAAGCCCGCTATCATCCCGACGTCGCCGAGGCGCTGGTCGACGGCGCCACCGCCGCGCTGGAAAAGGGCGGGGCGCGGTTTGAGCGCATCGCCATGCCTGGCGTTCTGGAACTGCCGCCGGCCATTGCCATCGCCATCAAGTCGGCCAAGCCTTATGACGGTTATGTCGCATTGGGTTCGGTCACCGGACCGGCGCATATCGCCGACATGTTTTATGCGGAAACCATGCGCGGTCTGATGGCGCTCTCTTCCATGGGCATTGCGCTGGGCCATGGCCTGGTGCTGGCCTCGGATGAAGGTTCGGCGCGCGACCTGGCCATCACCCATGATATCGGCGGCGATGCCGGGCGGGCCTGCCTGGCTCTGGCCACTTTTGCTGACCGCGCGGGGCTCCTGTGAAAATCACCCCCCTCCGCCTTTCGCAACTTTGCTTTTGGCGCTCCGGCTCTCGCCTGCGCGCCTTCAAGCGTTGCTACAGGCACCTCCCCCTTGCCATGCTTCGCATGAAGGGGGAGGCAGGTCTGAGTTTGATATGACCAACAGTAACGATGCCCGTCACGCCGCCCGCCTGGCCGCGGTGCAGGCGCTCTATCAGATGGAGATGAACGGCTCGGGCGCCGAGGAAGTCGCCCAGGAATTCATCGAGCACCGCTTCGGCGAATTCCAGGTCGCCCCGGACGGGGAATTCTTCTCCGCCATCTTGAATGGCGTGCCCCTCCACCAGGTCGAGATCGACCGCGCCATCGCCGGTTCGCTCTCGGAGAAGTGGAAGCTGGAGCGGGTGGATTCCATCCTGCGGGCCATCCTGCGCAGCGGCGTCTTCGAGCTTGTGGGCCGCCGCGATGTTCCCGCCAAGGTGGTGATTGATGAATATGTCGCCGTGGCGGACGCCTTCTTCGGCGCCGACGAGCCTGGCTTCGTCAATGCGGCGCTGGACAATATCGCGCGCCGCAAGCGCGCGGCGGAGTTCGGTCTTCCCACGCCGGAAGGCGAGCTGGACTTCTAACGGCCCGGTCGGAGGCTATTTCTTCCGCAATTCGTCCATGACATCGGCCTTGGCGTCATAGTCCAGTGCCAGCCGGGTCAAGGCGACCTGCACTGCATCGTCGTTGATGCCCTGCGCCAGCCGGCGGCAGCGATCGGCCTGGGCCCGCATCAGGCTGGCCTGGCGTTCGTCGGAAATGTCGATCAGCAGATTGACCGCGCCCTGGAATTCGCCGTTTTTGTCGAACAGGGGCGTGGGATAGGGCATGAAGTGCACACGCGTGCCATCGGGCCGCTCCGCCACCGCCATCATGCCGCGCACGCTGCGCTGCTCCATGATCGCCACCGCCATGGGGCATTGATCGTGCGGCATGAACTGGCCGTCATTGGTGTAGAGCTTCCATGTCACACACCAGCGGTCCTTTCCGGGCACCGGCCGACGGCCGGCAAAGTCAATGCAGGGCCGGTTGAAATAAACCACGACCCCATGCTTGTCGGTGACGTAGATGGGCGCGGGCAAGGTATCGAGCGCCGCCCAAAGCGTGTCGGTATCTGCCACATCGCTGGGCCAATCGCGCCGGTCCAAGCTTTGCAGCGCCGTTTCCAGGATCGTCTCGGCGGAAGTCATTTGCATGGCGGTACAGTCCCTGTCTCGGCATCGGTATTGCGCGCCGCTCCTTCATAACGCTCCGCCGCCTGAAGCAGGGCAATACGATCCACGTCAGGTCGCGCCCAATCCGCCAGCCGGCGCAGCTCCCGCGCCAGGTCGCGATGGTCCAAGGCTATTTGCTCCATGCGTATGGTCGCCCGTACAGATTCCGACAAAAGACAGCGCCACCTGAACGTGGCAAGGTCATGAAGGTTCCTGCTCTTTGGCTCACGGCTCGCTGGCGTCTATTACGGCCGGGTGTAATTCGTATCGAAGTGTCGCAGATAATGGGCGACGAAAACGCGCAGCCCTTTGTTCTGGCGCTGAAAACGCAGTCTTCTCGCAATTGCAAAAGCAGTTTTTCCTGTACGCGCACGGTTCGCCGGTACAGTCTCACCGCATCCAAAAATCCTCAGGGGGATGCATTCCATGGACATGAAGAAACGGGATTTCCTGGGCCTGGCGGCTGGCGTTGGCGCCGTGGCGGGCCTGGCGGCGGCGACGGTGGCGGAAGCCCAGCCGCGCCGGCCCAATCTGAAGGGGCCGATCGACGTCAATCAGCGCAGCCTG
>DASZVQ010000184.1:0-15298 GCA_035547275.1 Rhizomicrobium sp.
CAGGCGAGCACAAGACGACCGACCTGGACTGGGCCGAGGCCCGCATCGAAAAGACCGCCGGTGGCGATGTTCTGGTTGAAGGGCGTGTTGAAACACCGCACGGCACCATCGAGAAGCGGATGCGCTTTCTCGCCGGCTCACCATGTGTGGAGTTCGACCTGTCATTCGACTGGGCCGGTTGGGAAAAGGGCGTACTGCGCCTGGGCCACTTCACGTTGCTGCCCGAGGCGTTCGATCTGAAAAAGCTCCGGCTCTCAACCAACAATGGTGGCGCGACCGAGCATTTCACCCTGGCCGGCCAGCCGATCGATCACGGCGCACCGGTATCCTTCCTGGTCTCATCCAGTTTCGGACTGGGCATGACCGAGGGCTGGGCGCGTATCGGCGATGACGTCACCGCGCTGCGCTTCGATGTGGATCGTTGTTGCGCGCCGTTGCTGGGACTTTTGACTCACCGGCCGGCGCGGCGCGCAGGCGGCGATCAAAGCCTTTTTTGCCAGCTTCAGCTATCGGCCCTGGAACTGGACGATACGCGCAAGCCCGCGTCCTATCTCGCCGGACCGCGCCGCTTCCGGTTTTCCGTCAGCGCCGGCTGAGCCCCAGACAGCTGCAAGGGGCGCGAGGCCGAAGCCCCGCACCCCCTGCATCCCACCAGAATTGTTCCCTACGCCCCGGGGCAGGAGCCGTATTCTTACGGTCCCCTGGCATCGGCTGGCGATGGACGGGGCCCCGGAAAAGGGACCCCGCCCATGCCGTGGCTTAGTGGAACAGGGAGAGAATCGTCTGCGGCGCCTGATTGGCGATCGACAGCGCCTGGATACCAAGCTGCTGACGAACCTGCAGGGCCTGCAACTGGGCGCTCTCCTGCGCCATGTTGGCGTCGACCAGGTTGCCGATGCCCTGGGTCAGGGTGTCGGACAGCTTCTGGGCGAACGTCGCCTGGATCGAGAACTTCGCGGCGCCCGACGACAGCTTGGCAAGAGCCGCGTTGACGTTGGTCAGCGAGGTCTGGATGGTCGACACCAGGGCCGAAGCCTTGGACTGGGTGGAGATCGTGGCCGTGGACTTCAGGGTCACGATGCTGCCAGACAGGCTCAGATTCTGGGCCGAGGTGGTGATGCGGCGAGAGCCGTCAGCCGAAGCCAGGGCCGAGATCTGATTGGTCGAACCGTCCACCAGGTTGAAGCCGTTGAACGTCGCGTTCTTCACGATCGTGGTGATCTGATCGCGCAGAGCGGTGAAGTTGGCGTTCAGCGCCTGACGGCTCGCGGTATCGAGCGAGGAGTCAGAAGCCGACAGCGCCGCGGTCTTCAGCTGGATCAGCAGATCCGAAATCGACTGGCCGGCGGAAAGCGCGACGTCGATCGAGGAGGTGCCGTTGTTGATGGAGTTGATGACAGAGGTATAGCCGGCAACCGCGGCGCGCTGATTCTGGGCGATCGCGTAGACCGCGCCATTGTCACGGGCATCGGCGACCTTCAGGCCGCTGTTGATGGCATTCTGGGTGGCGGTAAGCTGACCCTGGGTGGCGGTCAGGTATTCCAGAGCGGTATTCGCTCCGTTGTTCGTCATAACGCTAAAGGACATGTTGGTCTCTCCGTTCTGGTCTCGAGCATTGCTCTTTGGGCGTTTTGCCCGAGGACCACTTGGCAAGGGTCGTGCCGCCCGGAAGTAATTTCCGGTTAAACATCGATTTTGCGCGGCGGAGGAAAATAGTGTCCGGCGGGATTTTCCCGGCCGCATTCGCGCCCGGCAAATTTTTCCGGCACCCGGCAATCTTTGCCTGGTGGATAGGCAAATAACTCCACTTTTCGGAAAAAACACCAGCGAAAAATCCAGAAAATTCGCGGTTTTCCTTGCACCATGCCGGCACAGCACATGGCTAACAAGGATGAACGCCAATGCGCGCGGCGCCAGGCGCGTAAGCGCGAGCTGGAGCGCCATTTAAAAAAATGGCGCGTAAGCGCGAGCTGGAGCGCCATTTAAAAACAATCAGGGGCGGCGCAAAAGCGCCGCCCCTGATGGCAAGCCCCCTTGGAAAGAGGTTTTACTTGAACAGCGACAGGATGGTCTGCGGCGCCTGGTTGGCGATCGACAAAGCCTGCACGCCCAGCTGCTGCTTGACCTGCAGCGACTGCAACTGCGCGCTTTCCTGGGCCATGTTGGCATCGACAAGGTTGCCGATACCGGCCGTCAGCGTGTCGGACAGTTTCTGGGTGAAGGTCGCCTGGATCGAGAACTTCGCCGCACCGGCCGACAGTTTGGCGAGCGCGCCGTTGACGTTGGTGAGAGAAGTCTGAAGCGTGGCGATCAAGGCCGAAGCCTTGGCCTGGGTCGAGATCGTGGCCGTGGATTTCAGGGTCACGATCGCGCCCGACAGGCTCAGATTCTGAGCCTGGGTCGTGACGCGGCGGGTGCCGTCCGACGACGCCAGGGCCTGGATCTGATTGGTGGAACCGTCAACCAGGTTGAAGTTGTTGAAGACGGCGTTCTTCACGATCGTGGTGATCTGATCGCGCAAGGCCGTGAAGTTCGCGTTCAACGCCTGACGGCTCGCGGTATCGAGCGAGGGGTCAGCCGCGGAAAGCGCCTGCTGCTTCAGCTGAATCAGCAGATCCGAGATCGACTGGCCGGCGGACAGGGCGACGTCAATCGAGGACGAACCGTTGTTCAGGCTGTTGAGCACGGACTGATAACCGGCCACCGCGCCGCGCTGGTTCTGGGCAATAGCGTAGATGGCGCCATTATCCTTAGCATCCGCGACTTTGAGGCCACTGTTGATGGCTTCCTGGGTCTGGCTCAGCTGACCCTGGGTCTGATTGAGGTATTGCAGCGCCGTCATGGCGCCCACATTGGTGTTGACGCTAAAGGACATGGTGTTCTCCGTACTTGACTGGTGGTGGGCCACGCCTTCTGCGGACCCATTGGGCAGATAACCCGCATCCGGTTTTGCAACGGCCGTGCCAGCCCGTTAACTTGGCAACCGACTGAATTTGCTGTGATTTTTTCCTCAAATGCCCGTCCGCCATTAGGCATGAATTGCCGGGCGGGATGGTTTTGCCGGGGCGGATAAGAAAAAACCGGCGCCGTCGCCGGCGCCGGTTTTCAAAAACGAAATGATGTCAAAAAACGATGGAAGACAGGTTCAGGACTGAAGGCCCTGCATGATGTTGCGGTTGATCTCGATCAGCGGGTCCAGCGAAGCCTTTTCGCGCGTCACGCTGCGGGAATATTTCGCCACCCACAGCGACAGCGAGATGATCTTGGCGCGCACCTCCTGGGTCAGCTTGTTGCGGTCGTCCATGCAGTCGGCCGCAAGCGTGCGCCACAATCGGCGATTCCAGTCGACCGCCTCCACCAGCGGAACACCGGAGGCATTGGTCTGCTTGGCATTGAGCAGCGCGCCAGTGACCTGGCCGAACAGCCGATATTCCGTGACGCGCGGATCTTCGGTGGCGACCTGTGTCGCCTTATAGGCCTTAAGGCTCATAGCTCAAACGCTCCTTCTCAAAGTCGAACAGCTTGCGGCAGGCAATCAGCGCCTTGTAATAGGCCCCTTGCGCCACGTCGCGGCTGATATCCACACAGGTCGCCAGCGTGGCGGGGGTGGCGATCGCGCTCATGAACTCGGTCATGCGTAACGCAAATTCGTTATAGGGTTCCTCGCTGGCCTCGCCGTCCAGATACATCATCATGATGGCCAGATAGATGCGCCGCGCCGGCGTGTTGGCGTTTTCGGGCTGCATGATGTCCTTTTCACGCAGCACGCAGGCCTTGTTCTGGATCACCAGGCTGGTGCGCTTGTCGCCATTGGCCAGAACCGCGCCATTCAGCACGAATTTCTCGCCCGGCTTTAACGACAATTTCAGCGGCATGGCGCGCGTCCTTTTCAATTGGAAGCGACCATAGGCCCGGTTCGGTTAACAAAAGCCTGACGCTTTGCAGGCACTTGTTTACGGATCGTTCAGCATGAAACGCCCGGAAAACGGCGCAATTCCGGGCGGCGCCGGGCGCGGTCAAAGACGCGGGTATCAGGCCGGCAGATCGTTTTCTTCCAGGATCAACTCAAAGGCGCGGCCGCGCGCATCGGGGCTCCAGCCCGCCGCGATCGCCAGACGCACGCCGGCGATCAGCATTTCGGGGGTGACCCTGGGCTTTTCCGGAAACCGCGAGGGATGGCGCTGCTTCCGCTCGAAGGGAAATTGCAGAATCAGTTCGCGCCAGGCCTTGCGCTCGCCATGGCGTGTCAGGGTCTCGTCATATTTCATGACACTGAGGCGCAGGCCGATATCGCCGTGGCTGGTGCCCCAGGCCGGCTCGCTCTTCACCTGCCATGCCAGCGCGACACCATCCAGCGTCACCAGGCCGCTTAAAGATCTTTTTTTCGGTTTGGTCATAAGCCTCAATACCACGGCACGAGGAATTTTGCGGCGTGAGCAGGGCTGCTGGCGGCAGCGTGGCGTATAAGACATACGCGGGCCAAGCCGCGACGCAAAATTGCCGCGCTATTCCTGCTGCTGTTGCTGTTGTTGCTGGTGATACAGCCGCTCCGGCATCGAGGAGGTCGGCGTGGCCGAAGCCATCGGCCGGGCAACCTTCAGAAAATCCTCATGACGCACCGGTGCCTGGGTGGGCTCCAGCGACACCGCGATGGACAGTTCCTGGTCCGCGCCGCCCTTGAAGGTGCCCCGTGTGGGCGGCACATCGGCATAGTCGCGGCCAACCGCGGCGCGCACATGGCGTTCGCCGGCGACGATATTGTTGGTGGGATCGAACCCGACCCAGCCCAGCGAGGGCAGATAGGCTTCCACCCAGGCATGGGTGGCATTGGCGGCGGAACGGTCGCGGGAACCCTTGTGATAGAGATAGCCCGAGACGTAGCGGGTGGGGATGCCCCAGGCCCGGGCGATGGCGATCATGATATGGGCGAAGTCCTGGCAGACGCCACGGCGCTGCTCCAGCGCCACTTCGATGGGTGAATTCACTTCGGTGACGCCGGATTCATATTCAAAGGAATCATAGATGCCGCGCTGAAGCGTCAAGAGCGCGCAGAGCGGATCGCCCACCGGTTTCTCCAGATCGGCGATCTTCATGAAACTGTCCAGCTCGACGGAGGGCCGGGCGAAGCGCGAGGGCTCCAGCATGTCGAAATGATCGTCCGACAGATTGAAGTCGTTGTAGCGGCTCCATTCCAGGCCATCGAGTTTTTCCGGCCAGACCGGGACATGGGCGATTTCCACCGTGGCCTGGGCCTCGATGCGCAGCTCTTCATGTTCGCGCAGCAGATTGAAGTGATAGACCGCGTTGCCCAGATGATCGGTATAGGCATAGAGCTGGGCCCTGGGATTGGTCGCGATCTGGAAGGAGCGCAGGGTCTGGGGCCCTTCCGAACGCGGCTGCATCCGAAGCTCCATCACTGATTCTCTGACCGGAGCGCTGTAGCGGAAGCGTGTTACATGTCTTATTGAATAAAACATTTACCCCCTCTGTCGCAGATCGAGTCGGCTCCGCCGACATCTCGCTGCGACATCTCCCCCCTCAGGTGGCTTCGCCATGAGGGGGGAGAAAGCTGGCGGGTGCGACGGGTCGCGCCGCGAAATGCGGCGCTCGAGTTACAGGCGCGTTCATGCAACTGAGGGAGATCGATCTGTAGTTCGAGCCCGGCATTTCGCCGGGCGACCATCAGCATCCGACAGCTTCCTTCCCCTCGCGTGCAAAGCACATGCGAGGGGGAGGTGCCCGTAGCAGCGCTTGCGATGCGAAGGGCGGAGGGGGTCATAGAACTGTCTCCGCGCCATAAGTGATGTACGCGCTGTAGAGTGCTTTGTGAATCTGTTCACATTGTTTGGTGATATCCGCGATGAAGGCGGCGACGCCGCCGGTCATCAGCTCGTCCACCTGGCCGAAATCCACCGCCGCCTTCAGCCGGCCGGCCAGCCGCTCCACCGCCGCGCGCCGCGCCGGCGGCGCGCCGGGCGCGACCCGCGCCAGGGCATCGGTCATGCGATCCACCGAGAAACAGATGGAGTGCGGGAATTCGGAATCGAACAACAGGAATTCGGCGATCTTCTGCGGCCGGATCGAGGCGGTGTAGCGCTTGGTATAGGGCTCGAAGGCGGTGCAGAATTTCAAGAGCACCAGCCAGTCGAAATATTTGGGACCGTTCTCGCTCTGGGCGGCGGAGAAATGGATGTCCAGCAGCCGGCCCAGCTGCTGCACCCGTTCGATATGGCGGCCCAGTTCCAGGAAGTACCAGCCTTCGCCATGGCTGAGGGTGGAATAGGTCACCCCTTCCAGGGCGTGCATTTCCTCCAGCGCCTCGCGGAACAGGCGCGCGGGCGTATGCACCCAGATGGAATCCATGGTCACCGGCGCCAGCCGCAGATAAAGCCGGTTGAGATGCTCCCACACCTCATTCGACAGCGCCTCGCGCACCTGGCGGGCATTGTCGCGGGCCAGGGCAAGCGAGGTGATCAGCGAATTCTCATTCTCGCGGTCGAAGGCGAGCGAGCGGGTGATGGCGAAGGCGTCCATATGGTGCAGCGGCGCCACCTTTTCGCCGGTGAGCGCGGCGATCACCCGCGCCCAGCTGGCGGCGGCGTCTTCCGGCGTCTGCTCCACCATCGAATCCAGCTTGACGGCGATCAGGCGGGCGGTGTGTTCGGCCCGTTCGATATAACGGCTCATCCAATAAAGGGAATCGGCGACGCGCGAGAGCATTACTGGCTCAACACCCATGTGTCCTTTGAGCCGCCGCCCTGGCTGGAATTGACCACCAGGCTGCCGCGCTTCAGCGCCACCCGGGTCAGGGCGCCGGGCACCAGCTTGGTTTCGGCGCCATGCAGAATGAAGGGGCGCAAATCCACATGCCGGGCCTCGATGCCGTTGCCGACAAAGGTGGGCGCGGTGGAAAGCTGGATGGTGGGCTGGGCGATATAATTTTCGGGATCGTCCTTGATCTTTTCCGCGAAGTCGTCGCGTTCCTTTTGCGAGGCATGCGGGCCCACCAACATGCCATAGCCGCCGGATTCCCCCACCGCCTTCACCACCAGCCTGTCGAGATTGGCCAGCACATGGGCCAGCGACTTCTCCTCGCGGCAGAGGAAGGTCTCCACATTCTCCAGGATCGGCTCTTCCGCCAGATAGTAGCGGATCAGGCGCGGCACATAGGCGTAGACCGCCTTGTCGTCGGCGACGCCGGTGCCCAGCGCATTGGCGATCATCACATTGCCGGCGCGATAGGCGTTGAACAGGCCCGGCACACCCAGGGCGGAATCCTCGCGGAAGATCAGGGGATCGATGAAATCGTCATCGATGCGGCGATAGATGACATCGATGCGCTTCAGGCCAGACGTGGTGCGGGTATAGACGACATTGTCGTTGACCAGCAGGTCGCGGCCCTCCACCAGCTCAACCCCCATCTGGCGCGCCAGAAAGGCATGCTCAAAATAGGCGCTGTTGAAGACGCCCGGGGTCAGCACCGCGATGGACACGTCTTCATGAAAGGGCGTGAGTGAACGCAGGGTCGCCAGCAGCTCCAGCGGATAATGTTCGATCGGCCGCACGCCCATGGAGCGGAACACCGCCGGAAAGGCGCGCCGCGCCACATCGCGATTGGCCAGCATGTAGCTGACGCCCGAGGGCACGCGCAGATTGTCTTCCAGCACGACAAAGTCGCCGGCTTCATTGCGGATCAGGTCGCTGCCGCAGATATTGACATAAGCGCCATGGGGCACCGGCAGGCCGCGCATCTCGCGGCGGTAATGTTTGGAGCCGAAGATCATGGAGCGGGGCACCACCCCGTCTTTCAGCACCCGGCCGTCATTATAAATATCGCGCAGAAACAGATTCAGCGCATGGATGCGCTGGGTCAGGCCGCGCTCGATGCGGTCCCATTCCCGGGCGGTGACGATGCGCGGCAGAAGATCGGTCGGAATGATCCGTTCGGTCGCGCGGTTGTCGCTATAGACGGTGAAGGTGATGCCCTGGTGCAGGAAGCTTTGCTCGCAGGCCTGCTGACGGCGGTTCAATTCTTCCAGCTGCAGGGTGGAAAGACGCGAATCCAGCACCAGATAGGGCGCGCGCGCCTTGCCATCGCGGGCGAACATCTCGTCATAAGGCCTGCCCAGATCGTAATTGGCATAAGGCGCATCCATGCCCGGGCGGCAGATGCGGCCGGGCCCGGCCACTATGTCAGGGCCGCCGAAGTCCTCCGTGTTTGCGAAAACTTCGTGCTGCATGAGCGAAGTTTGCACAGAGGCCGAGGCTTCCCGCAAGCGCTTGTTTGATGGCCGCAAGAACGGACGATGCGGCGAATTCGCAATCGCACAGTTATTAGTCGAGCAGCGCCAGAATTGCCGCTTGATTGGGCTTGGCCGCCACCGCGACCTGCGCGAATGCCATGGGCGACAGCGCCTGGGCCGTCGCCGGGCTGATGCACAGGGCCGTCATATCCTCTGTCGGCAGACCATCCGCCAGAACGCCGAAAATGCGCGCGCTTTTGGGCGAGAAGAACATGGCCGCATCCAGCGCACGATCCGCCAGCGCCTGACGCGCCGCGTCGGGCAGGCGGGTGGCCGGCGTGATGGCATAAAGCGGGCAGCGGCGCACCGTGAAACCACGCAAGGTCAGGTTTTCGGCCAGGGTGCCTGGCGCATCCTCGCCGCAGACATGCAGCAAAACCCCCTTCTTGGCCGCCCAGAGGGTGGCGGCATGGGCCAGCGCCTTGGCATCGCCATCGGCATTGCGCACTTCGGTGAAGCCGGACTTGCGCGCTTCCTCCGCGGTCTGGGGGCCGACGGCAAAGATGGAGAAATCGCGCCGGGGCGAACGGCGGACAAAGGCGCGGATGCCATTGGCGCTGGTGGCCAGAATGGCCTGGACCCCGTCCAGGTCGGGCTCGGGCCCATCATGGAAATGCGGGGTGAGCAGCGGCGCGACAAGTCCCTGATGGCCGCGTTGGGCCAGCTTTGCCGCGATTTGCTGGCCATCTTCTTCAGGGCGGGTGATCAGGATTTTCATTTATTGCCGCATCCGTGACTTTGGGCGTAAACGAGCCGCCCATGCCAGACAAGCCCTTCGCAAAAGACAAGCCCCTGACCGTACTGGGTATCGAAACCAGCTGCGACGAGACCGCGGCCGCCGTGGTGCGCGGATGCGTGCCCGGCCCCGGCGAAATCCTGTCCAATGTGGTGTTCAGCCAGACGGAGGCCCATGCCCCCTATGGCGGCGTGGTGCCGGAAATCGCCAGCCGCGCCCATCTGGAAATCCTGGACGGTGTAATCGAACGCGCCCTGTCGGACGCGAAAATCGATTTGACGGATGTGGACGGCATCGCCGCCACCGCGGGTCCCGGCCTGATCGGCGGGGTGATGGTGGGGCTGACGACCGCCAAGGCGCTGGCGCTGTCACAGAGAAAGCCGCTGATCGCGGTCAATCACCTGATGGGCCATGCCATGACGGCACGGCTGACCCAGGGTGTGGAATTTCCCTTCCTGCTGCTTCTGGTGTCGGGCGGCCATTGCCAGCTTCTGGGCGTGGGCGGTGCGGATGATTTCCACCTCTATGGCAGCACCATCGATGACGCGGTGGGCGAGGCCTTCGACAAGACCGCGAAGATCCTGGGCCTGCCTTATCCCGGCGGCCCGGCGGTGGAAACGGCCGCCAAAACCGGCAATCCCCGCGCCCATGACCTGCCGCGCCCCTTGCTGCACAAAAAGAGCGGCGGGCGGGCGGATTTTTCCTTTTCGGGTCTGAAAACGGCGGTGCGCCAGCTGGCGCAGAACGCGGTCAGCGTGGAAGACGTCAGCGCCTCGTTCCAGCGCGCGGTGATCGACATTCTGCTGGACCGCACGGCCAGCGCGATGGCGATGTTCCGCACGGATTTTCCAGGCGCCAACCGGCTGGTGGTGGCCGGCGGGGTCGCCGCCAATCAGGCGATCGGCGCTGGTCTGGCCCGGCTGTGTGCAGAGGAAGATTTTGTCATCCGCATTCCACCCCCCAAGCTCTGCACCGACAATGCGGCGATGATTGCCTGGGCGGGGGTGGAGCGGTTGTCGGCCGGCGCGGCGCCCGACGCCTTGTCGGTATCGCCCCGGGCCCGGTGGCCTTTGGCCACGGGCCCTGTTTAAAGTGGGCGGCTCCGCCGCCGGGCCCGGTAACCTTTGGCCACGGGCCCCGGTTAAGGTAGGCGGCTCCGCCGCCGGGGCCCGATGGCCCTTGGCCGAACGTTAGATGGTCGCGGCGACGGTCAGGATGCCAAGAACACCGACAAGGGCGATCGTGGCGGCATGGAAGACTTCCGCGACAAGGCTGTTGACCCGTTCACCGGTGGTGGGGGTCTGGGTGGAGAAAGTGGTCATTTGCTATTCCTTCGGCTAACGCCCCCCGGAAAACGGCCCGGGGGAACTCTTTGTTGCAGTGCGATATAGTGGGTTGAGGATTGCAAATCAATAAACACGAGCCATGCGTTTCTATACAGTTTCGTGTCAGAAACAGTCTGTAACACATTGAAGTTGTTGATTTCGCAATTAAATTGCGTTTGTGACACGCCGCTGTGCAAGTGCAGCATGGAAGGGATGCAAAAGTTGAAAATCGCCACCTGGAATATCAACTCGGTGCGCCACCGGCTGACCCTGGTCACCCGCTTCCTCAGGGACGAGCAGCCCGATGTCCTCTGCCTGCAGGAGACCAAGGTGGAGAATGGCCTGTTCCCGGCGGAAGCCTTCCGCAAGCTGGGTTATGTCCATCACGCGATCCACGGCCAGAAGGCCTATCACGGGGTCGCCGTGCTCTCGAAAATGCCGTTCCGCGAAACCGGAGTGCAGGACTTCTGCCGCGAGGGCCATGCCCGGCATATGGGCGTGACCCTGGAGAATGGGGTGGAGCTGCACAATTTCTATGTACCGGCGGGCGGCGACATTCCCGATCCCGTGACCAATGGCAAGTTCGCCCACAAGCTGCACTTCCTGGCGGAGATGGAAAAGTTCTTCACAAGACGAAAAGCGAAGACCGATCCGGTGATCCTGGTGGGCGACCTGAATGTCGCGCCGCTGGAGCATGATGTCTGGAATCACAAGCAGCTGCTGAACATCGTCAGCCACACGCCGGTGGAGACCAAGCTGCTGGGCGAGGCGCAAGCCGCCTTCGACTGGATCGACACCACCCGCCAGTTCGTGCCCCCGGATGAGAAGATCTACAGCTGGTGGAGCTATCGCGCCGCCGATTGGGAAGCCTCTGACCGCGGCCGCCGGCTGGACCATGTCTGGGCCAGCCCGGGGCTGAAGGGCGCGCTGAAATCGCACAAGATCGTCAAGAAGATGCGCGGCTGGCAGAAGGCCAGCGATCATGTGCCGGTGGTGGTGGAGTTCAAAGTTTGAGAATTGCCGCTAGCGCGGGTCGCTATTTCACCCAGAAAGGCGTGACGCGCTTGAATTTCTTGTAGCGCTTCAGCGCATGTTTGGTCGCCCGCGGCACCTGGGCGCCGTACCAGCCCACCATGGCGCCCGCCGCATAGCGCAGGGCCCCATCATCATCCTTCTTGCCCTTTTCACGCAGCAAGCCGCCGACCACGCTGCGCACATTGGCGACATCGTTGAGATCGCCCAGATGGTTCTGCAGGCCCCGCACCGCTTTCAAATAGCGCCCGACCTTGTGCCGCGAATAAAGCGGGGCAAAGAATTCGGCGGTATAGCGCAGTTTCTTGAGCGCGATGCGCAGGCGATGCAGATCGCCCTCTTCCTCGCTTCTGGCGGCCTTGGCGCGTTTTTTCACCCGCGCATTCTGGCGGTTCAGGATGCGCCTGGCGGTGCGCGGCAGCTTGCGATCGCGGGTCAGGGGAAGTAGCGATCCGGCCAAAGCCGCGATATCGTCGATGAAAATCTCGAAATCCGCGCTGGAGATGCAGGCCTGCGCCGCCGCCCAGGCGCTATCACGCGCGATTTCCACCCGGGCGCGCAGCTGAGACAGGCCGTCGCTGACACCAGACTTGGGCGGCGAGACCAAAAGCTTGCCGGCGAAAACGTCCAGATCGCGCGCCGGCGACAGCCGGCCCAAAAGGATCTTGGCGCGGCCGCGCAGCTCCTCGATCCAGTCCTGGCCGAATTCCCTGCCGAAGGCGCCCAGCGCCACTTCCAGCCGGCGGAACGCCACGCGCAGCTGATGCAGGCCTTCGACCGAACGGCTGTCCCGCGATCCTGGGGCGCGCAAGCTCGCGGCATTGGCGGTGATATGGGCCAGGCAATCCGACAGGGTGGCGCGGAAGGCTTCCTCCGGCCGCATCGATCTGGCGACATAGCCCGGCACGGCCTTCACCGGCTGGCCGAAGACGGTTTTGTCTTTGGCCCGGCGGGTCAGGGAATGCACGGCGGCGCGGGGATCGTCCATCCGCCATTTTAATAAAGGAAATTTTCCGGCTTGCAATTGATCCGGATCAGACCGGGCGAATGGGCAGGCCAGCGGCCTTGAGGGCCGCTTTAGCCTCGGAAATACTGACCTCGCCGAAGTGGAAGATCGACGCCGCCAGCACGGCGCTGGCATGGCCCTTTTTGACCCCATCCACCAGATCCCGCGCATTGCCCACCCCGCCCGAGGCGATCACCGGCACCTCCACCGCATCCGACACGGCGCGGGTCAGCTCCAGGTCATAACCGGATTTGACGCCATCGCGGTCCATGGAAGTGAGCAGCACTTCGCCGGCGCCAAAGCCGACCAGCTTTTGCGCATGTTCGATCGCATCGATGCCGGTGGGTTTGCGCCCGCCATGGGTGAAAATCTCGTACCGGCCGCCGCCAATCCCCTTGGCGTCGATGGCGGCGACGATGCATTGGCTGCCGAATTTCTCCGCCGCTTCCTTGACGAATTCCGGCCGGCTGACGGCGGCGGTGTTGATCGAGACCTTGTCGGCGCCGGCCAGAAGCAGGGCACGGATGTCGTCCAGGGTACGCACGCCACCGCCCACGGTCAGCGGCATGAAGCAGACTTCGGCGGTGCGGCGCACCACATCCAGCAGGGTGCCACGATTTTCATGGGAAGCGGTGATGTCGAGAAAACAGAGTTCGTCGGCACCCGCTCTGTCATAGACGATGGCCTGCTCCACCGGGTCGCCGGCATCGCGCAGGCCCTCGAAATTGATGCCCTTGACGACGCGGCCGTCTTTCACGTCCAGGCAGGGGATCACGCGTACCTTGAGCATCACATTCTGCCTTTCGCCATGGCGGCGATGTTCATCAGGGTGCGGCCCGTCACCGCTTCCGCCGGTACACCGGTGGTGCGGGTCATGGCTTCGGCATCCAGGAGCATGTCCAGCGCCTCGCCCAGCCTGTCGGTTGACCAGCGCTGGGCCTGGGCCTTGAAACTGGTGGTGCGGGAGAAATGCACCGGCGGGCGCAGCCGCTTCATCACGCTGTCGAGGGATTCGCCCCGGGCGGCGCCTTCGCGGGCCTGGACCAGTTTCTGGAAATGCCCCATGGCGCTGCGCAGCACCTGGGCCGGTTGCGTATCCGAGGCCCACAGCCGCTCCAGCTCGCGGTCGAGCCTGACCAGATCGCCGCTGCCGGCCGCGTCGCAGGCGCTTTCGCTGCGGGCTTCGGCCTCATCGCCCATCACCGCGCGCACATCTTCCAGCGTCACCTGCTTGTGGCCATGCATGTACAGCAGCAGCTTTTCGATCTCCCGCCGGGTGACGCCGCGGTCGCTGCCCAGCCGCGACACCGCGTCTTCCAGCGCATCGGGGGCGATGGAAAGCCCCTCGGCGCGCAGCGCATCGCGCACCACATCGCCCAGGTCGCGCAGCGAGTCGGGATAGCATTGCACGGCGATGGCGGTCTTGTGGCCATCGAACAGCTTGCGCAACGCCCCAGTCTTGGCCAGATCGCCGCCCTCGGCCACCACCAGGGCATCGCCCTTGGGATCGTCGAGAAAATCTTCAAACAGCTCGGCCAGGTCGTTGCCGGCGCCGCGCACCCGCACCACCCGCCGCCCCCCCATCATGGAGATGGCGGCGGCTTCATCGGCCAGCCGCGCGGGATCGGCCAGCAGAACCGTTTCGCTCAGATCGGCGACATTGAAGGGATCGGTGAGATCGGGCACCACGCTTTTCAAGAGCTTCTCGGCGCGTTCCTGCACCAGCCCGGCATCGGGGCCATAGACCAGCGCCGCCATCAGCCCCTTGGGCGGATTGGCGACATAACGGTCGGCCTCATGGCTTTTGACGATCATTTCCTATGCTGCCGGAACCAGACGCCCAGATCCAGATGGATGCGTTCGGCGATATCCTGGGCGGCGCGCTTGCTGGAATCCTGTGACGCCACCTGGGTGGCGTAGGGCGACTGCACCACATTATAGGCCGACATTTGGGTCTGGGTGCCGCTAGTCAGTTCCTTGCCCTCAGCGTCATACAGCGTGTAGTGCGCGGTCAAGGTATTGTTGTAACGGGTGATGGTGGCGTCGTTCTGCAGCGCGATGCCCTGGGCGCTTTCGTTCAGCGTGACCTTGAGGTGATAGGCCTTGCCATGCTCCTCGCCATCGGATTGCAGCGCATCGATCAGGGCGTTGCGCAATTCAAAGCCGTCGCGCTCGGCAACCGGCTCGACATAGATGGAGGCGAGCGCCGGACCGGTGGCGCGGCCATACATCGGATGGAAGCCGCAAGCCGCGAGCACCAGGCAAAGCGCCGGGGCAGCGAGCCTATGCCGTAGCGACAGCGAAGGCGCCATCGAACAAGTCATACGACAATGTTCACGATGCGGTTGGGAACCACGATTATTTTTTTCGGCGTTTTACCTTCCAAGGCACGGATAACCGCTTCTTGCTCTAGCGCAACCTTCTCCACGATCTTGCTATCGGTGTCTTTTGCAATTCCAAATTCCGCCCGGCGCTTGCCGTTGACCTGGACCGCCATCATGACTTGATCCGACTTCACCAAATCCGGATCATATTTCGGCCAAGGTGTTTCGGCCACCAGCCTGTCATGGCCCAGTTCCTTCCAGCATTGTTCCGCCAGATGCGGCATCATGGGCGCGCACAGCAGCACCAGCGCTTCGATGGCCTCGCGCCGGGCCGCGCCATCCAGCTTTTCCGAACCGCCGATCGCATTGGCCAGGGTATAAAGCTGGGCCACGGCACGGTTGAAGCGCAGATTTTCCAGATCGTCGGTGACCGCGGCGATGGCGCGGTGCGCCGCCTGGCGCAGCGGCTTGGACGCCTCGTCGGTGGACGGTGGGGTGCCGGCCGGCGGCAGGCCCTGACTTTCGGTGGCCAGGCGCCAGACGCGCTGGACAAAGCGCCAGCAGCCTTCCGC
>DASZVQ010000185.1:0-2042 GCA_035547275.1 Rhizomicrobium sp.
GCCCCACCCGCACCAGGCCGGTGCGTTCCAGCTTGCCCCAGCCCACAAAGGGTCCGCGCAGCGCCGTGCTGATGGAACGCAGGACCACATAATACATGATCTGGCGGTAGCCGAAGCGCTGCAACGGCAGCCACCAGAGCAGCCGCCAGTCCTCGCCTTTCTCCATCACAAAGCCGACCATGGCGGCCAGCAGGTCCACCACGATGAAGATCGCATAATAGATGCCGACGATCCTGAGATTGTCGCCCGTATAGGTGCCGACATGCTGGCTGTAGTTGATATATTCGGCGATCAACTGCCAGACCAGCAGCAGATCGGCCACCGGCGCCAGGGTGGTGAGCAGAATCTGGAACAGCCAGACCTGCGGCAGCGCCACCAGACCCAGCTCGCCATATTGGGCATTGAAGGTGATGCGGCGATACTTCCACAGGCACTGCAAAGTGCCATAGGCCCAGCGGAAGCGCTGCTTGGCCAGGCCCTTCACCGTGGCCGGCGCCTCCGTCCAGGCGATGGCCGCGGGATCGAACTGCACCCGGTAGCCCGCCGTCTGAATGGCGATCGTCAGATCCTGGTCTTCCGCCAGGGTATCGGCGGGAAAACCGCCCAGGTCGCGCAGCACGTCGCGCCGCCAGGCGCCGACCGCGCCGGGCACCACTGTCAGCGTATCCAGTGCCGACAGCGCCCGCCGCTCCAGATTCTGCGCCACGATATATTCCAGCGCCTGCCAGCGGGTGATCATGTTGATGCGGTTGCCGACCTTGGCGTTGCCGGCCACGGCGCCGATTTCCGGATCGGTGAACCAGCGCACCAGGCGGGAAATGGTGGTGCGTTCGAACTGGGTGTCGGCATCCAGCGCCACCACAACCTCGCCCTTGGCATGGGCCAGGCCCACATTCAGGGCGTTGGCCTTGCCGCCATTGGGAATGGACAGCACGCTGACGCGCTTTTCGTTCATGAAATGAGAGCGCGTAATATAGGCGGTGTGATCCTTGGAGCCGTCATCGATCACCACCACATCCAGATTGGGATAGTCGCTGCCCAGAATCCGCTCGATCGTGGCGACGATGACTTTTTCTTCGTTGAAGGCGGGGATCAGCACCGTCACCACCGGCGGCGGACCTTCCGACGGGGCCGGCGTTCCCGGTCCCTGCATGCGCTTCCACAGCGCCAGGCCCGCCAGGGCCAGAAGCCGGGCCACGCCCAGCACAATGGCGCCGACAAAACAATAATAGAGGAACTGGCCGACATAGCTGATGGTCAGAAACACCGCGCGGTCGGCATAGAGCGACATGGTCAGCGGCAGGCGCGGCATCACCTGATCGCGCGTCTTGCCCACCAGTTGCGACAGGGGCACGAACTGATAGCCCCTGGCGCGCAGGGAATCGATCAGTCGCGGCAGCAGCACCAGGGTTTTGCTGCGGTCCCCGCCGGAATCGTGCATCAGGATGATGTTGCCCTGCAAATCCGGATTGGGGCTGTTCAGCGCCCGGTACACATTCCCCATCATTTCGGGGACCGTCAGCGCCTCCCAATCGAGCGTGTCCAGGTTGGACGTGACCTCGATATAGCCCAGCGCCTGGGCCTGCTTGATCGGCTCGATCTCGTCGGCGTCGGACGGATTGGAATCGCTGAGATAGGGCGAACGGAACAGCATCAGCGAGCGTCCCGTCAAAGCCTGAAACAGCCGCTGGGTGGCGTTCAGCTCCAGCCGCGTGGCGGTCAAGGTCGTTTCCGCCAGATTGGGATGGGTATAGGTGTGATTGCCGACTTCATGGCCGTCGTTCAGCACCTGCTGCACCAGGGCCGGATGCGCCTCCATGTTGGAACCGATCATGAAGAAGGCGGCGGGGACGCGCTTGTCCTTCAATATCTTCAGGATGGAAGGCGTCCATTGCGGATCGGGCCCGTCATCGAAGGTCAGCGCCAGCTTGCCCGGCACCCGGCCGCCGCGGCGGATGATGTAGCTGGTGGGCAGGCTGTCATAGCTTTCATCGATGATGTCGCCGGTGCCCGGTTCGATGGTCAGCGAGCGCGAACCCAGC
>DASZVQ010000186.1:0-6702 GCA_035547275.1 Rhizomicrobium sp.
AGTACGAGTCTGCCGTCAATGCATCGCGGAGATTTTCTCCGGTCCGGTGGATATATTCCACCAGCCGCCCCCAAGGCTCGCGAACAGGGCGACAGTATCCTGGTATTGTGCTGCTTTCGCCTGAACCCAGGCGATCTCGGCCTGGTGCAACTGGCTGTCCGCCAGCAGGAGCTCGGAATAGCCTGAAAGACCCGCCTTGTAATTCGCTTCCGCCAGTGCCCTGGCGCGCCGGCTGGTGTCGAGCGCCTGCTGGCGGGCAGCTAATGCTGTCGCGTCATGCTGAAGCGCCCGTAAAGAATCGGCGACCTGCTGGAAGGCAGCCAGCACGGTCTGGCGATATTGGGCATCGGCCACGTCATAGGCATCCCTGGCGGCCTGCCGCCGGTACCACAGCGTGCCGCCATTGAAGATCGGCTGGGTGATGCCGGCGCCAAGGCTCCAGAGACCGCTCTGGCCCGAGAACAGCGCATTGGACGATGTCGCGCTATAACCCGCGGTGCCACTGAGGGTGATGCTGGGAAGCATCGCGGCGGTCTGCACGCCGATCTCCGCGCTGGCCGCGTGCAGGCTTGCCTCTGCCTGCAAAATGTCCGGCCGCTGGCGAACCAGATCGGAGGGCAGCGAGACCGGCAGCGTGCGCGGCAGGGCGATATCATCGAATGCGATCGCCATGGGCGGCATCTGGGCGGGCAAATGTCCTTCCAGCACCGCCAGCAAGTGCTCGGCCTTGGCCAGTTGCTGCTCCAGGCCCGGAAGCTCCGCCTGGGTTGCCTCCATCTGCGCCTTCAGGCTCATTTCCGCCGCATAGCTTCCGGTACCGGCAAGGGCTTGCGCATGCGCCAGCCACACCAGCCCCTGCTCGGATTTCACCGTCTCGTTGGTCGCGGCTATTTCGGCGCGATAGGCCGCAATGGCGATAACGGTGTCGGCGATGTTGGAGGCCAGGGTGAGCGAAGCCGCCCGGGCGATGTTCTGCTGGTAGTCCACCGCCGCCCCCAGAGCTTCGACAGCGCGCCGTTCGCCGCCGAAAATGTCCAGCAGATAACTCACGCCGCCCGACAGGCTGAACAGATTGAAGGTGCCTTGCTGGATGTGGAGGGGACTTGCAGCACTGGAAGCCTGCTGCCGGACGGCCGAAGCATCGACACTGACCTGGGGAAGCAACACACCCTGACCGCTGCGCAATTCATCCTGCGCCTGCTGCAGACTCGCCTTGGCGGCGGCGATCGTTGGGCTGGCCTCCAGGCCCTTCTGTACCGCCTCGTTCAGAACCGGCGATTCGAACAATCGCCACCAATCCGGCGCCAGGCTGGCGGCGGTGGAAAATTGCGGCGCGGATGCTGCCGCGCCGGCATCGTCGCCGCGGACATAACCGGTGACGGCAGGCGCCTGCGGCGCGTGGAAATCCGGGCCGACCGTGCATCCGGCCAGCAAACCCATCGCCAGCGCCGCCGCGGCGCGCCGCCCGCTATTTGGAGCCGATATAGACATCGACCAACTGTCCCGGATAAAGCGCCAGATTGGCGGGCCGTGCCAGCCTGAAGACGATGGGCAGGACCCGCACATCGACCTGCTCCAGCCGCTGATCCGAAAGCTGAATCTTGGGCGAGACATAGGGCTGCAGCCGGCCATAGGTCAGCGGGATCGCCACGTTGGTGCCACGTACATACATGGTCGCCACCATCTTGCCGGTCGGCGGCAGCCGGTTGATGAGGATCTCATCGACATAGCAGCGCACTTCAAGATCACTGGAAGAGCTGCCCATCACGATGATGGGGCCGTACCCTTGCGTGTAGGGATTGTAGGCACCCTGGGAAGACACGTAGCTGCCCGTCATGGTGTCCAGCGACATGACGATGCCATCCTGCGGCGCGTGGATGGTATATTTGCGCAGCAGCGCTTCTGAAGCGGCGACCGACCGGACCAGCGCGCCATGCTGGGATTGGGCAACCAGCAGATTGGCGCGCGCCGTGTTCAGGGTGTTCTGCGCGGTGTCCAGGATATCGCGGCTGACGGACTGCGGATCGATCGCCTGGGACTGTTTCTGCTTGGCATAGGTGTCCGCCAGCGTCTTGACGCTGGCCCTGGCGCTGGCCACCTGCGCGGCGGCGGCCTCCATCTGGGCTTTCTGCTGTTCGGTGGTCTGCCGTTGCACCGAATCGTCGATCGCAATCAGCGGATCACCCGCCCGTACATGATCGCCTTCGGACACGAACACCCGGGTGACCGGACCGGGTACTTCGGGAAAGATCGAAATATTGGCGCCGTGCGCCTGAAGGCTCTCCACAATGCCGTTGACATAGATGCCATTGGCATAGGGATTGGCGGCAGGCGCGAATGCCGGAGGAAGTGCCACCACCGGCCGGGCCGAGATATAGGCGCTGATCAGCCCCGCCAGCAGCCCCACAAACGCCAGGGCGAACAGACCCCTGACGCCGACCCTGCTGCGGAGCCTGCCAAGGAGAGATGGCTTGCGGTCGGTGTCGCTACTCATGGAAAGCCGGACTGGTCTGCGCTTCTTGATGGCTGGTCCCGGCCCCGATCGCCTTGATTTCCGTCAAGCGGCCATCCGTCATTTCCAGCATCCGGTCGCCGAATTCGAGGATCCGGACGTCATGGGTAATGATGATGATGCAGCGATGTTCGTTCAGGATCTGGTCGCGGATGAATTTGACGATATTTCTCCCGGTATCCCCGTCCAGCGAGGCGGTCGGCTCGTCCAGGATCAGGATATCAGGGCGCGCCACGATGGCGCGGGCGATCGCGACACGCTGCTGCTCGCCGCCGCTCAGCTTCACCGGCGGCAACTCCGCCTTGCCCTGAAGCCCCACGATATCGAGATCGCGGCGGGCCTCGCCCAATGCCTCGTCCCATCCGCGATGCTGCAGGATCAGGGGAATGCCGACATTTTCCGCCGTGGTCAGGCGCGGAAACAGATGGTAATCCTGAAAGACAAATCCCAGGCAATTGAGACGAAACTCCGCCAACCGGTCCGGCGACATCGCCCAGATGTCCTTGCCCTCGATCTCGACCTTGCCGGCGTCCGGACGCAGGATGCCCGACACCATGCTCAGCATGGTTGTCTTGCCGCTGCCCGACGGACCCACCACCAGCAGGATCTCGCCGAAATAGGCCTCGAAACTGACATTGCGCACGGCCAGGGTCCTGGCCTCGCCCACGCCGAAGCTCTTTTCCAGGTTTGACGCGCGGACCGCGATGGTGGCCATGTCAGCTCCTGAAAATGTCGAACGGTTCGATGCGCAGAACCTTGCGCACCCCGACATAGCTCGAGACCCCGGCGATCAGCACGACCATGACGAAGGCGATGACAATGTTGCCCAGCGTGATCATGGCCGCGTAATCCGGCAGGCGAAGCCGCGCCAGCCAGATGACGATGGCGCATATGCCGATTCCCAGCCCGAAGCCCGTCAGGGCGGTGAAGGCGGCCTGGAACAGGATCATGGCGACAAGCTCGCTGCTTTTCGCGCCGATGGCCTTCAGGGCGCCGAACTTGTCGATATTCTCGATGATGAAGGTGTAGAAGGTCTGGCCGGAGATCGACAGGCCGACAACGAAGCTGATCAGCGTCATCAGCAGCATGTTGATGCCCAGCCCGGTGCGATACATGTAAAAGCCGGCAATCTTGCTGACGAACTCGTCCTTGGTCAGCGCCAGATAGCCCATCTGCCGGACCTGCGCCTCGATGACCGCGGTGTCCCTGCCGGTCTTCGGCTCGACAAGAATATAGGAGGTGGAGAAGCGCGTTCCCGGCAGATACTGCCGCGCCCGGTTGAAGGTCGTGTAAAGCGTGGGAACCCCGAACAGGCCCGCGCTGGCAACCTCGGCGATGCCGACAATGCGGGCATGGTGATCGTTGAGCTCGAACTCCATGCCCATATGGGGATTTTCCAGCTTCGCCATCTCCGCATCGTTGACAACAAAGAAGCCGTTCTCCGCGAAGATGTCCTGTATATTGCCTTCGGAGAGATAGGGACGACCGAACAGGGTGCTGTCATCCAGCCCAAGGACATTGACCGCCTGATAGGCGCCGTCTTTCAGCTTTGCCAGGCCGCCTCCGGTATAGAGCGGCACGGCATATTTGACTCCTGGGATCGAGCGCACCTCGTCCAGAACGTAATCCGGCAAGGGAATGGAATTGGCGACCGTCTGAACGGCGGGGTCCATCACCCAGATCTGCGCCCCGACATTGATCACGGTGGCGGATGACCGGCTGAGCACGCCGGCGAACAGGGAAGACATTTGCGTCATCAGGAACACCGCGAAGGTGGTGCCCACCAGCAGCGCGGCGAACTTGCTGGTGTCATTCACCAGCAGCTTGTAGGCGATCTTCAATATCCCCGTCATGATGCTGTCCCGATGCGCCCTACCCGCAGGCCGCTACTCGATGCGGCACAGCGCCTTGTGACCACGGCACAGCGCTGACCACACCGGATAAATGCGGAGAAACAGATCGTCGGCGGCGCCGGCGGCGGTATTGGTCATGTCGCCGTTGGGGAAGGGCTGATAGGGCGCGCAGACCTCTCCGTGCAGGCCCGCCCGCCGGCAGGCCGTGGGCAACACGGCATTGAACCGTTCCCGCGCCGCGTCGATCCGGGCCAGGCTTTCATCCTCGCCGACAGGGGGCTCGTCCGGATGAGCCTGGCGGGCGGGCCGGCCGGCCAGGCGCGCGATCTGGTCGACCATCAGCTCAAGCCGGCCGATTTCCAGGCCCATGAAGACCTCGTCGGGCTCCTGCTGCGAAACGATCACGGCCTTGTAATCGGGCTCGGGAACGGTCGACCGGGGCGGGAAAGCCGGGGGACAATCTTCGCCGCGCAACACGCATGCGGGCGGCAGCACCCCCAGCATTACGAACAGGTCGTCGATGGCGCTTTCCTCCCGTCGCGCTTGCAGGATGTCGGCCGTGCCTTGCTTGGCATCGGCCAGCCACAACCGCGCCAGGCCGCGCCCGAAGCGCGCGGAAGGCTGGCTTGGGCGTGCCTTGAGCGACGCGTCATAATCGACGATGGCGCCCGCGAACTGCCGCAATCGGAGCTGGACCATGCCGCGGCTGTTCAAGGGCGCCGCCGCGCCGGGGGACAACTTCAACGCCCGATTGCAATCCGAAAGCGCCGCCTTCAAGGCCGTGCCTTCACCGCCCCGCGCCCAGCAGCGCGCGTTCCAATAGGCTGCCCGCCCCGGTGCGAGGGACACGGCCCTGGAAAAATAGCGCACGGCGTCATGAAACCGGCCCTGGCCGGCCAGGCTCTGGCCCAGGCCCGCCACCATTTCATGATCCGCCCGCCGCAGTCGAAGCCCGTTGCGGAAGTCTTCCTCGGCCCGCTCGAACCGGTGATCGACCAGGAAGGCGTAGCCGCGCAGCTTGTAGGCATTGGCGTCACGGGGGTTGAGCAGCAAGGCCTGTCCGCAACTGGCTTCCGCCGTGACGGTATCGCCGGTAAGGAGCGCCGCCGCGCAAAGCAGGACGAAGCGCTCTTCCTCGCCGGCCCGTTCCGTATCGGGGGCTGGGCTGGCCAGCCGGTGGGGATAGGCCACCGCTGGCGCGGCCGCCATCGCGGTGGCACCCGCCATGACGATTGCCGAAATGAGCCTGCCAAAAGGACCTGTGCGCATGATCTTCTCCTTGTGCGCATCAGGCGGCAGGTGCGCCGGCCCGACATTGAGGCGCAACAAACACACGGTTGATCGAAATCAAGGAAAACCGGGGTTGCGGTGGCCACACTGCAATTTCAGGGAGTGCAAAGCACATGAACCTCATCCAGGCGATCCGAAGCCGCCGCGCAGTGCGGGATTATCTGTCCCAGCCGGTGTCGGCGGGCCTGATCTACCAGCTGATCGAAGCCGCCGCCTGGGCGCCCAGCGCCATGAATGCGCAGGATTGGACCTTCAGCATCGTGACGGACCGGGAGGTGCTGGACGAGATCGCCGGCGAGGCAAAGGCCTGGATGCTCGCCAATACCGGCGAACTGCCGCGCGAGGGTCATTTCCGCGAAATGCTGAAGGACCCGCAGTTTCACATCCTGTATCGCGCGCCCGTCCTTGTCGTGATTTCCGCTCCCAAAGGCACCTGGGCGCGGGAGAATTGTGCCCTGGCGGCGCAAAACCTCATGCTGATGGCGACCTCGCTGGGCCTGGGAAGTTGCTGGATCGGCTTCGCGCAGGGCTGGCTCAATTCACCGCAAGGCCGGCAGGCCCTCTCCCTGCCCGACAGTTTCGAGGCCGTGGCCCCGATCATCCTGGGTCATCCCCGCGGCGTGACACCGCTTGTCATGCGCAAGAAGCCGGACATGCACTGGATCGGTCATCATTTCGAGCATGTCGAGCGCGACCAGCCGACCCTGCAGGAACCCGGCCTGTTCGGCCCCCTGATCCACCCCTGACGATTGACGGCGATCAAGGCCGCTGGCAGGCGTTCCTTTCTATCGTCATCAAAAACAGGTGGAGGATGCCCAATGGACCTGAACCCGATGTCACCCCGCGCGCCGCAACTTCCAGAGGCTTTGCGCTTGCGCAAACAAATCCTGAAGCTGCGCTGGATCGGCCAGAATGACGATGCCGAACGCCTGTCCCAGGATCTGGCCCAGCTGAACTGCGATGTCATCCTGATTGAAGAATTGCAGACCGACTGACGTCAACCTGCCAGAACGTAGGTGCCCGGTGCGTCACACAGTGCCGGGTGCC
>DASZVQ010000187.1:0-88659 GCA_035547275.1 Rhizomicrobium sp.
TTCGGCATCGAGACCATGGGCGCCGATTATACCGGCCTGGCGCGGTTGGGCGATGTGGCCGAGCATATGCTCCTGCCAGGCATAACGCTGGCGCTTTATTATATGGCGAGCTATGCGCGATTGACCCGCGCCGCCATGATCGAGGTATCGGATCAGGATTTCGTCAAGACCGCGCGCGCCAAGGGTATCAGCGAACGCCAGGTCTCTCGCCATCACATTCTGCGCAATGCGCTGATTCCGCTGGTGACATATGCCGGCCTGCAGGCATCGCTGCTGGTGGGCGGCAGCGTGCTGATCGAGAATGTCTTTTCCTGGCCCGGAATCGGCACCCTGGCTTATGACGCCGTGCAGGCGCGCGACAATCCGCTGCTCCTGGGCATCTTCATTGTCACGGCCATTCTGGTCAGCCTGTTCAATCTCTTCACCGACATCGCCTATTCCATCGTCGATCCCAGGGTGACGTTGGGATGACCGCCTTCGCCCGCCGCTTCTTTGCCCGGCCTACCGCCCTGTTCGGCTTCGCCGTTTTCATTACCATTGTGGCGATCGCGCTGGCCGCGCCGCTGATCTTTGCCCGCGGGCCTTTCATTATTGTCGGCATGCCGCTGCTGCCGCCGGGATCGCCGGGCCTGCCGGCCGGCAGCGACGTGCTGGGCCGTAACATGGTGGCGGGGCTGGCCTTCGGCGCGCGCGTCTCGCTTCTGGTTGGCGTCACCTCGACCCTGGGCGCGGTCGGGCTGGGTGTGTTGTTGGGCGCCATCGCCGGCTATCATGGCGGCGCGGTCGATGACCTGTTGATGCGGGTCACCGAATTCTTCCAGATCATTCCCACCTTCGTGCTGCTGATGGTGCTGGTGGCATTCCTGGAACCCAGCCTAACCTCGGCGGTGATCGGCATCGCGCTGATATCCTGGCCACAGGTGGCGCGCGTGGTGCGTGGCGAATTCCTATCCCTGCGCCAGCGCGAGTTCGTCCAGGCCGCCCGGGTCCAGGGGTTGAGCGACACAAGCATCATCTTCGGCCAGATCCTGCCCAATGCGCTGACCCCGATTGTCGTGATCAGCTCGATGATGGTGGGCAACGCGATCCTGACGGAATCGGCGCTGAGTTTCCTGGGGCTGGGTGATCCCAATCTGCTCAGTTGGGGCAGCATGATCGGCGGTTCACGCGCGGCCATGTGGGTGGCCTGGTGGACCACGGTGCTGCCGGGTCTGTGCATCATGGTCACGGTGTTGGCGCTGAATTTCATTGGCGACGGGCTGAACGATGCCCTCAATCCGAGGCGGGGACGCTGATGCCGCTGGTGGAGATCAAGAATCTGCATGTGGCGCTGCCGCCGGGCGCCGACCGGCGGCTCGCGGTGGAAGATGTCAGCCTCCGGATCGGCCGCAATCGGATCGCCTGCATTGTGGGGGAATCCGGCTCCGGCAAGTCGCTGACCGCCCATGCGGTGGTGGGCCTGTTGCCGCGCGGCGTGACCGCGGCGAGCGGCAGCATCTTGTTTGACGGCATCGACCTGCTGCGGGAGCCGCGGGAGGCGATGCGCAAGCGGCGCGGGCGCGACATCGCCATGATCTTCCAGGACCCGATGGCGGCGCTCAATCCGGTTTTGACCATTGGCCATCAGGTCGCCGAACAGATCCGCGCGCACCGCGCCATCTCCGAAAGTCAGGCCCTGAAACAGGCCGGCGACACGCTGGGCCAGATGGGGCTGAAAGACGCGGGAGGCCTGTTGAAAGCCTATCCGCATCAGTTGTCCGGCGGCCAGCGCCAGCGGGTGATGATCGCCATGGCGCTGTCGCTTTCGCCCAGGTTGCTGATTGCCGACGAACCGACCACCGCACTGGATGTCACCACCCAGGCGCAGATCTTGACGCTGATCAAGCGCATCCAGGCCGAGCGTGAGATGAGCGTGCTCTTGATCACCCATGATTTTGGCGTGGTCGCCGACATGGCCGATAGCGTCGCGGTAATGCGCCATGGCCGGGTGGTGGAGAGCGGCGATGCCAAGACCGTACTGGGCAGCCCGACACATGCATACACCCGCGCTTTGATCGCAGCGGTTCCCAAAGGCGAAAGCCGGCTTGGACCGCCGCCGGGGGCGGTGCCGCTGGTGACGGTGGATGGCCTGGCCAAACGCTTTCGCCGGGGCGGCCTGTTCTCGCGCGCGCCCGCCGTGACGGCATTGGAGAATGTCTCATTGACCCTGAGTCGGGGCGAGACTTTGGGCGTTGTGGGGGAATCCGGCAGCGGCAAGTCCACCCTGGCCCGTTGCGTGATCCGGCTGCTGGACCCTGACGCCGGCCGGGTGCTGCTCGACGGTCATGACATCGCCCATGTCGGGGAAAAGACGCTCAGACCCTTGCGCCGGCGCATTCAGATGGTCTTTCAGGACCCTTTTTCTTCGCTCAATCCGCGCCAGACAATTGGCGACATCCTCATCGCGGGCCCGCGCGCCCATGGCGAGGACGCAAAACAGGCCCGCGCCCGCGCCGCCGACATGCTTGCGCTGGTGGGGCTTGGGCCCGAAACCATGCACCGTTTTCCGCACGAATTCTCCGGCGGTCAGCGCCAGCGTATCGGCCTGGCCCGCGCCCTGATGCTGAAGCCGGACATTCTGATCGCCGACGAGCCGGTTTCGGCTCTGGATGTGACGGTGCAGGCACAGGTTTTGAAACTGCTGGATGATGTGCGCCGGCAGATGAATCTGGCCATGCTGTTCATCACCCATGACATGCGGGTGGCGGCCGAAATCTGCCACCGCGTGATGGTGATGCGTCAGGGCCGGATGGTGGAAAGCGGACCCACGGCCAAGATCTTCGCCAATCCTGCCACCGATTATACCAGGGCTCTGCTGGCGGCAATTCCCGGCCGGCAAGCTGGATAAGAGGTGAGCGATCAGTCGTGCCGCTGCGCGGCCACGGCCGGCTTGCGCGTGGCATGGGGCTTGTGAAAATTCTTCAGCACCGTCCGGACGCCGGGCTCGGAGACTTTTTCAATGGCTTCGCGCAGCGGCATCCAGGCCAGGGTGCGGGCATTCTTCTCCGGCCAGTCGTCCAGCTCCTTGGTGACGGCCAGCGCGAACACGTCCACACGTACCGGCATGCCGTGATTGTCGCGTTTTTCCTTCAGATAGTAGTAATGGCCGACAGGCTGGGGGGCGATCCTGCCGATGACGCCGGCTTCCTCAAAAGCCTCGCGGGCGGCGTTCTCGCTCCCCGTCAGATCGGCTTCCGGCCATCCCTTGGGCAGAATCCAGCGTCTGGAATTGAGGGATGTGATCAACAGCACTTCCAGGCCGCGGCTGCCCAGGCGCCAGCACAGCGCCGCCACCTGATTGCCATGCTCCCGGAATAGAGCCTCGCTCTTCACCGCGCCCCCGAAACATTCTGGGTGATTCGCCGGCTCCATCTTACGGTTCATCCGTCTACGGCCCAAACGCCGGATATAATTAAAGTACAAAGCGCGCCGCTGGTTCCGGTGCGCTTTGTGACACTTCTATTGCGGATTTCAGACGAGGTGGACGGCGCCTGCCAGCAGCGTGAACATCGCGCCGATCAGGCCCGCGGCCGGCATTGTCACAATCCAGGCGACCATGATGTCCTTGGCCACGGTCCAGCGCACCGCCGAAGCGCGCCGCGCCACGCCCACCCCGATGATGGCGCCGGTGATGGTGTGGGTGGTGGAGACCGGAATGCCCATCCAGGTGACGCCGAACAAAGTAAGCGCGCCCGCGGTTTCGGCGCACACGCCCTGCATGGGGGTAAGATGAGTGATGCGCGAGCCCATGGTGCGCACGATGCGCCAGCCGCCGAACATGGTGCCCATCGCCATCGCCGCCTGACAGGACAACACCACCCACAGCGGCACATGGAAGTGACCGCCTTCCAGGCCATGCGCGAACAGAAGGGCGGCGATGATGCCCATGGTCTTCTGCGCGTCATTGCCGCCATGGCCCAGGCTGTAGGCGCTGGCGGAAATGAACTGCAGATGACGGAAGAGCTTGTCCACCCAAAGCGGCGTCGCCTTCAGGAAGGTCCAGGTCACCAGCAGAATCAGCAGCATGGCCAGGATCAACCCGGTCAGGGGCGACAGCAAGATCGCGGCCGTGGTCTTGCCCAGGCCCGACCAGACGATAGCCTTGAAACCGCCCTTGCAGATGCCGGCTCCGACCAGCCCACCGATCAGGGCATGCGACGAAGACGAGGGAATGCCGGCCAGCCAGGTCACCACATTCCACACAATGGCGCCCATCAGCGCTCCAAAGATCACCTGATCGTCGATGATCGAAGGCGCGACAATGCCGGTGCCGATGGTGGCGGCCACATGCAGGCCGAACACCAGAAAAGCGACGAAGTTGAAGAAGGCGGCCCAGCCCACGGCATGGATCGGCGACAGGACGCGGGTGGAAACGATGGTGGCCACCGAATTGGCGGCGTCATGCAGCCCGTTCAGGAAGTCGAAAACCAGGGCCACGCCGATCAGGATGGCGATGAGGACCATCTGGCTCAGACCTGCTCTATGACGATGCCGCTGATGCGGTTGGCGACATCCTCAAAGCGGTCCACCACCTTTTCCAGATGGTCGTAGATCTCGGCCCCCACGATGAAGGCCATGGCGTTGCCGTCCTTGTGACGCTGGTAGAGCGCCCGGATGCCGGCATCGTTGAGGTCGTCGGCCTGTTCCTCCAGCCGGGTGATTTCCTCGGCGATGGCGTTGATGCGCACCACATTGTTGCGCAGCGCGCTGAGCAACCCCACCGCCTCCACCGTCAGCTCGGCGCAGCGCAGGATGATGTCGGCCATCTGGCGCATCTGCAGTTCAAAGCTCTCCACCTCGAACAGGGTGATGGCCTTGGACGTCTTCTTCATCTGGTCGATGGCATCGTCCAGCTGGTTGATCAGGTCCTTCATGTCGCCCCGGTCGAAGGGGGTGATGAAGGTCCGCCGCAGACCCACCAGCACGGCGCGGGCGATGGCGTCGGCCCGGTCTTCATGGTGGGCGACGCGGGCGCAGGCAGCCGCCACGCCGGGGCCACCCTCCAGCAGATCGCGCAGGGCGACCGCCCCGTCCACCAGGGTGCGGGCATGGTCATTGAATTGCGCGAAGAATTTTTCTTCTCGCGGCATCAATGCCTGGAAAAAGCGCAGCACGGGCAACCCCTTATTTGGCCCCTGCTTGTAATGGTGGCAGACAGGGCGTCAAGCGGGGGGCGTCGTTCTATTATTTCACAATAATTTCAAAATGTTAGGGGCGCCGTCGGCACGGCGCCCCCGATCTCTCAGCGGTCTTTATGGTTACTTGTTGCCGTCACTTGTCATCCGGCAAGCCGAACACGAACAGGGCATAACCGTTCGGCGGGCGATGGACTTCCGTAAGCATGGTGCCCGGCTTCAGTTCCGGACTGCCACCGCCCAGGCCCGTGGTAACGGCGATATACTGCTTGCCGTCCACACTGAAGCTGACCGGATAGCCCTGCACCGTGGTGCCCAGGCGTGTCTTCCACAGGGTCTTGCCATTGGTCACATCCACCGCCCGGAAGACGCGGTCGAAGTCGCCGACAAAGGCCACATTGCCCGCGGTCGACACCACGCCCGTCAGGAAGGGCGCGCGCTGCTGGAAGGACCAGAGCGGCTTCATGTCGGCGGTGCGATAGGCCGACAGCCGGCCCATATTGCCGTCGGTGCCCGGCATCTCGAAATAGGTCTGCGCGCCGTTGCCCAGCATGAAGACGCAGGATTGCGAGAGCGGAATGATCAGCGTGTCGGTCGGCTGGTGATAGCTGGTGGCTTGCCAGTCATGGCCGCCTTCCGGACCGGGACAGGATGACAGCCACTGATCCACCTTCTGGTCGACGATGTCCTTGCGATATTCGGGACGCCCGGTCTTGGGATCGATGGATTTCCAGATGTTCTGGAACACCGTTTCCTTGGCGGCGATGAACTTGCCGGTGACGCGGTCCAGCTTCCACAGGATGCCGGCCTTGCCGATGGTCATCAGCGTTTTCTGGTCGCCATGATTGATCAGCACGCGCTCATAGACTTCGTCCAGGTCCAGTGACTCGCCAGGCCCGTGCTGGAAGAACCATTTCATCTTGCCGGTGTCAGGGTCCAGCGCCACGGTCGAGTTGGCATAGTCGGTGTCGCCGCTGCCCGAACCGCGCAGGTCGCGCCGCCACGGCTTGGCCTGGGCCGTGCCCCAATAGGTGGTGTTGAGCTCCGGATCGTAGGTGCCGGCGATCCAGGTCTCCGCGCCCTTGCGCATATTGTCGGGCAGGCCGCCCCAGCTGTCGCCGCCGGGATCGCCCTTCAGCGCGACGGTGACGAACTTCCAGTCGCGCTTGCCGGTCCTGGCGTCATAGGCGCTGATATAGCAGTGATCGTCGGTCTTGGGCCTGCCGCAATTGGTCATGCCCACCAGCACCTTGCCATTGATCACGATCACCCCGCCGGTCGAGCCACCGATGCCGGGCTTGTAGTCGACGATATTGTTCTTCCAGATTTCCTCGCCGGTGCGTGCATCCAGCGCGTACAACATGCCGTAAGGTGTATTGACGAAGAGATAGTTGCCCCACAGGCCAAGGGCGCGGGTCTCTTCGGTGGACGGGCCAGGACCCGGATTGCGCGGCGCCGGACCGATGCGGTTTTCCCACAACAGATTGCCGGTCTTGCCGTCCAGCGCCTGGATGGTATTGCCGGTGCCCCAGACATAGATGATGCCGTCATGGACCATGGGCGTGATTTCCATGGTGCCGTTCTCCGGCATCGACCACATCCATTTCAGCTCAAGCTGACCCACGTTTGACGTATTGATCTGGTTGAGCGGGCTGTAGCTCCAGCCGGCATAGTTGCGGCGGAACATCAGCCAGTCGCCATCCGGCGGATTGCGCAGCATCTCGTCGGTGACGGGGGTGTAATTCTGGATATTTCCCTTCAGCGTCAGGCCGAATTTGGCCGGCAGCGCAAAGCGGCCGGAATCGATGCGCCGGCCCGTCGCGACCTGGCTGTTGCCCGGCCGCGCGCCACCGGCGCCCGCCGGCGGTGTCAGGCTGAAGCCGGACGGTGTCGTGCCATTGGCGATGGAGCCGATATTCACCGATGAAGCGGGGGTGAAGGCCGTGCTGCCGGGCGTGGCGCCATTGGCACGCAGGATGAAGGCGGTGATACTGGTATAGGTTGCTTCATCCAGGCTGCCGGGCGCGCCCGCCGGCATGGTCTTGGCTATCTTGTTGTACAGCGCCTGGGTCGTGCGGCCTTTCCAGGCGCCGATGAAGGCGGAGCCTGCCAGCTGCGGGGCGTCATTGGTGCCCGACAGATCCGCCTGATGGCAGGCGGCGCAACTGGCAGCGAATGCCTGGCGCCCGGCTTCGGCCTGCGCCTGGGTAAAGGGGCCCGGCGTCTGGCCGAGCGCGGCGGGGCCAAAGGCCACCAAACCCAGCGCGGCGACGCCGGCGGCGCTGAGAAGCAGAAGAGTCTTGTTACGCATCGTCACGTCCTTGGTGAATTTCGTTTTCAGCGCGACGGCGTGTCGAGCTGGGGAATGAACCAATGGCCTTCCTGCGGCACGTCCTGGCCCGCGGTCTCATGCGCGGGGAAAATCCAGCCCCATAGCGTGCCCTTCGGGCCCCAGGGCACATCCTCGGGCGCCTTTTCGCTGTCGATCTGGATATAGAGACGGCCGGTGCGCAATGCGGCGGCGTCGGCGCTGTTCAGCTTGACGTCGCCGGAAACGGTGCCGCTGGTGGATTTGGTCACGTCCAGGTCCGCGACCTGTTTGCCCGGCACGCCGATGACGGGGCTGAGGAATACATGCGCGGCGGTGGCGTTGGAGGGCAGGCCATGAAAATCGCCTTTCACGCTCAGCGTCCTGCCGTCGGATGTGGCGGTGGCGTGCCCACGGCCAGCGATGAACTGTTTGGTTTCATCGTCCAGCGGCATCGGACCGAGATCGACCTGATAGTCGGCCGCGAAGGCCGGCGCCGCCATGCAGGCAAGCGCCAGCGTCAGACAAAGTTTACGCACCATGAAACTCCCTCGTGATCAGTTGCCGCCGCCGGTCGCGTTCGGCTGGAACCAGTGCAGATTGTCGGGGCGGGGAATATAGGCGAGCCGCGTCGAGGGGCCGTCGCCATAGGGCATGGCGCGGTGATAGCGGCCGGTGGGCGCCGATACCAGATCGCCTTCGCCGACCGTAATCAGCTTTTCGCCTTCGACCAGGAATTGCTGGGTGCCCTCGATGATCAGCCAGATTTCCGGGAAGTTGGCGTGGAAATGGCCCCATTCGGTGTCGGGCGGCGTCGGCACGCCCTTGGGCGAGCGCAGGATGGTGACATAGGTGTGATCGTCGCGAATCCACACACCGGTCTTCTCGCCACCCTGCACGATCTGCTTTTCGAAATCGATATAGGGATGGTTGATCTTGTCGTAGTCGCCATGGCCGGTATAGGTGGCCTGGACATACTGCACGCCTTTCACCGGCGTCGGCGTTTCGGTGATGGGATAGTCCGGCGCCTCACCGGCGGGACGCATCTGGAAGCGCAAGACCGGCTCGTTGCCCACCGTCTCCATGCTGTATTGCAGGCGCTTGGGCACCTGCACCAGCAAGTGCCTGGTGGCGATGAAAGGCTCCTGGCCCTCGATCGTCACTTTCATCGCGCCCGATTCCACCACCCAGAAGACGCGGTCATCGGCATAGAACTGGGTCTTGGTCTTTTCGCCCGGCGCCATCGAGATCCATTCGCCGATGAAGTCGCGGCTGGAAAAGACTTCCTGGCGCCAGCTGGCCTTGCCCTTGTGCTGGGCCAGGATGTCGGCCAGGCGATAAACCAGCCGATTGGGCGCCACATAGGGCGGCAGCTTGGCGGGCTTGGCCGCCCAGGCCAGGATCGGTTTCGCCGGCGGCTTGGCGGCGCGCACCAAGGTGGCCTGATCGATGGCGGCGGGCGCGGCGTCCTGGGCCAGCGCCTGTCCGCACAGAAACAGGGCCGCGGCCGCCATCGGCCATGTGCTGAATTTCATCTGATCCTCCCTGAGCCCTTCTTTTGAAGGCGTTATTCTGGAGGAACTTTAGCAGCGGGGCGCGGTGCGGGCCAGCGGCGCAAGGACGCGTCAATCACCGGCAGGCGGATGAATTTTGCTCAAAATGTCGTAGGATTTCCGGCGCGCCGCCGCATCGAAGATCTGGGCCGTGACCATGATTTCATCCGGCCGGTGGGCGGCGATGAAATGCTGGAGACTTTCCGCGATCCTGGCCGGATCGCCCACAATGGCGCAACGCAGCACCCGCTCCAGCATATCGGCGATGCGCGGCTCCAGGGTCTGGTCATAGCCAGCCATGGGCGGGGGCAATCGCCCGGGCCGGCCTGTGCGCAAGTTCACAAAGGCCTGCTGCAGCGAGGTGAACAGAAGTGCGGCTTCCGCATTCGTATCGGCGGCAAAGACATTGAGCCCCAGCATGACATAGGGCTTGTCGAGCCAGGGCGAGGGCTTGAAGTCGCGGCGATAGAGCTGGACCGCGAAATCCAGGTCGTCGGGCGCGAAGTGCGAGGCGAAGGCGTAAGGCAGGCCCAGGGCCGCCGCCAGCTGAGCGCCATAGTGGCTGGAGCCCAGAATCCAGACCGGCACATTGCTGCCCTCGCCAGGAATGGCGCGCACCGCCTGGCCCGGAGCGCTGGGCCGCAGATAGGCCAGAAGCTCCTGCACATCCTGCGGGAAATTGTCGAGATTGCCTTCCAGCGTGCGGCGAAGCGCCAGCGCCGTGCGCGGATCGGTGCCCGGCGCGCGCCCGATGCCAAGATCGATACGGCCCGGAAAAAGCGCCGCAAGTGTGCCGAACTGCTCGGCGATCACCAGCGGCGCATGGTTGGGCAGCATGATGCCGCCGGCACCCACGCGGATATGGCTGGTGGCGGCCGCGACATGGCCGATGGCGACCGCGGTGGCGGCGCTGGCGATGCCGGGCATGTTGTGATGTTCGGCCAGCCAGAAGCGGCGATAGCCCAGCCTTTCACAATGCCGCGCCAGCTCTGCGCTCTCGCGCAGGGCGCCGGCGGCATCGCTGCCTTGCTTGATGGGTGACAGATCCAGGACGGACAGCGGAACCATGGGAAGGAACATGACCTTTTGCGTAATGCTTTCAAGGGCCCATCCGTCAGATTCCAGGACGCCTTATTTCCGGCGCGATTGGCTGTGACAAGCTTGTCCAGGGGCATCACAAGCCGCGTATGATTACACGCGGTTGGCGAAGGGACCATTACATGCATCGCAGGCATCTGCTGCTCGGCGCGACCGCGCTGGCGCTTTCGTTCGCGTCCGCCGCTTACGCGGCGGTCAATCCGGCCGAGGATTTCATCAGCAGCAACATCCAGACCGGCTTCGACATCCTGAACGATCGCAGTCTGAGCGACGAGGAGCGCAGCCGGCGCTTCGCCGCTTTTCTGTTGGGGCTTACCGACCTCAGGCGCGTGGCAATCTTTCTTCTGGGCCAGTATGCGGCGAAGGCTTCGCCCGCCGATCTCGATGCCTATGTCGCGGCTTATCAGGACTATATTTTGTCCGTGTACCAATCATATTTCGCCCGCTATGCCGGACAGACGCTGCGCGTGCGCGCCTCGCGCGAACGCGCGCCGGGCGACTTCATCGTCAACACCGACATGGTCGGGGGAAGTCAGCCGATGCGGGTCGATTTCCGCGTGCGCACCGATGGCGCAAGGCCGGTGCTGGTGGATTTCGCGGTGGAAGGGGTGTGGCTTGCGTTGGCGGAACGCGACCAGTTCCTTTCGGTGCTCGCGCAAAACAATGGCGATGTCAAAGCCCTGACCGCGCATCTGCGCGAATTGCGCGCGCGCTAAAATCGAATCGGAACTTTTGTTCCGCGAAGTTGCAGCTTGAAAATTCGCGACAGCGAAGTTACATCGCTCGTGGCCGGGGCGCATACGCGCGTGGAACATTCTGGTTCCCGCACCAACTGAAAAAGTTCTGAGCGTCCGAAAAAGTTTCATCCCTTTTTCTTCCTCTGACCCCGATTGGAGCCACTGTGTCCGAATCCTTGTCTGTTGCTGTCGCCAGGCCCTCGCTTCGTGGTTTTACCCATACCCTGATTTTTGGCGGTCTGTGCATCGCCACCGCCTGGACGATGCATAATTTCCATGGCGCGCTTTTGCGGCAGAGCGAGGATGCCGTTGCGCGCCGCCCGATCCTGTCGCAGTTGATCGAGGTCATGCACGTCAGCCCCACGGCCTATGACAAAGAGGCCGCGATGACGCCGTCACAGCTTCTGGGCCGCTGGGACGGCATCATCAGCGAAGCCTCCGCACGCTTTCATGTGCCCAAGGCATGGATTCGCGCGGTGATGCGTCAGGAAAGCGGCGGCCGCACCATGCTGGGCGAGAACCAGCCGATCGTCAGCCGCGCCGGCGCGGTGGGATTGATGCAGGTCTTGCCCGAGACCTATGAAGAGATGGCGGCCGAGCACAAGCTGGGCGCCAATCCGTTCAATCCGCGCGACAACATCATGGCGGGCGCCGCCTATCTGCGCTGGCTGCATCACAAATACGGCTATCCGGCGATGTTCGCCGCCTACAATGCCGGGCCAGGCGTGTTGGAAGACCATCTGCAACATGGCGCGCGCCTGCCGGCGGAAACCCGCGCCTATGTCGGCGGCATAACCAGGACGCTGCATGCGGGCAAGGACGGACTGTCGCTGGTCAAATTCACCCGTCCTGATGGCCTCACCGTGAAAATCGATCCGGGCCAGGTCACCGCGGTGCGCGCGCCGCAGCCGGGGGAATATGGCGACAGCGTCAAGGCGGTGCTGAACCTGGGTCATCACCGCCAGCAGGCAGTGGTGGAAAGTGTCGCCGATGCCCGCGCGGCGCTTCAGGCGGCGGGATAGGACGCTCTGGCGCGCGCCTGTTTGCCGGGTAATATCTCTTCCGTCTTTTCGCGGGGAGATAGTGTGCCAATGCGCGGTAAACCTGATGCCGGTCTCAGTGCCGGTGTGGTGGCCTTGATGGCCGTTCTGGCGGCGCCGGCACTGCTGGCGATGCCAGCCTGGGCGGCCAATCCCTTCGCCACCCCCAGCAATCTGCCCTATCAGGCGCCGCGCTTCGACATCATCAAGGATCGCGACTATCAGCCCGGCTTCGAGGCCGGAATGAAGGAACAACTGGCCGAGATCCGGCGGATCGCCGACAATCCCGCGGCTCCCACCTTCGACAACACCATCGCGGCGATGGAGCGCTCGGGCCGTATGCTGGACCGGGTAAACAACACTTTCTTCGGCGTGGTGCAGGCCAATACCAATCCGACCCTGGACAAGGTGCAGACGATCGAGGCACCCCGGCTGGCGGCGCATACCGATGCCATTTTCCTGAACCCCAAGCTCTTTGCCCGGGTGAAGACGCTGTATGACGCGCGCGCCGGGCTGAAGCTGGACGCGGAAGCGCTGCAGGTCCTGACGCTGTATTACCGCCAGTTCGTCCATGCCGGCGCGCTGCTGTCGGACAAGGACAAGGCCAGGCTGCAGGCGATCAACAAGGAAGACGCCAGCCTGGAAACCCAGTTCCAGCAGAAGCTGGTCGCCGCCGCCAAGGCCGGTGCCCTGGTGCTGGATAACAAGGCGGAGCTGGCGGGCCTGTCGGATGCGGAAATCGCCAGCACGGTGGAAGCCGCCAAGGCGCGCAAGCTGGCCGGCAAATATGTCATCCCGCTGCAGAACACCACCCAGCAGCCGCTTCTGACGTCACTGTCGGACCGTGGCGTGCGCGAGAAGCTGTTCAACAGCAGCTGGACACGCGCCGAAAGGGGCGATGCCAATGACACCCGCGCCGTCATCGCGCGGCTGGCGGTGATCCGCGCGCAAAAGGCCAAGTTGCTGGGGTATCCCAATTACGCCGCCTATGTGCTTTACGATCAGATGGCTGATACGCCGGACAAGGTGGAGAAATTCCTGGGCCAGCTGGTCGCGCCTACCCGCGCCAAAGCCGCCGAGGAAGCCGAACTGATCCAGGCGGCGATCGACAAGGACGGCAAGCATTTCGACCTCAAGCCCTGGGACTGGCAGCGTTATGCCGACCAGGTGAAGAAGGAGCGCTATGACCTGGACCAGGACGCGCTCAAGCCCTATTTCGAAATCCACAAGGTGCTGACGGACGGCGTCTTCTATGCGGCCAACAAGCTTTATGGCCTGACCTTCAAGCAGCGCCACGACATCCCGGTCTATCAACCCGATGTGATGGTCTATGAAGTGTTCGACCAGGACGGCTCGGCGCTGGGGCTGATGTATTTCGACTATTACAAGCGCGACAACAAATCCGGCGGTGCCTGGATGAGCAACTTTGTCGGCCAGTCAAAACTGCTGGGCACCAAGCCGGTGATCTATAACGTCGCCAACTTCACCAAGCCCGCGCCGGGCCAGCCCGCGCTGATCAGTTTCGACGATGTCACCACCATGTTCCACGAATTCGGCCATGCCCTGCATGGCCTGTTCGCCAACCAGACCTATCCGATGGTCTCAGGCACCAATGTGGCGCGCGACTTTGTCGAATTCCCCTCCCAGTTCAATGAGCACTGGGCGCTCTATCCCGATGTGCTGAAACATTATGCGGTGAACTACAAGACCGGGGCGCCGATCCCGCAGAGCCTGGTGGACAAGATCAAGGCCGCCGATACCTGGGGCCAGGGCTATTCGCTGGGCGAACTGCTGGCGGCATCCGAGCTGGACATGAAGTGGCACACCCTGCCGGCGGATGCGCCCAAGCAGGATGTCGATGCCTTCGAGGCCAAGGCGCTGAAGGAAACCGGCACCGATTTCCCCAATGTGCCGCCCCGCTACCGTTCCAGCTATTTCCTGCACATCTGGGCCAATGGCTATGCCAGCGGCTACTACGCCTATCAATGGACGGTGATGCTGGATGACGATGCCTATGCCTGGTTCATCGCCCATGGCGGATTGACTCGGGCCAATGGGCAGCGCTTCCGCGACATGATCCTGTCGAAAGGCCATACAATGGATTACGGGCCGATGTTCCGGGCCTTTTACGGCAAGGACCCCGATATCGGGCCGATGCTGGTCCATCGCGGATTGAAGCCCCCACCCAAATAGCTGCCTGCGCGCCCGGGCGTGGGAACCTTTTGATCTTTCGGGCGCTTCCGGCTGAATGGGCTGTTGGTGCGGGATGCGCCAAGGGGGTTATGGGTGTTGTTTGGGAAAACCCGTTGGGGGGTTCTGACCGGACTGTTGTTGGGTATGGGCTTTTTGCCAAAGGGCGCGAGTGCCCAGCAGATGGCAGACGCCGACCTTCCACAACTCAGCATTGAGCAGCTGGCCAATGTCGAGATTACGTCGGTCTCCAAGACGCCCCAGTCGCTTTCCACGGCCGCCGCGGCCGTCTATGTGATCAGTCACGATGATGTGATCCGTTCCGGCGCCACCAACCTGCCGGACATGCTCAGGCTGGCGCCAAATCTGGAGGTGATGCAGGCAAGCCCGGCCAATTACGAGATCACCGCGCGCGGTTTCAATGGCAACAGCGCCGACCAGAATTTTCCGGACAAGCTTTTGGTGCTGATTGACGGGCGCAGCGTCTATACCCCGCTCTATTCCGGCGTCTATTGGGACATGCAGGACGTGCTGCCCGATGATGTCGACCGCATCGAAGTGATCAGCGGGCCGGGCGGCACGCTGTGGGGCGCCAATGCCGTCAATGGCGTCATCAACATCATCACCCGCAAGGCCGCCGATACGAAAGGCGGCCTGCTGACCCTGGGTGTTGGCGATCAGTACAGCAGCAGCGCCGTGCAGTATGGCGGTCAACTTGCCGACAATGTGGACTACCGCTTCTATGCCAAGGATTTCTGGCAGCGGGCCTTTGACAACGGCACAGGCAGCAATGCCCATGACAGCTGGACCAAGCCGCAGGGCGGCTTCCGGCTGGACTGGGACGAAGCCCAGGACCAGGTGACGCTCCAGGGCGACATCTATAATGGCGCGGAAGGTCAGTCGGGCGGCGCGGATCTGATAACGGCCGGCGGCAATCTGACGGGCCATTGGCAGCACAGGCTGGACGAGGATTCCTCGTTTCAGTTGCTCACCTACTATGATGAGACCCAGCGCCATCAGAATGGCGGCGGTGGCATTGTCCTCAACACCTATGATGTCGAAGGCCAGCATAATTTCCGGCTGGGCAGCTGGAACACTATCGTCTGGGGCATGGGCGACCGCCTGCTGCAATATGGCATCACCAACGAAGTGGCCGCGACCAGCGCGCTGCTGTTTGCGCCTGGGCACCGCACCCTGAACCTGGCCGACATCTTCGTCCAGGACCGCGTTCCGCTGGGCGACACCATCGAGCTGACGCTCGGTCTCAAGCTGGAGGATGACCCCTATTCCGGTGTTTCACCCATGCCCAGCGGGCGGCTGTCCTGGCAGATCGCGCCCGATCACACGATCTGGGGCGCGGTCTCGCGGGCGGTGCGCTCGCCCACCCCCTTCGATACCGATGTGGTGGAAAAGCTGGGCAACGCGACCTTCCTCACCGGCAATATCAATTTCCTGCCGGAGGAGGTGACGGCTTATGAGCTGGGCTATCGCGGCCAGCTGTTCGGCCGGATCTCGCTGTCGGTATCGGTTTTCGACAATGTCTATCAGCATCTGAAAGACGTCGAGCCCACGCCGGTTGTCACCCTGCCGCTGATGTGGGCCAATACGCTCAAGGGCAATGTCCATGGCGTCGAAGCCTGGGCCCGCTTCCAGGCACTGGACTGGTGGCGGCTGGATCTGGGCTTCAATGCCCAGCACGAAGACCTTTCCTTTCAGCCCGGTTCCAGCAAACTGCTGGGGATCGCCCAGGCGGGCGACGATCCGCATCATCAGGCATCGCTCCGGTCCTCCATGAACCTGCCTTACGACCTGAATTTCGACGCCGATTTCCGCTATGTGGGGGCGCTGCCCGACCCCGCCGTGCCGGAATATATCGAGCTGAATTCCCGCCTGGCATGGAAAGTCACCGATAGCCTGTCGCTGGCGCTGGCCGGCTACAATCTGCTGCACGGCCAGCATCTGGAATATGCCGGCGGCGACCTGATCCGCCGCAGCGTCTATTTTGAAACCAGACTGCGCTTCTGATGCGTGCGGGGCCTTTCCTGGCTGGCATCGCCATGATGGGCATGGCGTCATGGGGGCCTGTGCGGGGCGACACCTCGCTGGAATATGCCATCAAGGCCGCCTATCTGCCGAAATTCGTGCCCTTCATTACCTGGCCCGCGGGAACCTTCGGTTCGCCCACCGCGCCGGTGAATATCTGTGTGCTGGGGTCCGATCCGTTTGGCGGCAGGCTCGATCACGAGGTTGGCAGCCTCAAGGCCGGGGACCGTCCGGTCGCGGTGCGCCATCTGCCGGAGCCCGATGCGGATGCCTCCTGTCAGCTGCTGTTTCTCGGCACGGGCGTGGACCCGGCCGTGGTGGATGGCACGCTGGATGCCATGAAGGGCCAGCCGGTGGTGACGGTAACCGACTCGGGCGTGAAGTCGCATGGTGTGATCAGCTTTGTGATCGAATCCAATCATGTGCGCTTCGATATCGATGATGCGGCCGCGGCCGAGGATGGCCTCATCATCAGCTCCAAGCTTCTGAGTCTGGCCCATGCCGTCAGATTGCGGAGCCAGCCGTGACCCATACCCGGCGCGATTGGAGCTCTTCGGTGATCGCGGCGCTGGTTGCGGCGGCAGGGTTGCTGGCGGCCGGCGTGCTGATGGCGGTGTATCAAGAGCATCTCTACAGCTCCCAGCAGGTCAGAAGCGTGCGCGAACAGGCCCAGATTCTGGCCGCCAGCGTCGCCGCCGCCGTGGTGTTCGACGATCACAACGCGACCCAGGAATATGTCGATGCGCTCAGGGTCAATCCCGAACTGGAAGGCGCGGGCATCTATAATGCGAGGGGAAAGCTGATGGCGGGCTTTGCCCGCGGCACGCGGCTGCCGGCGCTGGTGGGCACGCCCCAAAACAGCCTTGGTGAAGGCTATATCGATATCGCGGTGCCGGTCAGCCAGAATGGCAACCAGGTGGGCCAGGTGCTGCTGCGCGCCGTCACCGAGCCGCAAGAGCGGCGCATCGCCCGCTATGCCGGCCTGATCCTGCTGGTCACCATGGGGGCGCTGGTGATCGCGGTACTGGGCTTTTCGCAGGCCGCGCTGTCACGCCGCGCCCAGGAACTCGCGCGCGTCAACAGCCGCCTGCAGGAGGAAATGGAGGAGCGGCGCAAGACCGAGGAGGCGCTGCGCCAGAGCCACAAGATGGAAGCGATCGGCCAGCTTTCCGGCGGCATCGCCCATGATTTCAACAATCTGATCATGATCGTGAAGGGCAATCTGCGCCTGCTCAGGCGCAAGCTGGGCGCGGAAGCCGAACACGTGGCCACATACTTCGCCTCGGCCGACGAGGCACTGGACCGCGCCGCGCACTTGACCCAGCGCATCCTGGCCTTCTCCCGCCGTCAGCCGTTGACGCCGCAGCGGGTCAATCTCAGCACCCTGGCGCAGGGCCTGTCGGAGCTGGTCCGCCATTCGGTGGGCGAGAAGGTGGAAATCACCATGCGGCTGACCGCCAGCTGGTCCACCCTGTGCGACATCAATCAGATGGAGAATGTGCTTCTCAATCTGGCCATCAACGCGCGCGACGCCATGCCGAACGGCGGGCACCTGGTGGTGGAGACCCGCAACGCGCCCCTGAAACAGGCCCCCGCGGATGTCGAAGGCGAATTCGTGCCCGGCGATTATGTGGCGCTGGCGGTGATCGACACCGGCATCGGCATGTCGGATGATGTGCGCCGCCGCGCCGTCGATCCCTTCTTCACGACCAAACCGCAGGGCAAGGGCACGGGGCTGGGCCTGTCGATGACTTTTGGCTTTGTGCGCCAGTCGGGCGGCTATCTAGTGATCGATTCCGCGCCGGGCAAAGGCACCGCCATCACCATTTTGATGCCGCGCGATCGGGAGGCCGCATGAGCATGGGCTCTATCCTTCTGGCGGAAGACGAAGCCATGCTGCGGGTCATCGCGGTCGAGATGCTGGAAGATGCTGGTTTCAAGGTGTTCGAGGCCGGCGACGGGCTCGAGGCGCTGGCGCTGCTGAAAGCCAATCCGGAAATCGCGCTTCTGGTGTCGGACATCAAGATGCCGCGCATGGACGGCTATGGCCTGGTGGAAGCCGGGCTTCTGCTCAAACCCGACCTCAAGGTGCTGTTGATGACCGGCTATGCCGGAGAGCCGCCGCCTGATCTGCTGAGGACGGCGAGCATCCAGATTCTGCACAAGCCTTTCAGCCTGGAACGGCTTTGCGCGCTAGCGGCGGAGATGATTGCCTAGCTTTTCTTCTTCGTCTTCCTGGACTTTTTGCTTTTCTTGGCTTTGCGGGGCACCTTCTTGCCTTCCTTGCGGGCTTCCGAAAGACCGATGGCGATGGCCTGCTTGCGGCTCTTCACCTTGCCGCCCTTACCGCCTGGACCGCTTCGCAGCGTGCCCTTCTTGCGCTCTTCCATTGCCTTCTTGACCTTCTTCTGCGCGCCCTTGGAATATTTGCGTGCCATGATTTGTCCTTTTCTGTCCGGCAACCGCAGGGACAACTTATGAAATAAAAAACGGTTCCGCATGGAACGGCACGGGCTCGGTGATGTTGCCATTCCGTCTCAAAGCAAGTTCGGAGTTCCATCCATGATGATTGTCATCTCCAGACTTTATGAGGACGGCGCGTTGGCGCGCTTTGTGGTGGATGAACTGAAGGCCGCGGGCCTGCCGGAAGATGACATCGGAATCATTGCGCCGTCGAACAGCGTGCGGATGCAGAACGCCGATCTGGAAAATGCCGATGACGTGATCGACCGCGACGGCAATGGACGTGACGATCGCGGTGAGATCGTCAATCGTGCCGCGGGCCTGGGTGCGGCATTGGGCGGCGCGGCAGGTCTGGTCGCGGGCGTGGGCGCCTTTGTCTTGCCCGGTATCGGAACCGTGATAGCGGCGGGCTGGCTGGCTGGTGCGCTTGCCGGTGCGGTTGCGGGTGGCGCGGCCGGTGGCGTGGTGGGCGCCATGATCGAAGCGGGCATCAGCGATAATGATGCGGCCGACTATGCCGAAGGCGTGCGGCGCGGCGGCACGTTGGTGACCATCCGGGTGATGAGCAAGGACCGGGAATTCTATGAGGACATCTTGGCCGGCCGCGAAGTACGCCGTGTGTCCAATGTGTTTGATCCCGCAGGTCTTGCCGTCGAGCCGAGGGCCTTTGTCAGACGGTGAGGTCTTTCAGTTCCCGTGCGTTGGCCAAGGCGGCAAAGGCTGCGGTATTGTCGAAGATGCACCAGTCGGACGGCTGAAGCCTGGCCGCCAAAGCCGTCAGGGCGCGCGAGGAATAGGCGGAATAATAGATCTTTGGACTGCCATGCAGCCGCCAGTAGCGCAGGCCCTGCCAGCCGCCAGGTTCACCACCTCCTGCCACGCGCGGCGGATCGGCGGCGACGCGAGCGACATGCAGTCGCTGCAAGGTGCTGTCCGCGGAAAGCGTAAACCAGCTGCCATGGCGCGGTTCACAGGCGATCATGGCCCGCGCCTTTCTCCCCAGTGTCTGGAAAAGCGCTTCGGCGTCCGTTGCGTCATAGGCCAGGCTGGGCGGCAATTGCACCAGGATGACGGCAAGCTTGTCACCCAGGCCTGAAATCTCTTCGACAAAGCGGTCGAGCGGTTCTTTGAAGTTTTTCAAGCGAAGCTCATGGGTGATCCGGCGCGGCAGCTTGACCGAGAAACGGAAGCTTTGCGGCACGCTTGCCGCCCAGCGTTCATAAGTCTTGCGCTGGTGCGGCTTGTAAAAGGACGAGTTGATCTCCACCGCGCCCAGTCTTCGCGCGTATCGCGTCAGATGCGTGCCGGAGCCGGGAAAGGCGCCGGCATGGCGTGACGGAATGGCCCAGCCCGCCGTGCCGATATAGATTTGCATGGCTGGATAAAGCACCGTGAGACATGCTGGTTCCGGCAGCCATTTCCCGGTTTCAGCCGTTACACGCTGATGGCCGCCAGAAAAGCGAAGAAAGCCAAAAAAGCGAAGAAGCCGGGCGCCAGGACGCGAAAATGGTCCAGGCGGGTGACCCGGGAAAGCGATGCCCTGGATCTGAAAAAAGGCGTGTTTGCGCAGGACGACCCGAAAAAAATCGCCCGCTCGCTGAAGCGTTCGGCCGAACGCAGCCACAGGCGCAAGTCCAGCCCCTACCGTTCGGCCATGTCCATGCTGAGCTTCTATATCAACCGGGCGGGCAAGGACCTGCCGGCCGGCCGCAAGCGCAAGCTGGAAAAGGCCAAGGACGAACTTCGGGTGCTATTCGACAAGGCGTGACGCCCCTTGTAGAAGACGCCCCATGAGCGAGGCGGCTTTTATCGCGGGCGACTGGGGCACCAGCCGGCTGCGGCTTTATCTCTGCGATGCGCGCGGGTCGGTGCTGGCCCGGGGCGAAGGCGAAGGTGCTTCGGCGCCTGACTGCGCCGGCCGTTTTGCCGGGGCCGTCGCGCCCTGGGACAAGGCGCATGGCGTTCTGCCGGCGGTGCTGGGCGGCATGGTGGGCTCCACCATCGGCTGGAAGGATGTGCCCTATCTGCAATGCCCGGCAAGGCCGCAGGCGATTGCGGGCGCGGCCTTGCGTTTCGACGCGGGCGGGCGCGCCATTGCCATTCTGCCGGGTCTTTCCTGCATCGGCCGCACCGGCGCGCCGGATGTGATGCGGGGCGAGGAGACCCAGATCCTCGGCGCGCTCAGGCTTCGTCCGGCCCTGGCCAAGGGGCGACATCTGTTCTGCATGCCCGGCACCCACGCCAAATGGGTTCTGGTGGAGAATGGCGCGGTGATGGAATTCCAGACCGCGCTGTCGGGCGAGTTGTTCGAGCTGTTGCGCCGGCACAGTGTTCTGACGCGCGACGGCGGCGAGGTCGATATCGAAAGCATGGGCCTGGCGCGTGGGTTGGATTTCGTGCGCGCCAATCCGGATGCCGATCTGCTGCATCTTCTGTTCAGCACCCGCGCCCGGATGGTGACCGGCGACATGCCCAGGGGCGATGCCGCCTCCTATCTGTCGGGCCTGGTGCTGGGCAAGGATGTCGCCACCGCGCTCCGGTTGTTCGGCAGTGAAGGTCCGGTGCAGCTGATCTGCACCCCCGCGCTTGCCGCGCTTTATGGCCGTGTGCTCAAGGCCTATGATGTTGAAAGTGCGGTGATCGATGGCGACGCCGCGGCCTTGGGCGGCCTGGTTCATGCCCATGCGGAAATCTTTTCATGACCGATACACTGGCCGAACTGCCCCTGGTCGCCATCCTGCGCGGCGTGACGCCCGATCGCATCGAAGGCGTGGCGGCGGCGCTGTTCGAGGCGGGCATCCGTGCCATCGAGGTGCCGCTGAATTCACCAGATCCTTTCAAGAGCATCGAAATTCTGGCCAGGACCTATGGTGATCGCTGCCTGACCGGGGCGGGGACTGTGCTTGATGCCGCCAATGTCGACCGGGTGGCCGATGCAGGCGGCAAGCTGCTGGTCACGCCCAACACCAATCCGGCGGTGATCGCGCGCGGCGTCGAAAAGCAGATGGTGGTGATGCCGGGTTTTTACACGCCCAGCGAAGCCTTCGCCGCCATCGCCGCCGGCGCGCGCACCCTGAAACTGTTTCCCGCCGCCACCGCCGGCACCGCGCATCTGAAGGCGTTGCTGGCGGTGCTGCCCAAGGATGTGCCGGTTTATGCCGTGGGTGGGGTGGGTGCCGGCAATATGAAGGAATGGCGCTGGGCCGGCGCGGCCGGTTTCGGCATGGGCGCGGACCTGTTCAAGCCGGATTACAGCGATGAAGAGATCGCTGTTCGCGCGCGGCAAAGCGTGGCGGCGTTCAGGGATGCGGGCTGACCAAACTCTCCTCTCCATGGCCGGCCTTGAGCTGGCCATCCAACTCCACCTTCCTGGGCCGACAGTTGGATGGGCGGGTCAAGCCCGCCCATGGAGAAAGATTTACCAGTTGGTATAGCTGCCATCCGGCCGGTGATTGATCTGGATGGGCGCATAATGCTCCGTCCAGTCGCCGACTTTTTCCAGCTTGCTGGTGTCGAGCGTCACACCCAGGCCGGGGCGATCGTTGGGCCATAGCTTGCCGTTATGGAAATCATAACATTCCGGCAGATAGGGCCAGGGACGCCGGCCCGCGCCGGTCATTTCCATCAGCGCCACCACCGAGGTCGCGGTCAGGCAATGCACCAGCGCGGTCTCGCCGATCGGACCGGTGAAGTGCGGAATCAACCCGCAATAATGAGTCTCGGCCAAGGCGGCGATCTTCATATATTCGGTGATGCCGCCGACATTGGGCACGGTGCAGCGGGCAAAATCGATCAGATTCTGCTCGATCAGCGGCGCGATTTCCCACTTCACACCATAGATCTCGCCCACCGCGATCGGCACGCGCAGGCGCGGGCGGATCACCTTGTAGACATCGATATTCTCGCCCCGGATCAGATCTTCGCAGAAGAAAGGGTGCAGCGGCTCAAGCTCGGTCGCCAGCGTGATGGCGTCTTCCGGGTCCATGGTCCCATGGAAGTCGATCGCCCAGGCTCCATCCTTGCCCACGCCTTTGCGGATCGCCTCGCAATCCTCCACCGTCTGGCGCACCGCTTCGAACCGGTCAAAGGTCTGGTTTTCCCGCACGCCGGTGCGATAGGCGCGAAAACCTTCGGCGATGCAGGCGCGCGCCGCGTCTTCCAATGTGCCGCCCTTGGGCGTCGGATAACCGGTGGCATAGCATTCGACATAGTCGCGGCTCCTGCCGCCCAGAAGCTGCCACACCGGCACGCCCAGCGCCTTGCCCTTCAGGTCCCACAGCGCCACGTCCAGTGCGCCCAGCGAATGGGTTTTTTCCCGGCCGGCGGGATAGAAATAGCCGCGCTCCATGACCTGCCACAGATGCTGGCTGCGGAACGGGTCCTCGCCGATCAGAAGGCCGGCGCACTGTTCCATGGTCGAAGGTTCGCCGCCCTCGCCAACGCCCATCAGCCCGCTTTCGGTCTCGATGGTGACGATGTTGGTGGACTGGTTGAAGGTCGGCTGATGGATATTGGGCCGGCCCGCCGCGTCGGTGGGCGTCTTGTAATAGCGGATGCGCTTGATCTTGTCCTTGGGCAGGCCGAGCGCGAAAGCATCAGGCGGCGTCCACAAGCTGGCAGCGGCCGCGCCAAGCATCCCCGTCATCACGCTGCGGCGATCCATTATCCTCTCCATTACAGTCTTGAAAATCTTATGTCAGGTTGCAGATCCAACCCTTGTTGGCGTCGCAATACCACAGCACGCCATCCTTGATGTCCAGCCCGTGCAGGGACGGGTCATTGACCTTGTCCAGCACGATCTTGGCGACGATGGCGCCGTCGGACATCTGCAGCTTGTAGATCTCGGCCTCGTCGCTGCCCGCGCACCAGATATGATCGCCGTCCAGCGCGATACCGTGCGTGCGCACGGTGGGCGCCTGGATGCTGCGTGCCACGCTGCCTTCCTCCGCATTCATCAGGAACAGTTTGCCGCTGGCGGGCACGGCCATCCAATATTGCCCATTGCCGGCCCATTTCAGGCCATGGCCGCCCGAGGCTAGCGGCAAATCGCCCGGCTTGGGCGTGCGCTGGGTGTAGACGCCGTAAATGCCCCAGCCTGGTGTTTCCCACTTCTTCAGCGTCTTGCCGGTCTTGGGATCGACCTTGAGGGTGGAGGGATTGCCTTCGCGGACCTTGGTCGACGTCAGGAACCAGGCGCCGTCGCCATAGGTGATGCCGCTGCCATGGATGCAATCGGTGACGACACTGGCGAGAACCTGGCCGGTCCTGGGATCGATGGTGGCGACATGGTTGGGATCGACCTGGTCCAGCACCCACAATTTCCCGTCGGGCGCGAACTGCATGTCATTGGGTTCTTTCACGCCGCCCGCGGTCAGGTTGTAAAGCCTGTTCACTTTTTTGGGCACGACGGGCGCGTTCTGGCGGGCGGCGATGGTGCTTGCGGGAATGACCGGATCGGTTGCGAAAGCCGCGGACGGGATCATGACCCCGGCGGCGGCCATCATCAGATCGCGGCGCGACAATCTGGCCATGACTATCCTCCCAATTGTTCTGTTTGGGACGAGGTTAGGTCTTCGCCATGACGTGGGAAAGTCTTTTGGAAAAGTCTTTATGGCATTTGTTTTCATCCGCATCCTGACATAGTCTTTTCGGCAAGCGGCCCCGCCAGAAGGGAGCCGTGTCAGCCAAGGCGGCGAAGACCGCTGACTGGGTCGAGGAAACAAGACTAGAGAATCAAGATGTTATCGGCGGAGAAACGCCGGATGGGCGAAAGGCCAAAGGCCGCGCCTGGAGGGTGACAGAGATAAGGCGGGGAGCAACCCGTGATTGATGCCGTCCTCCAACCGGAGGGCGGCATTTTTCTTGAGACAATCAGCGACAGTTCATGTCGCAGTGCAGCGTAACTCTATGCTGTTTTTTTTGGGAGGCGTCTCGTAAGAACCGAAGCCTACGAGCAGTGCGGGTAACAGGGAGTTTTTGATATGCGTGGATTGAAGTTGGGCGCCGGGTTGCTGGCGCTGCTCGCGATGAATGTTCCGGCGTCGGCCGAAACCACCGTGTTGAAGAATGTCACGGTGATCGACGGCACGGGTGCGGCGCCACAGGCCAATTCCGCCATCGTGATGACCGATGGCAAGATCGCTTGGGTCGGTCCGGTATCCGCCCTGAAGGCGCCGGCGGGTGCGACCGTCACGGACCTGTCCGGCAAGTTCGTGATGCCTGGCATCATCGACAGCCATGTCCATCTGGGCATGATGAAGGGCGTCGTCCAGGATGAGAAATACGAGACGCCGCAGAACGTCCAGGCCGACCTGAAACAGTATGCCGCTTACGGCGTCACCTCGGTGCAGGTGCTGGGCACCGACAAGGATTTCGTCCTCGACATGCGCAACCGGCAGCGCAAGAGCCGTCCGACCATGGCGCGGATCTTCAGCGCCGGTCAGGGCGCGGTGATCAAGGGCGGTTATGGCGGCCTGTTGGGCGTGACCAATCCCATTTCCACCCCGGAAGAGGGCCGCAAGCTGGTGGACGAGCAGGCGGCCAAGGGCGTGGATTTCATCAAGCTCTGGGTGGATGACGAGCGCAAGACCATTCCGATCAAAATGCCGCCGGCGGTCAGCGCCGCCATCATCGATGAAGCCCACAAGAAGCACCTGCGCGCCGTGGCGCATGTCTTCTATCTTGCCGACGCCAAGGAGCTGGTGCGCGAAGGTATCAACGGTTTCGCCCATATGGTGCGCGACCAGCCGGTCGATGGCGAACTGCTCAGCATGATGAAGGCCAAGGGCGTTTGGATGGTCTCCGCCACCCTCAGCCGCGAGATGGCGTACAGCCTGGCGATCATGCCCTGGCTGAACGACCCCTTCTTCACCCGCGGCGTGACGCCCGAAACCCTGACCGCGCTCAAGAGCATGGCCCGCGAAAGTGCCGTGGTGCTGGGGCCCACACGTTTCCCTGGCTTGCCATATGAAAAGAAAGTGTTCTGGGATATGGACCGCACCCTGTTCCAGGCGCTGGAGAATTATCAGGCGATGGTGAAGGCCGGTGTCGAAACCGGCATGGGCACGGACTCCGGCCCCAATGGCCGCTTCCCGGGCTTTAATGCCCATGAGGAAATGCAGCTGGAAGTGATGGCGGGCCGCACCCCGCTGGAGGCGATCAAGTCCGCCACCAGCGACAATGCCCGCTGGTTGGGCGACAACAGCATTGGCACCATCGCGGCCGGCAAATGGGCCGACCTCTTGGTGCTGGATAAGGACCCGGCCCAGGACATCCACAACACCGAGACCATCAATTCGGTCTATATCGCGGGCAATTCGGTGCCGACCATCTGGACGTCCTGCCGCGACCGGCCGGAAAGCCAGTGCCAGCCACGCCCGGCCGACCTGCCGGACATGCCGTACTGAGTTGAGTAAGAGTATGCCGGGGGGCAGCGGGATGTCCGCTGCCCGCGCGGCCAAGGAAAACGCCATGTCATCGACCGCCCGGCCAACCCGCGTTCGTCACACCGTCCTTGCCTTGGTGGTGATGGTCTATTTCATCACCTATCTGGACCGGGTGCTGCTCTCCAACGCCCTGCCGGTGATCCAGAAGCAGTTCAAATTCTCGATCGAGACGTTTGGCGTTATCATGGGCTGCTACAACTGGGCCTATGCGCTGTTCCAGATTCCGGGCGGCTGGTTCGGCGACCGCGCCGGCCCGCGCATCGCCCTGGCCAGTGTGGTGATCTGGTGGTCGGTGTTCACCTTCCTGACCGGCTTTTCCTTCTCCGTCAGCATGATGATGGTCTGCTTGTTCCTGATCGGCATGGGCGAGGCCGGCGCCTTCCCGATTTCCAACCGCGCCCTGTCGCGCTGGATGCTTCCCGGCGAGCGCGGCCTTGCGCAAGGTTCCACACATGCCGGCTCGCGCCTGGCGGGCGCCGCGGCCCCGATCCTGGTCGCCACCCTGATCGGTCATTATGGCTGGCACGTTCCGTTCTTTATCTTCGCCACCGTCGGCATTGTCTGGGCCTTGGTGTGGATCTGGTATTATCGCGACGTCCCCAGCGAACACAGGCACACCAATGATGCCGAGCGGCACAGAATCGTTTCCGCCCTGGGCCATGCCAAAAAGCGCCAGCCGATCCCGTGGAAGCTGATCCTGTCCAGCCGCCAGATGTGGACCGTGGCGGCAATGTATTTCTGCTATGGCTATTGCCTGAACATGTTCCTGGTCTGGTATCCCAAATATCTGGACAGCGCGCGCGGCTATTCGCTGAAGGAAATGGGCTTCTTCGCCAGCCTGCCGCTGGCGGCCGGCGTGGTGGGCGACATCTGCGGCGGCCTGTTCTCCGACCTGATCATCCACAAGACCGGCCGCATCAAATTCGCCCGTCAGAGCGTGGCCATTGTCGGTTTCCTGCTGGCGGCGGTCTGTATTCCGCTGGCAATTCATGAGCCCGACCGTTACCTCAGCGCCGCCCTGTTCGGCGGCGCCGTGTTCGGGCTGGAGCTGGTGGTGGGAAATGCCTGGGCCGTGACCCTGGATATCGGCGGCAGCTTTGCCGGCTCCTGTTCGGCGGTGATGAACACTTTCGGCAATATCGGGGGCGCGATCATCGCCACCGTGACCGGCTTCATCGTCAAGGCCTATGGCTGGGACGCGGCCTTTTATGTCGTGGCGGGCCTGTCGGTTCTGGGCGCCCTGCTGTTCACCCAGATCGATGCCGGCCGCAAACTGGTCCCGGATTCCACCAGTCCGGTGGTCTGAAAAGCCCCCGCAAGCCTGCGAAAAGCCCGCCCCTGACGACATATGGGGCTGGCTTTTTTGCAGGGTTCACTTTTGCCCGAAATTGGCTATGGTCCCGGCCCCATGGAACCCTTCAAGACCCTCGAGGGCGTCGCCGCCCCCCTGAATATGATCAATGTCGACACCGACATGATCATTCCCAAGCAGTATCTGAAAACCATCCATCGCACCGGGCTGGGCAAGGCCCTGTTCGACGAGCTGCGCCACAATCCCGATGGCAGCGAGAAGCCGGATTTCGTGCTCAACAGGCCGGCCTATCGCAAGGCCAAGATCCTGGTGGCGGGCGATAATTTCGGCTGTGGTTCGAGCCGCGAGCACGCCCCCTGGGCGCTGCTGGATTTCGGCATCCGCTGCGTGATCGCGCCCAGCTTCGCCGACATCTTCTATGGCAACTGCTTCAAGAACGGCATCCTGCCGATCAAGCTGCCGCAGGAGATCGTAGACAAGCTGATGGACGATGCCGAGCGCGGCGCCAATGCCATCATCTCGATCGACCTGGAAAAGCAGGAGATCAAGGGTCCGGACGGGGGCACGGTGAAGTTCGAGGTCGATGAATTCCGCAAGCAATGCCTGCTGAATGGCTGGGATGATATCGGCCTGACCATGCGCACCGAGGACAAGATCGCGACCTACGAAAAGCAGCAGCAAGTCCAGGCGCCCTGGCTCTAAACGAGAAGAGAAGACGATGAACGAGTACAAGCTTCTTCTGGTGCCCGGCGACGGCATCGGCCCCGAAGTGATGGATGCCACCATGCGGGTGGTGGGCTGGTTTGGCCAGAAGGGCCTGGCCTACAAGACCGACAGCGCGCTGCTGGGCGGCGTCGCCATCGATACGGTCGGCCGCCCCGATCCCGATGAGACCTTCGTGAAGGCTAACGCCGCCGATGCGGTGCTGCTGGGTTCGGTCGGCGGCCCGAAATGGGATGGCCTGCCGTTCGAAAAGCGGGCCGAGCGGGGCTTGTTGCGCATCCGCAAGGATATGGGCGTTTATGCCAATCTGCGCCCGGCGCTGTGCTTCGATGCGCTGAAGGATGCGTCCACGCTCAAGCCGGAGATCGTGTCGGGCCTCGACATCCTGATCGTGCGCGAGCTGATGGGCGGGGTTTATTTCGGCCTGCCGAAGGAAACCACCACTTTGCCCGACGGCCAGAAGCGCGCCGTCGACACCGGCCTTTACACCACCAGCGAGATCCAGCGCGTCTGCCGCGTCGCCTTCGACATGGCGCGGTTGCGCGGCAACAAGGTGCATAGCGCCGAAAAGTCCAATGTGATGGTCACCGGCGTGCTGTGGAAGGAAGTCATCACCGAGTTGCACGCGCGCGAATATGCCGATGTGGAGCTGCACCATATCCTGGCCGACAATGCCGCCATGCAGCTGGTCCGAAATCCCAAGCAGTTCGACGTTCTGGTCACCGACAATCTGTTCGGCGATGTGCTGTCGGACGAGGCGGCGCAGCTGACCGGTTCGATCGGCATGTTGCCCTCGGCCTCGCTGGGCGACAAGAAGGCCAATGGCCTGCCATCGGCCCTGTATGAGCCCATCCATGGCTCGGCACCGGATATCGCGGGCAAAGGCCTCGCCAATCCCATTGCTTCCATCCTCTCCTTCGCCATGTGCCTGCGCTATTCCTTCGGCCTGAAGGACGAAGCGTCGCGGCTGGAAAAGGCGGTGGATCAGGTGCTGGCCGAAGGCTTCCGCACCGGCGACATCATGCAGCCCAACATGAACAAGGTGGGCACCACCGGCATGACGGATGCGATCCTGAAGGCGCTTGATAAGTCGAGCTAAGCGCAGGATTGCGTCCCGGCCTCGCGCCTTCGCATAGCTCAGGCGCTGCGGCGTTCAGGCGGGCGAAAGGTCCACTGGACCTTTCGCTATTCCGCCCTCACCCCTTCAATTCCCTGCGCGCCTGATGCAGCAGCGGCTCGGTATAGCCGCTGGGCTGTTCCTTGCCCTTGAACACCAGATCGCTGGCCGCCTTGAAGGCGATGCCGTCATAGGCCGGGGCCATGGGCTCGTAATTGGGGTCGCTGGCATTCTGCTGGTCCACCACCTTGGCCATGCGCTTGAGCGTTTCGCGCACCTGGTCTTCCTTGCAGATGCCATGCTCCAGCCAGTTGGCGATATGCTGGCTGGAAATGCGCAAGGTGGCGCGGTCTTCCATCAGGCCGACATTGTGGATGTCGGGCACCTTGGAGCAGCCCACGCCCTGGTCCACCCAGCGCACCACATAACCCAGAATGCCCTGGGCGTTGTTGTCCAGCTCTTGCTGCACTTCCTCCGGCGACCAGTTGGGCCGATCGGCGAGCGGAATGGTCAGGATATCCGACAGCTTGGCACGCGGACGCGACTTCAGCTCGTCCTGGCGGGCCTTCACGCTGACTTGGTGATAGTGCAGTGCGTGAAGCGTGGCGGCGGTGGGCGATGGCACCCAGGCGCAGCTGGCGCCCGCCATGGGATGACCGATCTTGGCCTTCAGCATGTCGGCCATCTTGTCGGGCATGGCCCACATGCCCTTGCCGATCTGCGCCTTGCCCTGGAAGCCGCAGGCCAGACCGATATCGACATTCTGGTCTTCGTAGGCCGCCAGCCATTTGCTGGTCTTCATGTCGCCCTTGCGCACCATGGCGCCGGCATACATGGAGGTATGCATCTCGTCGCCGGTGCGATCCAGGAAGCCGGTGTTGATGAAGACGACACGGTCTTTTGCCGCGCGGATGCATTCCTTCAGATTGGTCGAGGTGCGGCGCTCCTCATCCATGATGCCCATCTTGATGGTGTTGCGGCTGAGGCCAAGAATGTCTTCCACACCATCGAACAGCGTGTTGGTGAAGGCCACCTCGGCCGGGCCATGCATCTTGGGCTTGACGATATAGATGCTGCCCTTGCGGCTGTTGCGCCCGGGCCCGCGGACGTCATGCAGCGCCACCAGACTGGTGACCACGGCATCCATCACCCCTTCGCCGATCTCGCTGCCATCGGGCAACAGGATGGCGTCGCTGGTCATCAGATGACCGACATTGCGGATGAACAGCAGGCTGCGGCCGGGCAAGGTGAGCTTGCCGCCGCCCGGCGCGGTGTAGTCACGGTCCGGATTCAGGGCGCGGGTCATGCTCTTGCCGCCCTTCTCGAAACGCGCGGTCAGGCTGGCGTTCATCAGCCCAAGCCAGTTGCGATAGGCCCCCGCCTTGTCCTCGGCATCCACCGCGGCAATGGAATCCTCACAGTCCATGATGGTGGTGATGGCCGATTCCAGCACCACATCGCTGATCCCGGCCTTGTCGGTCTTGCCGATGACATGGCTGCGGTCGACATGGACTTCGATGTGCAAGCCATTATGTTCCAGAAGGATGATGCTGGGCGCCACCGTATCGCCGGTATAACCCTTGAACTGGGACGGATCTTTCAGCGCGGGCTTGAGCACGCCGCCTTCGACCGAAAGGCCGGTAATGTCTTTCCACGAGCCGCTGGCCAGTGGCGCGGCCTGATCCAGCACATCGCGGGCAAAGGCGATGACTTTATCGCCGCGCTTCTGGTTGTAACCTTTGCCGGGCGCCAGCTCGCCCTCCTGTGGAATGGCATCGGTGCCATACAGCGCGTCATACAGGCTGCCCCAGCGCGCATTGGCGGCGTTCAAGGCAAAGCGGGCGTTGGTCAGCGGCACCACCAGCTGCGGGCCCGCGACCGTGGCGATTTCCGGATCGACATTTTCGGTGCCGATCTGGAAGTCCGCGCCTTCTGGCTGCAGATAACCGATCTCTTTCAGGAAGGCGGTATAGGCGTCCTGGTCTATCGGCTTGGCCGGATGTGCCTTGTGCCAGGTGTCGATGGCCGCCTGCAGCCGGTCACGCTCGGCCAGCAGCGCCCGGTTCTGCGGCATCAGCTTCACCGCCAGCGCGGCAAAGCCGGCCCAGAATTTGTCAGGGTCCACACCGCTTTTGGGCAGGGCTTCCTTTTCGATGAAGGCATAAAGGGCGGGACTGATTTTCAGCCCGTGTTTTTCGATGCGGTCGGACATGGGGGATCGGCTTTTGTGGGTGAAACCCAAGCCTAATGGCCCTGGGTGAATGGGTCAAAATGAAAAGGCCGGCCCAAGACGGGCCGGCCTTTGTTCAGACGAGGCCTGGCTCAGTGCAGACCGGGCACCGTCAGGGTAAAAGGATACACATAGGCCTGCAGCATCACGAAGACGCCGACCAGAAAGCCCATGAAGAGGGCGCTGGGCAGCACGAAGCGCAGGATTTTGCCCTCGCTGCCCTGCCAGCCGGTGGCCGCCACCGCGATGACGATGGAGGCAATGGCGATGATCTTGCCCATGCAGCCGCCGGTCGAATTGGCCGCGGACATCAGCAGTGGGCTGAAGCCGGCATGATTGGCCGCCACCACCTGCAGGCCGCCGAACAGCACATTGGCCGAGGTGTCCGAGCCCGTGGCCGCCACACCCAGCCAGCCCAGAACGGCGCTGAAGAAGGGAAACAGCTTGCCGGTCGCGGCAAAGGCCAGGCCCAGCGTGCCCTGGATGCCCGACGAGCCGGTGATGGCTGCCAGGGACAGCATCAGCACGATGGCGATCAGGGGAAAGCGCACGATGTAAATGGTCTTGAACCAGTTTTTCACCAGCTGGATCGGCGAGAAGCCCATCAACAAGCCGGCAATGATGCCTGACACCAGCACACCGGTGCCGGAATAGGTCAGGATCTGCCAGCTCAGCGCGCCAGCCTGGGGCGTGATCTTGGTGACCACCGGCGGCGCCGCCAGGATCAGCTTGTCCAGGCCCGGCACGTGGTAGACCGGATTGAAGATGTGGTTGCCCAGTTTCTTCCAGAAGTCGGTGGCCCAGAAGGCAAGCACCACACAGAGGATTACCCAGGGCAGCCAGGCGTTGAACACCTGCTGGCCGGTGGGCAGCTGCTCCAGCGGTTCCGGCGGCTTGACCTCGTCATGGGAATCGTCGCGGAACCGCATGGCGGTGTCGGTGATGATCGTCGCAGGCTTCCAAACACGCAGGAACAGCGCAAGGCAGGCCAGCGAGATGCCGCCCGACGCCACGTCCACGATATAGGGGTTGGAATAATAGGAGATCAGGAACTGCGGGATGGTGAAGGACAGTGCCGCCACCAGAATGGCCGGCGCCACTTCCATGGTCTTCTTCCAGCCGCAGAAGATCCACAGCATGTAGAAGGGGATGATGATCGAGAAGGGAATCGACTGGATGCCGATGGCCTTGCCCAGCAGGATGGGGTCGATGCCCGTGGAAGCGGCAAGACCGTTGATCGGCGCCCCCAGGGCGCCGAAGGCCACGGTCGCGGTATTGGCGAACAGCGCCATGGCCGCCGAGGTCAGGGGCGAAAAGCCAAGCCCCATGAGCATGGCCGAGCAGACCGCGACGGGGGTGCCGAAACCGGCCGCGCCTTCAAAGAAAGCGCCGAAGCAAAAGGGAATCAACAGGATCTGCAGCCGCCGGTCGGCGGTAACCCGGCCCAGCGAATGCTGGAAGACCTGAAACAGGCCTTTTTCCTTGGTCAGATTGTACAGGAAGATCACATTCAGGATGATCCAGCCGATCGTCCAGAAACCGTTGACCGCGCCCAAGGTAGCGGATTTGACCGCCATATCGGCGGGCATGGTGAAGACATAGATCGCGATCAGCAGGGTCAGGATCAGCGCGATGGCCGCCGCCCAATAGGTCTTGACCTTGTTGGTGGCGATCATGATCAGCAGCAGCAGGATGGGAATCGCCGCGATCACGGTCGACAGCGCCGCATTGTGCAGCGGATCGTAATTCTGTGCCCAGGTCATCGGGTCCCCCAAGATCGCGCCCAAACCGGGCTTCCTTTTATGGGCGCGACCCTAGACCAGGAAATCCTCCGCTGTCATGCGGCAGGAAGGCACTTTTGTGAAGAAAGTCGGGCGGTTAGCTATTGCAGCGCAACAATGCCCCTCCGGCCTTCGCTGGCTCGAGAGCCAGTTACGGCCACCTCCCCAGTTCCAGCGCGCTTATGCGCGCGGGCGTCGCGCTACGCATTCCAGGTGGACGCGACGTGATCCTTGTCTTCCTGGGAATTGCGCTCTGCCATCAGGAACCCATAATAACCGCAGCCGCCCCCCGGATATTCGCGGCATATGGTGGGCCGCGCCTTGTAGATGGTGCAGCAGCGCTTTTCGGTGTCGAAGAAGCGGCAGATCTTGCCGAAATGGACATCGGCCTTGCGCCGCATGGCATAGGGTTCGTCCCCATCCACCTTGGTGAACTTCTTGCGCGCCGCCTCGAAGCTCAGCCCGAAGTGATCGGCCAGCCGCTGCACATCGCGCTTCTTGAGCGGGATGAGGGGATAGGAACAGCAATAGCCCGGACACTTTGCACAATTATAGGACGCCACGTTCTTTCCACCTGAATCGCTTGGCCACCCTTAGCATTGAACACGCGCGCGTGCCACGCGGGTCTCTGATTATGGCGACGCCATGACGCGCCGGGGGCTGGAACACCGGCAGCTTCGCGCCCTGTTCCGCGTCGCGCAATTGCCGGTATCGAGCCCGCATTGTATCAAAAGGCGATGTCCAACAAGCCGATCTTCTTTGACGAGTCGGGACGCCGCGCGGCCCGCATCCGGGTTGTGGCCTGGGTGGTCGGCCTGTCGGTCCTGCTGATCCTGGTCGGATTCATCACCAGCCTGGCATTGTCGCCGCGGGTCAATGGCCTGGATTTTCCCGGCCGGGCATCGGCCACCAATCCGGCGCTGCTGGAAAAGCGGGCCCAGAAGCCTGGCCTGCTGGCCCGCGCCGAAAGGCTGGCCCAGGCCGCGCGCAAGCGCCGGCTGGAAGACATCGCCCGGCTGCACCGGGCGCAAGGTTCGCTGCCCAACCGGATGCTGCCCGCCATCCTCAAGCCGCAGGCCGGCCGGCCGCTTGCCATCGGCTTCTATACCAACTGGGGCGGAGAGGCCGATCCGTCCTGGTATTCGCTCAAACGCTCGCTGAAATATCTGGACTGGGTGGTGCCGGGCTGGATGGAGCTCAACGGTCCCAACCTGAATTTCACCACCCGGCTGGACCAGCGCGCCCTGGACTTCATTCACGCCAACAAGCCCGGCGTCGCCATCTTGCCCATGATCCAGAATGCCTCGGGGGGCAATTTCGACGGCCCCGGCCTGGCAAAGTTGCTGGCGGACCGTGATCGTTCCGACAAGCTGCTGAATCAGATCATCGCCTTTGTCGCGGCCAACAAGCTGCAGGGCGTCACCGTCGACTTCGAGGAAGTGCCCAGGGGCGCGCACAAGGATCTGGAGGATTTCCTGTCCCGCATGTCGGCCGCCTTTGCGCCCCATGACTGGATCATCGCCCAGGCCGTGCCCTTTGATGACGATGAGTGGCCCTATCAGACCTATGCCAACATCGTCGATTACACGATGCTGATGGCTTACGACCAGGTGGACGATTCCGGTCCGCCCGGTTCGATCGCCGGCGAGGACTGGTACGAAAAGACGCTGGACGCGCGCATGCGTCAGCTGCCCGCCGATTCCACCATCGTCGTCATCGGCTCCTGGGCCTATGACTGGTCGCAGGGCAAGACCGCGACCAGCATTCCCTTTGAAACCGCCATGGGCATGGCGCGCGATGACGGCGCCACGGTGCTGTTCGATCCCGCCAGCAACAATCCGCATTTCAATTACGAAGAGGATGACGGCACCAAGCATCAGGTCTGGTTTCTTGACGGTGTCACCGCCTTCAACCAGATCCATGCCGCCGATCCCTATCGCCCGGCGGGCTATGCGCTGTGGCGGCTGGGTTCGGAAGACCCGTCCATCCTGCCGCTGATGGGCCGGCCCTATGATGCGCCGGCGCCCAGCAGTCTCAGGCACATTCCCAACGATACCGAGGACCCCGATTATGTCGGCGAGGGAGAGATCCTGAGGATCGAGGCCGATCCGTCGGTGGGTGTGCGCACGCTGACCATCGAAGCCTCGACCGGCGACATTGTCGATGAACGCTATGACAGCCTGCCCACCAGCTATGTAATCCGCAAGGTGGGCGCGGTGCCGGGCAAGCTGGCGCTGACTTTCGATGACGGGCCCGATCCGGAATGGACGCCGGCCATCCTGGACATTCTCAAGCAGAAGAAGGTGCCCGCCACCTTCTTCATGATCGGCTCCAACATGGAGGCCCATCCCGGCCTGGTGCAGCGCGTGCTGGCCGAAGGCCATGAGATCGGCAACCACACCTATACCCATCCCAATCTGGCGGACACGCCGCCCGCCGCGGTCCGGCTGGAGCTGAACGCGACCCAGCGCCTGTTCCAGGCGCTGACCGGGCGTTCGATGCGGTTTTTCCGCTCGCCCTATCTGACCGATGCCAATCCGTCGGAAACCGACGAACTGGTGCCGATCGAAGAGGCCCAGTCGCTTGGCTATATCGAGGTCACCGCGAACCTGGACACGCTGGACTGGCAGCAGCTGTCGGTGAGCGAGATGATCCAGCTGGTGTTCAAGGCGCTGAACAGCCCCAATCCCGACCTGCGCGGAAATGTTGTGCTGATGCATGATTCCGGCGGCGACCGCAGCCGCACGCTGGTGCTGCTGCCCAAGCTGATCGATATCCTTCGGGCCAAGGGCTACACCTTCGTGCCGTTGTCCGAGCTGGGCGGGTTCAAGCGCGACGATGTGATGCCGCGCCTGCCTTTCTCCATCTCGCTTTATGCCGACCGGGCGGTGTTCCTGACCATCAGTTATGTCGGGCAGTTCCTCTATTACTGTTTCCTGGGCGCCATCGTGCTGGGCCTGGCGCGGCTGTTCGCGCTGGTGGGGCTGGCCCTGTGGAAGCGGATCAGAGGGCCGGGTGTGCCGATGCCCGGCGAGGCCACGCCGGCGGTGACAGTGCTGATCCCCGCCTTCAATGAAGAGAAGGTGATCGTGACCACCATAGAACGGATTCTGGCCAGCGATTATCCCAACATGAATGTGCTGGTGATCGATGATGGCTCCAAGGACCATACCGCCTATATCGCGCGCTCCCATTTCCTGCATGAGCCGCGCGTCCGCGTGATCTCGATCCCCAATGGCGGCAAGGCCAATGCGCTGAATGTCGGGCTGGCCAATGCGACGAGTGATGTGGTGGTGGCGCTGGACGCCGACACCCAGTTTGAGCGCACGACGATTTCGCGGCTGGTGCGCTGGTTCACCGATCCCTCCATCGGGGCGGTGGCCGGCAACGCCAAGGTCGGCAACCGCATCAACATGATCACCCGCTGGCAGGCGCTGGAATATATCGTGGCGCAGAATCTGGAACGCCGCGCGCTTTCGGCGCTGGATACGCTGACGGTGGTGCCCGGCGCGGTTGGCGCCTGGCGGCGCGACCTGCTGCTGGCGTTGGGCGGCTTCCCCGCCGACACGCTGGCGGAAGATCAGGATCTCACCATCGCCATCCAGACCAAGGGCTACCGCGTCCAGTTCGATTCAGAGGCGATTGCCTGGACCGAGGCACCCGCCACGGTGAGCGGCCTGGCCAAACAGCGCTTCCGCTGGGCCTATGGCACCCTGCAGTGCCTGTGGAAATATCGCGGCATCACCTTCAATCCGGAATATGGCGAGCTGGGCCTGGTGGCGCTGCCGCAGGTCTGGCTGTTCCAGATTCTGCTCACTACGCTGGCGCCGGTGGCCGACTTGTTGCTGGTGTGGCAACTGGTGGCGGAATATATCAACTACACCCAGCATGTCGGCACCTATACGGGCGACAATCTGCGCATCGTCGGGCTCTATTATATCGTCTTCATCCTGGTGGATGTGCTGGCGGCGATGGCCGGCTTTGTGCTGGAGCGGGGCGAGGACTGGCGGCTTTTGTTGTGGCTGCCGCTGCAGCGCTTCGGCTATCGGCAGATCATGTATTATGTGGTGGTGCGCTCGCTATGGACGGCGCTGCGCGGACCTTTTGTCGGCTGGGGCAAGCTGGAACGGCACGGCACCGTCAAAGCGCGAACTTGAGCGGCACCAGGAAGGTGCCATTATCGTCGCTGTGATCGGCGCGATAATTCTGCGCGATGGCGCGGCGCACATCGGGGCCCAGGCTATCACTGTCGATCAGTTGCAGGGCGACGAAATGGCGAGCGGCGATCATATGGATCAGCGGTTTTGGATCGCGTGCGCCGACCTTGATCGCCTCGCCGACATTGAAGACGTCGACTTCGGCACCCTTGCCCGCCCACAGGCATAGCGAAAGCTGATCGCACAGAGCGGGACCCGGGCGGCTTTTCAGGAAGGCGATGTCGCGGGCCGAGGTCCGCGCGAAATCGCGGGTGAAGAAGAAATTGTTGTCCGGAAAGTTCATCGCCAGGAAGATCAGTAGCGGCAGGGCGCTTGCCGCCGCCAGGACCGGCCAGCGGCCGCGTTCCACCACCAGGCCCAGGGTCAGTGACAGCGCAATGCCGAGATCAAAAAAGGCGTTGGCGTCCACGCCGTCGCCGGCGGCAAAGCCCAGCCCCAAAAACAGTGCGAGCCCGCCATAAAGGGCGCAGAGCAGGCCATGTCGGTCGGGCCAGAAGCCTGCCATGGCAAGGATCGGCAGCGGCGCCCACCACAGATGCAGAATGGCGGCCTCGAGATTGGCCCATGAGGACTGGCGCGGCGACGCCAGTACGTCAAGCAGGCTGGTATCGAAGACAAGCTGGAAAAGAACCAGCCCCGACAAGGCAAAGGCCAGACCCCAGAGCAGAAAATGCAGGCCCGTCCGGCGATCCTGCAGCAGGAGCCACAGACCGGCTGCCAGCGGCATGGCCAGCAGATTGTGCTTGATGAAAAGGCTGATCGCGAACAGCGCCGCCGCGATCATCACCCGCTCGCGCAGGAGCAATAGCAGGGCGCCCAGCTGCAGGGCATGGCCCAGCAGTTGCGGATCGTCCATGCCGACATAGTCGCTGGTGATCAGCAGCAGGGCGGCAAAGAAGAGCGTGCCCAGAATGATGGCGCGCAAGCCGCATTCCATGCGGCGAAGCAAGGTCTCGATGCCCACAATGCAGGAAAGGAAGGCGGCGAGCGCGACCCAGCGCCCGGCGACTATCGCGTCGCCATGCCGCGCGAGAAATCCGATCAGATAGAAAGACAAGGGCGGATAGTTGTTGACCATCAGCGCCTGGGGCGGGGGATAAAGATCATGTCCCGCCATCGCCGCCAGCGCATGGGCGGCGTTCCAGCCTTCATTGGGGTCCAGCGGCACATGGGCCGGGATCGCCAGGATATTGCGCACCAGCAGCGCCAGCGTGACCGGCCCCAGCGCCGCGGCGGCGCTCCAGACCAGCTTCTCGGACAGGCCCGGATTCATCGCCGGCACGACCGGTCGGGCAGGATGTCGTAGAGGGAAAAGAAGGTGCCGGCGTGGCGCAGGCGCAGCATCGGCGGTATCGGCGTAGGCTTGCCGTCCAGATGCACCACCACCGCGATGTCGAAATGACATTGGAAGTGGTTCAGGTAAGGATTGTCTTCCTCCATGTCCTCATCCTGATCCATCTGGCCCTTGGCCAGAAAGCCCAGCTCATCGACATCCGGCGGCGAGCCCTGTTGCGCCGACGCGGCGGCATATTTGTCGTAAGGCGGGTTCAGTTGCACCACATGCTGGCCTTTGGTGGTGAACATGAGCGGGGTGAACACGCCGCGCTCGGGCACCGCGAATTCCGCCATGTGCCAGTAAGGCTGGTCGGGGCGGTCGCCGACGGCATCGCCATCGATCACCGTCAATAGGCGCGCCCCACGCGGCACTTCCTCCAGCGCTGCCTGGAATTCGCGGAATTGCCGGTCATAGCCCAGCCAGTTTTGTGCCAGGGCAAAGGCGCTCCAGCCGATCACCGCCAGCACCATGCCCACCAGTGCGGCACGGATGGCGGGCTTCATCGGCAGTTCGGCGGAGGCAAACAGCATGGCGCCGAACACCGCGGGCAGGCGCAGATGCACGGCCCAGCCGCCAAAGGCCCATTCCGGAGCAAAGAGCGCGCCGAGCAGCAGCAGGCCCAGCGTTCCCCACATGGCCGGATGCAGACGGGCCTTGCGCAGATAAAGCGCCAGCGCCAAGCCGGCGAACAAGGCGATGGGCAGGGCATAGGCGGGATCATCGAAGCTGTGCTGGATCAGGCTTTCGAAACGGTCGAGCATGGTGTCGGCCAGATCGAAGATGACCACTTCATCGCCTTCGCCATGCGGCTTGAGGAAGAGAAAGGCGAGGCCGGCGGGGACATAGACCACGGCCACGCGCAGCGCCCGCCGCATCAGTGCCATGGGATCGCGCTCTTCCAGCCGGAAATTCTGCGCCACTTCAAAGCCCGCGATCATCAAGAGCAGGCTGGCGGCGGCGAAGACATGGCAGAAATAGAGCAGGGTGACGGCGAGGGTGAAAGCCGGCAGCCGCATCGCGTTGCTTCGCGCCTGGGTGGCAATCCAGGCGGCGAAGACGGCGAAGCTCAGGCCGGCTGAAAAGTAGTAGTTGAAAAAGCCCCAGACGAAATTGGCGTTGTAGGCAAAGAAAGAGCCGAACAGCGGCGCGATGCCGGTGCGGCCATAAAGTGCGCGGTGCACCGCGCCCGGTCCCAACACCCACAGGAAGATCGCGGCGGTGATGAAGAGCTTGGTCGCCATCACCACGCCGGTCAGCCGCGCGATAAGGGGCACCAGGACCTCTGACGCCAGGTTGGGCACGAAGGCCCAGTGCAGGTGGTAGAAGGTGTTGCCGGTCCCCTGTTCGATCAGGGCGAAGCTGGCCAGATGAGCGGGATAGTCGGGCATGGCCGGCGCCCACACGCACCACAAGGGCGCGGCCAGCATCAGGGCGGCGGCAATCAGGGTGATGCCCGTCAAATGGCCTTCCGGCCAGCGCGCCCAGTTGCGCTCCATCCCTGTCCCCATATCCACTCGGGCGCAATCATATAGGCAATGGCTTTGCGCAGGTCACGGACGATGCATGCGGCCTATTGCCGAAAGCTTGTCAGTGAAAATCGCGCGAGGGCGGCAACACCCGCACATTGCGGGGGTGGCGATGGGTGGGGGCAGGCAGTGGGGTTTCGTCTGCATACAGACGGCGCAGATCGGCGCTGCGGTCGATCAGCTTTTCAACCATCAGGTGCAATACCCCTTCCGGGCTTTTCTGCACCTTGCCTTCGGCCAGAAGCAGGCGTGCGCCCATCACCTCCTTGCGGAAGCGGGGGAAAATGCTTTGCCACAGGACCAGATTGGCGACACCGGTCTCATCGCTCAAGGTGATGAAGATGGCGGTGCCCTCGCCCGGGCGCTGGCGCACCAGCACCACGCCGGCCACTCGGGCGTGGGCGCCATCGGGCAGCGCCGTCAGCCCGGCGCAGGATGTGATCTGTTCGCGGTCGAACAGTGGACGCAGGAACTGGGTGGGATAGCCTTTCAGCGACAGGCGCAGGGTCTGATAGTCGGCCACCACGTCCTGGCTTGCGGGCATGCGCGGCAGGGGGGCGATGATTTCCGCGCCCATTTCCGGCGCGGCGCCCCCATTTCTCTCATAGGCGAACAGGGGCAGCGGGGCATCATCGGGCAGCCGACGCACCGCCCACAGGCCCTCGCGCCGATCCAGGCCGAAGCCGCGAAAAGCGTCGGCTTCGGCAAGCGTGATCAGGGCGCGCTTGGGCAGCGCGGTGCGGCGGGCAAACGCGGCGAAATCCGGATAACCATAGCCGCGTTCTTCCGTCACAAGACGCGCATGGTTTTCAGAAAAGCCGTCGATCTGACGCAGCCCCAGCCGCAGGGCCAGGCCTGACGGCGTGCGTTCCAGGGTGCAGTCCCAATCGCTGAAGGCGGCATCCGGCGCCAGCACCGTCACGCCATGATCGCGGGCGCAGCGCACAATCTCGGCCGGGGCGTAGAAGCCCATGGGCTGGGAATTGAGCAGGGCGGCGGCGAAGGCGGCGGGGAATCGCTTCTTGATCCAGGCCGAGACATAAACCAGCAGGGCAAAGCTGGCGGCATGGCTTTCGGGAAAACCATAGCTGCCGAAGCCCTCGATCTGCTTGAAGCAGCTTTGGGCGAATGCAAGATCATAGCCGCGTCCGACCATGCCGTTGATGAACAGGTCGCGATACTGATCGATGGTGCCGAGATGGCGGAACGTGGCCATGGCGCGGCGCAGGCCATTGGCCTGGTCTGGCGTGAATTTGGCGGCGACGATGGCGAGCTTCATCGCCTGTTCCTGAAACAGGGGAATGCCCAGGGTCTTGTCGAGCACGTCCTTGAGTTCGTCCTGTTTGTGGCCGGGCCCCGGTCTGGGGTAGTCGAAGGGCTTATCGGGATTATCGCGCTTCTGCTTGCGCCGCTTGAGATAAGGATGAACCATGCCCCCCTGGATCGGACCCGGCCGCACGATCGCCACCTCCACCACCAGATCGTAGAATTTTTCCGGTCTCAGGCGCGGCAGCATGTTCATCTGTGCGCGGCTTTCCACCTGGAACACGCCGATGGCGTCGGCCTTTTGCAGCATCTCGTAAACGTAAGCCCGTTCCTTCGGCACCGTGGCCAGGGTGTATTTGGGCTTCCTGCCGCTGGAATGGGCGTGGATCAGGTCGAAGGCCTTGCGGATGCAGGTCAGCATGCCCAGCGCCAGCACATCGACCTTCATGATGCGCAAGGTGTCGAGATCGTCCTTGTCCCATTCGATGAAGCTGCGTTCCGCCATCGCGGCCGGACCAATGGGCACTATGGTGTCGAGATGGTCTTCGGTCAGGACAAAACCGCCGACATGCTGTGACAGATGACGGGGAAAGCCGGCCAGTTCGCCGGCGAAACGCACGGCGCGCGCCACCGCGAGGTTGGCCGGATCGCAATCGCCCTGGCGCACCTGATGGTCTTCCAGTGCGCCGCCGCGATGACCCCAGACCGTGTCGGCCAGCTTGCCGGTGACATCTTCCGTCAGGCCGAACACCTTGCCGACTTCGCGGATGGCGCTGCGCGCGCGATAACAGATCACCGTGGCGGTCAGCGCCGCGCGACGGCGGCTATAGCGGCGATAGATATACTGGATGACTTCTTCCCGCCGTTCATGCTCGAAATCCACATCGATGTCGGGCGGCTCGCGCCGTTCGGCGCTGAGGAAACGCTCGAACAGGACATCGAAGGTATTTGGATCGACCGCGGTGACGCCCAAGGCATAACAGACGGCGGAATTGGCGGCCGAGCCGCGCCCCTGGCAAAGGATCTCGCGGCTTTCGGCATATTTCACGACATCGTGCACGGTGAGGAAATAGTGGGCGATCTGCTGCTCGGCGATGAAGCGCAGTTCCTTCACCGCCAGCCGCGCCACCTTGAACGGCGTGCCACCGGGATAGCGCCATTTGAGACCCGCCTTGGTCAGGTCGCGCAGATGCCCATCGGCACTTTTGCCCGGCGGCACCGGCTCATGTGGATAATTCTGCTTCAGCATGTCCAGGGTGAAGTCGATTCTGCCGGCGAAACGCAGCGTCTCGATAATGGCGTCGGGGGTGGCATCGAACAGGCGCGCCATTTCGTCCGGATGCTTCAGATGCCGCTCGGCATTGGCCGCAAGCTTTTTGCCGGCCTGCTCCAGGGTCAGATGCTCGCGGATGCAGGTGACGACGTCCTGCAGGGCCCGGCGCTTTTCATCATGATAAAGCGCGTCGTTGACCGCGATCAGCGGAACCCGGGCTTCATGCGACAAGCGTTTCAGGTCGCGCAGGCGACGGCGGTCTTCGCCCGTGTACAGCATGGACGCCGCCAGCCATGTGTCGGGTCCCAGCTGCGATAGGACGGATTTTATACCGTCCGGGTTTTCCGGCGGCATCACGATCAATAACAATCCTTCGCGATATTCCTCTTTCAACAGATCGGGCAGGAAGAGAAAACATTCGCCTTTGGGCGCGCGCGATTTGCCCAGGCTGAGCAGCCGGCACAGCCGGCCATAGGCTTTGCGATCGCGGGGATAGGCCAGGATGTCTGGCGTGCCATCCTGAAAGACGAGGCGCGCCCCGATCAGAAGCCGGAGGGCCGTTCCCTGCTTCTGCCATTCCTCATAGGCGCGCACCACGCCCGCCAGGCTGTTGCGGTCGGTGATACCGATGGCGCCATAGCCCAGCGCCTGCGCCCGGGTCACGAATTCCCGGGGATGCGAAGCGCCGCGCAGAAACGAGAAATTGGTGGTGACCGCCAGTTCGGCATAAGCCGCCGCCTGTCTGCCTGTTTCCTCTTCCTTCGCCGCCGGCCGGAAATGCGACAGGACAATTGGCTGGTTCATGCAAAGATGCCTTGCATGTACCAGCGGTCGGCGAAGCCTGCTTCCTTGTAGAGGCCGTCGCGATAGAGCCAGAAACGGTGGCCATCATCCGTCTCCACCCGGAAATAATCGCGCGTCAGTCCGCGGGTTCGCCACCATTCCATGGCGATGCGTTCGGGGCCTTCGGCGCGCGCGACCTGGAACAGCGCCCGCCGCCAGCGAAAGCGGCTGGGCGGACCATCCGGCACCGCCGCCAGAACCGCGGAGATTTCTTCCGGCTTTTCCAGGAGCCGCAGTGGCCGGCGCGGCGGATCGCCAGGCAGGCGCTTTACCGGCCACTGTGGTCGGTCGAAATCATCGTCCTGCGCCGGCACGGCCACAGCCGATGCTTCCGGAATGTGGGTATCCTGCGCAGCAAACCGCTGCACGCGTGGTTCGCCGAAGCGCGCCGCCAGCCGGTCAACCAGAAAGCCGATCTGGCGGCGGGCATTCTCGTTGCTGTCGAAGCTGATGGTGGCGGGCCTGGTTTCTTCCACCAGCAGTGTTTCCAGCCGGATCAGGTCGAAGCCGAAACCGGGGTCCAGTGGATCGGTCAGCGCATCCAGCCTCTGGCGCAACAGCCGCAGCATCACCTTGGGATCGCGCAAGGGCTCGCCCATTCTGACCGCAATGCGCTCCACCTTGCCATCGGCGCGAAAAAAGACAGCTTCCAGGTGGCGTGCGCCACGCCCCTCGCGTTCCAGTATGGCGCTCAGATGCTGCGCCAGTTGCAGCAGCGACGCGACGATCATCTCTTCGGTGACGATCGGTTCGGCAAAGCGCTGCTCCGCCATCAGATCGGGCAAGGCGCGACGGGGCTGAAGCGGCTTTTCCTCCGCCCCCTGTATGATTTTCAGGCGCGTGACAAAGCTTGCGCCCAGCCGCTCCGACAGTTCGCTGGCAAGCCGATCGGCAACCATGCCCACGGTCTTGAGGCCGGCATGACGCAAGGCGCGCAAAGCCTTGTCATCGCATTCCAGCGCCGTGATGGGCAGCGGCGCCACGGCCTGGGCTTCTTCGCCGGGCGGCACAATGGTGGCGGGCGCATAACGCGCCAGCGCATGCGCCGCCAGCGATGTGCCGGCAATCGCGCCCTGCACGGCAAAACCCTGCTTGGCGATACTATTGATGACGCTCGCCAGCATTTTCGTTTCGCCGTCGAACAGATGCGCCGCGCCGGTGATGTCGAGGAACAAGCCATCCGGTGAATCCAGGCTGACCAGCGGCGTGAACCGGTCGCACCAGTCGGCGATTGCCTCCAGCAGTGCCGCATCGGCTTTTTCATCGGCGGTCAGGATAGCAAGCTGCTCAACCATGGCCCGCGCATTGGCCAGGGGCTGGCCTTTATAAAGGCCAAGTTTCTGCGCCCGCGCTTCCAGGGCATAAACCTGCAGCGCGTTGTTCGCCTTCTGGCTGATCACCAGCGGCGCATCAGAGGGCGCGGCGTGTTTGCGCCGCAGCCTGTCTGTGGGCAGGCGCGGCAGCCACAGCGCCAAAATCCGACGAGACGAAGTTATCCGCCGGGTCGAAGCAGCCATGTTCAACATTCCATTTCAGCAAGAAACGTCCCAGCCCGCCCTGACGATGACGGACGAGCGCGGCGTCAAAAACCGGATTGCCCCAATCGTCATCCTTGGGCGTGGACGGCGCGCATCCCACCTGCCAGCGGGTCAGGGCGGCGCTGGGTTCGGGCGTGGCGCCGGCGCGCAGCATCACCGCGGTGACGCCGTTCTGCTCGGCCGCCAGCACCAGGCGGCGGCTGGCCACCAGATCCAGGCATTTGGGATCGCCGCCCACTTCCAGCAGCAACGCGCCGATATGCGGACAGGACAGGATATCATTGGCCGCCGACAGGGCAGCGGCAGGTCCTTGCGTGCGCACCATCACCAGCTGACGCGGGTCCCCCCCCAGTTCCGCAAGGCCGGTGGGGGAAAGTCCGCCATATTCCAGGGCTTCATAATCCGGGCGCACCCAGAACAGGGTTCTGGTGCCCGCCGCCAGCATCGCCAGCAGCACGCCAAAGCCCGTGCCGCCCCAGCCGCGCGCGAAAACTTCGTGCAGGGCGCCAGGCCGCAACCCTCCGCCCAGCACGTCATCCACAACCTTGTTGCCAAGGGGGACCGCAGGCCGGTCGGGAGGCAGGCCATAGCGCGCCAGGGAATGGCGCAATTCCGCCAGTTTTGCGCTTTTGTTCATGATATGTTCTATCATGCCCGGCGCACCGGAAGAGTCAATCCATTTGCTTTTGTCTCACGCACTCATTTACTTAGCGCGCATCTGGCATGTTGCGCCGCAACTGGCGACGTGTTCACATGCCGGGTAATTCTAAGAAACGGGCATTTCCTTTGGCTTTCCGCGAGAGGGCGGGGGAAGTGCGCTCGAACGGACTGTTGGTTGGGGTTGAAATGGACTTGCCGCCGAAACAGGGTCTCTATGACCCGCGCAACGAGCATGACGCCTGCGGCGTTGGCTTTGTCGCCAACATCAAGGGCGCCAAGTCGCATGAGATCATCGGGCTGGGCCTCCAGCTCCTGATCAATCTCGATCATCGCGGCGCGGTGGGCGCCGATCCGCTGGTTGGCGATGGCGCCGGCATCCTGATTCAGATTCCCGATCCCTTGTTCCGCGACTGGGCGAAAGAGACCGGCGTGACCTTGCCGCCGCCCGGCCAGTATGCGGTGGCCATGTGCTTCCTGCCGCGCGAAGCCAAGGCGCGCGAGATCGTCGTCAAGCAGTTCGAGCATTTCATCAAGGTGGAAGGCCAGACGCTGCTCGGCTGGCGCGATGTGCCCACCGATCCCGCCGGGCTCGGCAAGACCGTGCTCGACGGCATGCCGCTGATCCGCCAGGCGATCATCGCCGCAGGCCCGCACATCAAGGACCAGGATCAGTTCGAGCGCAAACTGCTGACCATCAGGAAGCAGGCGCAGAACCCGCTGGCGGACCTGGCCAAGAAGCACAAGCTGCCCGCCATCCAGCAGCTTTACATGCCCAGCGTCTCCACCCGCACAGTGGTCTATAAGGGCCTGTTGCTGGCCCATGATGTCGGCCGCTTCTACCGCGACCTGCAGAATCCGCTCACCGTTTCGGCGGTGGCGCTGGTGCATCAGCGCTTCTCCACCAACACCTTCCCATCCTGGAAGCTGGCGCACCCCTATCGCTTCATCGCCCATAACGGCGAGATCAATACCGTGCGCGGCAACGTCAACTGGATGAATGCGCGCCGCCGCGGCATGGAATCGGAGCTTCTGGGTCCCGATCTCGACAAGATGTGGCCGCTGATCCCGCACGGCCAGTCCGATACCGCATGTCTGGACAATGCGCTGGAGCTGCTGGTGGCCGGCGGCTATCCGCTCGCCCATGCCGTGATGATGCTGATTCCGGAAGCCTGGGCCGGCAACAAGGGCATGGATGCCAAGCGCAAGGCTTTCTACGAATATCACGCCGCCCTGATGGAGCCGTGGGACGGCCCCGCCGCGATCGCCTTCACCGATGGCCGCCAGATCGGCGCCACGCTGGACCGCAACGGGCTTCGTCCCGCGCGTTACATCGTCACCCAAGATGATCTGGTGATCCTGGCGTCGGAATCGGGCGTGATCCCGGTGCCGGAAGACAAGATCAAGCGCAAATGGCGGCTGCAGCCCGGCAAGATGCTGCTGATCGATTTCGAGGAAGGCCGCATCGTCGAGGACGAGGAGATCAAGAAGAAATTCTCCGCCGCCGAGCCATATGAAGAATGGCTGAAATCCGCCCAGTTCAAGCTGGAAGACCTGCCCGACCTGCCGGAGGACCTGCGGCCCGCGGCGAATGATCCCGCATTGCTGCTCGATCAGCAGCAGGCCTTTGGCTACACCCAGGAAGACCTGCAGTTCTTCCTGGAGCCGATGGCGACCGCCGGCGACGACCCGATCGGCTCCATGGGCGCCGATACGCCGATCGCGGTTCTGTCGCAGAAGCCCAAGCTGCTCTACAATTATTTCAAGCAGAACTTCGCCCAGGTCACCAATCCGCCGATCGATCCGATCCGCGAAGAGCTGGTGATGAGCCTGGTTTCGATGATCGGCCCGCGCCCCAACCTCCTGGGCCGCGACGCCGGCGCGCACAAGCGCCTGGAAGTCGCCCAGCCGGTTCTGACCAATGCCGATGTGGAGAAGATCCGCTCGATCTCCGAACTGGTGGACGGCGCCTTCCGCACCGCCACCATCGACTGCACCTGGCCGGCGTCGGAAGGCGCCGATGGCCTCAGCAATGCGGTACAGCGCATCTGCCTCAACGCCACCGATGCGGTCCTGGCCGACAACAACATCCTGATCCTGTCGGATCGCGCCGTTTCCGCCGACCGCATTCCGGTGCCGGCGCTGCTGGCCACCGCCGCCGTGCATCATCATCTGGTGCGCCAGGGCCTGCGCATGCAGACCGGCCTGGTGGTGGAAACCGGCGAGGCGCGCGAGGTTCATCACTTCTGCGTGCTGGCCGGTTATGGCGCCGAAGCGATCAACCCCTATCTGGCCTTTGAGACCCTGGAACAGATCCGGGTGCGCCAGGGCCTGGCGCTCAAGCCTTATGAAGTGCAGAAGAACTACATCAAGGCGGTGGGCAAGGGCATCCTGAAGGTGATGTCCAAGATGGGCATCTCCACCTATCAGTCCTATTGCGGCGCGCAGATTTTCGACGCGGTGGGCCTGTCGAGCGAATTCATCGGCAAATACTTCACCGGCACCGCCACCACCATCGAGGGCGTCGGCATCAAGCAGATCGCCGAGGAATGCGTGCGCCGTCACAAGAACGCGTTCGGCGACAACCCGATCTATCGCAACATGCTGGATGTGGGCGGCGATTACGCCTTCCGCCTGCGCGGCGAAGACCATGCCTGGACGCCGGATTCGGTGTCGCGACTGCAACATGCGGTGCGCGGCAACAATCCGGCCGAATATCAGCTGTTCGCCCAGCAGATCAACGAACAGAGCGAGCGTCTGCTCACCCTGCGCGGGCTGATGGAATTCAAGACAAGCGACAGCGTGCCCCTGGACGAGGTCGAGCCGGCCAGCGAGATCGTCAAGCGCTTCTCAACCGGCGCGATGAGCTTCGGCTCGATCAGCCGCGAAGCCCATACCAACCTTGCCATCGCCATGAACCGCATCGGCGGGCGCTCCAACACCGGCGAGGGCGGCGAGGAATCCGACCGCTTCAAGCCGCTGCCCAATGGTGATTCCCTGCGTTCGGCGATCAAGCAGGTGGCGTCGGGCCGTTTCGGTGTCACCGCCGAATATCTGGTCAATGCCGACGACATCCAGATCAAGATGGCGCAAGGCGCCAAACCCGGCGAAGGCGGCCAGCTCCCCGGCCACAAGGTTGACGCCAACATCGCCAAGGTGCGCCATTCCACCCCCGGCGTCGGCCTGATCTCGCCGCCGCCGCATCACGACATCTATTCCATCGAGGACCTGGCGCAGCTGATCCGCGACCTGAAGAGCGTCAACCAGAAGGCGCGCATTTCGGTCAAGCTGGTGTCGGAAGTGGGCGTGGGCACCGTGGCGGCCGGCGTCGCCAAATGCCGCGCCGATCATGTCACCATCTCCGGCTTTGAAGGTGGCACCGGCGCCTCGCCGCTCACTTCGCTGACCCATGCGGGCAGCCCCTGGGAAATCGGTCTGGCGGAAACCCAGCAGACCCTGGTGCTGAACGGGCTTCGCGGCCGCATCGCGGTGCAGGTGGATGGCGGCTTGCGCACCGGGCGCGATGTCGCCATCGGCGCGCTTCTGGGCGCCGATGAATTCGGTTTCGCCACCGCGCCGCTGATCGCGTCGGGCTGTATCATGATGCGCAAATGCCATCTCAACACCTGCCCGGTCGGTGTCGCCACCCAGGACCCGGTGCTGCGCAAGCGCTTCACCGGCCAGCCCGAGCATGTGATCAATTATTTCTTCTTCGTGGCCGAAGAGCTGCGCGAGATCATGGCGTCCCTGGGCTTCAGGACCGTCAATGAGATGATCGGGCGCGTCGACAAGCTCAACATGTCCAAGGCGGTGTCGCACTGGAAGGCCAAGGGCGTGGACCTGTCGCGCATTCTTTACAGCGTGGCGCCCAAGCCGGGCGTCGCCATTCACCACAGCGAAAAGCAGAACCACGGCCTGGAATCGGCGCTGGACCACGACCTGATTGCCGCTGCCGCGCCGTCCATCGAGAACGGCCAGCCCGCGCGGCTGGAACGCACCGTGCGCAATGTCGACCGCACCGTCGGCGCCATGCTGTCGGGCGAAGTGGCCAAGCGCCATGGTCATGCCGGCCTGCCGGAAGACACGATCAGCGTCAGGTTCACCGGCACCGCCGGCCAGTCGTTCGGCGCCTTCCTGGCGCGCGGCGTCTCGCTGGAGCTGGTGGGCGACGGCAACGACTATGTCGGCAAGGGCCTTTCGGGCGGCCGTATCGTGGTCAAGCCGCCTGCCGGGCTGGCGCGCGATCCCGCCGAAAACATCATTGTCGGCAACACGGTGCTCTATGGTGCCATCGCCGGGGAAGCCTATTTCCAGGGCGTGGCGGGCGAGCGGTTCGCCGTGCGCAATTCCGGCGCCGTCGCCGTGGTGGAAGGCACCGGCGATCATGGCTGCGAGTATATGACCGGCGGCGTGGTGGTGGTGCTGGGCAAGACCGGGCGCAATTTCGCCGCCGGCATGTCGGGCGGCGTGGCCTATGTCTTCGACGAGGATGACAGCTTCGCCCATCGCCTGAACCACGCCATGGTCAAGCTTGAGAAGATCGCGGCATCCGACGGCGGCGAACATGCCGATCTGCCGCGCCAGCGTTCGCTTAGCGTGGCCGATGCCGGCATGGGCGATCTGCTGCGCTTCGACGCCGAGCGCCTGCGCATCCTGGTGGAGCGGCATCTGCTGCACACCGGCAGTCCTCGCGCCAAGGCATTGCTCGACAATTGGGACGCATCCCTGGCGAAGTTCGTCAAGGTGATGCCGACGGACTATGCCAAGGCGCTGACCGATCTCAAGGCGCGCGCCGCCATCGCTGCGGAATAAGTGGAAAACAATGGGCAAGATCACAGGCTTTCTGGAAATCGAACGCCAGGACCGCGCTTCCGAGACGCCGGAAGCGCGGGTGCACAACTATCATGAATTCGTGCGCCCGCTGCCGCCGGCCCAGGTCAGCCAGCAGGCGGCGCGCTGCATGGATTGCGGCATTCCCTTTTGTCACCAGGGTTGCCCGGTCAACAACCTGATCCCCGACTGGAACAATCTGGTCTATCGCGACCAGTGGCGCACCGCGTCGGAAACGCTGCATTCCACCAACAATTTTCCGGAATTCACCGGCCGCATCTGCCCGGCGCCATGCGAGGCGTCCTGCACGCTGAACATCATCGACAATCCGGTCACCATCAAGACCATCGAGTGTCAGATCGTGGACCGCGCCTGGGAAGAAGGCTGGATTCAGCCGGTGATGGCGCCAAGGAAGACCGGCAAGACAGTCGCGGTGGTGGGCTCGGGCCCCGCCGGCATGGCGGCGGCCCAGCAGCTGGCGCGCGCCGGCCACAGTGTCACCCTGTTTGAAAAGGCCGATCGCATCGGCGGCCTGCTGCGTTACGGCATTCCCGACTTCAAGATGGAAAAGCATCTGATCGACCGCCGCATGCGCCAGATGGAGGTCGAAGGCGTGGTGTTCCGCACCAATGTCGAGGTCGGCGTCACCGTCTCCATGGACATGCTCCTGGCCGATTACGACGCGGTGGTGCTGTCGGGCGGCGCCGAACAGCCGCGCGACCTGCCGATCCCGGGCCGCGAGCTCGAAGGCATCCATTTCGCCATGGACTTCCTCACCCAGCAGAACAAGCGGGTGGCCGGCGATCCGGAATCCAAGGCCGCGCCTACCGGCACGATCAGCGCCAAGGGCCGGCATGTGGTGGTGATCGGCGGCGGCGATACGGGCTCGGACTGTATCGGCACTTCCAACCGTCATGGCGCGGCCTCGGTCACCCAGTTCGAAATCCTGCCCCAGCCGCCGGCGAAGGAAAACAAGCTGCTGGTGTGGCCGGACTGGCCGCTCAAGCTGCGCACCTCTTCCTCGCACCAGGAAGGCTGCGACCGCGACTGGTCGGTGCAGACCAAGCGCGCCATCGGCGAGAATGGAAAGATCACGGCGCTGGAATGCGTGCGTGTCGATTGGCAGCTGGGCGATGGCGGGCAGATGAAGCTGGTCGAGGTGCCGGGCAGCGAATTCACCATCAAGGCCGATCTGGTGTTCCTGGCGATGGGCTTCACCGGCCCGCGCAGGCAGGGCCTGGTCGAGCAGTCCGGCGTGGAACTGGATGCGCGCGGCAATGTGAAGGCGCCGCTGACCAACTACCAGACCAGCAAGGCCAAGATCTTTGCCTGTGGCGACATGCGCCGCGGCCAGTCACTGGTGGTGTGGGCGATCCGCGAAGGCCGTCAGTGCGCGCGCGGCGTGGACGAGTTCCTGATGGGCTCGTCGGAGCTGCCGCGCTAGGACGCTGGCACTATTTGGTCACCACAATGCCGATCGGCGCGGCTTGAGCGGCTTGCAGGCTCTGAGCGGCATGCGCCATCATAGGACTGTGCAAGGCTTGCCGCTTTGACACCAGCACCGTGGCGTCCGCCAGCCGGGCGATGACGCCGGCTTCGGGACCTGCGCCCACCGGACCGCAATCGATCACCACGAAATCGGCGCCATCGCGCAGTACCGAAACCAGCCGCTGCATGGGGCGCGAGGCGAACATGCTGGCGCTGTTGGCCGGCCGCTTGGGCGTGGCCAGAACATAGGTCTCGCCGCGCGGGTCCTTGGCCAGGGCCTGGTTCAGGGTCACGGCGCCGGTCAGCACATCATAAAGACCGGTCTTTACCGGCGCCCTGATGGCGCGCGATGCCAGCCGGGTGGGGGCGCAATCGACCAGAATGGCTTTCTTGCCCATCTTCGAGGCCGCCCGCGCCAGGCTGATGGCGATGGCGCTGCGGCTTTCGCCATTGTCGGCCGAGGTCAGCGCGATGATGGCGGCGCCCGACTGCGGCTCCGCCTCCAGCTGGCGCACCAGGCCCGCGATGGCATGGGAATATTTGCTAGCCGGATAGTCCAGCACGAAATCGGCGGCGCGCATCTGCGCCGGATCATTGACTTCGCCCAGGATCGGCGGCCCGTTCCAGACGGACAATGGTGATGGGGCCGGCCTGGATCGTTTTTGCGCCGCGGGCCAGGGACGGGCGATCGGCGGCACGATGGCGGCGCGGGGCGCGCCGTTCACGCGCACCGGCATCAGGGGACCGAGCTTCTCCACCAGCAGCGCGGCCAGCACGCCCAGAAGCACGCCCAGCGGGATGGAGGCCGCCACGATCAGCCCGCGCTTGGGAGATGCGGGATACAGCGGCACCGATGCGCCGCTGATGATACGGCTTTCCGGGGTCTGCACATCGTCCTGGCCTTGCGCCTGACGCAGGCGCTGGACGAACGCCTCATACATGGCGCGGGTGGAGGTGGCGTTGGATTCCATCGCCTGCAGCTGGATGCGCGCCATGTTCTGGCTGCGCGCCGTGCCTTCGGTGCCGCCCAGGCTCGCCTGCAGCGAATTCAGATGCGCCCTGGCGGTCATCACGTCATTGGCGGCGCTGGCGGCCAGGCGATTGACTTCCTGGCTGATCTTCACATCCAGGTCGTGCCGTTGTTCCTCCATCGCCTGCATCTTGGGATGCAGGGGACCATAGCGGCTGACAATATCGCCTTCCTGCGCCACCAGCGTGGCCTGCTGGGCGCGCAGCTGCACGATCAGGGGCGAAGACACGATCTGGGCCACATCGGCGGGATTGCCGGAGGCGACCAGCTGGTTGATGCGGTCGGCGATCGCCTGCTTTTCGGCCAGATCCGAACGGGCCTGCACCACCTGGGCGCTGATGCCCACCATCTGCTGGTCGACAATGGAATTGCCGGGCGCGGCGTCATTGAGATTGTGCTGAGCCTTGTAGCGCTGGATCGCCTCTTGCTGGATCTCAAGCTGCTGGGCCAGATTATGCAGGCGGGTGTTCAGCCAGTTGGTGGTGGCGTTGGTGGCGCCCACCTTGGTGGCAATCTGCGACTTCACATAGGCGTCGGCCATGCTGTTGGCGATCAGCGCCGCCTTGGCCGGATCATGTGACGTGGCATTGATGGTGATGGCGGTGGAAAGCCCCTGCGCATCGGCCGAAACATGCTTCTGGAAATTCTCGATCACCCGCTCGCGCTCAAGTCCAGCGGTGGCGGGCGGCGCATCGCCGTCCATCCAGGCGCTGGGATTGAGCAACGACAGCATCTCGCCTGCCAGCTGCATCATGCCGGGGCGCGCCAGCGCGGGATTGAATTCCGGATCGCCGACGAGCTTCAGCCGGTCCACCACGGCGCCGGCCAGATCGCGCGAATTAATGATCTGGATCTGATTCTGCACCGAGGCCGGATCATTGCCCAGCGGCGACAGCACCGCCGACAGGTCGGTGACATTGTTCCTGCGTGGGTCCAGCATAACCACCGCGGAGCTGGCATAGACAGTCGGCAGCAGCATCGCCACCATGACCGCGCCCAGAACGACGGCAGCCGCGATCTTGAAGATCAGGGCGCGGCGCGCATCGAGAATACGGATGAAATCGGCGAGATGAAAAGCAGGCGGCGGGCAAGGCGGCACGTGGCTGCCCGGCACATAGGCCGTGGGCAGATACTCATTGGGCGGCCGATAAGGAGACATGACGCGCGAAAACCTTCCGCCGGGCTTATCCCCAAGCCTTCAACAAGTACCCTTTCCCTGCCTGATGATTAGTTAAGATCGGCATGTTCGGAACGTGGCGAGCCCTGTCAAAACAAGGCGTCTAGGTCGTTAAGATCTTTCTTTGCGCAAAGCGGCCAGAAAGAGTTAATAAATCCTTCGCGCGCCAAACGCCCGGGCCAGCGCGTCGCGCAGCGGTTTGGGACGAAACCCGGTGTCATATGGCGTCTTGCGGAAACGCCAGCCCAGCAGCTTCAGCTTCCAGTCGTCCGGCGGATCGACATAGCGGTCCGACAGGCTCCAGGTCAGCACGGCCTTCGTGGCGGGGCTGTCCAGCACCACGTCCAGAAAACGGCGCGCTTCGTCGGCCACGCCCTGGTCGCGGGCGGCGATGCCGATGGGGCCGCCGGTATCGTCCACGTCCAGCTCGGTGACCAGCACGGCCAGGCCACGGTCGCGTATTTCCTGCAGAAAGCGGGCAAGCTTCTTCTGATCCACCCGGTTGGTGAAGGCAGACAGATGCCCCTGAATGCCCAGCGCGTCGATGGGCACGCCGCGTTTCAGCAATCCATCCAGGAAACGCAGCGTGGTCGCACGGAAGCGGTCATTGTCCGGGCCGCCCTGCTCAAAGCCCCACTCGTTATAGACCAGCATGACGTTGGGATCGGCGGCGCGGGCGGCATGAAAGGCCAGGTCGATATAACCGGGCCCGAACGTGTCCAGCCACAGCGAAGGACGCAGGCCGTCGCCCCGAACAGCTGGTTCGCCTGGCGGCTGCAACGCCTCGTTGACGACATCCACCGATGTCATTCGATATCGCTTCAGCACGGTGCGGATATGATCGGTCATCAGCCGCTCATCGCGCCGCGCCTCAAGCACGGGCTTCAGCCAGGGCGGATTGGCGTAATACCAGACCAGGGTATGACCGCGCATGGAAAGACGGTTGCGCGCGGCGAACGCAAACAAGGCATCCAGGGCCGTGAAGTCATAGCGCCCGGGCGCGGGCTCCAGCACATGACGCTTCATTTCATATTCCGGCACCAGCTGCGCGGCCTGCGACGCCAGCAGCGGCGCGAATCCGGCATCCTGCAATTCATAGGTCGCGGCGGCTGACCCGAAGGTTATGTCGTGCGCCTGGGCGATGGCTTTCAATGTGTTTTGCGCGGCTGCGGGAAACGCGAGCGTGCTGGCGCCGGCGGCCAGAAACGCCCGGCGATGAAGGGCGCTCATCACACCCGTTCCAGCTTTGCCGATGAGACCGATTCCTTGCGTTCGTGCAAGCCAAGGCGCAGCCAGGCGATGCCGATGTCCGCCAGCCAGCGATAGGCGGCGCGGCCCAGAAAAATCTGCAGAAAGATGGTGGCGGCCAGCTTCGGTCCATAACAGCCGCGTAGCAGGGCGTTGAGATAAAGGCCCAAGGCGACAAGCGGCCGCTGGGTCACGATCAACTTGGCATAGGACCAGCCCCGCGCGCCATGCCAGGCGCGCGCCGGGATCTGCGGCCTGAGGCGCGAGAGCCAGATATTGATTTCATCGCCGCCCTTGCTGGCGGACAGCCGGTTCGGATCGAAACCGTCCCGCCATATCGCACCGGGGGCTTCCAGCATGACCAGGCGATAACCGGCCAGGGTCAGGCGAATGGCGAAATCTGTGTCTTCGGCCACACGCAGATGTTCTTCAAAGCGGATTCGCGCCGCCGCCGCGCGTGGCGCGACAATGGTGCTGGTGGGGGTGAAGCCGCGATCGGCAAGCAGATAGTTTGCCACATTTTCATTCGGCCGCAGCGCGCGCGGCGGTTTGAGAAAGACCCGGCCCCGGCCGCGATCCACCCGCACGCGGGCATAGCCGACTAGGTCGGTACTGCCGTTCAGCAGCGCATGCATGTCTTTCAGATGATGCGGCAGGAAGAGGTCATCGGAATCCAGGAAGGCGACAAAGGCGCCTTGCGCATGGTCGATGCCGGTGTTTCGCGCGGCCCCGCCGCCGGCATTGGCCTTGCGGATGAAACGGATGCGGGGATCGTTGAAGGCTTCGACGACGGCGCGCGGATCGTCCCTGGAGCCGTCATCCACCACCACGATCTCGAAATCCTGGAAGCTCTGGGCGCGCACGGATGCAAGCGCCGCGGCCAGGGCGGCGGCGCGGTTATAGACCGGGATCACGACGCTGAAGAAGGGGGCGGCCATGCCTGGCCAATCTAGGGCGGACGGTGTTAGCGGCTCGTTAATGAATCGATCCGCGCGCGGCTATTCAGGGCGGCGATGGCCAGCAGCAGGGCGGCCCAGACGGGCGCGTCGCCCTCCAGGAAATCCGATTCCATGAAGTTGTGCAGGACCGCGAAAACCACCAGGGCCATCAGCATGGGCTTGAAGCCGTCCGCGTCGGCGCGATCCAGGCCCCACAGGCGGGCAAAGGGCAAAAACACCGCCGCCAGCATGACCAGGGTGAAGCCTATGCCGCCGATGGTGACCAGCACCTGCAGATAGCCATTATGGCCATGGCTGACCGCATCCACCCAGCTGCCGCTGACATAATTGTGCAGCGGCGACTGGCCGCCGGAGTTGGTGAAAGTGCCGAAGCCCGCGCCCAGCAGTGGATGGTCGGCGATATAGCGCAGTTCCGCCGCCCAGATCTCGGCGCGGCCGGTGAATTCGTCCGGGTCTTCCAGCAGTCTGGCGATGACGTCGGCGTCGATCAGCGCAAAGACGATGCCTGCACAGACCAGCGCCGCGACAGACGCGGTCAGGATGGCGCGCCAAAGTCCGTCGCGCCAGCACAGGCGGTACAGCAGGCCCGCGACGAGCGCGATTCCCAGAAAGCCGGCCGAGGATTTGGAATGGCTCATCGCCAGGAAGACGCAGGCCGCCAGCGCGATGCCTGTGCCGATCCAGTTGCCGCGCCCTGTCCGGGTGAACAGGAACAGAATGGCCGTGATGGCTGAGACCGCGCCGGCGATATTCTTGTGGCCATAAAGACCGCGCCAGTTGCCGACCAGGGCGGGATCGATCTCGCCCGCGCCGTGGCGGGCGCTTGCCACCAGGGGAATGGACAGAAAATTCACCAGCAGCACCGCCGCCAGCAGCCAGCGCCAGAGAGTGAAGGCGCGCCCCGGGCCCAGCGTTTCCACGCTCAGCATCAGCGACACCACGATCACCACTTCCAGACCGGCGCGGCGCAGCACCAGTCCCGCCGACGGCGCCCATAGCGCGCTGGCCAGGCACCAGGCCAGCAGCAGCCCCATGCTGAGGGGAATGGCGCGCAGCATGCCCAGGCCATGGCGCTGCAGGGCCGCCAGCGCGATCAGCGCCGCGGTGCCCAGATACAGGATCTGGCGCAGGGCATCGCCACGCGAAGCCTGTTCGACGCCACCAAACATGGCCACCTCGGGCGGCGGCGAAAAGGCATCCAGCCCGACAAAGATCAGCAGCAGCAGCGCGACAAAGCCAAGCGCCGGCAGCCAGCCGCGCTGGGAGACATGCGGCGGGGAAAAAGCCAGTGTGTGATCATTCGCCATGGATCACGGCATACTCGTTGTAGCGCGTGCCCGCCATCGCGCTGAGCTTTCCCACCGCGCGGAACAGTTTCTGCAGTGGAATGGCCCTGCGATTCGGGCTTGCCGCGAGGATGACCGCGGCCAGCGGCGACAACAAGAGCGATGCCATGATTTTCAGGAGTTCGAGGGCAAGCCGCAACAGGCTCGGGCGGTGCTTCAGAAGCACCAGCATGTCGGAATTGCCCACCGAGTAGGCCCGCCGCAGCAGCCAGCCCAGATTGGCGCGGCTTTCCGGCACATCGCCATGGGCGCGCGCCTCGTCCGACCAGGCGAAGCGCTTGCCGGCCTGTTTCAGACGGACAAAGAAATCCCGATCCTCGCCACCTGACAGGGCAAACTGCGGATCGAACCATGGCGCCTGCATCTCTTCCAGCACGGTGCGGCGGATCAGAAGATTGCCCGCGCCCTGCAGCATGGCGATGGGGCCGGTGGGACGGCGGATATCGCCATGACCGTCGGCGGCTTCGCCGTAACCGAACAGGATCGAGCCTTGCAGTACATCGGCGTTGGTGGCGCGGGCTGCGCTCAGGAACTGATCGATCCATTGGCTCTGCGGCCATTCATCGTCATCGATCATGGCGATGAATTGGGCGCCGGTTTTCAGCGCATGCGCGATCAGAGTATTGCGCACCTGGGCGATGCCACGCTTTTGCGCGATCACCGCGGTCAGCGGCCAGGGATAACTGGTCAGCGTATGGCAGAGATCGAAACCGGCATGGTTTTCGGCGTCATTGTCGGCCACCAGCACGGAGATTTCGGCTTGCGTCTTCAGTAATGCGATGGCGTCCAGCAGGCGCTTCAGCATCTTCGGACGTTTGAAGGTGGGGATGCAGATGACGACGGATTCAGCCATGGGCCTGTTTCCAGTCGCGCGCCATCTGGATCACGCGGGTTAGAATCACCAGTTCGCCCAGGAGAATGCCGCCCAGGGATGCGATGGGACCAATCGTCAGCAGCAGCAACAGGGTGGCGAAAACCGACAGCGCGCCCGAAAGGGTGCCGATGCCGGCCAGTTCCTTGAACTGGCCGGCGGCCTGCAGCAGCACGGCCAGCGGCGTACGCCAGGCGCGCACCGCCATGATGATCGACGACAGGATCGCCACGACAATGACGTCCTGCAGGCCGTAGCCTTTCTTCAGCACCAGCAGCGGGAAGAAAGCCAGCACCGCGGCGCAAAGCAGAACATTGACCAGCCAGGTGGCGCCCAGCCCCCAGGTGAAATGGCGCTGGATGCGCGACAGCGCGGCCATGTCGCCCGCGGCGATGGCGCGCGACATGGCGGGGCGCTCCAGATCGGGCAGGGCCGATTGCATCAGCGAGGCCGGCCGCATCAACAGCATGCCCAGCGCCAGCAGGGCGAAAGAACTGGCGCCGGAGATGAAGGTCACCAGATAGGCATGGGCGTTGACGGTCACCTCGGTCAGCGCCACCCCGATCAGCGACCAGCGGGAGAGATCGCGGAAGATCGGCCAGTAGCGGCGCGGATCTCCCGCCATGGCCGCAAACTGGATGCGAAAGAATGCGGGCCCGAATGGCGCCAGCGCGACCAGCGCCGCCAGAAGAAGCATCGCGCTGCCATGAACGAATGTGACTTGATGCATCAGCGCCATGCCGCCCTGACCGCCGACCAGAAGCAGGCTGTAGGCGACATCGGACTGGATGGCGGCGGTCATGCGGCCGTCGATATAGGCGGTGCAACGCGCGAACCAGCGGAAGGTGAAGACGCCGGCGAACAGGGCGAGCAGCGCGGCATTCTGCGGGGACGCATGCCCGAACCACAAAGCGATGAAGAGCAGGGCGGCAAAGGCGACGCAGACCAGCCAGTTCATCTGGAGGCAGGCCGGTCTTGTGCCGTCGGCGCCGGTGACGATGTGGCGGGTCAGCGGCACGGTGATCAGTGCTGCGTTCAGGCTCATGCCGAACGACACCACCACCATGACAAATGAGAACAGGCCGAACTGGTCCGCCGGCAGGTTGCGCAGGAAGAGCAGCGAGGCCAGGAAGTGCGCGCCAGAAACCGCAACCGGTCCCGCGGCCGAGGCGCCATAGCGCAATGCCGTGCCCGGCAGCCCGCCGGGCACGCGCCATCCGGAAAACCGGCCTTGCGCGATGTCCGAGATCGTCATGGACGGGGAGGTCCTATTGCGCCGCTGAAATCGAACTTGTGCGCGTCAGAAGTAAAAAAATCGCAAGCGGATTGGTCACGGCATAGCGCCAGAACAGCCTTTTGGGCTCCTTGACCACCCGGAAAAGCCATTCCAGACCAGCGGCTTGCATCCAATTGGGGGCGCGGGCATAGGCCCCGGTGATGAAGTTGTAACAGCCGCCGCAGGTCACCAGCCAGCCGGCGTTGAGCCGGGGCTTGTTGCGGACGGCGAATTCATATTCCAACGGCACCGACAGGCCGACCCAGATCACGTCCGGCAGGGTCAGATTGATCTCGTCGCACAGTTCTTCTTCCTCGTCGCGGCTGAAATAGCCGTGGCGGCGGCCCACGATCTGAAGCCCGGGATAGGTCTCCTGCAGGACGCGCGCGGCTTCGGCATTGGCTTCCTCGGTCGCGCCCAGCAGGAAAAAGCGCAGGCCGTGGCGGGCCGCGAGTTTGGCGGCGTCATGGATGAAATCGGTGGTGGCGCTGCGCTCGGGGATCGGCGTGGCGGTCATGCGCGAGGCGAACACCGCGGCCTGGCCATCGGCATGGATGATGTCGGCCTGCTGGAAGGTGAGGCGGAAGTTTTCGTCCTGCGCGGCCAGTGCGATGGCATGCCCGTTGGAGGCGAAAACCAGCTTGGGATGGGAAGCGGGATTGGCGCGCGCCTCCAGACAATCCTGCAGCATCATGCGCGCCAGCCCGTCACGCGACAGACAGGCGGTGGTCAGGCCGCCGACCGTCACCTGGCTATAGGAATCATTGGCGGCTTTGCGGGCCTGCGGCGCGGAAAGTCGTTGCCGGGCTTCGGCGGGAAGAACCGCGCGGCTCATAGCGCGGTCCTGCTGAAGAAGACTTCCAGCGGCGTCAGGGCCAGGATCTTCAGATCCAGCGCCAGGCCGGCATGGGCGACATACCAGGCGTCCAGATCGACGCGCCGCTGCATGATGTCCAGGGTGGGTGTGGCGCCGCGCGCGCCGTTCACCTGCGCCCAGCCGGTGATGCCCGGCTTGACCCTTTGACGAACGGCATAGTTGGAGATCGCGGCGCCATAATACTCGTCATGCGCCACCGCATGTGGGCGGGGACCGACCAGCGACATGTCGCCGGCGATGACGTTGAAAAGCTGGGGCAGCTCGTCCAGCGAGAGCTTGCGCAGAATGCGCCCCGTCCGGGTGATGCGGGTGTCGTCTTCGCTTGGCTGCACGACGTCGGCGCCGTCCTCCATCACATGCATGGAGCGGAATTTCAGAATGCCGAAGATCCGGCCGTTCAGCCCGGTGCGGCGCTGGCGAAACAGCAGCGGCCCGGGGGAATCGATCGCGACAGCCAGCGACACCACGACCAGGAGCGGCGCCAGGAACAGCACCAGCGCCAGGGCGATGGTGACATCCAGTACGCGCTTGGCGCCGGCCGCCGCGGGAGCGGCCAGGTCAAAACTGTCCGGGGCGGAGAAATCCGCCTTCATCACGGCCTGGGATGTGTCTTGCCTGCTCACGGCTTTGCCTCCGTGAGGGGGCCGTTGCAGGAGCCGGGCCAGGAAAAGGCGGCGGCTTTCGCCCGTTTTGGTACGAAATGGAGCCTTTCGGCTGCATCCGGCCGGGACAGAAGCGGCCAATTAACCTAGGCCGGTCCCATTTTGGGCTAGGCATATGCCGCGGGAGGCGGAACACGGGCCAGAGCGTGGCGCCTGCCGCGACCTTACCGAAAAATAACTTTAAAATCAGTGGTTTACGGGAATATGCGGCGTAATATGGCCGCTCCCGGCGCCAGGAGCACATAGGCCCAGATCACGGCGGAAGCGGCGTTGGCAACCATGAAAGGCCAGAATTCCAGTTCGGACATGCCCGCCACCAGCGGCACGGTGGCGCGGAAAGGCCCCATGAAGCGGCCAATGAAAATCGCCCAGGTCCCCCAGTTGTGAAACAGATGCAGCGCTTTCTCGATCTGCTCCTCGAAGCGCCGGAATAGCCGGAAATGCACGATCTTGTGATGATAGTGAAAGCCGATCCACCAGGAGATCCAGTCGCCCAGGATCGAACCCAGCACCGCGCCCAGCCAGGCGGGGAACAGGCCGATATGGCTGGCGCCCACCACACCGCCCAGGGTGATCAGCAGGATCGTGCCGGGCACAATAAAGGATATCCCGACAAAACTTTCGGAAAGAGCGATCACAAAGGCGATGGGAAAGCACCAATAGGGATGCGCCTGGGTCGTATCGACCACAACAGTGCGGGCGTCGTGGACGAACCAATGGAAAATGCCGAGAAACACGCCTTTGCCTGTTCTTTTTATCGGACCGATTTGCGGACCGGACGCCGACATACCTTGCCAGCCGGGTCTGCGCCAGTTGCTGGCACACTTCCGACAAATTTCTTCCGCGCACGACGGCTATATCAGCCGTCGCCCATTGCGGGGTATAAGGTTCACGCCGCGTTCCGTTTCGCGATGCTAAGCCATTTGATATATTGAGTTTCCTGGGGCTTTTTGGCCCTTTGTGACATGGAAAGACCGATGAATATCGACCGTTCCTCCACTGACTTTCGGCGCGCTGATACAGGGGCGCCGGCCGCCGAGGGCCCCGCGAGCGGAGCCTGGGGTGGATTCAAGAGCTGGAGCGGCCGTCATCCGCGGCTGTCGCGCGTGGTCTGGTTCGCGGTCGGCCTGGCGTTGCTCGCGCTGCTGATCTGGGCGATCTATCCCGGCAAAAGCACCAGCCGCCGCGGCCTGATCAATCAGGGTGCCCAGCCGGTGGGCGTGGCCAGGGCCATCAGTGGCGATATCAATGTGACGCTCAATGCGCTGGGCACGGTGACGCCGTTGGCCACCGCGACCGTGCGGCCCCAGGTGGGCGGCATGCTGGTGAAGCTGAACTTCACCGAAGGCCAGATGGTGAAGGCCGGCGACACGCTGGCCCAGATCGATCCGCGTCCCTATCAGGCCGCGCTGGATCAATCGCGGGGCGCACTGGCGCGCGACATGGCCAACCTGGCCAACGCCAGGATCGACATGGCGCGCTATACCGCGCTGGCCAAGCAGAATGCGATTTCCGACCAGACGGTGGCGACCCAGGCCGCCCTGGTGAAATCCGACGAAGGCATCGTGGTCGCCGACCAGGCCACGGTGGAAACCAACCGCATCAATCTGGGCTACACCAATATCGTTTCACCGGTGGACGGACGCGCCGGCATCCATCTGGTGGATATCGGCAATGTCGTCACCGCCGGCCAGAGCAGCGGCATCGTGGTGGTGACCGAGCTTCAGCCCATGTCGGTGCTGTTCACCATTCCCGAGGACAATATCAATCAGGTGATGGCGCGGCTGAACGGCGGCGCCACCTTGCCGGCCGACGCCTATGACCGCGCCCAGATCAACAAGATCGCCAGCGGCACGCTTTCGGCCGTGGATTCCCAGGTCGATCCCACCACCGGCTCGGTGAAGCTGCGGGCCCTGTTCGACAACAAGGACAATGCGCTGTTCCCGTTCCAGTTCGTGAACATCCGTCTTCTGGTCGACACCCTGCACAACCAGACTGTAATACCGGTGGCGGCGATCCAGCGCGGCGCCGATGGCAGCTATGTCTTTGTGGTGACGCCGGAAAAGACCGTCACCCAGCGCGACGTCAAGACCGGCGTTCAGGACGGCAACAATATCCAGATCCTGTCGGGCGTGAAGCCGGGCGACACCGTGGTGGTCGACGGCGCCGACCGCCTGCGTGACGGCGCCGATGTCGAGATCCCCAACCAGACCGGCAAGATCGCCGCGCCTTCGGGCGCTGGCGCTGATGACGCCGCCCGCGCCGCCCGCCGCGCCCAGATGCAGGCGCAGCTTGCCAAGGCGTGCAGCGACGACGTCAAGAAGCTTTGCCCCAGTGCGCAGCCCGGGCGTGAAACACGCATGTGCCTGTTCCAGAACCGCGACAGCCTGAGCGCGGGCTGCAGCACCGTCTTTTCGAAGATGCGCCAGGGTGGCGGCGGCCGCCGGGGCGGCGGTGGTGGTGGCGGTGGCCAGTGACCGGTCCTTCATCCACGCCGGCTGACGGCGTTTCTCCTTCGCCTGAATCCGGCGCCAATATCTCCGCGCCTTTCATCCAGCGGCCGGTTGCGACCTCGCTGCTGATGATCGCAATCCTTCTGGTGGGTCTGTCGGGCTACAAATTCCTGCCTTTGTCGGCGCTGCCGGAAGTGGATTATCCCACCATCCAGGTGCAGACCTTCCTGCCTGGCGCCAGTCCCGATGTGATGACCACTTCGGTCACCGCGCCCTTGGAGAAGCAATTTGGCCAGATGCCGGGCCTCAAAGAGATGTCGTCCATCTCCTCGGCCGGCTCCTCCGTCATCACTCTGCAGTTTGATCTCAGCCTCTCGCTGGATATCGCCGAACAGGAAGTGCAGGCGGCGATCAACGCGGCCAACAGCCTGTTGCCCAACTCCCTGCTGCCGGCGCCCCCGATCTATGCCAAGGTCAATCCCGCCGACGCGCCGGTGCTTACCCTCGCGGTCAGCTCGACCTCACTGCCCATCACAACGGTCGAGGATCTGGCCAACAATCGTATCGCCCAGAAGATCTCCCAGCTGCCTGGCGTGGGTCTGGTCAGCATTCCCGGCGCCCAGCGCCCGGCTGTGCGGGTCCAGGCCAATCTGCAGAAGCTGGCGGCGCTGGGGCTGAACATTGACGACCTGCGCACCACCATCGCCAACAACAATTCCAATGCGCCCAAGGGCAGCTTTGACGGGCCGTCCCAGCAATACACGATCAACGCCAACGACCAGCTGCAGAGCGCGGACGCCTACAAGAACATCATCGTCGCCTACAAGAATAACGCCCCGGTCTTCCTGCGCGATGTCGCCACGGTGGTGCAGGGCGCGGAAAACAACAAGCTCTCCAGCTGGGCCAACAAGACGCCCGCGGTGCTGATCAATGTCCAGCGTCAGCCCAATGCCAACGTCATCCAGGTGGTGGATTCGATCAAGGAGCTTCTGCCCCAGATCCAGGCGGGCCTGCCGGCCTCGGTGGATGTAAAGACACTGACCGACCGCACCGACACCATCCGCGCCTCGGTCTCGGACGTGGAGTTCGAGCTGATCCTGGCCGTCGTGCTGGTGGTCCTGGTGATCTACTGCTTCCTGGGCAGCCTGCCGGCCACCTTCATTCCCAGCCTGTCTGTGCCGCTCTCCATCGTTGGCACCTTCGCGGCCATGTATCTGCTGGGCTTTTCGCTCAACAACCTGTCACTGATGGCGTTGACCATTTCGTCCGGCTTTGTGGTGGACGACGCCATTGTGATGATCGAGAACATCTCCCGCTACATCGAGCAGGGCGAGACGCCCTACAACGCCGCCATGAAGGGCGCCGGCGAAATCGGCTTCACCATCGTGTCGCTGACCGTTTCGCTGATCGCGGTGCTGATCCCGCTGCTGTTCATGCAGGAAGTGGTGGGCCGGCTGTTCCGCGAATTCGCCGTGACCCTGGCGGTCACCATCCTGATCTCGGCGGTGGTGTCGCTGACCCTGGTGCCGATGCTGTGCGCCAAGCTGCTGCGCAGCCATGCCGAGGAACAGAAGCGCGAAAGCCGGGTCCAGCGCGTCATCGAAAGCACCTATGGCCGGCTGGTCGCCGAATATGACCGGCTGCTGGTCTGGGTGCTGAAGCACCAGCGTTTCACCCTGCTGGTGGCGGTGGGCACCCTGGTGCTGACCGTATTGATGTATGTCGCCATTCCCAAGGGCTTCTTCCCCTTGCAGGACACCGGCTTCATCCAGGCCATTACCGAGGCCGGGCCGACCGCTTCCTTCGGCGCCATGGGCCAGCGCCAGCAGCAGCTGGCGGCCAAGATCCTGCAGGACCCCGATGTGGCCAGCCTGTCCTCCTTCATCGGCGTGGACGGCACCAACACCACGCTGAACAGCGGCCGCTTCCTGATCAATCTGAAGCCCAAATCGGACCGCGACAGCGTCTCGACCGTGATGGACCGCCTGACCCAGTACGCCCATGCGGTACCGGGCATCACCTTCTATCTCCAGCCGGTGCAGGATTTGACCATCGATTCCGTGGTCTCCCGCGCCCAGTATCAGTTTGTGCTGCAGGCCGCGACCTCGGCCTCCCTGAACCAGTTCGTGCCCAAGCTGCTGGCCTCGCTGAATAAGGTGCCGGCGATCCGCAACGTCTCCACCTCCTATCTCGACAAGGGCCTGTCGGCCTATCTGGTGGTGGACCGCGACACCGCGGCGCGCTTTGGCGTGACGGCGGCCACGATCGACAATGCGCTTTACGACAGTTTCGGCCAGCGCCAGATCTCCACCATCTTCACCCAGTCCAACCAGTATCGCGTGGTGCTGGAAGCCGATCCGAACCTGCAGAGTTCGGTGCAGTCCATGAACAATATCTACCTGCCCACCGCCGGCGGCGGCCAGGTGCAGCTGTCGGCGATCGCTCATGTCGAACAGCGGCCGACACCGCTGGAGGTGGACCACCTGTCCCAGTTCCCCTCGGCCACCTTCTCCTTTGACGTCTCGCCCGGCTATTCGCTGGGCGCGGCGGTGAACGCCATCCAGCAGGCCGAAATCGATGCCGGCACGCCGCCCGGCATCAGCACCCAGTTCGAGGGCTCCGCACTGGCCTTCCAGTCGGCCTTGTCCAACGAAGTGCTGCTGATCCTGGCCGCCATCATCGTGGTCTATATCGTGCTTGGCGTACTCTATGAGAGCTTCATCCATCCAGTGACCATTTTGTCCACCCTGCCGTCGGCGGGCGTGGGCGCGCTCTTGGCGCTGATCGTCACCGGCCATGACCTCAATATCGTCTCCATCATCGGCATCATTCTTCTGATCGGCATCGTCAAGAAGAACGCGATCATGATGATCGACTTTGCGCTGGAGGCCGAGCGCAACGAGGGCAAGACCCCGGAAGAGGCGATCCACCAGGCCGCCCTGCTGCGCTTCCGTCCCATCCTGATGACCACGGTCGCGGCCTTGTTCGGCGCCCTGCCGCTGATGCTGGGCTCGGGCATGGGCTCCGAGCTGCGCCACCCGCTGGGCATCTCCATCGTGGGCGGCCTTCTGGTCAGCCAGCTTCTGACCCTTTTCACCACGCCCGTGATCTATATCTATTTCGACAAGGCCGGCCGTGACCTGCGCGAATGGCGCGCGCGCCGTCGCATGGGCCATGCCGGCCCGGAATCCGACCTTGGACCGGAACCCGCGGAATGAATCTGGTTCAAGTCTTCATCCAGCGCCGCATCGCCACAACCCTCCTGGCGCTGGGGCTGGGACTGGCCGGGTTTGTCGCCTATTTCCTGTTGCCGGTTTCGCCTTATCCTAACATCGACATTCCCACCATCCAGGTAAGCGCCACCGTGCCCGGCGCCAGCCCCGAAAACATGGCGGCCACCGTGGCGACGCCGCTGGAGCGGCATCTGGGCGCCATCGCCGGGGTCACCGAGATGACTTCGCGCAGCAACGTCAACAGCACTTCGATCGTCCTGCAGTTCGATATCGACCGCGATATCGACGGGGCGGCGCGCGATGTGCAGGCCGCGATCAATGCCGCGCGCCAGGACCTGCCGGCGTCGCTGCGAAGCAATCCCACCTACCGCAAGTTCAATCCGGCGGACCAGCCGGTCATCATCCTGGCGCTGACGTCGAAGAGCCTCTCGACCGGCCAGATCTACGACCAGGCTTCCGATATCCTCCAGCAGAAGCTGTCGCAGATCGCCGGCGTCGGCGATGTGGAGCTCAACGGCGCTTCGCTGCCGGCGATCCGCATCGAGCTCAATCCCCGCGCCCTGTTCCAGTATGGAATCGGGCTGGAAGACGTGCGCGCGGCGGTCAGCAACGCCAACGCCAACAGCCCCAAGGGCGACATCCAGCAGCAGGGCCAGAGCTTCGAGGTCTTCGCCAACGATACCGCAACCCTCGCCAATGACTACAAGACCCTGATCATCGCCTATCGCAACAATGCGGCGGTCAGGCTCCAGGACGTGGCCCAGGTCATCGATGGGGTCGAGAATGTGCGAAACCTGGGCACCTTCAACGGCAAGCCGGCCATCCTGGTCAATGTCACCAAGCAGCCCGGCGCCAATGTCATCCAGGTGGTGGACAATATCCGCGCCCAGCTGCCGGCGCTGAAGAGCGCGCTGCCGGTGAGCATCGATCTGGGCGTTCTCTTCGATACCACGACCTCGATCCGCAACGCCGTGCATGACGTGGAAATGACGCTGATCCTCTCCACCATTTTGGTGATCGTGGTGGTGTTCCTGTTCCTGCGCAATTTCAAGGCGACCATGGTGCCCACGGTCTGCGTGCCGCTGTCGCTGCTGGGCACTTTCGGGGTGATGTATCTGCTGGGCTTCAGCCTGGACAATTTCTCGCTGATGGCGCTGATCGTCTCCACCGGCTTTGTCGTCGACAACACCATCGTGGTGCTGGAGAACGTCACCCGTCACCTGGAAAATGGCGAGGATAGGCTGACCGCGGCGCTGAAGGGTTCCAGCGAAGTCAGCTTCACCGTCATCTCCATGTCGATCTCGCTGGTGGCGGTATTCTTTCCGGTTCTGCTTCTGGGCGGCCTGGTGGGGCGGATCTTCCATGAGTTCGCCATCACCGTCACCACCGCCATCGTCACATCGCTGATCGTGTCGCTGACGGTGACGCCGATGATGTGCGCCTATCTGGATTTCGCGGTGAAGGAGGACCAGAACGCGCTGATGCGTTTCTCGCGCCGGGTTCTGGAGGCCATGCAGGGCTTCTATCAGCGCACGCTGGCCTGGTCGCTGGGCAATCCCAAGAGCATCATGGTGCTGCTGCTGATCGCGGTGGTGCTGAATTTCTATCTGCTGGCGATCGTGCCCAAGGGCTTCTTCCCCGACACCGACAACGGCATGATCTTTGGGGGCATCCGCGGCGACCAGAGCATCTCGTTCCAGTCGATGCAGAAGAAATTCCAGCAGTTCATCGACATTATAAAGTCAGATCCCGCGGTGGCGACGGTGGGCGGCTTTGCCGGCGGCCAGGCCACCAATTCCGGCCAGGTTTTCGTCACCCTGAAGCCGTTGCGCGAGCGCGGCATTTCCACGCCGCAGGTGATCGACCGGATGCGGCCCAAGCTGCTCAAGGTGGCGGGCGCGCGGCTTTTCCTGCAGTCGGGCGGCGGCATCCGTGCGGGCGGGCGCCAGGGCAATGGCGATTATCAATATACCGTGCTGGGCGACGAGCTGGAGGACCTGAACACCTGGGTCCCCAAGATCACCGATGCGCTGCAGAATGTGCCGGAACTGCAGGACGCCAATTCCGACCAGCAGGACAAGGGTCTGGAAGTGGATCTCAATATCGACCGGGCCTCGGCGGCGCGGCTGGGCCTCAATGCCGCCCAGATCGACAATGCGCTGTATGACGCCTTCGGCCAGCGCCAGGTCTCGACCATCTACAAGGACAAGAACCAGTCTCATGTGGTGATGGAGGTGGCGCCGCGCTTCTGGCAGAGCCCCGATACGCTGCGCGATCTCTTTATTTCGACCTCGGGCGCCAATGTCACCGGTACCCAGGGGACCGCGGCCGCGGCCGGCGCCTTTGTGGTGGGCAATGGCGCCTCCAGCGCCGCGAGCAGCGCGCCCGCGCTCGGGGGCACCGCCAGCATTTCCTCCACCAGCGGCGCGACCTCCACGTTGCAGGGCGGTTCGTCAGGCGGCGGCGCGGCCGCGGCCGCAAGCGCTGCGGACGCCAATGCCAACGCGCTGCGCAACCAGCAGCTCAATTCCGTCGCTATCGGCGCGCGCGGCGGCTCCTCCACCGGTTCCAGCATCTCCACATCGGTGGAAAAAATGGTGCCCCTGTCGGCTTTCGCCACTTACGGCCCCGGCACGACGCCGCTTCAGGTCAATCACCAGGGCGTGTTCGTGGCCACTACCTTCTCGTTCAATCTGCCGCCCGGTGTCTCGATGGGCCAGGCCTTGAACGCCATCCAGCGCACCATGACCCGCATCAACGTGCCGATCAGCATTCACGGCGAGACCGCCGGCACCGCCCAGCTGTTTCAGAAATCGCTGTCCAACATGCCTTTCCTGCTGCTGGCGGCGATCCTGACCATCTACATCACCCTAGGCGTTCTGTATGAAAGCCTGATCCACCCCATCACCATCCTGTCCACCCTGCCGTCGGCGGGCGTGGGGGCGGTGCTGGCGCTGCTGATGTTCCATGCCGAATTCGACCTGATCGCCATGATCGGCGTTATCCTGCTGATCGGCATCGTCAAGAAGAACGCCATCATCATGATCGACTTCGCCATCGACTTGCAGCGGCGCGAGGGGCTGTCGCCGCGAGACGCGATCTACAAGGCGTGCCTGTTGCGCTTCCGCCCCATCATGATGACCACCACCGGCGCCATCCTGGGCGCGTTGCCACTGGCGATCGGCCTGGGCGAAGGGTCGGAGCTGCGCCAGCCGCTGGGCATCTCCATCGTGGGCGGGCTTCTGCTCAGCCAGGTCCTGACGCTCTACACTACGCCGGTCATGTTCCTTTACATGGACCGCTTCGGCAGCTGGACGGCCGGCTTCTGGAACAGATGGTATCACGGGATTATGGGAGACAAGCCGGAGGATCACGCGCCGTCTGCCAGCCCATCGCCGGCGGAATAATTTCTATTGCTGGATTGCGCCTCGCTTAGGTGCGGCGCGCTCGTCATTCCGATTGGGCCCGCTACGCCGGTCGGGCCTTACAGATTGGGCAGATTGTCCGGTACGCCGGACGCGCCGCTCTTGCCTTCGTTGATCTTGGCGTTTCGGCTCTGACGATAGAGATTGCGGGTGGTCGCGTAGAAGTCGATCGATGAACGCTCGATGGTTTCCACCGCGTCGATGCGGGAAGCTTCGGCGTCCAGAGTGCCGATGCCGAAACGCACCACCATCCAAGTGTCCCGGCCATGGAACTTGGTCCAGGTCAGCGGATCGAAGGCAGCATCGACGCCAGTGCCCAGAAGATCGCGCGGCGGCATGGGGCCGGCAAAGGGCAGAACCAGGTAGGAGCCTTCGGCAATGCCGTCCTGGCCCAGGGTTATGCCGAAATCATTGTCGTGATAGGGGATGCCCAGCTTGCTGGCCACGTCGATCAGGCCGCCGATACCGATGGTGGAATTGATCACAATGCGGCCGAAGGTATTGGCAGCCTTGTCGCCGTCGCCCTGCAGCACGTCATTGGCCAGGATCACCGGCGAATTCAGGTTGGTGACGGCGTTGTGGATGCCATCACGCACCGGCTCGGGCACTGCGGCGCGATAACCCTTGGCGATAGGACGCGCGACGGCATGATCCAGCTTGACGTCGAAATCGAAAATGTCGCGATTGGTCTTTTCCCAAGGATCGTTCTGCGCGAGCGACTCCTGGCTGGGCGTGCTGCATGCCCCAAGCACCAGGCTCAACGCCAGCGCCGAAATTGCGGGAACGGAGTTTTTCATGCCCCTACCAAATACAGAAATCCAAATAAAATAACGTTACCGGCGAGTCTCTAACGTGCAATATCGGTATTCGTGCCGCGCCGCACAAGGGGGCCCCCAAGGGTCTGCGGCGGACTGACCGATGAATCCGGTTTAACGGCGTCCAAATCCCTTTATTCATGAGACTATACGGAGGGTCGGGACGGCCGGATCAGACGTCCATCCGTGGCGGATTTGCTACAGAGCGTGGCTCAATTGGCGCTTCCGGAATGTCCATGCCAGGCCGGGGGCTAACGGCCTTTTCCGCTCCGGACGGCAGACGCGCGGGCTGGTCCATCACCAGCGGCGGCCCCTGCAGGGTCGCCACGCCGTAGCCGAGTGTGCAGATATTTTGTCCGAGAAAGCAGGCGCGCATTTTTCTTCTTCCAGCTTGGGAAGTAAAAATGATCGCGGTGACAAAACGCTCCGTGCTGGGAAGAAAAAATCATCAAGCTTTTTTGACGAAATAAAGCGCCGCCGCCATGACGGACAAATCCAGAAACACCAGATAGCGGTAGTCGCAGGCGATTGAGATGATCGCAAATGTTAGGGTGAAGAGCAGCGTGCCCGCCAGCAGTCCGGCCATGGCCAGGTCGCCGGGCTCGTCCCGCCGGATCAGAAGAACCAGCAGCAGGATGGCCAACGCCGCCCAGACCGGATGGGACAGGACCGGCGTGCCGCCAAAGGTCATGGTATAATGCGCCAGGGCCTGGTCCTGGGGCCGGACGCCGCCTTTCAGGCCCAGCCGCCCCAGCAGCTGGGGCGGGCCACTGACACCGACCGGGGCCAAATGACAGACCAAGGGGTCGGGGGCCGTGAGCACAGCCAGAAAATCCGCCCAGCGCGTTTGCAGATAAAGCAGGGGATGGTGCAGCAGCAAGCTGCGCCAGGCGGCCGCGATAACGCCATCCGGGGCGTTGGCCAGCGCCAGGCTGACAGCTGGGTCTGCCGCCATGGGATCGTTGCGCAGGGGGGTGTAGAGCGCGCGGGCCCGGGTGCGCAGCACATGGTCTAAAGCGGGGTCGGCCTCCAGCGGCAAAACCAGGTCGGGCTTGCGTGCCAGCGCTCCGGCCAGGTCATAGCTGCGGCCCAGCCGCAGCTCGGCGCTGGCGCCTTCGCCGCCATCGGTGCGCGGCGCCAGCGCGAAATGCAGCGCCGCGGTCAGCGCCAGCATGGCCAGCAGCGACAGAATGGCGGGGCGCCACGCGGTTTTGCCCTGCCGGCGCGCGATCAGGCCCAGGGTGATGGCCGCCACCGGCAACAGCGCCACACCGTTCTGGCGGGTGCTGGCGGCCAGAACCAACAGCAGCACGGCCAGAGCCAGGGCGGCGCGTCCCTGTGTCCTTGCATAAACGGCGAGGGCGGCAAAACCGGCGATCGCCGCATCGCTGAACAGGATATCCTTCCATATTTCACCCTGATACAGCAGCCATTGCGGCGTCAGGACGATGGCGGCCGCCAGCACCAGGCTGGGCCAGCCGCGCGGCCTCTGCCACAACAGCGTCAGCAGCGCGCCCAGCAGCAGCAGGCTCTGGAAGATCAGGAACAGCAGGGTGCCTGGCACCAGGCTGTCGAACGCGCCCAGCAGCCAGGCCATCACCGGCGGGTGCCAGCTGTTGTAAAAACCAGCGCGGCCGTCGGCCAGCTGCGAAACGGAATCGTAGGACAGCTGGCCCGGCGCATTCATCGCCAGCATCGCGGCATATCCCAGAAGCAGGATCGCGCTCGCGATGCGGCGGGCGGCCATGCCCTTAGCCGCGCCCGAACAGCGGCATCTTGGTCGCCATGATGGTGACGAAGGCGACATTGGATTCCAGCGGCAGCTCGGCCATGAACGCCACCTGCTCGCCGACATGATCGACATCCATGCGTGGCTCGACCGCCAGCTTGCCGTCCGGCTGCAGCACGCCTTGGGTCATACGCTCGGTCATCTCGGTGGCGGCATTGCCGATATCGATCTGGCCCGCGGTGATGTCGAAGGGCCGCCCGTCCAGGATGGTGGATTTGGTCAGGCCGGTGATGGCGTGTTTGGTCGCGGTATAGGGCGCGGAATGGGGGCGCGGCCGGTCGGCGCTGATCGAGCCGTTGTTGATGATGCGCCCGCCGCGGGGGCTTTGCGCCTTCATCAGCCGCACCGCTTCCTGGGTGCAGAGAAAGGCGCCGGTCAGGTTCACGCCCACGATCGCCTGCCATTGTTCAAAACTCAGCTCTTCGATCGGAATGGCGGGCGTGCCCATGCCGGCATTGTTGAACAGCATGTCGATGCGGCCGAACCTGTCCTTGATCTTCGCAAAGACCGCCTTCACCTGGGCAGGGTCGCCGATATCGGCCGGCGCGATCAGATGGTCGCCGGAGATCTGCCTGGCGGTCTCGGCCAGGGTGTCTTGCTTGCGGCCCACCAGCGCCAGCTGCCAGCCCCGCTTCCCCAAAGCCTTGGCCACCGCCCGGCCCACGCCACTGCCGGCGCCCGTGATCATTGCGATTTTCGTCATCCTTGCCCTCATGAATATTGTTGTTGGCGCCTGGGCGGGAATGGCCCAATGCGTGCCGGCGGGCCCTTATAAGGAATTTTTCCCGATTTGGCGCGGGGGCTTCACATTGGCTTTATGGGGCCTGTCATTTCCGATAGAGCAGGTGCGATTTCGCGCGGCAAAAGGCGATCCAAAAGCGCTCGGGGCCGGCGATGAGCGTTCGGGGAACCCATGTCCAATCGTCATCTGCTTCTGGCCCTTTTGACCACATCCGGCCTGATCACGGCCGCGCCCGCTTTCGCCCAGACCGATGCGTCTTCCGATACGGGCGAAAGCGCCAATAAGACCCAGACCGGCAGCATCGAAAAGGTCGTGGTCACCGCCCGCAAGCGCGAGGAAGACCAGCAAGCAGTGCCGATCTCCATTACGGCCTTCAACCAGGCCGATCTGGACAAGTTGAACATCAGGACCCTGCAGGATCTGACCTACGACACGCCGTCGGTCTATATCGCGCCCACCACCTTCCGGCAGGATACGCTGGATGTGACGATCCGCGGTCAGCGCGACTTCGATTCCAGTTCCGGCCAGGCGGTCATGTCCTTTGATCCCTCCGCACCGGTTTATATGGATGGCGTTTATCTGGCCCGGCCGGTGGGCCTGACGGGAGGGCTGTTCGACATCGACAGCGTGCAGGTACTGAAGGGCCCGCAAGGCACGCTGGTTGGTCGCAACTCCACCGGCGGCGCGGTTCTTTACACCACCCGCGAGCCGGGCCCAGACTTCGGCGGCTATGTGCGGTCCACCTTGGGCGACTATGGCCGCGCCCAGGTGCAGGGGGCGGTCAACATCCCGCTCGCCGATACGCTGTTCTTCCGTGCCGCCGCCCAGATCAGCGATCAGCGCGGCTATATCACCAATCTTTATACCGATCCCGCCACCGGCTATCGCAACAGCCAGCCTGGGCTTGGGTCCAACAAGATCGCGGGCAACTTCTCGCTCAAATGGCAGCCCGATAGCAGCTTCGACATTCTGCTGCGCGCCGACCTTACAGCCGAGCATGATACCGGCTCGACCTATCACGATCTGGGCTACTTTCCGGGCAGCGGTACCCGCAATGGCAAGCCTGCCATCTGCAATATTCCCGGCACCTGCACCGGCTTCACAGACCTTCTGGGGCACAAGATCGCGCCCTATTACGCCAATTATCTCACCGGCACCGCGCTCAACACCGATCCGGCCGCCTATAATGCGCTGCTCAATTCGGTGGCGCGCGAGCAGAAGGCCGGCTTCTGGACCACCGAACAGACGGTGAGCAATGCCGATATCGGCCATTATCAGACGGTCAGCGCCACCATCGACAAGCATTTCGACAACGATATCGACGTGAAATGGCTGTCTGCCTATCGCTGGTGGGACAATCGCGGCACCTCCATCGGCCGCGGTCTGCCCTACGATACCGCCGACTATGAATATATCGTGCCCGACTACAAGTCGGTGCAGTCGGAACTGACGGTCAATGGCAAGGCCTTTTCCAACAGCGTGCAATGGACCGCGGGCTTGTTCTATTTCATGGAGAACAGCCCGCATGATGGCGGCCTATTCTACCTCTACCTGCCCAGCGCGGTGACGCCGCAGCCCGTGTCGGGCAAGCAGATCACGTTGCAGGATGGCAGCGCCGACAGCCAGCGCAATTCCAGCTATGCGGCCTATGGGCAAGCGACCTGGTCGGTCACCTCCGACACCCGCCTCACCGCGGGCATCCGTTATACCTATGACGAGCGCCATGCCCTGATCGGCACGCTGGACGACATCTTTCCGGCGACGCAGGCGACCACCAACGGAGTCGCCAATGGGGTCTTCGATTCCACGCCGGTCGTCTTTAATGGCATCACCTATCAAGGCCAGACCCACGCCTGTGCCCTGACCGACCCCACAGGCAGGCTGAAGCCGCTGTCCTCCTGCAATACCAATGTCGATGCCAGCTTCCACAAGCCGACCTGGACGCTCGCCATCGATCATGATCTGTGGGACGGCACGCTGGTCTATGCCACGACGCGCTCGGGCTACCGCTCCGGGGCGATCAACTCCACCGCCATCAACCCGGCGGTCACCGTGGCCAAGCCCGAAAACGTCACCGACTATGAGGCGGGCATCAAATCGGACTGGCAGCTTCTTGGCATGCCCATTCGCACCAACCTGTCGGGCTATTTCTCGGACTATCACGACATCCAGACATTGGTGACGTTGCCCAATGTCACCATCGCCACCACCACAAGCGGCGGGTCCTGCACACAGGCGGCCTATAACGCCAACAGCTGCCTGAATGTCACCAACGACAATGTCACCCTCAACGCCCATACCGCGCATATTTTCGGTGGGGAATGGGACGTAACGCTGCTGCCGCTGCCAAACCTGACGGTGAATGCTTCGGGCAGTTATATCGACGCGCGTTATACCGATTTCAGCTATACCCCGCCGCCAGGCTATCTGCTGCCCACCGGCACTACCAATCTTTCGGGTACGCCCTTCCCACTGCCGGCTTGGCAGACCAACGAGACGGTCACCTATGCCACCGGCCTGCATGACATCGGCGGTATGAGCCTGGATGATGTCACCATGACGGCGCATTATTATTGGCAGAGTCGCTATCTGGCCGACTTGCGCAGCTTCGATCCCAGCCAGCGCACGGGCGCCTATGGAATGCTCGACCTCAGGCTGGACTTCCTCAATATCGCGAACCGGAATTTCAATTTCGGCGTCTACATGACCAATGTCGCCAACACACAGGCCTGCCTGCCGGAATATAACGGTGTGCTGAACTCCGCGCCCAATTCCTCTTTCGGCATCGCGAATACGGCGGGCGTGCTGCAATGCGTGCCGCTGCCCCCGCGCATGACGGGCGTGACTTTAGATTATAAGTTCTAACCCTCTCTGACCTCCGCAACTTTGCTTGATGCCTTTGCTTGGCAAAGGCGCCGACGCGTTGCTCCGGCCATCTCCCCCCTTTGAGGCGCTTCGCGCCAAAGGGGGAGACGGGCTGTGCTTATGGGGATACGGTTACGGCGCGGGATCGACCTTCACCAGGGTCATGGTGAAGACCAAGGTCTGGTCCGGCGGAATGGCGTCGCCCGCGCCATCGCTGCCATAGCCAAGCTCGGACGGAATCACCAACTCCCAGGTGTCGCCGGTCTTCATCAGCTTGAGTGCTTCCACCCAGCCCGGGATCAGGCCGCCGGCGGGAAACTGGGCGGGCTCGCCCTCTTTGGTCTGGTCAAAGACTTTGCCGGTGATCAGCGAGCCCTTGTAGGTGACGGTCACCATGTCGCCATCGCTCTTGACCTGCGGACCGTTCCCCGATTTCAGCACCCGGTACATCAGCCCGTCGGGCAGCTTCTTCACATCAGGGCGCGCCGCATAGTCGGCCAGAAAGCGCTTGTTGGCATCGGCGGACATGTCATAGGCGGCGCCGGTCACACCCGTGCTGCCGGCGTTATCGGACTTCTTTTGATCACAGGCGGCCAGAACCACCAGCGGTGCCAGCACAAGGACTTTCAGAAAGCGCATCGTCTCTCCCGATTTGGAAGTTGTCTTATAAGCAAGAACGGATTTGCCGGCTATGGCGCGTATTCGACCTTGGCCAGCGACACCAGAAAGATCAGCGTCTGGCCAGGTGGAACGACGTCGCCCGCGCCATCGCTGCCATAGGCAAGGTCGGCCGGGATCACCAATTCCCAGGTCGCACCGGTTTTCATAAGCTTGAGCGCTTCGGTCCAGCCAGGGATCACGCCGCCGACCTGCAAAGATGCGGTCTCTTCGGGCCTGGTCTTGTCAAAGACTCTGCCGTTGATCAGCATGCCCTTGTAATAGACCTCGACCATGTCGCTGTCCTTTTGCACCTGGGGGCCATCGCCTGCCCTTAACACCCGGTACATCAGCCCGTCGGGCAGTTTCTTCACATCGGGTCGCGCCGCATAGTCGGCCAGGAAGCGCGCATTGGCGGCGGCGGAGGTGTCATAGGCGGCGCCGGCAACGCCGGCGGCCGCCGGGGCAGCCTCGGACCGGGCTTGGTCGCAGACCGTCAGACCGGCCAGCGGCACAAGGACCAGAGCCAGGACTTTCAAGACGCGCATGGTTTCACCCGGGACACAATGGCCGCTTTATACGCGAGAGACTGTCGCGTCGCTACCGGCTCGCGATCCGCACCTCATCGCCTTCCTGCAGCGCGTCGGCCGGATTGTCGATGATCCTGTCGTCGGGCGAAATGCCGCCCCCTACATCCACGCTCGCGCCCATATCGCGCAGGATCTTGACGGTCTTGAGCCGGACATGGTTGGAGCCGTCAACCGTGGCGACCTGCATGCCGGCGTCCCGGAACATCAGCGCGGTGGCGGGCAGGCGGATGCCATTGGCGCCCGCCGGCAAGGGGAAGCGGACATTGGCATAGGCGCCGGGCTGCAGCGCGTGGTCGGCATTGTCGGTGCCGAACTGGATCAGCACGGTGCCGGTGGAACTGGCCACGGCGCCGGCATTGGCCACAAGCGTCGCCTTAAAGACGCGGTTGGGATATTGCGGCACCGTGAAAGTGACCTGCATGTCGGGGCGCACATAGGACGCGTAATTCTGCGGCAGGCGCACATAGATGCGCATCCGGTTCTGGTCGGAAACGGTGAACAGCGGCGTGGAAGTGGGGGTGCCCACCGTCACCAGATTGCCCACATCCACTGCCCGCGTCGTCACGATGCCGTCGAAGGGCGCGATGATGCGGGTATAGGCGAGGTTGATCGCGGCCTGGGAAACCGCGGCGCGGTCGGCGGCCACCACGCCGGCGTCGGAATTGACCGTGGCGGCCTGGGTGGCCAGCTGTTGCTGGGAAATCGCGTTCTGCGCCGCCAACGCCTGGTAGCGGGCCAGGTCCACCCTGGCATTGGCCAGGGTTGCGCTGTCCCGTGCCAGCGCGCCCTTGGCCTGTTCCAGCGCCGCCTGATAGGTCCGGGGGTCGATCTGCGCCAGAAGATCATTCTTCTTCACCTTGGCGCCGATATCGAAATACCACTTCTGCAGATAACCGCTGACCTGGGCATAGATGGGCGCGTTGATGAAGGCTTCCACATCGCCGGGCAAGGCCAGCGTGCCGCCGGTCTTGGCGTTGGTCATCTTGATGATCTGGACCGTGGGCACCGCCTGATCGTCGGTCCATTGCGCGGTGTTGTGGCTTTTCCACAATCGCCAGCCGATGCCCAGCACAGCGATCACAATGGCGATGACGACCGCGATCCAGCCCCAGCGCTTCAGGCCGGCAGGGGTCGTGTGGCGTCGCAATGTTTCCGGCGCCGGGTCGTGGGTCCCGGCGTCGGGATGTTTATCGGGCATAAGACTCTCCGGCCCCAAGCGGGGGATTTTGCGGCCCTTTGGCGGCGGCATTCGCCGCGCGCCGGCCATGGATGACGCTGAATACCACCGGCACGAACAGCAGGGTGGCGCAAGTTGCGAATACCAGCCCGCCGATCACGGCGCGGCCGAGCGGGGCATTCTGCTCGCCGCCATCGCCCAGGCCCAGCGCCATCGGCAACATGCCGATCACCATGGCCAGCGCCGTCATCAGCACGGGACGGAAGCGGGTGAAGCCGGCTTCCAGCGCCGCCAGCACGGCGTCGCCGTGATGGTTCAGCCGCTCGCGGGCAAAGGCGATCACCAGGATCGAATTGGCGGTGGCCACGCCCATGCACATGATGGCGCCGGTCAGCGCGGGGACCGAGAGGGTCGTGCCGGTGGCGAACAGCATCCAGACGATGCCGGCCAGCGCCGCGGGCAAGGCGGTGATGATGACGAAAGGATCGATCCAGGACTGGAAGTTGACCACGATCAGCAGATAGATCAGCACCACCGCCGCCAGAAGACCATAGAACAGGCCGGAGAAGGCGGTGTTCATGATCTGCACCTGGCCGCGCAGGGTGACGGTGGCGCCCCGCGGCAGATACTTCATGTTGGCATCAATCACCTTCTGCACGTCTTTCGCCACCGCCCCCAGGTCGCGGTCCTGGGTAGTGGCATAGAGATCCATGGTGGGCAGGATGTTGTAATGCGTCACTACCGAGCTGCCGGCGCTGCGGCTGAAGCGGGCCACGCCACCCAGGACCTGGGTCGCGCCGTTACCGCTATTGGTGATGGGTAGGTTCTGCAGCGCATCCAGCGTGTCCATCTGATATTCCGGCGTCTGCGCGGTCATGTTGTAGGACACGCCGGTCTTGGGATTGAGGAAAAAGGCCGGCGCGGTGGTGGAAGTGCCCGCCAGCGATGTCGCGATCGCATTGGTGACATCCTGCTGGGTCAAGCCCACCTGGGCGATGCGGCTGCGGTCGGTATCCACATTCAGCTGCGGAAAGGAGCTGGACTGCTGCATGCGCGCGTCCACCAGCCCGTTGATGGAGCGGATCTGGCGCAGGATGCGCAACGCAAAGGCCTGCGTCTCCCGCTGGTTGGTGCCCACGATCTGCACATCCAGCGGCGCTGGCGCGCCAAAATTCAGGATCTGGCTGGTGATGTCGGGCGGCGGGTAGGAGAAGGTGACTTGCGGAAAGATCCGCGGCAGCTTTTCGCGCATGGTGCGGACATAATTGGCGGTGGGGCCGTGGTCTTCCTTCAGACTGATGAAGATGTCGCCGTCCTGCAGGCCGATGGTGCCGGAATTGTTGTAGAGCAGATTCACCGGACTCTGGTTAAGGCCGATATTGTCGATGATGGCGTCGATCTGCTGGTTCGGAATGATGTGGCGCACTTCGCGTTCGATCTGGGCCACGATCTGGTTGGTGTCCTCGATGCGCATGCCCGGCGGGGTACGCACATGCAGGGTGATCTGGCCGGAATCCACGGCGGGGAAGAAGTCTTCGCCCAGAAAGGGGAACAGCAGCAGCGAGACTGCCACCGCGCCCAGAAAGCCGAAGACGAAAACCCGGCGGTGCGCCATCGCCAGCGCCAGGAGGTTGCGATACGCCTCGCGAAACCGGTCGAAGCCGGTCTCAAAACGCCGCTGCAGGCGCGCCAGCAGGTGATCGCCCTCTGCCAGATGGCCGTGCGGCTTGAGCAGGTAAAGCGACAGGGTCGGCACCAGGGTCCGCGACAGGATGAAGGAGGCGATCATGGCGAAAACCACGCTCATCGCCATGGGCGTGAATAGAAAACCCGCAATGCCGGTCAGTGCGAACATCGGAACAAAGGCGATGCAGATGCAGAGCGTGGAGACAAAGGCGGGAAGCGCGATCTGGTCGGCGCCGTCCATGATGGCATCCCACACGCCTTTGCCATGTTCCAGATGCCAATTGATGTTCTCGATGGTGACGGTGGCATCGTCCACCAGAATGCCCACCGCCAGCGCCAGTCCGCCCAGGGTCATGATGTTCAGGGTCTGGCCGGTCGCCCACAGGCCCATCAGCGCGCATAGCACCGCCAGCGGAATGGAGGTGGCGATGATGACGGTGGAGCGCCAGCTGCCCAGGAACAGCAGGATCATCAGGCTGGTCAGGGCCGCGGCGATTGCGCCTTCGCGCACCACGCCGTTGATGGCCGACTTCACGAACAGCGACTGGTCCGACAGTACGTCGATCTTGAGCGCTTCCGGCAGCTGGGCCTTCAGCAGCGGCAGGATATTGCGGATGCCCTGGACCACATCGATGGTGGAAGCCTGGCCGTTCTTCAGCACGGTGGACAAGACCGCGCGATAGCCATTGACATGCACGATATTCTGCTGCGGCGGATTGCCGTCGCGCACATGACCGACATCATGAATGAAAATGGTGCCGCCATTGACGGTCTTGACCGGCAGGTCGTTCAGCGCCGCGATGGTGTCGGGCGCATCATTCAGCCGCACGATATATTGCAGGCTGCCGATCTTGATGTTGCCGGCCGGCACGATTTGATTCTGGCTGGCAAAGGCAGCCTGGACGTCATTGGGCGAAAGGCCGCGTGCCTGGATCGCCTGCGGGTCCAGGTCGATCTGCACCGAGCGGTACTTGCCGCCATAGGAATAAGGCACCGCCGCGCCGCGCACCGTGGTCAGGCGCGGCCGCGCGAAGTTCTGCGAATAGTCCAGGACCTGCTGTTCCGATAACGAGTCGGACGAAAAGGCCATCTGGAGAACCGGCACGGTGGAAGCGCTGTAGTTCAGGATCAGCGGCGGCTGAGTGCCCACCGGCATCTGACGGATGGCGGTCTGGGAAATGGAGGTGACCTGGGCGGTGGCCAGGCGGATGTCGACATTGGGCTGGAAGAATATCTTGGCGATGCCCACGCCCTGCATCGACTGGCTTTCCACATGCTCCACATCATTGACGGTTGTGGAGAGTATGCGCTCATAGGGCGCCATGATGCGCGCGCCCATCTCGTCGGGCGCCAGACCCGAATAGGTGAAGGCCACGCCGATCACGGGAATGCCGATATTGGGAAAAATGTCGGTGGGGGTGCGCACGGCCGCCAGCGGCCCGAAGATCAGGATCAGCAGGGCCATGACGATGAAGGTATAAGGCCGTTCCAGCGCGACCTTGACGAGCCAGGTCATCGGCCTGTCGTCTCCGGAAATGGCTTCGTCATGACAAGGGTCTTCTGGCGTTTTGCGAGCGCGCCGGATTATACCGGCAAATGCGGCGTATGCATCGCTGCGGTTGTCGCAAGCTGTCGCACGAAAAACGCCGAAACGACTGCAAATATGGACTTATTTTCCCTGTCCGACGCGCAAATAGCGTCTCGCAGGCTATATTCCATAGGATTTATAGGGTATCATGCGGCATGATCTCCCAGAAAGCCCGTTATGCCCTGCGCGCACTGCTCTATCTGGCGGCCCAAGGCGACAACAATCCCATACAAATTTCCGAAATCGCGGAAAGCGAGAAGATCCCGCGCAAATTCCTGGAGGCCATTCTTCTGGAATTGAAGAAGCCCGGCATTGTGCGCAGCCATCGCGGACGGCAAGGAGGCTATTCCCTGGGCCGGGCGGCCAAGGACATCAGCTTTGCCGACGTCCTGCGCGTCACCGACGGGCCCCTGGCACTCAGCCCCTGTGTCAGTGTGATGGCCTATCGCAAATGCGACGACTGTTTCGAGGAATCAATCTGCGCCATCCGCAAGGCGCTGCTGGCGGCGCGGGACGCAACCGCCGAAATCCTGGAATCGCGCAGCCTGGCCAGCGCCGCCCAGCAGCTGCGGCGTTCCGGCGCGCTCTAAAAATCCCCTATCTTTGAAAGCCTTATAAGGAACCATTCTTTATCCTCATAAATCCTATTGACTAGATAGAGATTACGAGGAATGAATAACCCATACCGCCGGCGATGGCGGACGGGATGCGTTTTTTATGGGGTATTCATGGGCAAGTTTTCCGCTTCATTTTTGACGGGCGCCGCGCTGATCGCGCTGGCCGCGCCCGCGCTGGCCCAGGCACAGAAGCCGGCGCAAAATTCCGATTCCAGGATCGAGGTTCTGGAGCAGCAGCTGCCCGATGTGGAACAGCAGCTGGCGCAGATCAAGCAATCGCAGGCCGAAAGCGACACCAGCGCCGCGGTCGCCGACCTGAAGCGCAGCACCTCCGATCAGTATAAGGATATCAGCGATCGACTGGATAACCGCACCCATGTGGGGTTCGATGATGGACGCTTCACTCTTTCCAGCCCTGGCGGCGCCTTCACATTGTCGCTGAAAAGTCTGGTGCAGTTCGACTACGGCTATTTCTCGCAAGGCAAGAACCCTTCCAGCGTCGATCTGAACAGCGGCAGCAATTTCCGCCGCGCTCAGATCGGCTTGGTCGGCACGGCTTGGCGCGATTGGTCCTACAATTTCACCTACGACTTTGGTGGCAACGGCACGGAGAAGAACGGCTACATTTACTACGCCTATCTCGAATATGACGGGTTCAAGCCCTTTGCGATCCGCGCCGGCGCCATGACACCTTTCCTCGCTATTGAGGATGCCACGGGTTCGGGCGACCTCATGTTCCTGGAACGGCCGTCTTCCGTCGATATCGCTCGCAATATCGGCGGTTCGCCGGGCCGCGAAGGCGTTGAAGCCTTCGCCCAAGGCGACACCTATCTGGTTTCACTGGCCTATACCGGCAAGAAGGCTACCGATGCCGCTTCCTTCGACGCACAGGAAGCGGTCTTGGGCCGCGCCTCTTGGCTGGCCGTCAATCAGTCGGACGTGAAGTGGCTGCTGGACGGGCATTTCACCCAGGTCCTGCGCCCCGCCGATGCCGCCGCCAATACCAACGGCTCGAATTTCCTGAGCTTCAGCAATGGCACGGAATTGGCGGTCGATGCCACCAAGACGGTCAACACCGGCAATATCGATGCGCGCAAGGCCACTGAATTTGGCTTCGAAAGTGCTGCGGAATATGGCGGTCTCTATGCCCAAGGTGGCTGGTTCCACTATGAGATCGACCGGCGCACAACCTTACCCAGCCCGCACTTTTCCGGCTGGTATGCCCAAGCCGCCTATTCGCTCACCGGCGAACAGCATGTTTACGATCCCACCACCGCGAGCTTCCGTGGCCTGAAACCCGCGCATCCCCTGGGCACGCCGGGCGGTTGGGGGGCCTGGGAGATCACCGGCCGCTACAGCAACATCGATCTGGATTATCTGCCCTTCGCCAGCACCGCCAACGGCGGCGTGGCAGGCGGGCAGCAAAATGTTTGGAACGTGGGCGTGAACTGGTACCCCACCAACGGCATCCGCTTCATCGCTGACTACTACAATATCCAGGTCGCTCACGTGAACGCGCCGGCCAACAACATTTCCGCGAACGCCATCGGTATTCGCAGCCAGATTTCCTTCTGACGAGGACGAACCATGAAGCGCATTCTTTCCCTGGCCTTGGCGGCGAGTTTGCTCAGTGCCGGCGTGGCTGAAGCCGATGTCACCTTGCTGAATGTCAGCTACGATCCGACCCGCGAACTGTACAAGGATCTGGGGGCGGCCTTTGCCGGCAGCTACAAGGCCGATCACGTCATTATCAACACCTCCAATGGCGGTTCGGGCGCCCAAGCCCGCGCCGTCATCGATGGGCTGCAGGCCGATATCCTGACGCTCGCGTTGGCCGCCGATGTCGATGCGGTGTCCAAGAACGCCGGGCTCTTGCCCGGCGACTGGCAGAAACGCCTGCCAGACAATTCCACCCCCTATACCTCGACGATCGTGTTTCTGGTGCGCAAGGGCAATCCCTGGAAGATCAAGGACTGGAATGACCTGGTGAAACCGGGTATCCAGGTGGTGACGCCCAATCCCAAAACCAGTGGCGGGGCGCGCTGGGCCTATCTGGCGGCCTGGGCCTATGCCGAGAAGGCGCCGGGCGGCAATGCCCAGAAGGCCAAGGATTTCGTCGCCAATCTCTATCACCATGTGCCGGTGCTGGATTCCGGCGCGCGGGGCTCGACCATCACCTTCACCAAGCGCGGCATCGGCGATGTGCTGCTGGATTGGGAGAACGAGGCGCATCTGGCGCTGAAGGAATCGCCCGGCCAGTATGAAATCGTCTATCCGTCGCGCTCCATCCTGGCCGAGCCGCCGGTGGCGCTGGTCGACAAAAATGTGGACAAGCACAAGAGCCGTGCCGCGGCGGAAGCCTTCCTGAAATTCCTCTATACGCCCCAGGCGCAGGAGATCGAGGCGAAGGATTTCTATCGTCCGCGCAATCCCGAGATTCTGGCCAAGTACAAAAGCCAGTTTCCCACCATTTCGCTGGCCACGGTGGACGGCGACTTCGGCGGCTGGGCCAAGGCGCAATCCACGCATTTCGCCGATGGCGGTGTGTTCGATCAGATCTATCAGCCCGGAAAGTAGGTTCCGTTTCTTCCCCAACTGTCGCGAGGCCGTTCCCCTGACGGTCTCGCGAACTTCTTGAGAGAAACATGAGCGCCATAGGTCTCAGGCTTGTCTTGCCCCGGTCCCGGCATGTGTTGCCGGGCTTTCGCCTGTCGCTGGGCTTCACGCTCTTCTACCTGAGCGGGATCGTATTGATCCCGCTTCTGGCGTTGCTACTCAGGCCGTTCAGCCTGGGTTTTGACGGTTTCTGGGCCGCCATCTCCACGCCGCGGGTGCTGGCGTCCCTGCGCCTGTCCTTTGGCATGGCGCTGGCGGCGGCGGCGATCGATGGGGTATTCGGCTTCATCATTGCCTGGGTGCTGGTGCGCTATCGCTTTCCCGGCAAAAGACTTCTGGATGCGGTGATCGACCTGCCCTTCGCATTGCCCACCGCGGTGGCGGGCATTGCGCTATCGACCCTTTATGCGCCCAACGGCTGGATCGGCGCGCCGCTGGCGCAGCATGGCATCCGCATCGCCTATACGCCCTGGGGCGTGCTGGTGGCGATGACCTTCATCGGCCTGCCTTTCACCGTGCGCGCCTTGCAGCCGGTGCTGAGCGAGATTGGCCTGGATGTGGAGGAAGCCGCTGCCACCCTGGGCGCCACAAGGCCGCAGACCATCCTGCATGTGGTGTTGCCTGCGCTTCTGCCGGCGCTGCTCACCGGCGCGGCCATGGCTTTTGCCCGTGGCGTGGGCGAATATGGTTCCATCATCTTCATCGCCGGCAACATCCCCGCGGTCAGCGAGATCGCGCCGCTCCTGATCATCACCAAGCTGGAACAGTTCGACTATGCCGGGGCCGCCGCCATCGGCGTGGTCATGCTGGCGGCCAGCTTTGTGATGTTGCTGGCGCTCAACGGGCTGCAAAGCTGGGCGGCGAAGCGCCAATGAGCAAGTTCAGAAGCCCCACGGAAGATCCCCTGTGGCTCAAGCTCCTGCTGGGGCTTGCGGCGATTTCCTTCATCGCCTTGCTGCTGCTGTTGCCGCTGATCCTGGTGTTCAAGGAAGCCTTCGCGCAAGGCGCATCGGCCTTCGGGGCCGCGATTGTCGAACCGGACGCGCTGGCGGCGGTCCGCCTGTCGCTGACGGCGGCGGCCATCGCGGTGCCGCTGAACACTCTGTTCGGCATCGCCGCCGCCTGGTCGATCGCCAAGTTCGATTTTCCCGGCAAGACGATTCTGGTCACCCTGATCGATCTGCCTTTCTCGGTGTCGCCGGTGGTGTCGGGTCTGATCTATGTGCTGGTCTTCGGCATGCGGGGCTGGCTGGGTCCCTGGCTGGGCGATCATGACGTCCACATCCTGTTCGCGCTGCCAGGCATCGTGCTGGCCACCATCTTCGTGACCTTTCCCTTTGTGGCGCGCGAGCTGATCCCGCTGATGAGCGATCAGGGCCGGGATGAGGAAGAAGCGGCCGCGACCCTGGGGGCCTCGGGTCTTGGCACCTTCCTGCGCGTCACCCTGCCCAACATCAAATGGGGGCTGCTCTACAGCGTGCTCTTGTGCAATGCGCGCGCGCTGGGCGAGTTCGGCGCCGTGTCGGTGGTGTCGGGCCACATACGCGGCCAGACCAACACCATGCCGCTGCATGTCGAATTGCTTTACAACAATTACGATTATGTCGGTGCCTTCGCCGTCGCCGCCTTGCTGGCGATGCTGGCGCTGCTCACTCTGGTCCTCAAATCCCTGCTGGAATGGCGCTATGCGGACGAGCTCGCCGCCATGCATCGCCACTAGGAGACGCCGATGTTTCTGACCGTGGATTCCATCTCCAAACAGTTCGGCCGCTTTCCGGCGCTGAATGGCGCCAGCTTTGTCGCGCCGCAGGGCGGCTTTGTCTCCCTGCTGGGTCCGTCGGGCTCGGGCAAGACCACCTTGCTGCGCATCCTGGGCGGGCTGGAGTTTGCCGATAGCGGCAGTGTGCGCTTTGCCGACCTCAACTGGCTGGACATGCCGGCGCGCACCCGCAATGCCGGCTTTGTCTTCCAGCACTATGCGCTGTTCAAGCATATGACCGTTGCCGACAATATCGCCTTCGGCCTGAAGGTGCGGCCGCGCCCCAGGCGCCCGTCCAGGACCGAGATTGCCGCGCGGGTAAGGGAATTGCTGGCGCTGGTGCAGCTGCCGGGCCTGGAAGATCGTTATCCCAGCCAGTTGTCAGGTGGTCAGCGCCAGCGCGTGGCCTTGGCGCGGGCGCTGGCCATCGAGCCGCGCATGTTGCTGCTGGACGAGCCGTTCGGCGCGCTGGACGCCAAGGTGCGCAAGGAGTTGCGCGCCGATCTGCGCCGTATCCATGACCATGCCGGCGTCACCACCGTCTTCGTCACCCACGACCAGGAAGAGGCGTTCGCCGTGGCCGATCTGGTGGCGGTGATGAAGGATGGACGCATTGAACAGTATGGCGCGCCCAGCGAAGTGCGGCGCAATCCGCGCACGCCATTCGTCTCGGAATTCCTGTCGGTCTAAACGCCCGCGATCGACTTGGCGACAGCTTCGCCCACTTTGATGCCATCCACGCCTGCGGAAAGAATGCCGCCGGCAAAGCCCGCGCCTTCGCCGGCCGGATAAAGGCCTTGCGTGTTCAGGCTCTGGAAATCCTCGCCGCGCCGGATGCGGATGGGCGACGATGTGCGCGTCTCCACCCCGGTCAGCACGGCGTCGGCGCGGTCAAAGCCTTTGATCTGGCGGCCAAAGGCGGGCAGGGCCTCGCGGATCGCTTCGATGGCATAGCCAGGCAGACAACAGGCCAGATCGGTCGGTGTCACCCCGGGCCGATAGGACGGGATGAC
>DASZVQ010000188.1:0-2834 GCA_035547275.1 Rhizomicrobium sp.
CGTGGGGGGCACGACCCGGGACAGTTGGGAAGAAAGAAAAGCCGTTACTTGCCGGGCTGGTAGATTTGGTCGAACACCCCGCCATCGCCAAAGTGGGTGGCTTGCGCCTTGGCCCAGCCGCCGAAATCGCCATCGATGGTGGCCAGTGGAATGTTGGGGAATTGCTTGCCGTATTTGGCCAGGATTTCCGAGTTGCGCGGACGATAGAAATTCTTCGCCTCGATCTCCTGTGCCTGGGGCGTATAGAGGAATCTGGCGAAGGCTTCAGCGGCGGCGCGGCTCCTGTGGCGGTCGACATTCTTGTCGACCACCGCCACCGGCGGCTCCGCCTGGATGGAGCGGCTGGGATAGACCACTTCATACTGGCCGGGCGATTCCTTCAGTGCCAATTGCGCCTCGTTCTCCCAGGACAGCAGCACGTCGCCGATGCCGCGCTTGGTGAAGGTCACGGTCGAGCCGCGCGCACCGGTATCCAGCACCGGCACATGCTTGTAGAGGTCGGCGATATAGGCCTTGGCCTTGGCGGCATTGCCGCCCGGGGATTTTTCCGCCCAGGCCCAGGCCGCCAGATAGGCCCAGCGCGCCCCACCGCTGGTCTTGGGGTTGGGCGTTACCACCTGGATGCCCGGCTTCACCAGGTCGGACCAATCCTTGATCTTCCAGGGATTGCCTTTGCGCACCAGGAACACGATGGTCGAGGTATAGGGCGTGGAATTCTGCGGCAGGCGTTTTTGCCAATCGAGAGGAAGAAGCTTTGCTTTACCAGCCACCGCATCGATATCGGCGGCCAGTGCCAGGGTCAGCACATCGGCCTGCAGGCCGTCGATCACCGCGCGGGCCTGGGCGCCCGAGCCGCCATTGGAGGTGTTGATGGTGACATGGTCGGACTTGTATTGGGCCGCGAAGGCCGCGCCCAGGTCCTTGTACAGTTCTCGCGTCGGATCATAGCTGACATTCAGCAGCGTGATGTCAGCGGCTTGCGCCGCAGTGGTAGCGACAAGCGCGGCGGCGGTGACGAAAGCGAAAATGCGCTTCATGTCTGTCTCCTAGAGCGAAATCTGCGCGCGCGCGGCGATGGCGTTGGCGGAAATATCGCTTGCCGGCGCGTTCACATGGTTGACCTGGATATTGTCGTAGTCGATGGCAAAGCGGATGCCGTTGGTCGGGTACCAGTTCAGCCCCACCGTCCAGACATTCTGCACCCCGCCTGTGACACCGCCCGATGCGGCGGCCAGAAAAGGCCGATAGTCGAGATCGATGTTGGAATAGCGGGCTTTCAGCTCCAACGCGCCCCAGCCACCGGGGCTTCCCAACGGCTTGGCCGGGCGCAAGCCACGAAAGCTGGCGGTGGTAGGATCATAGGCCTGCTCTTCGCCCGTGATTGAATAGGTCAGCAGCGCATACCAGCCGCTGAAATCGGGATCCGGCAGCGCGGTGCGGCGGGTGATGTCGTAATGAAACCAGCCACCCTGGCCATAAAGGCCGGCATATTCGGCGGCTGTTTCAAAACCGAACTCGGTCACCCGGTTGGCGTCTATATTGCCGGTATTGACGGTTTTTGTGGCATCGACCGTCAGTTCGGGGCCGTTGCTGAAGCTGAAATTGTTGGAGGCATTGGTATTGGCCGCGGCGTCCGCCACCTTGAAGACATGGCTGACATGGCCATCCAGCAGCCATTTGATGTCGGTCTGATTCACCGCCAGCCAGGAAGCACGCGCCACTACCGCCTGCTGGGCGTCAAAGGTGGCCGCGTCGGTGGTCTTCTTGCCGGTATAGGCGACCGACAGGAGGTAGTTGTCACTTTGCACAAAGACATCGATGCCTTCGCGGCCCGGCGATCCGGCCACGTTGCGCGCGATGTCGGCGCTGGAAGGCCGTTCCAGGAACAAAAGGTCGCCGGAGCCGGTGGCGTCCTCGATGCCCTCGAACGGCGCGATAGCGCCGCCGCGGACATGGAACGGCGCCAGGCCGTCATATTGCAGATAGGCGTAATAGATATAGCCGTTCTTCTCGACGCCGCCGCCGCCGAAGTCATAGGTGAAGTTGTAGGACCAGTCCTTCCAGGCCGTGCCGGTAAAACCGAACTGGGCGCGGCGGAAATTGCTGCCGCTGTTGAGATCGACGCTGGCGGGATTTCTGCCCTGGCCGAAATAGCCATAGTCGAACTGCACCAGGCTGCGCAGGGCAAAGGTGAAATTGCCGTCGGCGCTGGCGAAGGACAGGCGGCCATTGTCCAGGCTGGTCCGGGTCTGGGCATCCAGCCGGTTGTTGATGTCGACATAATGCGCGCTGGTGCTGCGCTTCAGGTCGGCGACGGCGGCGGAACTGTCATTCTCCGCCTGTGCGCCCTTGATCTGGGCCAGCTGCGCCTGCACGTCGCGCAGCTCCTGTTCCAGGACCGGAATGCGCGGATCGGACGGCGCCACCACTGGAGGCGCCTTTTTTTCGGCGGCCTCGGCCGACGCCGAAAGCGCGATCACCGCCGCGCCCGCCAGAAGAATAGACGTTCGAAATGCCATCACAACGATCCCGCTCTTTGTCCGCATGGCCTCCAAGGGCCAGATGGCGATATTAATTCACCTATATCTCTACCGAGTCAATAGGGATTTAGCCGCGACAGGTTGGCGGGGGCTGGACGGGGATATCAAGGATTAGAGCGCGCCCTGCTTCTTCAATTGGGCCGCAGCGGTCGCAAGCGTGCGGGATTCCAGGATGTGCGCCGTGGCATCGCGCGCCGCCAGCAGCGCCTTGCGGATGGCGCAGACAGATTCCTCAAAGCAATCATCGCATTTGCGATAGGCCATGACACTGACGCAGGGAGACAGCGCCAGCGG
>DASZVQ010000189.1:0-5340 GCA_035547275.1 Rhizomicrobium sp.
TGTCTTTCAGTTCTACAATCTGATGCCGATGCTGTCGGCCGCTGGCAATGTCGAGCTGCCGCTGCTGCTGACCAACCTGTCCAAATCCGAACGCCGCCGCCGTGTCGAGGTGGCGCTGGAAATCGTCGGCCTGAAGGACCGCGCCGCCCACAAGCCTGGCGAGATGTCGGGCGGCCAGCAGCAGCGCGTCGGCATCGCCCGCGCGATTGTGGCCGATCCGGCGATCCTACTTTGCGACGAACCGACCGGCGATCTGGATCGCGCCACGGCTGACGAGATTCTTTCGCTGCTGCAACAGCTTAACCGCCAGCACGGCAAGACCATCGTGATGGTCACCCACGATCCCAAGGCCGCTGATCACGCCAGTCGCCAACTGGAAATGGACAAGGGCCTTCTGGTCGCGCGGGCGGGGGTGGCAGCGTGAAATACGTCCCGCTTGTCTGGGCCGCGATCATGCGCAAGCCCGTGCGCGCCGTGCTGACCTTGTTGTCGGTGATGATTGCCTTCACCCTGTTCGGCCTAACCATCGGCATGAACGCCACCTTCGACGAGGTGCAGAAGAATGCCCGGGCGGACCGCGTGTGGACCAATTTACGCTTCGCCGGCGATGGATTGGGCCTGCCGCTGGCGGTATCGCGCCAGATCGCAGGTCTGCCAGGCGTGTCACAGGTCGGTTATTGGAGCGTGCTGTTCGGCTATCACCAGGTGCCGCGCAACCGCACCTTTGTCCTGATGGCCGACGAAAACATGGCCAAGGTATTCACCGAATGGCCGATCAGGCCCGAACAGTGGGATGCGTTACACAGGGTCCGCAACGGAATCCTGGTCAGTCAGGCGATGGCGCAGGCCTGGCACCTGAAGCCGGGCGACGACTTCACCATCGCGGCGCCGCAGATCAAGCGCGCCGATGGCAGCAATGCCTGGACCATGCACGTGCTGGATCTCGTGGGTGACGTCGCCTACATGAACCCGGGCTACATGCTGGGCAATTACGACTATCTCAACAAGGCGCGGCCTGCCGCACAGCAGGATCACGTCCAGCAGGTCTTTACCCAGACCTCCAATCCCGACGGCAGTTCCGCCATGGCGCAGACTATCGACCAGCATTTTGCCTCGTCCGCCATACCGACCCAGTCCACCACCGAAAAGGCGGCATTTGATGTCAACAACGTGGGCATCGACATCGCCGCGGTCGACCGTGACATCGCGCTGGCCGGCATGTTCATGGTGCTGTTTCTCACCGGCAACGGCATCGCACAGTCGGTGCGCGAACGGTTTGCGGAATTCGCCACCCTCAAGACCATCGGCTTTACCGACACTGGCGTGATGGCGCTGGTGTTCCTGGAAGCGGCTATCCCCTGCGTGCTGGGCGCGGTCTTGGGAGTGGGGCTCGCCGCCTGGCTGGCGCATGTATTGCCGCGGCTGATGCCGCCGGGCGACGGTGTGCCGCTGCCCAGGATCAATGACACGGTGGTGATCTGGGCCGGGATCAGCGCGGCTTTCGTGGCGCTGGCGTCCTCGGCACTGCCGGCGCTGCGGCTGCGGCGGATGGATATCGCAACCGCACTATCGGGGCGCTGACATGAACCTGATCCGCCAGATATTCATTGTCGCCGCACTGAACTTCAAAAGTCTGCCGCAGCGCTTCTGGACCTCGATGGTGATCGTGGTCGGCCTGGGCGCCACCATCGGCGTGCTCCTGTCGATGATGTCCATGACCACCGGCATTTCCCGCGCCTATCTCAAGGCCGGTGATGCAGGCCGCGCCATCATCGTGTCGTTGGGCGCAGAATCGGAAGGCAATTCCAGCATCAGTCGTGCCATGGCGCCGCTGATCATCGATGCGCCAGGCATCGCCAAGGACAAGGACGGCAAGCCGCTGGCCGACCGTGGCCTCAATATGGGCGTGCCGGTGCTGCGTGCCAACGGCACCAAGGCCTATACCACCTTGCGCGGCTTCGGCCCCAAGGGCATCGCGCTGCGGCCCGAACTCAAGCTGCTGCAGGGCCGCATGTTCCAGCCGGGCAAGCGCGAGATGATCGTGGGCATCGGCACCCAGACCGTGTTCCAGCACATGAAGATCGGCGACAGCATTATCATGCCGGATGGCGAATGGCCGATCGTGGGCGTCTATTCCACCGGCGACATTCTGGACGGCCAGATCATCGGCGATACCGAAACGGTACTGAATGCGCTGCACAAGCAGGCCTACAATTCCGTCCTGGTGCGGCTGGCGCAGCCCAGTTCGCTGGACGTCTTCAAGCGCGCCATGACAACCAATCCCGCCATTTCGGTGACAGTGACGCGCCATTCCGACTGGTACAAGAAGATCGCCGACCAATCCACCACCGGGCTTGTCATCATCGCCTATGTGGTGGGGGCGGTGATGGCCATCGGCGCCTTGTTCGGCTGCCTCAACACCATGTATGCCGCGGTCAGCGCCCGCGGCCGCGAGATCGCCACCTTGCGGGCGCTGGGCTTTTCCGCCTTTCCCGTCGCGGTGTCGGTGCTGCTGGAAGCGGTGGCGCTGGCCATAGCGGGCGCCCTGATCGGCGCCGCAATTGCCTGGTGCCTGTATGACGGCAAGCGTGATGCCTTTGGCAATACCGTATTCTTCCTGTCTGTGCCGCCCGGCCTGGTTGGCCTGGGCGTGATGTGGGCCTGTATCGTGGCGCTGCTGGGTGGGCTGGCACCGTCCATCCGCGCCGCGCGCCGGCCCGTGGTCGAGGCATTGCGCGCGACATGAATGACAAATCTTCGCTCCTGGAATCCCTGAAGATCGAGCGTGCGCCGGTACGGCGGAAGAAATCGCCCTGGGCGGCCATCATGGCAGGCGCTGTGGCGCTGCTGCTGGCGGCCGTGGCGGCCTGGTATTTCTGGCCCGACAACCGGGTGGTGGTGCATGTCATTACCGCTTCGGCGCAAGGTGCTGGCGGCGCGAGCGCCTCGCTGGATGCCTCCGGCTATGTCGTGGCGCGGCGCAAGGCGACGCTGTCGGCCAAGATTCTGGGCAAGCTCACCGAGGTGAATTTCGAGGAGGGCCAGCGCGTGAAGGCCGGCGATGTCGTGGCCCGGCTGGACGATTCCAACTATGGTGCGGCGCTGCGCCAAGCCCAGGCCGCCGCCCGCCAGGCCAGGGCCGCGTTCGACAATACCGCGCCGATCTACGAGCGCTATGTGCGATTGAAATCGCAGGGCGCGATCTCCACCGACGCGCTGGAGAACCAGCGGCTTGCCTATGACAATGCGCGCACCGCATTCGCCACGGCCCAGGCCGCGGTCCAGTTCGCGCAAAGCAACGAGAATGACACTGTCGTGCGCGCGCCTTTTTCCGGCATCGTGACCGTCAAGGTGGCGCAGGTGGGTGAGATCGTGGCGCCGGCCGCCGCTGGTGGCGGCGACACCCGTACCGGCATCATCACCATTGTAGATATGGACTCGCTGGAGGTGCAGGTGGATGTCGCGGAGAATTACATCGACCGGGTGCAGGTGGGCGGACCGGCCACCATCCATCTCGACGCCTATCCCGAATGGGATATTCCCGGCTCGGTGATCGCCATCATCCCCACCGCCGACCAGAGCAAGGGCACGGTCGAAGTCCGGGTTGCCATCAAGACCCGGGACCCGCGCATCCTGCCGCAGATGGCGGCGCGGGTGTCGTTCCTGACCGAGCCGGATAAGAGCCAGCCGCAGGCGGCCTCCCGGATCAGCGTGCCCCCGGCGGCCGTGCAGGTCCATGGCGCCACCGGTACCGTCTTCCTGCTGAAGGAGGACGGCACGGTGGAAAAGCGCGATGTGGCGCTGGGCCTGAAGACGCCTCAGGCGGTGATGATCCTGTCAGGACTTTCGCCAGGGGACCGTCTGGTGTCGGGCGACCTTGAAAGGCTGCACGATGGCGACCGGGTCCGGGTTGCCGAAGGTCCCTGAGGTTCCAGCGCACCAAACCCGATGAGCCGCGTTCTCTTCTGCAAAGGAGAAACGCCATGCGCCTCAGTCTGATTGCCGCCGCCTCGCTGTTCCTGGTGGTTCCCGCTATCGCCCAGCACGTCCCCGATCGCACCAACAGCCGCAATCCCAGCATGGGCGATCTTTCCAACCAGGCCTCCACCACCCTGGGCGCGGAAACCACGGGTGCGGAGCATGGCGATATGCATTTCCGCGACAATGCGCACCCCGGGCGGGAAGCCCGCCGTGACGCCCGCGACGCGCGCCAGGACGCTCGCGCCAAGGCTGCGGAACAGACTGAGGACCGTTAGGTTTCAGCCCCAGGTATTGAAACAGAGCCTTTTTCTATCAGGGCGGGTATCAGGACAGGATACCCGCCCTGATTGTTGCGTTGCAGCAAAAGTTCATGATGACAACGTGGTTATTCCGGTCCGCCGGCAATTCCCTTTCCAGGGAAGTTGGGCAATAATCGGTCTTTAGAAGGACTCGCGCCGGTCCATAAAAAACATTGCCCCGCCAGGGGATAGGATCAATGCTCAGGAACTTGGGTCGCGTCGGATTTGTAGCGGTACCAGTGGTGTTGGCAGCGCTTGCCTACGCCTGGTCCGCCCGTGCCGAGCAGGTGGCTTCCAACACCGCGCCGGTAACCGCGATCGCGGCTGCGCCGTCTGTATACACGCCCATGGTCACGCCGGCGGACCACAAGCACATGCTGATGCAGTACTGCACGGCCTGTCACAACGATAAGGCCAAAACCGCCGGCATGTCCGTTGTGCCGCTTGATCCGGAAAATCTGCAGGCCAACGACGCGACCTGGGAAAAGATTCTGCGCCGCCTGAGCCTGGGCGAGATGCCGCCCAAGGGCATGCCGCGGCCGCCCAAGGAGCAGATCACGGACTTCACCACATGGCTGGCCGGCTCGCTGGATGCCGACGCCGCGGCCCATCCCAATCCGGGCCACGCCACGGTGCGGCGCATGAACCGTGTCGAATATGCCCATGCGGTGCGCGACCTGCTGTCCATCGATGTCGATTTCAGCAAGGAGCTTCCGGTCGACGATACCGGTTATGGCTTCGACAATATCGCCGATGTGCTGACGGTCTCGCCCACCCTGATGGATCGCTACATCAATGTCGCCGGCAAGATTTCCGGCCTGGCGACGGGGCAGGCCTCGAAGAGGGCAGTTACCGCGGACTACAAGATCACCAAGGACCTGTTCGAGAATGCCTTCGGCGTGCCGTCCTACAACGAACGCGCCAGCGATGACCTGCCGCTGAATTCCCGCGGCGGCGCGGCGGTGAAGTTCTATGCGCCGTATGACGCGACCTACAACATCCAGGTCTATCTGAATTCCGGCACCGCGACCGAGAACGAGATTGACGCCAACAACCGCTA
>DASZVQ010000190.1:0-2050 GCA_035547275.1 Rhizomicrobium sp.
TAGCGCGCAACCAACTCATTCCACAGGGTGCGGCCAGACTTCATTTTGTGGTCCCAGGGCACGTGGTGGAAATACAGCAGCAGGTCTTCCGGCGTCTTGCCGATGTCTTCGAATTCCGCCTTGAGCGGCCCCTTGTATTGCGCAGCATTGTCGCTGCCGGTCATGGTGCGGTCGAAGCCGATCCCCACTGAATCGGCACGGTGATAATAGGTCGCCTTCCAGTCCTCGCGTGGGCCGATGGTGTCCCAGGGACCAGGACCCATATGGTTGCCGTGCGCCATGATCAGCTCCAGCCCCAGCGGCGTCATGTAATCCACCACCGCCTCGCGGCTGGCCATCATCATCGCCACCGTGGGGGTGACAAAGCCGGGATCGGTGGAGAAAGTCTGCTTCACCCATTCCGTCGCCACATCGCGCGCCGAAATCTCCGGGTCCCAGGCCATGCGGCCAAAGACATACCAGTTCGCCTGGTTGAAGATGGAGCCCGACCAGTCCCGGTCATTGCCGATATTGGCGACGCCCGCCATGCCGCTGATCGCATGATGATCCAGACTGCCGTCGATTACCCGCGCCACCGTCGACCCGGCGCCGTGTTCATAAGTGTCGGATTTCAGCGCTTCCTCGTACAGCGGCCCCAGATAGGCGAGATGCGTCTGCTGGCCCAGATATTCCTTGGTGATCTGGAATTCCATCATCAGGCTGGTTTTTGGCATGGCCCCGAACAGCGGCGAGAAGGGTTCGCGCGGCTGAAAATCCAGCGGGCCGTTCTTGACCTGCAGCACGACATTGTCGCGGAACTGGCCACCCAATGGGGTGAATTCGTTATAGGCGGCGTTGGCCCGGTCGATCTTGGGATCGTTCGCATAGACAAAGGCCCGCCACATCACCACGCCATGATGCGGCCTGACGATGTCGGCCAGCATGTTGGCGCCATCGGCATGGGTGCGATGATAATCCTGTGGCCCGGGCTGGCCTTCAGAATTGGCCTTGACCAGGAAGCCGCCGAAATCGGGAATGGCGCGATAGATTTCGTCGGTCTTTTTCTGCCACCAATCCTTCACCGCGGGATCCAGCGGGTCGGCGGTCTTGAGATGGCTGATCTCGATCGGCGCGCTCCAGCGCACCGACAGATAAACGCGGATGCCATAGGGCCGCAGCGCATCGGCCAGCGCCCTGGTCTTTTCGATATATTCCGGCGACAGGCTGTCGGCGCGTGCATTCACATTGTTGGGCGTCATGCCGTTGATGCCGATACTGGCATTGGCTCGGGCATAGTCGATGATGCGGTCTGAGACATGGCCGGGCAGCACATGCCAGTTGAAGATCGACTGGCCGGCATAGCCGCGCTCCACCGTGCCATCCAGATTGTCCCAATGGTTCAGCAGGCGCAGTTGGGTCCTGGGCACACTTTGCGTATCGGTGATCGGCAGCCGCTGCTGGATCATGCGCAGATAGGCAAAGGCGCCATACAGCACACCGATATCGCTGTTGGCGGCGATCACGATGGCCTTGTGGCCCAGCGGCGTGACGGTATTGCGGATCAGATAGCCTTCCGCCCCCAGCCCCGCCAGCGGCAGCTTCATCCGCGCCACCAGGCCGGACGAAGCCGGCGTCCCCAGGATCAGGTTGCCATCCTGCTCCGCGCGATTTTCGGTGGGAGGCGCGGCGCCGAACAGGCCGGTGAAGCCGCGGTCGATCTCATCAACCGCCGCGCGCTGGGTCGCGGTCTGGCGCGGCGCCATCATCAACGTCACGCGATACCAGTCGCGGACTTGCGCCTCTACCGGCTTGTAGCGCAGCCACAGCTCATAGCCGTCTTCCGCCCGCGCCAACGGCACGGCGCACAGCAGCGCGAACATCACGGTCAGAAAACGCATATCCTCACCCGCCTGGTATTTTTGTTACCGATACCATAGCTTGCGGTGACGGACGAGGCCACACCGCCAAATATCGCGGTTGCACCGGCCCGCCGCATGGTCTGAAATCGTTCCAAAGCCAGTTTGGAGGAATGCATGAAAGTGGGCGTTTTCACCCCGCTGCTGTCGGGGCT
>DASZVQ010000191.1:0-2206 GCA_035547275.1 Rhizomicrobium sp.
GCACCACCGGGGTTGGCGGTGCTCGAAGCCAGGCACAGCCGATAATGCTGGGGATCGGGCGCTGCTGCCCATGCGGGCAGCGGCGCGATCAGAACCAGGAGCAGGAACCGGGCTTTCATGTTTCGACCCTAGCAGCAATAAGCGCTTGGGAGACCATGAAAAACTGTTAGTGTGGGTGCGGAGGGAACCCATGACTCTGCGATCGCTCGCGGCCGCCATTCTGCTGTTGCTGGCCTTGCCCGCCATGGCGCAAGACGCGCCGCTGCCGCAATTGCCGCCGCATGCCGCACCTACCGCCCACATCCAGATCGGCGCCCTGACCAACCTGACGCCCAGCTTCGATGCCCAGGCCGCCACCCAAAAATACCTTGCCCGGGTATCGGGCGCGGCGCGCGCCAAATCCGACGCCTATTTCGAAGGCGGCTACTGGCTGCAACTGGTCGACCTGATCTGGACCCTGATCATGGCGGGCGCCCTGCTCTGGTTTCGCTGGTCGGATGGCTTGCGCGACTGGGCCGAAGAACGCACCCGCTCGCGCTGGGGCCAGCAACTGATCTATGTCGCCGGCTACATGGTGGCGACCACCATCGCCAGCCTGCCGCTGACGCTCTACGAAGGCTATTTCCGCGAGCATGCCTATGGGCTTTCCACCCAGACTCTGGCGGCCTGGGCGGGGGACTTCGCCATCAGCTTTGCGATATCGCTTGTGGTGATGCTGATCGCGGTGCCGATCCTCTATTTCGTGATCCGCAAGGCCAGAGAGAGCTGGTGGCAATGGGGCGCGGGCCTGGCGCTGATTTTCCTGGTGCTGCAATTCGCGCTTTCGCCGGTCTTCATCGCGCCGCTGTTCAACCACTATTCGCCGCTGCCCGGCAGCCCGCTCAAGGCGCGCATCCTGTCCCTGGCGCGCGCCAATGACGTGCCGGTCGACAACGTCTATCTGGTGGACGCCTCGCGCCAGTCCAACCGCATATCGGCCAATGTCTCGGGCTTCATGGGCACGTCACGGCTGTCGCTGAACGACAATCTGCTGCACCAGGGCACGCCGGATGAAGTGCTGGCGGTGCTGGGCCACGAGATGGGCCATTATGTGATGGATCACGCGCTGCGCCTGATCCTGCTGTTCGGGCTGGTCTATGCCCTGGGCTTTGCCTTCGTCCATTGGGGGTTCGTCTGGTCGACCGAGCTGTTCGGCGGCTTCTGGAATGTGCGGCGGCTGGACGACATCGCCGGCCTGCCGCTGCTGGTGGCGCTGATGACGATCTATGGCTTTGTCATGACGCCCGTCACCAACACCATCACCCGCACCACTGAACAGCAGGCCGACATCTTCGGCGTCAATGCGGTGCGCAAGCCGGACGCCTTCGCCACCGTGATCCTGAAACTGTCCAGCTATCGCAAGCTCGATCCCGGCAAATGGGAAGAGATCATCTTTTACGACCACCCGTCGGGGCATACCCGCATCCAGACCATGATGACCTGGAAAAAGGAGCATATCGGCGACCCCGACATGCGCGATACCGCAAACCTTCCATGACAGACCTCAACGCGCTGCTGACGCGCGGCCTGGATCGCCACAAGAGGGGCGAACTGGACGCGGCCGAATCCGATTATCGCGATATCCTGGCGGCGATGCCCGGGCACCCCAAGGTGACCTATCTTCTGGGCGCGCTGAAGACCCAGCAGGGCAGGCCCGAGGAAGGGCTGGCGCTGCTCGAGGAGGCGCGCACCCATCTGCCGAACGATCCCGCGGTGCGGCTGCACCTGGGCAATGCGCTAAAGGAGCTGGGCCGCTTCGAGGAGGCGATCGCCGCCTATGACGAGGCGCTGGCGATCGACCCTTCCTATGCCGAAGCGCTGAACAATAAGGCCAATGCGCTGGCAGAAGCGGGTCGCGTCCCCGATGCGCTCCTCGTGTTCGACTATCTGGTGCAACACTGGCCGCAGAATCCCGGTTTCCGCTACAATCGCGGCAGCCGCCTGCTGAAGCTCAACCGGTTCGGGGACGCGCTGGCGGATTTCGATTCCGCTCTGGCCTTGATGCCCGACCTGGCCGAGGCCTGGAACAATCGCGGCACCGCCCTGCGCGGGCTAGGCCGCACCCGGGACGGACTTGCCAGCTACGAGCGGGCGCTGCAGCTGGACCCCGGAAATCCGCACTTCATCCAGAACCGCGCCACAACCCTTGGCGAGCTCGATCGCGCCG
>DASZVQ010000192.1:0-36778 GCA_035547275.1 Rhizomicrobium sp.
CCTGGCGGGTCAGGCGGCGGTACAAAATCTGAAAGGCTCTGGCACGGCCCTGGGCGATGGCCTGGTTCAGCGCCTCGCCCGAAGAGGCGGCGGTGGCGTCCACATGCACGCCACTGACGGTGTAGAGAGCCTCCTGGGCCCGCGCCGGACCGCCCCCCGTGAAACAGGCGGCGGCCAGCAGCAAAAAAGCGAAAGCGGAAAAGAGAGACGTGCGGGAGATCATGCAGAACCTGTCTTGGCCGCGCGACTATACCGGGGTGATGTGACCGGCGGAAGGCATCTAACGCCATGCCGCGACAGGCAAAATCCCGCTCCTGTGTGTGAGGCGCCAAGCCTGCTTGCGCCCGCGGCCCCCTCGCCGTAAACGAACCCCATGTCGGAGAAACAGCCGGGCCTGACTTATAAGGACGCGGGCGTGGACATCGACGCCGGTGAGGCGCTGGTGGAGCGTATCGGTCCGGCCGCGCGGGCGACGCGGCGGCGGGGCGCCGATGCCGATCTGGGCGGCTTTGGCGGCCTGTTCGACCTCAAGGCTGCCGGCTTCAAGGACCCAATCCTGGTGGCGGGCACCGATGGCGTGGGCACCAAGCTGAAACTGGCCATCGACACACGCCGCTTTGCGGGGCTGGGCCAGGACCTGGTCGCCATGTGTGTCAACGACATTGTGGTGCAGGGCGCGGAGCCCCTCTTCTTTCTCGACTATTACGCCACCGGCAAGCTGGACGTGGATAGCGCGGCAATCGTGGTGGAAGGCATCGCGCGCGCCTGCCGGGAATCAGGCTGCGCCCTGATCGGCGGAGAGACCGCCGAGATGCCCGGCCTTTATGCCAAGGGCGATTTCGATCTCGCCGGCTTTGCCGTGGGCGCGGTGGAGCGCCACGGCATCCTGCCCAGGACCGGCGCGATGAAAGCCGGCGATGTGCTGATCGGCGTCGCCTCCAGCGGCGTGCATTCCAACGGCTTCTCGCTGGTGCGCAAGGTGGTGGAGAAATCCGGCCTGTCGCTGGAGGCGCCCGCGCCGTTCGCGGCCGGCAAATCGCTGGGCGAAGCGCTGCTGGCGCCGACCCGGCTTTATGTTCGCAGCTCCCTGGAAGCGATCCAGACCGGCGGGGTGAAGGGCCTGGCCCATATCACCGGCGGCGGCATCACCGACAATCTGCCCCGCTGCCTGCCCGACGGGCTGGACGCGGAAGTGGACCTGTCCGCGATTTCGGTGCTGCCGGTGTTTCAATGGCTGGCCAGGGAAGCGAACATCGCGGAAAGCGAAATGCTGCGCACCTTCAATTGCGGCATCGGCATGATCGCGGTGAGCGATGAGAAGAATGCCGGCCATGTGATCGACGCGTTCCAGGAAGCGGGCCAGCAGGCCCTGCGGATCGGCAAGCTTATCGAGGGCGATGGCGAAGCCAAGACCGTCTATCGCGGAGCGCTGAAGCTTTGACCTCCCCATCTTCTGGGAAAAAAGTCGCGGTTCTGATCTCCGGACGCGGCAGCAACCTGCAGAACCTGATCGAGGCGCAGGATGGCAGCTACAAGATCATTCTGGTGATTTCCAACATCGAAGGCGCGGGCGGGCTTCAGAAAGCGCATGCGGCGGGAATCGCCACCGCGGTCATTGCGCACAAGGGCAAGGCCCGCGAGGCTTTCGACGCCGAAATCGACGCCGCCTTGCGCGCGGCCGGCGCCGAGCTGGTGGTGCTGGCCGGCTTCATGCGCATTCTGTCCGACGGCTTTGTGCGCGCCTGGGAAGGCCGGCTGATCAACATCCACCCCTCCCTGCTGCCCGCTTACAAGGGCACGCGGGTGCACGAGCGGGTGATCGAAGCAAGGGAAGCGCTGAGCGGCGCCTCTGTCCATTTCGTTGTCCCCGAGCTGGATGCGGGGCCGGTGATCGCCCAGGCCAGTGTTCCGGTCACGCCCTCCGATACGCCCGAAACCCTGGCGGAACGCGTGCTGGGAGTGGAGCACAGGCTTTACCCGCAGGCCCTCAAGCTCCTGGCCAGCGGAAAAGTCTCGCTGAAGAACGGGCTGGCGGTCTTCAGTTAGCGAGGCGGATCTTTTTCCGCGTTGTCCGCCACAGCAGGAAGCCCACGGCAAGGGTCAGCACAAGGCCCGCGGCGCGCACAATCGGGTTTGGCGTGACAACCACGCCCGTCGACGCCTGGATCGACTGGATTGCCCATATCCCGACGAGATCAAGCCCGAAGCCCATGAAGAACGGCGTCATGCTTCCGTCCATCCTGCGCAGCATCCGCCACACGGCCACAAGATAAAGCAGGCCGGCCAGCGTCCACAGGACCGCCAGCCATGCGGGCGTGGCGTCCATGACGGGAACCAGGCGCCGATAGTCATGGCCCGCGGTCCTCAGACCGAGAAAATGCGCGAGCCCCCGATATTGCATGCGATAGGCAAATATCAGCAGGGGCGCAAAGAATTCACGCAATGCCAGTTGCAGGATCAGGAAGGCCACGCCTGCGCGCGCATATCCCGTCTGCAGCATCGCGTTCAATCTCTCCCAATAGCCGGCCAAAACGCATCCCGCCGCCCATCGCAAGGCATCGGTTTCATCGTCTATGGCCTGCAATTCGTTGCGCATCGCCACGCCCCACGCCTTTCGCGGCATGATCCAGGCCGCGTGGCTCGCAAGCGCCGAGGCAATGCGGCGACGAAGGGTCTGGGTCACGCCTTGGCCTCCCGGAAGGAAAACGCCTTTTCATGCGCCGGGACGATTTGCTCCCGGGCAAAGGCAAGTCCCGCCTTGGTCAGGCGATAGACATGGCGCGGCGGTTTGCCCGGTCTGTCCGCTTCGTGCCATTGCGATTCCAGCAGCCCCTGATCGGACAGCCGCAGCAGAAGCGGATAAAGCGTGCCCGATTGCAGGCCGGTGATTTTGAGAAGGTCATACCCATGCCGCCAGACCAGCGGCTGTTCCAGCATGGCCGCCAGCAGCTTATGGGTCTGGCGGGAGCGATTGGGGATGCGTGCCATGGGAATAATTCTACATATGTAGAGTTATTCGTCAAGCCCCCGCGACGCCTTTAGCCGGCGCGGTGCTGCAGCCACCAGACAAAGGGCGGCTTGTAATCGCATGGCATCACCAGACCATATGTGCCGGTATCGACCACCGGACAGAAGCGCGGACCGGCCGGCGGCGGCGGCAGGCTCTTGTAGAGCGTATAAGTCTCGCTGCGGGTGAAATTGTCGGCCAGCGCCTGGCGCCAGAAAAAGCCGCCGCCCAGAACCATGAAAGCGGCGACCACGAAAACCGTCACCTGAAAAATCCGCTCCAGAATGCGCATCAAAGCCCCGCTATGCTTTCCGAGATTTCCCACAGCCTGCGCGCGTCTTCGTCATTGCGGGCTTCCGCCGTGGGCGTGGCAATCTTGTTTTCATAAAAATACTCGCCGGTGACATCGGCCACTTCGGGCGAGGAGGCCAGATAGACGATGGTCTTGGCCCCCTCTTCCGGCGAAATGGCGCCGATGGGCTTGGCCACTTTCAGCACCGTGCGCATCAAGCCGCCGGAATTGTCGCCGAAGCGGGTGGCGACAAAACCGGGATGCAGGGCATTGGCGGTGATGCCGCTGATGCGCCGCGCCAGTTCGCGGTTGAACAGGATGTTGCAGAGCTTGGATCTGGCATAGACCGGAAAGCCGACATAACCCTTGCGCGACTGCAGGTCGTTGAAGTCGAGCTTGGCGCCGCGATGGGCGTTGGAGGCCACGCTGACGATGCGCGCGCCGGGTTTCAGCTTGCCGAGCAGCAGGTTGGTGACCACGAAATAGGCCATATGGTTCAGGGCGAAGGTCATCTCCAGCCCGTCCACGGTTTCCTGCCGTTTGTTGAACAGGGCGCCGGCATTGTTGATCAAGACATCGATCTGGGGTTCGCGCGCCAGCTCGCCCGCAACCCGCTTCATTTCCGACAGGGTGGAAAGATCGGCCATGTGCGCCGCGTGATCGGCGGCCGGATTGGCCTTTTTCAGCGCGGCCATGGTGTCGTCGGCGCGCGCCTTGTCGCGGGCGGTGAAGACGATGCGGGCGCCCTGCTCGGCAAGCCGCACCGCCGCCACTTCCCCGATGCCGGAGGTGGCGCCCGTGATGACGACGGTTTTACCCTTCATGAAAAAGGCTCCGTTCGCGAGAACGGAGCCTTATAGCATCTGTGCGGGACTTCGTCCCGGCCTCGCGCCCTCGCTTTGCTCGGACGCTGCGGCGTTCGGCGGGCGAAAGGTTCCTCGCGAGCGTCAGCGTAGTGCGAGACCTTTCGCCATTCCGCCTTACCCCACAATGTCCAAGTCCCGGAAGAAGAACTTGATCTCGTTGGCGGCGGTTTCGGGGGCGTCGGAGCCATGGACCGAATTGGCCTCGATCGACTCGGCGAATTCCTTGCGGATGGTGCCCGGCGCCGCATTGGCGGGATTGGTCGCGCCCATCACTTCGCGGTTCTTGGCGATGGCGCCCTCGCCTTCCAAGACCTGCACCACCACCGGGCCGCTGATCATGAATTTGACCAGATCCTTGAAGAAGGGACGCTCCTTGTGGACAGCGTAAAAGGCTTCGGCATCGGCCTGGGACAGCCGGATGCGGCGGCTGGCCACGACGCGCAAGCCCGCATCCTCGAACTTGGCGATGATCTTGCCGGTCAGGTTCCGGCGGGTCGCGTCCGGCTTGATGATGGAAAGGGTGCGCTCGACGGCCATGGGGGCTCCGAAAAATGAAAACGGGCGCCTTATGCATTGGGTAAGCCGGAACAGCAAGAGGTCCCGCGGACCTCTTGCCCGGCGAACGGTCCATAGCGGCAGCGATGGACGCGGCGCGCAGAAAGCCGCGAGGCCGGACATCGTCAGAAAGGGCCTTGCTGGCGAGACGCGACCGGTTATAAGGCCCGGGAAATGCTGGCAATCGACAACATCACGGTCCGGATCGCGGGACGGGAAATCCTCTCCGGCGCCACCGCCAACCTGCCCGCGGGCCGCCGCATCGGCCTGGTGGGGCGTAACGGCGCGGGCAAATCCACGCTCTTCAATGTGATTTTGGGCCGCCTCCACCAGGATGACGGCGAGATCAGCGTGCCCTCGTCCTGGCGGGTGGGCGCGGTCGCCCAGGAAGCGCCCGGCACCGATGTCAGCCTGCTGGACACCGTGCTGGAGGCCGATCCCGAACGGCTGCGTCTGCTGGCGGAAGCCGAGCATGAGACCGACGGCCACAAGCTGGGCGACATTTACCATCGCCTGGATGCAATCGACGCCTATACGGCCCCGGCCCGCGCCGCCGAGATTTTGGCGGGCTTGGGCTTTTCGGCGGAAGAACAGCTGCGTCCCTGCCGCGAATTCTCCGGCGGCTGGCGCATGCGCGTGGCATTGGCCGCGATCCTGTTCTCGGCGCCCGATCTTCTGCTGCTGGACGAGCCCACCAACTATCTGGATCTGGAAGGCGTGTTGTGGCTGGAGAATTTCATCCAGAAATACCGCGGCACTATCCTGATCGTCAGCCATGACCGCGACCTGCTGAATACCGCCTGCGAATTCATCCTGCATCTGGAGCGCGGCAAGCTGAAGCTCTACACCGGCGGCTACGACACCTTCATGGCCACCCGCGCCGCGGCGCGCGCCAACGATCTGGCCTTCGCCAAGAAGCAGGACGCCGCCCGCGCCCACATGCAGAAATTCGTGGACCGCTTCAAGGCGTCCGCCGCCAAGGCGCGCCAGGCCCAGAGCCGCATGAAGATGCTGGCCAGGATGGCGATGGTGGAAGTGCCGCCGGACGAGCATGTCGCCCCCATCCGCATCCCGGACGCCACGCCCGCCTCGCCGCCGCTGATCACCATGGACCGCGCCGCCGTCGGCTATGAACCGGGCAAGCCGATCCTGACCGGCCTGTCCTTCCGGTTCGATCCGCAAGACCGGGTCGCGCTCCTGGGCAAGAACGGCAATGGCAAATCCACCATGGCCAAGCTCCTGGCCGGCAAGCTTCAGGCGATGTCAGGCGACTTCACGCCCGCGCGCAAGCTGGTGGTGGGCTATTTCGCCCAGCATCAGGCCGAAGAACTGGACACCAGCGTCACGCCGATCCTGACATTGCAGCGCATGCGTCCCAAGCTGACCTTGGAACAGGTGCGTACCCAGTTGGGCGGCTTCGGTTTCTCGGCCGACAAGCAGCAGACCGCCGTCGGCAAGCTGTCGGGCGGCGAGCGCGCGCGGCTGATGCTGGCGCTGGCGACCCTGGACAAACCCAATCTGCTCATTCTCGACGAGCCGACCAACCATCTCGACATCGATGCGCGCAACGAGCTTCTGACCGCGTTGAACGATTTCGACGGCGCGGTGATCCTAGTCAGCCATGACCGGCGCCTGATCGAGGCAACCGCCGACCGGCTGCTGCTGGTGTCGAACGGCCAGGTCACGCCGTTCGAGGGCGATCTGGACGATTACCGCCGCTTCCTGCTGTCGGGCGACAATACGGCCACGCGCCGCATGGCGGTCGCCGATGAACCCGAAGTCAAAGTCAGCAAGGAAGAATCGCGCCGCAGCAATGCCGAGAAGCGCGCCAATCTCAAGCCGCTGAAGGACAAGGTCACCGCCGCCGAATCGCAGATCGCGACCCTGACGGCCGAGCTGGCCAAGCTGGACAAGACGCTGTCCGATCCCTTGCTGTTCAGCAAGGACCCGGCCAAGGCGACCGCCGTCTCCAAGAAGCGCGCCGATGCGGCGCGCAAGCTGGAAGCCGCCGAGAAGGCCTGGCTGGCTGCCAGCGAAGCCTATGAAAATGCCAATGCCTGATGGGGTTTGCAGCCCCAGCCTTATACCTTAGGGTCCAGCCCATGACCGATGACAGGTTTTACGAGCGGGCCGGACCCTTCACCCTGGCCGAGATCGCGGCGCGCATCGGCGCCGAGCTGACCAAGGGCGATCCGGCCGAGCTGAAGCTGCGCGATGTCGCCGCGCTGGAGAGCGCGCAAGCCGGCGACGTCTCGCTGTTCAGCGACGCCAAATATGCCAACGCCTTCGCCGTCACCAGGGCGAGCGTGGTGATCACCTCCGACAAGCTGGCCGCCATGCCGCATGGCGTGACGGTGCTGGTGGCGCCCAATCCCAGGCTCGCCTTCGCCCAGGTCGGCCACATCTTCTATCCGCCCGCCAAACTGCGGCCCGGGGTGCGCGCGGCACAGGCCGTGCATCCGACGGCCAGGATCGGCGACGGCAGCGAGATCGGTCCCGGCGGCGAGATCGGCGCCGGCGCGGTGATCGGCGCCAATGTCCTGATCGGCAACAATGTGGTGATCGGACGCGGCGTGGAGATCGGCGACGACTGCCGCATCGGTCCCAACTGCGTCATCACCCATGCCATCATCGGCAAGCGGGTGGTGATGGGCCCCAACAATTCCATCGGCAATCAGGGCTTTTCCTTCGTGCCCAGCCTGGAGGGCCTGTTGCGCGTGCCCCAGCTGGGCCGCGTGGTGATCGAGGACGATGTCGAGTTCGGCTCCAACTGCACCGTGGACCGCGGCGCCATCGGCGACACCCATATCGAGCGCGGCGTGCGTTTCGACAGCCTGATCCATGTCGGCCATAATGTGCGCATCGGCCATCATTCGCTGGTGGTGGCGCAGGTCGGCATCGGCGGCTCGACCACCATCGGCCCCATGGTGCTGATCGGCGGCCAGGTCGGCATCAGCGATCATCTCAACATCGGCGCGGGCGCGCGGCTGGCGGCGCGCTCGGGCGTCACCCGTGACATCGCCGCCGGCGAACGTGTGGGCGGCTATCCCGCCCGCCCGCTGAAGCGCTGGCATCGTGAAACCGCCCTGCTGGCCAAGATGGCCCGTCCCAGGAAGACCGAAGAAGAACAAGACGAATAAGAGGTCCGGCCATGTCCGACGCGCAGCTTTCCCGCATTCTGCCGAAGCTGCATTGGCGGCTGATGCCCACGCTTCTGATGATGTATGTGCTGGCCTTCCTGGACCGGGCCAATGTCGGCTATGCCAAGATGGGGCTGGAGGCCAATGCCGGTGTGGGCGAGACCGCCTTTGCCTTTGGCGCGTCCATCTTCTTTGTCGGCTATGCCTTTCTGGAAGTGCCTTCCAATTTGATCCTGCACCGGATCGGCGCGCGGATCTGGCTGGCCCGCATCATGGTGACCTGGGGGCTGGTGTCGGCGGCCTGCGCCTTCGTGCAGACGCCGTTCCAGTTTTATGCGGTACGGTTTCTGTTGGGCATCACGGAAGCCGGCTTCTTTCCCGGCGTGATCTTCTATCTCACCTACTGGTATCCCAGCGCGGCGCGCGCCCGCTCCATCGGCCTGTTCTATTACGGCGCGCCCCTGGCCTTGACCTTCGGCGGGCCCATCTCCGGCCAGCTGGTGGCGCATGAGGCGTTCGGACTGCATGGCTGGCAGGTGATGTTCCTGATCGAGGGCCTGCTCGCCTCGCTGGGCGGCGTCGCGGTTCTGTTTCTGCTCAAGGACCGGCCCGAGAAAGCGCCCTGGCTGGAGGCGGGCGAGAAACAGGTTCTGCTGGCAGCGTTGAAAGCCGATGAAGACCGGCGGGAAGAGATCAGCGTATGGCAAAGCCTGCGCGATCCGCGCGTGCTGTTCCTGGCGCTGGTCTATTTCCTGCTGGAGATGGGTTTTTACGGCCTGACTTTCTACCTGCCGGCGCAGGTCGCCAGGCTGCTGGGCACCAGCATCGGGCTGGAAGTGGGTTTCGTGTCGGCGATTCCCTGGGCCTGCGCGCTGGTCGCCACCACTCTCATTCCACCCTGGTGTGACAGACATGGCAACTCCCGCGGCATCGGCGCGCTGGCCCTGGCCATATCGGGTGTGGCGCTGGCCCTGTCGGCGCTCACCGCATCGCCGCTGGTGGCGCTGATCGCGCTCAGCGTGGCGGCCTGCGGACTGATCGTGTCGCCGGCGCTGTTCTGGACCTTGCCCACCAGCCTTTTGCGCGGCGCGGCCGCGGCCAGCGGCATCGGGCTGATCAATTCCATCGGAAATCTGGGCGGCTTCGCCGCGCCCAACTTCCGGGCCTGGCTGAATGTGTTGCTGAACTCCCATTCCGCCGGCCTGGTCGGATTGGGCATCATCTGCGTGATTGGCGGAGCGTTCTTCGCCTTCGCCCCGCGCAACGTTTAGGCGCGGTTCTTTTCGCGCCTCATTTGAGATGGGCGCGAGCAATGGACGTCCACTCGCGTTGCCGTGAGCGGTAATAACCAGGCGCGCCTTTCACAGATTTCAGAATTTCCTGAAACAGCGCCTGGGCGCGGGCCTCCTGCCCCAGGCTTTCCAGCAGCAGCGCGAAGCGGGCACGCGCTTCCTCGCCCGGATAGCGGTTCACCACTTTCTCATATTGCGCCACCGCCGCGTCATTCTTGCCCTGCAGCGCCAGCGCGCGGGCATAGTCCAGTTCGGCATCGGCGTCATAGGCGGTCGGGTCCACCTGTTTCAGCCGCACGAACAGGGCTTCGGCTTCCTGACCCTGTCCCGCCAACATGCGCGCGCGCGCCAGGCCCTTCAACAGGGTGGGATCGTTGGCGCCCAAAGGGCCCTGCATGGCGCTTTCATAAAGCTCGATGGCTTCGTTGAAGAAACCACGCTTGACGCTTTCCTCCGCCAGGGCCCGCTTGGCATCCACCGAACCCACCAGCTCCACCTGCCGCTTTTTTTCGCGATAGCCGCGCCCGGGATCGGCGGCCTGCGCCACGCTGCCGGCGAACCGGCGCATTCCATGGCTGTTCAGGAAATCGGGAATGACCGCCATCACCAGATAGGCCAGCCACAGCACCACCAGCGCCAGAATGTTGACGAAGGACGCCAGGCCCATGCCCATGATCCACAGCGGCGAGCGGCCATTGCGGATCACATGCCAGGCCATGGCAAGGTCGATCAGCAGGATGGCGATATTGATGGGAGAGAAATAGCCCAAGGCGGTATCCGGTCAGTTCTGCTTTTCAAATTTCCCCGAAGGGCTTTCCTTCCAATACGTCACGTCATGACCGCTGGCCTTGGCGTCTTTCCATGCCGCGCGCGCCTTCGCAAGGGCTTCGCCATCGCGCCCGTCGAACAGCAGCACCACCCGGGCCAGGCCGCTCAGCCCGTCCCAATCGGATGGCAGCGCCCCGCCGACATAGAAGAAAATCTGGGCGTCATTGGGATTGCCGTCTTCCACCGTGATCAGTACCGGCTGGGCGGCCGGATTGCCGTCACCCAGCTGGGCGTGGGGCAGGAACGACTGATCGTCATATGTCCACAGCAGCGTATCCAGCGCATCGGAGCGTTCCGACGAGTCCGTCTTGATCGCCGCGCGCCAGCCGCGCTGCAGCGATTTCTCCACCAGGCCGGGCAGCACCTCCTCCAGCGAACGCCGCTCCAGATGATAGAAAAGAGTCTCGGTCATTTCTCGTAATGCTCGATCATCAGCCGGTTGAGCAGGCGCACGCCCCAGCCGGTGCCCCAGCTTGGAATGGTCGGCTTCTGCTCGCCGTCCTGCCAGGCCACGCCCGCGATATCCAGATGCGCCCAGGCGGTGTCCTTCTCGATGAAGCGCAAGAGGAACTGGGCGGCGGTGATGGAGCCGGAATTGGCGCCGCCGATATTCTTCATGTCGGCGATCTTGGAACGGATCATCTTGTCATAGAAGGGGTCGAGCGGCAGCTGCCACACCCGCTCGCCGGTATGGCGGCCCGCCGCCTGCATCCGCCTGACCAGTTCGTCATCATTGGAGAAGATGCCGGCATGTTCGAAGCCCAATGCCGCCACGATCGCGCCCGTCAGGGTGGCGAGATCGATCACCAGCCTGGGCTGGAACCGCCGCTGGGTGTAGGTGAGCGCATCGGCCAGCACCAGCCGGCCTTCCGCATCGGTGTTCAGGACCTCGATGGTCTGGCCCGACAGCGACGTCAGCACGTCATCGACCCGCAAGGAGCCGCCATCGGGCATGTTCTCGACCAGCCCGATCACGCCCACCACATTCACCTTGGCCTTGCGGCTGGCCAATGCCAGCATGGTGCCGGTGACCGCGGCCGCGCCCGCCATGTCGCCCTTCATGCCCTGCATACCACCGCCGGTCTTGATGGAAAGACCGCCGGAATCGAAACACACGCCCTTGCCCACCAGGGCAATGGGCCTGGCGCTCTTCTTGTTTTTGGAAGAGGCGGCGCCATTCCATTGCATTACCACCAGCTGGCTTTCGCGCGCCGAGCCCTGGCCCACGCCCAGCAGCGCGCCAAAGCCCTGCTTCTTCATTTCGGCCTCGCCCAATATCTCGACCTTCACGCCCAGCCGGGAAAGCCGCGCCTTGGCGCGGCGGGCGAATTCCGCCGGATAGAGAATATTGGGCGGCTCGTTCACCAGATCGCGGGCCAGGAAAATCCCGTCGGCCACCGCGGCCAAGCCCGCATGGACTTTCCTGGCCGCCGCCGGATCGGGTACGACCATCCGCAAGGTCTTCAGCCTCTTTTCATATTCCTCCAGATTGCGGGTGCGGTATTTGTCGAAAGCGTAGCTTTTCAAACGGGCGCCGAAGGCCAGATGCGCCGCGGCTTGTGCTTTTTTGACCTTGCTGTCCTTGGGCAGGTCGATTTCGATGCGCGCCGCACTTTCGCCCGAGGTGTAAAGACGCCCGGCGATCTGCGCCCCCAGCGTCTCCAGGCTTTTTTCGTCCAGCGCGTCGGGCTTGCCCAGCCCGACCAGCAGCAGGCGCGAGGCCGCGAGCCCCGCCGGCGCCAGCACCTCCAGGAACTGGCCGCTCTTGCCGGTGAAGCGGGAAAACTTGAGAGCCCGGGTCAGCGCCCCGCCACTCGCCCCGTCCAGCCGGATGGCCGCGGGCAGAAGCGCGGCCTTTTCCGCCGCCGCCACAACCCAGGCGCCCCCGTCCTTGGCTGTGACATCGGCGGACCCAACAAAAGAAATCTCCATGCTATATCTCCGGACAGGGACAGGGTATTTTCGGGGAAATCCCTAATATTGATGATAGCTTAGGTCGAATCCCGCCGACCTCCAACAAGGGCCCGAAGGTTGTGACGGCAAGGCCGCGCCCCGCACTGCCAACCAGCGTCGACCGCAAGCCCCCCGGGGCTTTGCGCGTGCCCCGCCTTTCGATCTATGTGCTGGGCCAGCTCTTGGGTCCGGTGGCGATCCTGACCCTGTTGCTCACCAGCGTGATCTGGCTGGTCGCCACCCTGCCGCTGCTGGACCTGGTGATCAACCGCGGCCAGTCGGCCCCGACCTTCTTCTATCTGATGCTGCTGAAGCTGCCGACGCCGCTCGCCATCATCATGCCCTTTGCCTTTTTCTTCGACACCCTGTTCACCCTGCAGCGGCTGGCGGCCGACAGCGAGCTGGTGGTGATGGCCTCGGCCGGCTATTCGCTGCGCCAGCTGGCCATGCCGGTGCTGGGGGCCGCGGCCATCATCATGGTGCTGACCTATGCCTGTCTTCTCTTGCTGTCGCCCGTGGGCGAGCGGGCGCTGAACGACAAGCTGGGCGACATCCGCGCCGACATGGCGGGCGCGCTTTTGAACGAAGGCGACTTCAATCCCGCCGCGCCCGGCCTGACCGTCTTCATCCGCCAGCTCAGCAACAGCGGCGAGATGCACGGCATCCTGGTGCATGACAGCCGCGACAAGGTCAGGCCCGTGACCTATATCGCCGACAAGGGCATCCTGGCGCAGACACCCACCGGCCCGCGCCTGATCATGATGGACGGCACCGTCGAAAACAGCGCGCAAAAAGGCCGGCAGCTGCAAGTGCTGCGCTTCCAGAGCTACATCCTCAATCTCGACCAGTTTTCGGGCGCCGCGCGCTATTCCTTGCGCAAGCTGTCGGAGCGCTTTCTGGGCGAGCTGCTGTGGCCCAGCGAGAAAGGCGTGACCCAGCGCATCCGCGACCAGTTCTATGCCGAGGCCCATGACCGCCTTTCCCAGCCGCTCTATTGCATCGCCTTCGCCCTGATCGCGCTGGCCGCGGTGGTGCGTGGCCGCCGCCAGCGCGGCAAGGTCGCGATGCGGATGGGCGCGGCGATCCTGGCGGCGGTGGGCCTGCGCGTGCTCGGCTATGCCATTGTGGGGCTGGCCCAGCGGCATCCTTCGATGGTGATGGCCTTCTATCTTCTGCCGCTTTTGGGCACCGTGGGCGCCATCCTGACCCTGGCCGGCTATACGCCACATGCGCTGGCGCAACGCTTCCGGTTGAGCCCCGCATGAGCTGGTCCTGGACGCTTTACCGCTATCTGGCGCTGCAGTTTCTGCTGGGCGTCGCCATCACCTATGGCATCTTCCTAGCGCTGGCCTTTTCCATCGACATCGCGGCGCTTTTGCAGCGCACCGCCGGCCATGATGTTCCCTCCGCCACCGTGGTGGGCATGGCCATCCTGCAATTGCCCGATCTGGGCCAGAAGATGCTGCCCTTCGCCATTCTTCTGGGCGGCGTCTTCACCTTTGTGCGGTTGTCGCGCTCGCGCGAACTGGTGGCGACGCGGGCGGCCGGCGTCTCGGCCTGGGATTTCCTGCTGCCGCCACTCACCGTCGCGGTGTTCATCGGCGTCTTCGCCGTCACCGTGTTCACCCCGGTCTCCGCCAAGATGTTCTCCGCCTTTGCCGGACTGGAAGCGCGCTATGTGAAGGGCGAGGAAAGCCAGCTCTCGGTTTCGATCAACGGGTTGTGGCTGAGACAGGGCGATGCCCGCCAGCAATCCGTGATCCATGCGCTGCGCGTGGCCGACCAGGGCGAGCATCTGGAAGATGTGCTGGTCTTCCTTTACGGCCCCAGCGACCATTTCATCGGCCGCATCGATGCCAGTTCGGCCCAGCTGCACGATCATTACTGGACGCTGAACGATGCCTGGGTTTCCGATACCAGCGGACATGCCCCGGCGCATCACGCAAGCTATGAGCTGCCGACCACCCTGACGCCGGAACAGATCGTGGAAAGCTCCGCCTCGCCCGACACGCTTTCCTTCTGGGACCTGCCCGGCTATATCCGCGCCGCCCAGGCGGCGGGCTTTTCCGCCGCCAAATACCAGCTCTATCTCTATACGCTCTACGCCCTGCCCGCGCTTTTCGCCGCCATGGTGTTCATGGCCGCCAGCTTCTCGCTCAAACTGGGCCGCGAGGGCGGCATGCCGAGAGTGATTCTGTTCAGCGCCGGAGCCGGCTTCGCGGTTTATTTCTTCCAGGACCTGACCAAGGTGCTGGGCGGTTCGGGCGCAGTGCCCATCCTTCTGGCGGCGACGGCGCCGGCGCTGGCGTCCATCCTGATCGGGATGACGCTTGTCTTCTCGCAGGAGGACGGCTGATGCCGTCCTCCGCTACTTTTATTGGCGCGTCCGCTGACGCGTCCGCGCGTGGAGGACGACTGATGCCATCCTCCGCTATTTTCATTGGCACGGCTGCGTGATGCGCGCCTCCGCCGTCCGTTTCGCCGCGCTTGGCACCTGCGCCATGCTGCCCCTGATCGCCCAGGCGGCGCAGATCCATGCCACCGCTCCCAAGCCGGTGGCCAAGGATGCGCCCATCCAGCTGCAGGCCGACGAAGTCGATTATGACAGCGACCGCCAGATCGTTTCGGCGATAGGCCATGTCGAGATCGTCCAGGAGGGCCATACGCTGGAGGCCGAGCGGGTGGACTATGACAAGAACACCGATACGGTGACGGCAAGCGGCCATGTGGTGATGATCGATGAGCGCGGCAATGTCGCTTTCTCCGATCGCGTGGTGCTGAAGGACCGCATGCGCGATGGCGTGCTGTCCGGTTTTGGCGCCCTGATCGGCAAGAACGGCCGGCTGGCGGCGGTGGGCGCCCGGCGCATCGCGGGCACCACCGTGGTCGCGCGGCGCACCAACTACAGCCCCTGCAAGATCTGCAACAAGCCGGGACAGAAAACGCCCTTATGGCAGGTCAAGGCCGAGCGCGTGGTCTATGACCAGGTCAAGCACAAGATCCATTTCCGCAACGCCACCGTCGATGTGGAAGGCGTGCCGGTCGCCTGGGTGCCGGCCTTCTCCATCGCCGACCCCACCGTGCGTTACGCCAGCGGCCTTCTGACCCCGGAAGTCGGCAATTCCACCAAGATCGGCTATTTCACCCGCCTGCCGGTCTATATCTCCATCTCGTCCAACGAGGACCTGACGGTGGAACCGATGTTCTCGACCTCCGGCGGCGAGGTGCTGGAGCTGGAATATCGCGATCGCTGGAACAATGGCGGCATGTGGTTTCAGGGCAGCGGCGCCTACAATCCCGATGGCGGCCTGGGCGGCACGCCGGGGGCGCAGACGTATGGACATATTTTCGGCTCGGGCCGCGACCAGCTGAACGACACCTGGCGCGCGGGCTTTGATGTGCAGGCCACCAGCAATCCCGGCTATATGCGCTTCTACGACATTTCCTATCTGGATCGGCTGGTCAACGATCTGTTCGTCGAGGATACGACAGGCCGCTCGCGCTTTGCCTTGACCAGCTATTACTTTCAGGGCCTGCGCTCGACCGACGTCACATCGCGCATTCCCTATGTCCTGCCGATGGTGGAATTCTCCTATATCCCGGTGGAGAAAGTGGCGGGCGGCTCCTTCCGCTTCGATGTCAACAGCGTGGCGCTGGGCCGCGACAACCAGCGCAACGACCAGCGCCTGACCGGCGAGCTGAACTGGAAGGAGCCCGCCATCCTGGGCAACGGCCAGATCTGGACCTTTGTGCTGGATGCGCGCGGCGACGCCTATCATTTCGACGTGCCGCAAGGCGCGGTGCGCACCAGCGACAGCATGCTGGAGCGCGGCACCGCCTATGCGGGGCTGGACTGGCGCTGGCCCTTCATGGCCCAGAGCAGTCCCGGCCATTCCTATGTGATCCAGCCCATCGCCCAAGTCGTGCTGCAGCCTTATGGCGGCAATCCCGCCGGCTTGCGCATCGAGGATTCCCAGGACTTCGAATTCGACGACAACAATGTCTTCAGCTTCAACCAGCTGCCGGGTCACGACATCATCGAAAGCGGACCGCGCGCCAATGTCGGCGCCATGGCCGAGGCGCTGTTTCCCGGCGGCGAGGTGGAAGCGCAACTGGGCCAGACCTATCGGCTCAAATCCGATCCGCTGCTGGCAGCCTTCTCCGGCAATACCGGCACGGCGTCGGATGTGGTGGGCAGCCTGTCGGTCAAGTTCCCGCACCTGGACATCACCGACCGCTTCGATGTGGACCGTGGCGACGGCACGGTGCGGCGGCATGAAATCTATGTCACGGGAAGCTATGACCGCTCCTCGCTCCAGGTCAGCTACATCCAGCTGCCGCAAACGGTTTCCAGCCTGGGCCTGCCCTCGCGCCAGGAAATCAATGCCCAGGCCGATGTGAATGTGTGGCAGAACTGGCAGGTCTTTGTGGCCGCCCAGCGCGACCTGGCCAACAACCAGTTCCTGAACACCGAATATGGCATCGGCTATGAGGATGAATGCATCGCCATCTCGCTGGCCTATCGGCGCAAATATACCGAGGATCTGATCCAGGGCGTGCCCCCCTCCTCCTCGGTGATTCTGCGCTTCAACCTCAAGACCGGGGACAGCCCGATCCAGCCCTTCAGCCTGTTCCCCAAGGATGTTTTCGCCCTGACACATCCCTAGGTGGCGGAAATGCTGGCTTTTAGCTTGCGCCTAGGGCCGGGCGGCGCTTGATCGGGGCGGGAAATTCCGTATTTTGGAGAGAGGTTTAGGGGCCCGGCGGAGCGCCATGGGAATGCCCCTTTTCGCGGCCAAAGATTCAGACGGACGATGCGGATTGCCACTACCTTGATGCTGGGCGCTGCCCTGATGGCCGGCGCCAGCGTCGCCACCATGGCCCAGGACGCGAAACCGGTTCCGGCGGTTCCCGCCGTCGCGCCCGCCAAGCCGTCCGCCAGCCCAGCCAAGCCTGACGCCGGCCAGGCCACCACCGCGCCCGCCAGGACGGCCGATGCCGCGCCTTCGGCCGATGCGGCCCCCGCCGCCGATGCGCCAGCCGGCGAAACCGCCGCCGAAGCGGAGGTCAATGGCGACAAGCCGGCGGTACAGGAAGCCAAGAACAACGACGCAAGCACCATCGACGCCACCGCTGACAAGATCGATTCCGATTCCATCGTCGCCACGGTGAACGATGAATCCATTTCCGATTATGAAGTGCGCCAGCGCGTGGCGCTGTATCTCGCGCTCAACGGCATCAACCAGCAGCTGACCAAGGAACAGCGCGACCATATCCGCAGCCAGATCCTGGACGTGCTGGAATCCGAAAAGCTCCAGCTGCAGGAAGCGGTGAAGAAAAAGATCACCGTCAGCCCGGTCGAGGTGGACAAGCGCCTCAACGCGATGATGCAGGAATATCACTTCACCATCCAGCAGCTGCAGCAGAACCTCGCCAATGCCGGAACCAGCCTGGACGCGCTGCGCTCGCAGATCACCGCCTCCATCGCCTGGCAGAAGACGGTGCAGGACGAGTATGGCGAGGACGTCAATATCACGCCGGCGATGGTGAATGCCGAGCTGCAGCGCTATGCCGAAGGCGCCAACAAGCCGCACTATCATGTGATGGAAATCTTCCTGCCGGTCGACAATCCCGAGCAGAACGACAAGGTCAAGAAGGACGCCGACGAGGTGGAGCGCCAGCTTCACGAGGGATCGAACTTCCGCATCGTGGCGCGCCAGTTCAGCCAGCATCCCACCGCCGCCACCGGCGGCGACATGGGCTGGGTCAATGCCGGCCAGCTGGCGCCGGAGCTGGACAATGCGCTGGCCAAGATGGAAGTGGGCGCCGTCAGCGAACCCATCCGTTCCACCGGCGGCTGGTATGTGCTTGCCCTGGCCGAACGTCAGGAGCCCATGGGCACCAAGATTTCCAATGTGCCCACCGGCCCCACCGGCCCCGAAGGCACCCTGCCCCTGGCGCGCCTGCTTTTTCCGGTCAACCCGCGCGCGCCCAAGGACCAGCTCGACCAGATCATGCAGGTCGCCAACCAGATCCAGCAGCATTACACCGGCTGCAACCAGCTGGACGAGCTGCACGCGAAGATGAACGGCACCGTCTATATGAACCTGGGCGATGCCAAGCTCAGCGATCTGAGCCCGCAGATCCAGGAGGCAATGAAGAACACCCACCCCGGCGAGGCCGCGCCTCCTTTCATCTCGGACGCCGGTGTCGAGCTGATCGGACGCTGCGACAAGCGCGTCGAGGTCAAGACCGCCTATGTGATGCCCACCCGCCAGCAGGTGGAAGACCAGCTGTTCCAGAACCAGATCGCCACCCTGGCGCGGCGCTATCTGCGCGACTTGAAGCGCGACGCCAATATCCAGGTGCGCGACAACAGCAAGCCTGATGCCCTCATCCGGTAAGGGCGGCACCACACCGATCCTGATCACCATGGGCGAGCCCGCGGGCGTCGGGCCGGAAGTCGCCATGGCCGCCTTCGATCATTTCGGCGGCCAGATCAACGGGCGCCCCATCCAGCTGGTGGGCGATGCGGAGATTTTTTCGTCCCACAGTCATGCCGCGATCCCGACGAAAGCCCGCGCGCGGCGCGCGCCCGGCAAACCCGACGCCGCCAATGCACCGGCGGTGATCGAGGCGATCGAAACGGCTGTCGAAGCCTGTCTGGCGGGCGATGCGGCGGCGCTCGTCACCGCCCCGATCCACAAGGCGGTGCTGAACAGCGCCGGCTTCGGCTTTCCCGGCCATACCGAATTCCTGGCCCATCTGACGGGCGCGCGCCGGGCGGTGATGATGCTGGCCAGCGACGAATTGCGGGTGGTGCCGCTGACCATCCATATGCCGATCGCCCGGGTGCCCGGCGCGATCGACAAACAGTCGGTGTTCGACACCGGCGAGATCGTCCTGACGGCGCTCAGACGCGATTTCGGCATCCTCAATCCGCGCCTGGCGGTGGCGGGGCTGAACCCCCATGCCGGGGAAGACGGCATGTTGGGCGGCGAAGACTTGTCGGTGATCGCGCCGGCGGTGGCGGCGCTCAGGGCGCGGGGCTTTGGCGTGCGCGGTCCTTTGTCCGCCGACACGCTGTTCCATGAGGAAGCGCGCAAGACCTATGACGCGGCCTTGTGCATGTATCACGACCAGGCGCTGATCCCGATCAAGACCCTGAGCTTCTGGGACGGGGTGAACGTGACGCTGGGCCTGCCCATCGTGCGCACCTCGCCCGATCACGGCACCGCGCTGGACATTGCCGGCACGGGCCGGGCGGATGCGCGCAGCATGATCGCGGCGGTGCGGATGGCGGCGGACATGGCCGATGCCAGATCGCGATAAAAACGGGGCCGACAGCCTTCCGCCTTTGCGGGAGGTGATTGCCGCGCACGGCCTGGCGGCCAAGAAGTCGCTGGGCCAGAATTTTCTGCTGGATCTCAATCTCACCCGCCGCATCGCGCGCGCCGCGGGCGCGCAAGGCGGCGGGGTGTTCTACGAAGTCGGCCCCGGTCCCGGCGGGCTCACGCGTGGGCTGCTTGAAGAAGGAGCCGGCAAGGTGATCGCGGTGGAGCGCGATGCGCGCTGCCTGCCGGCGCTGGCGGACATCGCGGCCGCCTGGCCCGGCCGGCTGGAGGTGATTTCGGCCGATGCGCTGGAACTGGATGAAACGGCCATCTGGCCGCATGGTGTGCGGGTCGCCGCCAACCTGCCTTACAATGTCGGCACGGCATTGCTGATCAAATGGCTGACCGCGGAAAGCTGGCCGCCGCCCTGGGCCAGCCTGACCCTGATGTTCCAGAAGGAAGTCGCCCAGCGCATCACCGCCCAGACCGGCAGCGAACATTATGGCCGGCTGTCGGTGCTGGCGCAGTGGCGCTGCGCCGCCAAGATCCTGTTCGACGTCAATCGCAACGCCTTTGTCCCGCCGCCATCCGTCACCTCGGCCATCGTGCGGCTGGAGCCGCGCGAACAGCCGCTGGCGCCGGCCAGCCTGTCCGATCTGGAAAAAGTCACCCAGGCCGCCTTCGGCCAGCGCCGCAAGATGCTGCGCCAGTCACTGAAAGGGCTGGGCGGGGAAGCCCTGCTGGAAAGGGCGGGCATCGATCCCACCGCGCGGCCTGAAGACCTGAAGATCGAAGCCTTCGCGGCGCTGGCGCGGGCGCTGAACGGTTAGCGCGCCAGCGTAGCGAGGATTTTGCGGCGTGAGCAGGCGCGCCGAGCGAAGTGTACGGGCCGCACATCAGCGAAGGCGCGACGAACTCACGACGCAAAGACCGCGCTAATCTTCGCGCATCATGTTGCGCACGAACTGCGCCAGCCCCGGCTGGCGGGCGCGGCGGCTGCGCTCCACCCGCAGGATCTCCTCCAGCTTGCCCTGGGCATGCTGGATGTCATCGTTCATCAGAAGATAGTCATACTCCGCCCAGTGGCTGAGCTCGTCGCTGGCCTTGGCCATGCGCGCCCTGACAACCTCTTCGGAATCCTGGGCGCGGATGCGCAGCCGCCGTTCCAGCTCCGCCTTGGACGGGGGCACCACGAACACGCTGGCCAGGTCCTCGCGCGCCTGCATCTTGAGTTGCTGGGTGCCCTGCCAGTCGATGTCGAACAGCACGTCCTTGCCCTGCTCCAGCGCGGCCATGACGGGCGCCCGTGGCGTGCCATATTTGTTGCCGAAGACCGTGGCATGTTCGAGGAATTCGCCAGCCTTCACCATGGCGTCGAATTTTTCCATGGAGACGAAGAAATAGTCCTGGCCGTCCACCTCATTGGGGCGCGGCGCCCGCGTGGTGGCCGACACGCTCATCACAATGTCGGGATCGGTCTGCAGCAGCCGGCGCGACAGGGTGGTCTTGCCCGCGCCCGACGGCGAGGACAGCACCAGCATCAGGCCGCGGCGCTGGATATTCTCATTCGACATTCTGGGACTGCTCGCGGAACTGATCGATCACCGCCTTAAGCGCCAGCCCGTTGCGGGTCAATGCGATGTCGGCGGATTTGGAGCAGAGCGTGTTGGCCTCGCGGTTGAACTCCTGGGCCAGGAAATCGAGCTTGCGGCCCACGCCGCGGCCTTGCGCGACCAGCGCGCGGGCGTCCTGGACATGGGCGGTGAGCCGGTCCAGTTCCTCGCGCACATCTGCTTTTGTGGCCAGCAGCGCCACTTCCTGGGCCAGGCGCTCGTCCGAAATGGCGTTGCCCTCCAGCAATTCCCGGATCTGGATCTGGAGCCTGGCTTTCAGCGCCGCCGGCTGGGCCGCGGCAAGCCGGGCGGCTTCCTGCACCAGCCGCTCGATCTCTTCCACCTGGGAGGTGAGCAGGGCGGCAAGCTTGGCGCCCTCGCGGGCGCGTTCCCGGGCAAGCTTGTCGAAGGCGAGGCCCAGGCTCTCCAGCAGGGCCGCGTCGCGCATGCCGCGCGCGACGGAATCCAGTTCGGAGACGCCGTCATCGGCCACGATGACGCCCTTGAGCGCCAGAAGCCCATCCACCCGCGCTGGCGCAAGCCCGGTCTCGGCTGCCACCTCGCGCGCGATACGCACGGCGCTGGCCAGGGCCGTGGCATCCACCGTCAGCCCCCGCGCGCTTTCCGGCGTCTCGATGGAAAGCGACAGTTGCAGCGCGCCGCGCAGGAAACGCTCGCCCGCCAGCCGCCGCACCGCCGGCTCCAGCCCGTCATAGCCGGGCGGGATGCGCAGCCGCAGATCCAGGCTGCGGCTGTTGACGCTCTTCACCTCCCAGCGCCAGTGCAGCCCCTCATGGCTGCCGGTGCTTTCGGCAAAACCCGTCATGCTGGCAAAGGTCATGGCCGCTTCTTCCCAAAGGCGCGAAAGGTAGCGCGAGGCAGGCGAGCCTGTCACCTGTGGCGCGCGGCGTGTTTCTTTTTGGCCGGCACGGGCGGCAGTTTCGGCGTGGACGGGTCCAACACCGTCACGCTGGTGTCCCCGATGCGGCCGCTGGCCTGAACCTGCCGGCTTTCGGGCAGCCCCTGCTGCTGGCGCTCGAAGGCGCGATAGGCGGCGACATTTTTGGCCTGGCCCTCGACGGTGGCGGAAAAGACATGGCCGCCGTGGCCGGTGGCGACGAAATACAGATCCCTGGTCTGTTCGGGATTGAGCACCGCCTCCAGCGAATCCTTGCCCGGATTGCAGATCGGCCCCGGCGGCAGGCCCGCGATCACATAGGTGTTGTAGGGCGTGGCGGCGGCAAGCTCGCTTTGGCGGATGCCCCGGCCCAGCGGATAGCCCTTGGAGATGTCGTAGATGATGGTGGGATCGGACTGAAGCTTCATGCCCATCTTCAGCCGGTTGACGAAGACCGAGGCGATATGGCGCCGCTCTTCCGGCAGGGCGGATTCCTTCTCCACGATGGAGGCGAGCGTGATGGCCTCCTCAAGCGATGTGACCGGCAGGTCCGGCGCGCGTTTCGGCCATTTCCCGTCCAGGAACTTCGCCTGCGCCGCCGCCATCTTGGCCAGCAGCTGGGCACGGGTTTCACCGCGGGTAAAAAGATAGGTCTCCGGCAACAGCGTGCCTTCCCGCGGCACGGGCCCCGGATCGCCCACCAGCTCGGGATCGTTGCGCACCAGCTTCCACACCATGTCACTGGTCAGTCCCTCGGCCACCGTCAGCTTGTGCTGGATGGATTTGCCCGACGCCAGGATGGAGGCGATGGCGCCCATCGAGGCGGTGGAGGGAATGGCATATTCGCCGGCCTTGAGCTGGCTGGCATAGCCCTTGAGCCGGGCGTCGAATTCAAACAACAGGGCGTATTTCACCACGCCCTTGTCCTCAAGCAGCCGCGCCACATCATGGGTGCGGCTGTGGGCCGGAATCAGGACCACGGTTTGATTGCCCGCCCGCGCCACGGGCCCGCGCGCATCCCAGGCGAGATTGGCCCATTCCACCGCGCCCGCCCCGATGACGGCGAGAACGATGAAAAAGACCAGAAGCCGCATCAGACCTTGGTGACGATCAGCGCGGCATTGGTGCCGCCGAAACCGAAGCTGTTGGACATGGCGACGTTCACCTCGCGCTTCTGGGCCTTGAGCGGCACCAGATCCAGCGCGGTGACCACATCCGGATTTTCCAGATTGATGGTGGGCGGCACGATGCCGTCACGCATGGCGAGCAGGCAGAAGATCGCTTCCACCGATCCGGCCGCGCCCAGGAGGTGCCCGATCGAGGATTTGGTCGAGGACATGGCAACCTTGGAGGCCGCATTGCCCAACAGCCGCTCCACCGCGCCGGCCTCGATGCCGTCGGCCATGGTCGAGGTGCCATGGGCGTTGACATAATCGATATCGGAGGGGGAAATCCCGGCGCGCTTCAGCGCCATCTGCATGGCGCGGTAGCCGCCATCGCCGTCTTCCGACGGCGCGGTGATGTGATAGGCATCGCCGGACAGGCCATAGCCCGTCACTTCGCCATAGATCCGGGCGCCGCGCGCCTTGGCATGTTCCAGCTCTTCCAGCACGACAATGCCGGCGCCCTCGCCCATCACAAAGCCGTCGCGGTCCTTGTCATAGGGGCGCGACGCCCTGGTGGGATTGTCGTTAAAGCCGGTCGACAGCGCGCGGCAGGCATTGAAGCCGGCGATGCCGATGCGGCAGACCGCCGATTCCGCGCCGCCCGCGATCATCACATCCGCATCGTCCAGCGCGATCAGCCGGGCGGCGTCGCCAATGGCATGCGCGCCGGTGGCGCAGGCCGTGACCACGGAATGATTGGGGCCCTTGAAGCCATGCTCGATCGAGACATAGCCCGACACCAGGTTGATCAGCCGGCCCGGAATGAAGAAGGGCGACAGGCGGCGCGGCCCCTTTTCATGCACCAGGATCGAGCCTTCCTCGATGCCGGTCAGCCCGCCGATGCCCGATCCGATCAGGACACCGGTGCGGTACCTGTCCTCGTCGGTCCTGGCTTCCCAGCCGGAATCACGCACCGCCTGCTTGGCGGCGGCCAGCCCATAGATGATGAAATCATCCATGCGCCGCTGTTCCTTGGGATCAACCCACTGATCGGGGTTGAACGTGCCGTCGCTGCCATCGCCGCGCGGCACCTGACAGGCGATCTTGGTCGGCAGATCGTCGGTCTTGAACTTGGTGATCAGGCTGGCGCCCGATTGCCCGGCGATCAGACGCGACCAGGTTTCTTCCACGCCACAAGCCAGTGGCGTGACAAGACCCAGGCCCGTGACAACGACCCTGCGCATGAGGCTCAGACCTTAACTTCGCCGGTTCAGGAGGCGTTCGCTTTGTCGATGTACTTCACGGCGTCACCAACGGTGACGATGGATTCGGCGGCGTCATCGGGAATTTCGATGCCGAATTCTTCCTCGAACGCCATCACCAGCTCGACGGTGTCGAGGCTGTCGGCCCCCAGGTCTTCAATGAAAGACGCGGTGTCCGTGACCTTGTCGGCATCAACATTCAGGTGCTCGACGACGATCTTCTTCACGCGCTCGGCAGTATCGCTCATGGACTTGTAAGCCTCTCCTAGATTTCCAACCGGCAAAGGGGAAAACGCCGGGACCACACAATCGGTGCTTCGTGAGGTGGCCGGTTTGGTAACACAAACCCCCGGCCCCGCCAACGCGGCACTTAAGCTGTTGATTTTCCTGTCATATCATTGCCATCCCGCCATTCACATGAATGGTTTCGCCTGTCACATAGGCGGCTTCCTGGGATGCGAGATAGACGACGGCGGCGGCGATCTCCTCTGGCGTGCCCATGCGGCCGGCCGGGATTCGCTCTGCGATCACCTCTTTATACTTGTCATCCAGCACATCGGTCATCGCCGTCTGCACGAAACCGGGCGCCACGACATTGACGGTGATGTTGCGGGAAGCAACCTCGGCGGCGAGGCTCTTGCTCATGCCCACCAGGCCGGCCTTGGCGGCGGCATAATTGCCCTGGCCGGGATTTCCGGTCGCGCCCACCAGGCTGCTGATCTGGACGATGCGGCCCCAGCGCTTCTTCATCATGCCACGCAACACCGCGCGCGACAGGCGAAAAGCGGCGGTGAGATTGACCGCGATCACCTGGTCCCATTCTTCATCCTTCATGCGCATGAAGAGATTGTCCCTGGTGATGCCGGCATTGTTGACCAGTATGTCGATGCCGGCGCCCGCGGCCTCTTCCGCCGCCTTGGGCAGCGCCTCGACCGAAGCGGTATCGGACAGATTGGCCTGAGCGATGAAGGCGCGCGCGCCAAGTTCGGACTTCAGCGCCTCCAGCGCCTCGGCGCGGGTGCCCGACAGCACCACCGCCGCGCCCTGGCCGTGCAGCGCCCTGGCGATGGCGCCGCCGATGCCGCCCGAGGCGCCGGTTACAAGGGCGGTCTTGCCGGAGAGGTCAAACATCTAGAGCAGCTTTCCAAAGGCTTCGAGATCGGCGGGCGCATCCAGCGTGAGCATCTGAAGTGACGGCGCGATGCGCTTGACCATGCCGCTCAACACCTTGTTGCCGCCGAATTCCACCGTGGTGTCGACATGCAGCCCGGGCAAGGCCAGGATGCTTTCGCGCCAGCGCACGCGCGATGTCACCTGCTCGATCAGCAGCTGGCGCACATGATCGGGATTGCTGGCTTCCCTGGCGGTGACATTGGCCAGCACCGGCACCGCCAGCGGACGGATGGTGACCTTGTTCAACTCGTCCGCCATGCGGTCGGCGGCGGGCTGCATCAAGGGCGAATGGAAGGGCGCGGAAACCGATAGCGGCATGGCGCGCTTGATGCCCAAGGCCTTGGCGATGTCGCCGACCCTAGCCAGCGCATCCATGGTGCCGGAGATCACGACCTGGCCGGGCGCATTGTCATTGGCGACGACACAGGTGCCGCCGGCGCTGGAGGCTTGTTTCGCCACGGCTTCCGCCTGTTCGATGTCGGCGCCGATCAGGGCGGTCATGCCGCCCTCGCCCACCGGCACCGCCGACTGCATCGCCTGGCCGCGCGTCTTGAGCAGCCTTGCCGTGTCGGCCAGGCTGAACGCACCGGCCGCGCAAAGCGCGGAATATTCGCCCAGGCTGTGACCGGCCACCACGGCGGCGTGCCTGGCGACATCCAGGCCCATTTCCTTTTCCAGCACGCGCACGATCGCCAGCGACAACGCCATGATGGCGGGCTGGGCATTTTCGGTGAGGGTGAGATCGGCCTCCGGGCCTTCCCACATCAGCCTGGACAGGTTCTGGGAGAGCGCGTCGTTAACCTCCTCGAACACCGCGCGCGCGGGCGCGAAGGCATCGGCAAGGTCCTTGCCCATGCCGACTTTCTGGCTGCCCTGTCCGGGGAAAAGGAATGCGCGAGTCATTGCGGGGCGAGACAAATCAATTGGTCTTGCCGGTGTCAAGTTGAGAGAAAAATGTCCGCCCGATCCAGATGACCGAAACACTGCCCAGGAGCAGCATGGCCGCGATGAAGCCAAGGCCCAGGCCATAGGTTCCGGTCTGCTGTTTGGCCCAGCCCATCAGGGTGGGGCCGAAGAAACCGCCCAGGTTGGAGAAACTGTTGAGCAAGGCGAGCCCCGCCGCCGCCGCGGTGCCGCGCAGCAATGATGCCGGCAAGGTCCAGAACACCGCCAGCGCCGCGTAGATGCCGCTGGTCGCAAGACAGAGCGCGGCGATCACCAGCCAGTTCGCGCTGGCCAGCGTCGCGCCCACCACGCCCAGCGCCGCCAGCACAGCGGCAAAGGCGACATGGCCGGCGCGATTCCCACTTCGGTCGCTGGACCAACCCAGCGCCACCATCGCGCCCATCGCCAGAAGATAAGGCAGCGCCACGATCACGCCCGTCTCATGAATGGAATAGCCCATGCCATGCACCATCAGCGGCAGGAAGAAGTTCAGCGCATAGAGCGGAAAGACAATGGCGAAATCGGGAATCATCAATATCCAGATGCGCCGGTCGGTCAGCATTTCGCGCAAGCCATGCAGCGCGCCTTTCGGTTCGCCGGCGAGCCGCGCGGCGATGATGCGCTTTTCGTCGGCGCTCAGCCATTTCGCCGTCGCCGGGCCGTCGGGCAAAACCCACAGGGTGGCGAGCCCACACAGGATGGAAGGAATGCCTTCCAGCAGGATCATCCACTGCCAGCCGGCCAGGCCGTGACCGCTCACGCCCAGGAGCAATCCGGAAATGGGCGAGCCGATCACATTGGCCAGCGGCACGCCGGCAAGAAACAGCGCGATGAACCGCGCCCGGGTGGAGGAGGGAAACCAATAGGTCATGTAAAGCACCATGCCGGGATAAAGCCCGGCTTCCGCCGCCCCCAGCAGGAAACGCACAATGCAGAAGCTGACCGGCTCGCGCGCGAAGGCGGTGAGCATGGAGAGAAATCCCCAGCTGACGCAGATGCGGCACATCCACAGCCGCGCGCCCACCCGCTGCAGCATCAGGTTGGAGGGCACCTCGAACAGGAAATAGCCGAAGAAGAACACGCCGGAGGCAAAACCATAGACCTGGGGCGAAAAGCCCAGATCGCGGTTCATGGTCAAAGACGCAAAGGAGATGTTCACCCGGTCCAGGAAGCTCGCCACATACATCAGCGACATGAAGGGGATCAGCCGCCAGGCGGCCCTCTTCAAAATGGAATCGGCCAGGATGCGCTCGGACTCACGCTGGATCTCGGCGGCGTTCATCGCGTGCCACGCGACACGCTTTTGGCGAGAAGCGCCATGGACAGCGCCGACAGGATCGGCACCGCCACGCACAGCCTCAGGCCGGCCTTGTAATCGCCGGTCCATTCATACAGCACGCCCATCATGCCCGGCCCCAGCGAGCCCGACAGATTGCCCGCCGAATTGATCAAGGCAAAGGCGCCGGCCGCGGCCGTGCCGCCCAGGAACAAGGGCGGCACCGACCAGAAGGTGGCAAGGCCGGAATAGGCGCCGCCCGCCGCCAGGCAGAAACCGGACACCACCAGCACGGGGCTCCCCTGTCCCAACGCGGCGATCAGGAAACCCAATGCGGTGACCAGACAGGAAATGCAGAAATGCAGCACGCGCCGCCCGCTTCTGTCGGACGAGACGCCGATCCCCCACAGGATCGCCAGCGATGCGGTGTAAGGAATGATCATGATGTAGCTGGTCTGGACGATCGTGTAGCCCATGGCGTGCACCATCTGCGGCATCCACAGGCCCAGCGAATAAATGCAGAAGACGATGGTGAAGTCGGGCACGATCAGCGCCCATACCCGCCAGTCCTTGAACATCTGCGCGAGGTCATGCACCTCGCCCTTGGGATCGGCGGCAAGCCGGGCCAGCACAATGTCCTTTTCGCGCGCCGTCAGCCAGTTCGCCCTGGCGGGGGAATCCGGCAGGCCCTTGAGCACCAGAAAGCCCAGCACCAGGGTTGGCAGGCCCTCGATCAGATACATCCATTGCCAGCCATGCAGGCCGCCGGCTTCAAGGCCGAGCAACCAGCCCGACAGCGGCGAGCCGATGATGTTGGCGACCGGAATGCCCATGCAGAACAGCGCGAGAATGCGGGCGCGGGTGGCGGCGGGAAACCAATAGGTGAAATAGAGCAGGATGCCCGGATAGAAGCCGGCCTCGGCCACGCCCAAGAGAAACCGCACCACGAAGAAGCTGACCGGTCCCCGCACAAAGGCATTGGCCATGGAGACGATCCCCCAGGTCAGCATGATGCGCGACAGCCACAGACGCGCGCCGACCTTTTCCATGATCAGGCTCGAGGGAACCTCGAACAGGAAATAGCCCCAGAAGAAGGCGCCCACGCCCCAGCCATAGACCTGGGGCGAGAAGCCCAGGTCGTGATTCATGGTCAGGGCGGCAAAACCGGCATTCACCCGGTTCAGGAAGCTGGCGATGTACATGGCCAGGATCAGTGGAACCAGCCGCAAGGCGGCGCGGCGCAATATGGCGTCCGCCTCACTCTGTGTCGCTTCCATGACGTTTTTCCGCCCCCTCTGTCACGGCTCAGCTTGGCTTCGCCAACACTTCGCCGTGACATCTTCCCCCGCCCTGACGGGTGCGTGGGAAGAAAGCTTGTGTTTGTTGTGACAGCCAGCGTCAGCCAGCTGGGTTCCGATTACAAGTTCCTCGTTCCGCGCGATCACGGCCCGGCCTAAGCTTGAGGCGTTGCGTGATTCCAACTTCGTAAGGACTGCCCATGAACAAGCTGATCGCCGCCGCCATCGCCCTGACCATGCTGGGCGCCGCCGCCGTCCAGGCCGCGCCCCACCACCGTCACCGGGTCTGCGTTTTCCACCATCACCACCGTGTCTGCCACTGGCGCTAGGCCGCCAGGGCCGGAATGTAAGGGCGTGGAGGCGGCTCAAGCGCCTCTGCGCTCTTGTTTTTGCCCCGAACAAAGCGGCTCTTTTAAGCCGGTACCTTTGTTCATGGCTTTCCCGGTCCTCGATCACCCGCAGGATATCAGCATTCCTGAAGGCGAGACTCGATCCTGCCGCTAGGCGGCCGCCAGGACTCGGCCGACCAATTCAGGCTCTTCTTCGATGATGCGCAGGTAGGCACGCACGGCCTGATCTGGAGAAGATCGGCCTTGCTCCCAGTCACGCACCCGCGCGACGCTGAAGCCAAAGTGGCGCGCGAAAACATCCTGGCTCATTTTAAGACCCTTGCGGATCGCGCGTACGTCGATCTTCTCAGGGATGTGAACTCGAAAAGCCTTCTTGTTGGCGGTGCCTTTCGCATAGTCAGCGGCTTCAACAAGACCGCTGACAATCTCTCCGAAAATTTCGTTGCTGCGGTCTTTTTTAACCGCTGTCTTCCTGGTGACATGATGGATTTTCGGCATTTTCCGTCTCTCTTGGCTTGAACGGCAGTTAAGCGTCATAGGCGGCAAGCAATCCTTTCGTCAGTACCTTCAATGCGCTCACCTGCGCGGACGAAAGGTTTCCCATGTCGCCTTTGCTATAGATGGTCAGCAGAAACACCGGTATGTCCCTGCCGCTGTAGAAGGTGATGAGGCGATAACCACCGCTCTTGCCTTTACCGCGACCGGCAATACGGACCTTCCGACAACCGCCAGAACCTTTGATCGCATCACCGGCATCAGGATTCTTGGCGAGAAAGCTCACGAGCATCTCAATATCCTTTTCCATCAGCCCAGCTTTCTCAGCCGCTCTCTGAAAAGTCGGGGTTTCGATGACCGTTTGCACACCGCAATATACGGAATCTCCGTATACCCGTCAAGTGAAATATACGGAATTTCCGCATAGCCGTTCCTGTCGAGTCAGGCATTTCGCAAGATTTCCAGCCTGATTCACGACCTCGTTTTTACCGACCTTGCCCTTCTTCAGGCTTTTCTCTATAGACCCGGCCCTCAAACGGCCGTGGTCGGCCGGGGCCCGTCTTTCTTCTCCTGAAGATTGAAGGGTTTGCGCGATGGTCGCGCGGCCCGGGCGAGCCAAAGCGGAGCTGGAACCCTCCAGCCTCGTTCCGCGACCGAAAGGAAAGGGACAAAGATGGCTCTTTACGAGCATCTCCTGATCGCGCGCCAGGACATCAGCGCGCAGCAGGTGGACGCGCTGGCCACCCATCTCAAGACCATCGTCGAAGGCGAAGGCGGCAAGATCGAGAAGCAGGAATATTGGGGCCTGCGCGGGCTTGCCTATCGCATCAAGAAGAACCGCAAGGGGCATTATGTGCTCCTGAACATCAATGCCCCCGCCAGCGCGGTGATCGAGCTGGAACGCCAGCTTAAGATCAACGAAGACGTGCTGCGTTATCTCACCGTCAAGGTGGACCAGTTCGACGTCTCGTCGAACAAGAACCGTCGCGATGACCGCGCCGAAAAGGCGGAAGGCGCGGAGACGACCGAGGAGACTGTGCAATGAGCTATGCCGGCAACCGTGAAGGCCGCGAAGGCGGCCGTGACCGCGAGCGCGGTGGCGATCGTGAAGGCCGTGGCGGCCGCGAGGATGGGGCGCGCCGCCCCTTCTTCCGCCGCAAGAAGACCTGCCCCTTCTCGGGCGATAACGCGCCCAAGATCGACTATAAGGATGTGAAGCTCCTGCAGCGCTTCATCTCCGAGCGCGGCAAGATCGTGCCGTCGCGCATCACCGCCGTCAGCAACAAGAAGCAGCGCATCCTGGCCAACGCCATCAAGCGCGCCCGCTTCATGGCGCTGCTGCCTTACGTCGAGAAGTAGGAGAACTTCCATGCAAGTGATCCTGCTCGAACGCGTCGAAAAACTGGGCCAGATGGGCGATGAAGTCCGCGTCAAGGACGGCTTTGCCCGCAACTTCCTTCTGCCCAAGAAGAAGGCGCTGCGCGCCACCAAGGCCAATCGCGACTATTTCCAGGCCCAGAAGGCGCATCTGGAAGCCAACAATCTGCGCCTCAAGGGCGAGGCCGAGAAGGTTGGCGACAAGCTGAACGGCAAGTCCTTCACCCTGATCCGCCAGGCCGGCGACCGTGGCCAGCTCTACGGTTCGGTCAGCCCCCGTGACGTCGCCGACGCCATGGAAAAGGCCGGCTTCAAGGTCGACCGCCACCAGATCAACATCAGCGTGGCGATCAAGTCCATCGGCTTGTTCACCCTGCCGGTGGTGCTGCATCCGGAAGTGAAGGTGAATATCACCGTCAACGTCGCCCGCAGCGAGGACGAAGCCGAGCGTCAGGCGCGCGGCGAGGACGTGCTGGCGTCGAAGACAGACCAGGAAGAGGCCGTCGCCGCCGCCGAAGAGATGTTCGAGGAAGGCGCCGCCCCCAAGGCCGACGAAGAGATCGCGGAGGCGTAAGCCTTCCGCCGGATCGGACGAAAAAGAGCCCGGGTGGCGACACCCGGGCTTTTTCTTTTGGAACGCGCGGCCAGCCACGCGCATCCGCGCCCTTGATGGTAAGCGCGCATTAACCCTCCCGGCCTAGACTGGGGAACCGGCTTCACGAACGATCGTCCGCATTCGTAATGGCATTTCCTGGCAACGCGGCGGCCGGTCCATTTGCGGCATGTGAGATGCTGATGACGCAGCCTGACAGCTTGCTCGAAACCGCCGCCATAAATGACGTCCGCGTCCCGGCCCTGCTCCGGCAATATGCCGTTCACGGCTTTCTGGTCGCGCTGGCCTGCGCCTATTATCTGCTGAATGCCCAGATCCTGCTCGGGCATTATGACCTGGGCTGGCATCTGGCGGCCGGGGACTGGATCAGGGACCATGGCCGGCTTCCCCTTCATGACCCCTGGTCCTTCACCGCGGGCGACAAGCCGTGGCTGAACCTGTCATGGCTCTGGGACGTGTTGGCCAGCGTGATATTTCAACATGCCGGCCTTGGCGGCCTGCTGTCGCTGACGGTGATATGCGGCGGCGCCATCACCTTCTACCTTGCCTCCATCTGCCTGCGCACCGGCGCATCGGCGGCCGCCGCCTGCATCGCCGTCCTGTTTGCAAGCCTGCTCTATCCCGCCTTTTCGGCCTTCCCCAACATCTATCTCGCCGCCGCGCCGAACATGGCCACCATGCTGTTCGCCGTTTTGTTCTATGGCGAATGCCTGGGCCGGACAAAGCGCGTCCTGCTGCTGCCCCTGGTCATGCTGGCATGGGCCAATCTGCATGGCGGCTTCCTGCTCGGCCTTTTCATCCTGGGCGTCTTTGGCGGCCTGGCATTGCGGAAGCGGGACTGGGCCGGCTTCAGCCTCTATGGCCTTGCGACGGCCGGCTCCCTGGCCGCGACGCTGATCAATCCGCTGGGCTGGCACATCTATCAAGGTGTGACCTCGACCATGGGCAACTTCGTGCAGGCCCAGATCACCGAATGGTGGCCCTACTACCGCAACATCACCATGCCTGGGAGCCTTCCCGGCATGGCCTACATGCTGGCATTCGTCGCGCTGGAACTGCGCGACCGGCGGCTTGGCGTCCTGGAGGCGCGGCTGCTTTCCTGGCTCTTTCTGGTCCTGGGCCTTTATCAGTTCCGCTACATGGCCTTCTTTTTCCTGTTCTCGGCTGTCCTCATGACCTTGCATCTGGACCGGCTGCTATCGCCGGGACTGCGCGATCCTCGGATCGGGCGTTCATGGCTGGCGGCGGCGACCCTGGCGGTCTCAGCCTTGTCCCTGGCCTGTTGGCGGGCGGCCGCGTCTCCGCTTGAACTGCCCCAGATGCTGTCCCGCCAGGATGTTCGCTATCTGCAGTCCCATTTCCCCCATGCCCGGCTGCTGAACCACTGGAACTATGGCGGCATCCTGATTTTCTATACGCGCGGCACACCGCCCCTGTTTGTCGATGGCCGGGCGGCCACGGCCTATCCGGACGCCTTGCTGCATGACTATTTCCAGCTGTCCCAGCCGGAGGTCGATGAGGCCGCCTGGAACAGGGTGCTGGCGAAATACCGGATCGATACGGTGCTCTGGGTGAAGGCGCATGACGCGCTTCGGCGCTATCTCGTCGGCAGGAAAGGCTGGAAGGAAGCCTATGACGGGCAATACGCCAGCATCTATTTCAAGCCCTAGCGGATATCCACCAGCTCGATCGCCTCATGGCTGGGGCCTTCGATCATCACCGCCCGCGTCCCGCCAATGCGATAAGGCGGCCTGAGAAAAACCACGCCCTCGCTTTTCAGCTTGGCGATCCAGGCATCCAGATCGTTCACGCTCAGGCTGACATGATCCATCAGATGACCGGCGGTGGGCGCGAGCGGATGGCCGGTCTGGTTCGGATACCAGTTCATCGCCACGTCATCGAAACGCACCCCGCCGGTGGGAGAGCGATAGGTGCCTTTCGGGTCCAGCGACGGCCAGGACGGATCGGGGCCACGCGGTGTCTTGCACTTGTCTTCGGTCACAGGCGCCGTTCCGCCGCGCGGTGTTGCCTCCAGATGCATGACGTACCAGAGCTGGGCGCAGCGTGGTTCCTCCTGCCACATGTGAATATGGTCGAACCGCTCCGGCGCGTTGCCGGTGAATTCGACAATGGCGTGATCGGGACCGGCGATATAGCCATTGCCGCTGATCCGGCGCGGTTCGAGATTTTGGGCCTTTGCCTCGGCGAGCTGGGCACGGGTGCGGCCAGGCACGCCCGGCGGATAAGGATAGGTGTCGCTGCTGATGCCGACATAATCGCCCTGGTCGTCGGTATAGAAGGGCAGCAGCAGATCGCGGGCGCGGAACGTCTCCAGCGACTGGCGGGAATCCGGCACCGTCCAGCCGAAATGCCAATAAGCCGTGGCTTGCGGATCGGCGGGCGGCGGCGCTGCGACCTTCTGGAAGACGATCATCACATGGCTGGGCGAGATCAGCGCCGGCATGCCTTCCCAACTCGAACGGCTGGTGGAGGGGAACTGCTTCCTGTAAAAAGCGATCGCCGCCTGGGGATCGACGGAATTCAGCGCCAGGTGGTGGAAATGCGGCGGCGGCAGCGCGCTCTGCGCCAGCGCGCCGGATGCCGACAGCGCTATCGCGAGCGAAAGATATTTCAACCCCACCATCCAGCTGACGGCAGCTAGACCAGGTTCGCGCGATAAAGTGTTCCCAGCGCCGTCCAGGCGCGCTCGGCCTCGCCTTGGTTGTAGACCTGGCCGCCCGGCACGCACCAGCCATGATTGGCGTGATAGACCTCGACGATCGCCTGCTTGCCGGCCGCGGCGAAGGCGGCCTTAAGGTCATCCTTCACCTTGGGCTGGGTGGCGTCGTCATTCTGCGCCTGCAGCACCAGGAAGGCCGCGTTGGTCTTGGGGATCAGCAGATGCGGGCTGTCCGGCTTGTCGGTGACCAGCCCGTTGCCGCCATGGAAACTGCCGACGGCGGCGATACGGCCGGAAACCGCCGCCGCGGTGCGAAACGCCAAGGCGCCGCCCATGCAATAGCCCTGGACGCCCGCCTTCCTAGCTTTTGCCGTCTGGGGCTGCGCATCCAGAAACGCCAGATAGGCGGTCGCATCGCGGTCGATGCCGTCATCACTCATCGCCGCGCGATAGCCCATCAGCCGGTTGCGCTGTTCGGGATTGCCGAAGTCGAAATTGTCACCGATCACCGGCGCATGGGCCGAGCGGTAGAAGGGATTGGGCACCAGCACGACATAGCCCTGGCCCGCCAGCCGCTTGCCCATGTCGCGGAAAGCGGGGCGCAGGCCCATGATGTCGGGCCAGATCAGCACGGCCGGCCAATGGCCTTCGCCGGCGGGATGAAACAGCACCGCGTCGCAATTGCCGTCGGCGGTCTTCACCGTCACATCAGTTTCCACCACATCGGCCATCCCGTTTGTTTGGGCCAGCGCGCCGGTGGCGATGCCGGCGGTCGCCACCGTCATCAGGCCGAAGCCGCGCCGCGACAGCCGCGTATCGGAAACCAGGCCAGGGTGAATGAATTCATCGCACATGCCGTTTCTCCCTGATGTTTTTTCCCATGGATATTTTTCCTGGGCAGTCGCCCCGCCACCGGCAAGGCGCTGTTCACGGGAGCAAATGAGGCCGCGCCCGCCCTGTCAAGCGGCGGTGCCTGAACCGGCGCCCGCGCCCAGATGGCGCTGCCCACGCATCTTCCATAGCGCCACGGCCTGGCAGATGCCCAGGATCGCCGCCAGAACCAGGCCCCAGACCAGCGTCAGGGGGATGGCCAGAAACAGCGCCGCCCAAAGGCCAAGAAGGGCCAGGACATAGCGCGGCCCCTTGGGCAGGGCACGCAGGGAACGGCTTTTCATCAGGCGGATGCCGGCCAGGCGATGGACGGCATAGCCCATGCAAATGACGATCAGCAGAAGGGTGAGAAGGCTGGAAGCCGTATCGGTCACGCCGTCTCCGTCATTCCGCCGCGATGGCGAGGGCCGACAGATCCGGCACGTCCGCCGCCTGGCGCGTGGCCATGAGATCCATCAAAGCGAAATCGGCGGCATAGATCTTCTCGACGCGAAGCTTCTGGCGCCGCGACAGTTCCAGCGGAATGCGGACAGACCTGTTCAGCCAGGGCAGAGCGTCTATCCCGAAGGGCTTCAGATAGGCGAGCAAGGCCGCCCGATCGCGGCGGTAGAGAAACAGTCTTTTTGTCATCGGCAGGCCGCCATCGGAATCGCAGACGAACCAGGCTTGCGGCCGCATGACGAAATCAAGCTGCATGGGCGGGCGCTGTTCCAGAAAGCAGAGATAGTCATCCACGCCGCGGACGGCCGCGGTCTGCTCGCGGAACACATCGCTGAGCCGGCAGCTCCGCGTTCCGCCTCCGCGCACAAAGGCATAGGAAGAGGCGAAGCGGTCGAAGGGATCGCGCACCACCGCAAAGGACTGCGTGGCGGTCCAGAATTGCGGCGCCATCGCCTTCAGGCAACGGGCGCTGTAATGCTCGATACGATGCGTTCCATAAAGGGCATGGGAAATCGACGTCCCGCCCGTGCGCGGCACATGCAGGAAAATCAGATTGCGCCGGCGCGCCGGATCGAGCACCCGCGCGCCCAGCGCGCGCATCACCGGCGCGATGCCGCGGAACCGTTCAAAGACATCTTCCTGATAATAGACGCCAAACAGCAGATGATGGACCCGCTTGGGGTCCGTAAAACGCAATGACGACACGCCCTTACTTCCCCTCTCGACAAGTCTTGGCCGGAGGTTGGGGAGGATGCCGCGCCGCTTCCTCGTCGAAATTTGCGGGAATGTTGCAAAGTGTGCTTGCGACAGTCCGTGCAAGGATTTCGCACAAGATAATCGGTCTTTAATGTCGACGATGGCAGCAATGTCACCGCCGCCAGCAGTTCGGGATTCACATGTATTGGCGCGTTTTCACGGCCTGGAATCCGCGCACCGCCGCCATCACCGCTTTCCAGGTCTGGAAGGCGGCAAGGTCGCCCCTGTCCAGCATGGTGTCGGCATGGCCGGCGGCGATGACCTCGGCTTCGGCGCCATACTGGCGCAGAAGCGCGCGGGCCATCTGGTCTATTGCCGTTTCCTTCGTGACGGGCTG
>DASZVQ010000193.1:0-23882 GCA_035547275.1 Rhizomicrobium sp.
CCCCTTCAACGATGCGGAGAAGGCGATCTTCAAGGGCGTGCCGGACATGCGCGGCGGTTATTATTACGCCAATGACAAGCCGGGCTGGGGCATCGAGATCGATGAGGCGGAAGCCGCCAAGCATCCGTTCAACCACAACCAACCCCTCAACGGCGGCTGGGGCGTGATCCGTCTGCCGGATGGCCAGGTGATTAAGCAGTAAGCCAGAAAGCAAAAGCCCCGTGTCGCAAGACACGGGGCTTTTTTCTTGGCAAGTTTTGCTCGTCCTACATGCCGCGTACTTCGCGCAGCGCGATCTGCAGCATGGCGCGGCAATGGCCGATATTATAGGCCCAGGCCGCGGTGGGATTGGTGCCCTTGGGCAGCAGCTTGTCGATGGCCAGGCCGCGCGGATGTTCCGGGAAGATCAGCCGCTTGTAATTGTTCTTCACCAGCATCTTCATGATCGCGAACATGTCGTTGTCGCCATTGTCCGGGAAGACCTCGGTATAGTCCTCGCGCGGCTTGCGCATCACGACATTGCGGAAATGCACCTGGCCGATGCGGTTGCGCGAGGCCAGCCAGTTGCCCACCACCAGCGGGTCTTCGCCCAGTTCGCGGGTGACGCCGCAGTCCCAGGTCATGCAGTTCGACGGTGAGTTCACCGTCTCTACCAGCCGCTTCCAGTCGTTGAAGCTGTTCAGCACCTGGGCCGAGCCCCGGCTCATCGGCGCCGGTGGGTCGTTGGGATGGACCGACATCACCACATTGTTCTTTTCCGCCACCGGGATCACTTCCCGCAGGAAATATCCGATGTTCTTCCAAGTGTCTTCATAGCTTTGGGGCGCGCCGTCCGCGGGCAGGGGCGGCAGGTCCTTCATCCGCTCATACTTGAATTCGGTCATGCCGGCGCCGCCGCGCCCGGGCACGGTCTGATAACCATCCTCGGCGCGGTGATTGTAGAAGTTCCATTCCAGGACAGGAATGCCCAGCTTGCCCATATTCACGATCGTCTGCTTGATCTTGGCGATCTCTTCATCGCGGCCGGGCAACCCGCGCACGATCAGGTTCATCTTGGGATCGACGCCGCGATTGTAGGACCAGCGGATCATCATGATGCCGATATGCATGTCGTGCTTCTTCAGCGCGTCCACGCGGGGCTGCAGGTAATCCATGCCCCAGGGCTGCTCAGGCACCGCCTGGGTATCGATCCAGTCGATGCCGAGCTGCTTGATCTGGATGGCTTCCTGATCGCTCAGCAGGTCTTCCATATAGGTGGTGAGCTTGGGCGTATCGGGGCCTTCCATCGGCTGGCCCAGGCGCTTGGCCGGATGCGGATTGTAGGGATCGTTCGGACCCTGGGATGGGGGCATCTGTGCCAGCGCCGGCGTGGCCGCGGCGGCCGCTGCCATGGCACCCGCCAGAATAGAGGTCTGCAACAGTCCCCTGCGGGACAGGCGGTCAGGCTTGGTCATGATCTTCCCCTTGTTCGCGGCGTTCATCGCCGATTGTTTTTCGGCCCCGACGTTACCAATTCCCGCCAAGGGAGCAAGCTACCAGGGAATGTCCTTGGCATATTTCTGGATCAAGATGGAGCCGTCTTAATGCACCATTTCGACCTTGTAGATATGGGGATTATCGTCCGTGCGCAGGCTGTAGCTGCCAAAAGCGCCCGGGGTAACGGTCACCGTATAGGTCGAGGGCGGCCGCATCCAGGATGCGCGTGCACCGCTATCCACGTCCGTCTGCCGCCATTGCTGGCCGTTTTCCAAGGTGACGATGAAGGCGCCGCTTTTGTCGTAGCGATAGGACGCCATTTTCGAGACGCTGACCGGCGCGGTTTCGCCCAGAAGCGCGGCGAAGAAACCGGTTTTCCTGCGCGGCGCCGGACGGGTTGCGCCAGGCGGCGATGGCGCGGCGGCCGGTTCGGCCGGCATGGACGATAGCGGCATGACCGGTCCGGCAGGCACCAGGCGCTGCTGGAATTCCGGCGCCGGCTGAAGACCCAGATGCGCGCGCATCGGTTGATCAGCGCCATACAGGCAATCGAGCCAGACGCGGTCGTCATGAATGACCCCGCAGCGCTGGATGCCGGACAAGACCTCGTCACGTGTATCGGCTTTGGCTCCCGTCATACTCAGAGCAATAGCGCTGCATAGCAACATGGGAATGGCTGTTCTGATCGTCATGTCGCTCGCCCCCGACGGTTCCACATGGTCTCTCCGGCCATGCCTTATGACACAGAGTTTGATGACGCTTGGGAATCAAATCAATGGCCGGAAAACGGGGGCAGCTCGTATCAGCCGGCTGAAGCCGGCGGATCGACGGCAAATCCCCTGGCGGGTTCGCCATTCGTCCACCGGCGCCACATGGTGGTGTAGGCGGCCTCCAGGCTCTTGCGGAATAGGTCTGTATCGAACAGTGGCGCTGCCAGGCGATTATCCGCGAGCTTGCGACGGATCGACCGCAGGGCCTGCGAATCCCGGGCCAGCCGGACCGCCAGCGTTTCATAATCGGCCATGGACCGCGTCACCAGGTCCGGCAGGCCGATGGCGTTCAGCAGGCTGGCCGCCACCCGCCCCGGAAAACTTGTGCCCAGGCAGGTGATCAGCGGAACGCCGGCCCATAGCGCATCGCTGGCGGTGGTGTGGGCGTTGTAGGGCAGAGAATCCAGGAACAGGTCGGCCTGTTTCAGCCGCGCCAGATGCTGGTCCGGCGGCAGCGATGGCGCGAAGATCAGGCGATCCGGCGCTATGCCTTGCCGCTCTGCTTCCCGCCGAAGATTGGCTTGAAATGGTGGTTGGGCGCTCAACAGCCACAGCACGCTGGCTTCCACCGATTTCAGGACGCGCATCCAGCAGGTGAAGACATCCGGCGTGATCTTGTAGCTCTGGTTGAAATTGCAAAATACGAAACCGGTTTCGGGCAGCCCCAGCGCGGCGCGGTCCGGCGTCTGCGCCGCGATCGCGCGCTTGCGGTCATTGACCTGATAGCTGTGCGGCAGCCACACCACCTGCTCGTCATAAAAGCGCCGGTCTTGCTCGGGGATCACGATGCGGTCGGCGAGGATATAATCCATATAGGACGCGCCCAGGGTGGCGGGAAATCCCAGATAGTTGACCTGGATCGGGGCGGCGCGGCGTGCAAACACGCCCATGCGGGGGGCGCCGAAATAGCCGTTGAGATTGACCAGTATGTCGATCTCCTCTGACCGGATGCGGTCCGCGGCCTGGGCGTCCGTCATCTGCTTGATGTTGAGCAGCCTATCGAACGCCGCTTCCAGACGGCGCCGCATGGCGCTGCCATCGCCGCCGCCATTGTCGATGGCGATGACCTCGAATTTTCCCCGATCGTGCAGCTCATAAAGTCCCGCCATCAGATAGGCGGTGGCCTGTTCTCGGAATTCGCCGGAGACATAGCCGATGCGGATACGCGCATGGGCGTGGTGGAAAGACGGCGGCTGGCCGGCAGGCGGAAAGAATTGGGCGGTGAAGATGCGCGAGCAGGACTGCAGATCGGCGGGCGAGGATGACAGGGCCTGATACACAAAAGGCCGTACCACGCGCTGGCCCTGGCGCACGCCGCTGTCGATCAGCGTTTTCTCGGTCTCGAAATCATCCCAGTCGGCGCCGTACATTTTCAGATGCAACAGCTCGCCGCGCGCATAGGGCTGATCCGGATTCGCCGCCAGCGCCGCTTTCAGATCGGCAACCGCGGCTTCCTGATCGCGGCTGGAAACCCATCGGATGGTGGCGCGATTGGCAAGCGCATCGGCAAATGCCGGCTCCAGTTCCAGGGCTTTCTCGAAATCCGCCAAGGCCGCATTGTTGCGGTCCAGAGCGTGAAGAACCGCACCGCGTCCATTCCAGGCGCGCGCGTTGGTGGGCGCAATGGCGAGCACCTTGTCATAGTCCGCAAGCGCGCCTTGCGGATCGCCAAGTTCCTGCAGCAGGAACGCGCGGTTGAGCAGCGCCTCCGCATGATCGGGCCGCGCTGCCAGAATCCGGTCATAGCTTGCGCGCGCTTCGGCCTTTTGCCCCAGATGCCACAGCGCCGCGCCGCGGCTGTTCAGGGCTTGGGCGTCTACCGGTCTCAGCGCCAGCGCATGATCGAAACTCAGCACCGCCTCGGCAAAGCGCTTCAATTGAAAGAGGGCCATGGCCTTGTTGTAATGCGCCTCGAAGAAATCCGGCCGGATAGCCAGCGCCTGATCGCAAGCCTCCAGCGCTTCCTGGAGCCGGCCGGCCGCCATCAGGGTCTGGCCATAATTGGCCAATACGCCGAAATCCTGCGGTTGCAGCTTGAGCGCGCTTTCGATCAATCGGACCGCTTCCACATAACGGCCCTGCTGTCCACGCAGCACGCCCAGAAACTGCAGCGCGCCGAAATTGCCGGGTTCCTGCTCCAGGATCTGGGCGTACAACGCCGCCGCCTGGTCCAGCCGGCCCTGACGATGCAGATCAAGCGCTTGCTGGATCGGCGGCCGGGTCACGTCAGCGCTTCAGGCCGAAGGCATAGACATGGGCATCATGCGAAACCAGAAATACCTTGCCTTGCGCCACCGCCGGCTGGCTGAAATGCACCCAGTTTCCCAGCAACTTGCCGCTGGAATAAAGCGCCTTGCCGGTCCTGGCGTCGAGCGCATAAAGCACCATCGGTGCCACCGGGGTGGAGCGGAACCTGGCCAGTCCCGCGGGCGTCTCGGCCTGCTGTCCGGGCTCGGCCCGGCCATGGGCTTCCGGGTTGTTCATATGCTGCAGGGGTTGTTCCCCGGTCTGCACCGCATAGATCACGCCATTGGCAACCGCGACATTGTCGGGCAGCGCAAGATCGCGTGATATCCATTGCGGCGTGAGTGACAGGCCTTGGCTGTCATCGGTGACCTGAAACGCCATGACGCTGCCATGCGGCGCGGGTCCATAGTTTTTGGGAAACTGGAAGCCGGCCGCGCCGGGCGGTCCCCATAGCGGCACATAAAGCCAGCGCGCGCCTTGCTCATCCTGATAGGTGGCGAAACTGCCCCATACGCCATGGCCGTAATATTTCTCTTCATCATTGCCGATGCGCGGCGAGGTATAGAGCGCCTTGGCATGATCGCCCGCCATGCCGCCACCCAGATTTTTCGCATCCAGCATATAGATCACCCCTTCCTTGGACGAGGTGGCGAGCAGGATGCGGTCCTTGAACGGAAAGATCACCGGACTGCCCGATCCCAGATCGAGATCCTTGGCATTGAGATTTTTCCAGCTCGGCGGTGTGAAAGAGTCGGCGATGCCATAGGCCTTCGGCTGAACCGCCAGCACCGCATTGCCGAAAATGCCTCCCGCCGGATCGCGATTACCGTCAGCGGTCTGGACATAAACGCCTTGCGGGCCCGCCACCGGCCCGCCGCGCCCCCAGGGGCCCGCTGGCCGGCCACGCCCGGTCAGGAAGCGCGACAGTTGCGGATGGGCAGGATCGCTGACATCCATCGCCGAAACCGAACCCGGCTCGATGGGCTGGGCCGCATCGCCGCCGCAGCCGCGGCCCGCGGCGGTATAAACAACGCCATTGACCAGATTGAGACTCCAGTTGCGGCTGAACGGCGCCACCAGTGGCATCGGCGTCAGCCTTTCCTCGCCGGATGCCAGGCTCAGGCCGCGCAATTTGCCGTCGCTCGTCGTGAAATAGATCACACCGGCGGACCGGTCGATCACCGGCGTCGCCTGTTCGGTGTTGGCGCAGTTGGTGGTGGCGGGGCGCAAGGGCTTTGTCGGATTGGGAAAGCTCTTCCGCCACACGATCTGGCCGCTATCGGCGTCGATGGCGAAGATGGTATCGTCGATGCCCATGGTGAAGACCAGGGCCTTGTGGCCCTGTGCTGTCTCCACGTCGCTTGCCACCAGCGGCGCGGTGAGGGTGGACAGCGATGTGTCGACGGGCGGCGTGGGAAGCTGTGTACTCCACAACAGCTTCAGACGTCCGACATTCGCGGGCGAAAGAATGGTCTCCGCGGCATTCCAGCCGCTGCGCTGCTGGTCATGGCCGAAGCTCGGCCAATCATTTGCGGCCTGTGGCTGCGCCTGGCTGGCCGCTGAAAGCAGGAGCAGCGCGGCAAGCGTCCACAACGTTTTTATTGTCTTCATTGGATATCCGCCCCGGTTGTCGCCGGCACGATATGGCAATCGCCCTCCACTTGCACAGCCGAATTCGCCAACCCATAGTCGCGCCAACAAGTTGCCGGCACGATAAGGGCCGCTGCACGGGGAGAGGTGTGGGATGAAACCGTCCTGGCTTCGGCTGCTGGTCCTGGCGGGCATCTGTCTTCTCGCCGGTCGCGCGGCGCAGGCTCTGAGTCCGGAGGACCGCGCTCTGGTCGCGGCCGGCAGCGACCGGGACAATTGGCGGCTGCATGGCCGCAGTTACGACAATCAGCGCTTTTCGCCGCTCACCCAGATCAACAAGGAGACGCTTCGCCGGCTGACGCTGATCAACACCCTGCATACCGGCGTCAACAACAGTTTCGAAGACACGCCGCTGGAAATCGATGGCGTGCTTTATACCGTCACCGCCACCAATCATGTCGCCGCCTGGGACGCGGTGAGTGGCCGGCAATTATGGACCTGGGCCCCCGACAAGCTGGACTATACCGAAGCCTGTTGCGGACCGCAGGCGCGCGGCGTCGCGGTTGCTTACGGCAAGGTCTATACCGCGCTGTTCGACGGGCATCTGGTGGCGCTGGATGCCGGGAGCGGGAAATTGATCTGGGAAACCGATCCCGCCAAGACCCATCCTGAACCCAAGCAGTATTACACCTATACCCAGGCGCCGCAGGTCTATGATGGCATGGTAATCGTGGGCACCGCCGGCGCGGAATATGAAACCCGCGGCATGGTCGAGGCCTATGACGCCAAAACCGGCGACAAGATATGGGAGTTTCGCACCACGGCCGCGCCGGGGGAACCGGGCGGTGATACCTGGAAGAACGACGCCTGGAAATTCGGCGGCGGATCGGTGTGGAACACACCCGCGATAGACGTGAAGAACGACCTGGTTATTCTGTCCACCGGCAATCCCAATCCCGATTATCAGGGCGAGACGCGGCCGGGCGACAACGCCTATACCGATTCCATCCTGGCGCTGCATGCAAGGACCGGAAAATTGGCCTGGTGGTATCAGGAAGTCCCGCACGATCTGTGGGACTATGACGCCAGCGCGCCGGTGATGCTGTTCGACGCCAAGGGTGCTGACGGCCGCATTGTTCCGGCGGCCGGCGAGGCAGGCAAGGTGGGCAATGTCTTCATTGTCGATCGCCGGACCGGCAAGCTGCTCCACAAGTCCGATCCTTTTGTGGATCAGAGCTCCAATATCTTCTCGCCGCCCAGCCGCGAAGGCACCACACTTTTGCCGGGCGTCAGCGGCGGCTCACTGTGGCAGCCGCCGGCCTTCTCGCCACGCACCGGCTATTTCTATGTGCTGGGCGCCAATATTCCGATGACCTTCACCACCATCGATTTCAAGGACAGCAAGCCTGGCGGTCCCTGGGTCGGCCGCCATACCGGCGGAGTGATGAAGCGCGCCGATGGTCCGCAGTCGGGCACGCTGACGGCGATCGACGTAAACAATGGCAGGATCGCCTGGCAGTACAAATCCCCGCTGCCCATGTTCGGCGGCGTGCTGGCGACCGCCAGCGACCTGGTGTTTGCCGGCGAGATGAATGGTGATTTCAGCGCCTTCGATGCCCGGACGGGCGCGAAACTCTGGAGCCATCATTTCGACAAGGGGGTTTGCTCGCCCCCCATGACCTATCGGGTCAAGGGTGTGCAGTATCTGGTGGTGGGCGCCAATGGCTGCCGCGGCGGGCATGTGCCGCTGGGGACACAGCTTTATTCAGACGACGTGGCAATCTTCGCGCTCCAGCCCTGAGGGATTGCATCTTTCACTGGATGAGAGATCGTCTTCTGGTTTGAAAGTAAATCGCAGCTTCCCTGCTCTGCGTTTCGCAACGCAACAAGACAGGTTTTGCAAGCCGTCGCAAAATTGCTGCTGCGCCAATTCCAAATTCTGCGTAATCTTCCCGGCAATTCGACGAAGTTCGAAACATCTAGGGGGCAACAATGCATTCCCAGATCAACGCCGGAACTCCTATCAACACCAGGTCCGGCTTCCGCAAAAGATCCGCATTGTTCGCAAGCGTCGGCGCCGGCGCATTGCTGATGGCCTCCCAGGCCTATGCGCAGGAACAGCCGGCGGCGCCGATTGAATCGGTGACGGTGTCGTCCTCGCGCATCATGACGGCGGGCTTCAATGCACCGACCCCCACGACGGTGATCGGTTCGGATTTCATCCAGAACCAGGCCAAGGACAACATCTTTTCCGTTGTTCAGGAACTTCCATCCCTGATGGGTTCGACCGGTGTTCAGAACGGCGTAAACGGCACGTCTGGCGGCACCAACGGACTTCTGTCCTTCAACCTGTTCGGCCTGGGCACCATCCGCACCCTGACATTGCTGGATGGCGAGCGCTTCATTCCCGCCAATGTCACCGGCGTCCCCGACATCAGCGAGTTTCCGCAACTCCTGATCCAACGCGTCGATGTGGTGACGGGCGGCGCGTCCGCGTCCTGGGGTTCGGACGCCGTCGCCGGCGTGGTCAACTTTATCACCGACAAGAAATTTGTTGGCTTCAAGGCCAATATTTCGGCGGGTTTGTCGACCTATGCCGACAATGCCACCGCCACCTTTCAGGCCGCGGCGGGCACCAGCTTCGCGGGCGGCCGCGGGCATTTCGAAATCGCCGGCGAGTTCAGCCATATGGACGGCGTGCAGGGCGGCTGGCAACAGCTTTCCTGTTGCGGCGGCAGCCTGACCAATTCCCTTTCCGGCGGCCGCAGCTGGTTCATCGAAGCCACGCGGCTGCAATATGGCTCCCCCGCCGCCACTCCGGCGGGCCAGCCGCAATATTTCAACACCGCCAACGGCCAGCAAAACCAGCTGGGCCGTTATGGCCTGATCAACAGTGGTCCGCTGGCCGGGATCGCATTCGGTCCCAACGGCACGACATATGGCTTCAATTACGGCACCGGCACCGCGGGGGTGAATATCGCCACCGGCCTTGGCGGCACCCAGCAGGGCGTGCCTGTCAGGACGCTGACCGGCGGAAGCCCCAGCACGCCCAGCGCGGTGACCAATTGCATCGTGAATTTCTGTATCGGCGGCGAAAATGACGGCCAGACCGGTTCCGGCGTGACCTTGGCGATCCCGCTGACCCGTGGCGACGTTTATACGCGCCTATCCTACGATCTTACGCCCAATGCCGAAGTGTTTCTCACCATGAACTGGTCGCAGGTGGGCACGTCCAATATTCCCAATCCCGATGCCTGGCTAGGTCAGCTCCCCGGCATCTCTGGTGGTGCAAACCAGAGCACCACGCCACCGGCCGGCTCCAATGCCTTCAACAACACCAATCCCAACTATATCGCGATCCTGACGTCTTCGGTTCCGTCCAGCAGCACCTTCAATCCGGGACAGATCCTGCAGGCGCCCGGCATCCAGTGCGGCAACGCGCCCGGCGGTCCCAATGCCTTCCTGCCCGCCTCCGTCAACAACGCCTGCATCGCAAACAACATCAACAGTTTCAGTTATGGCTCGTTGTATTATGGCTTGGGTCCGCAGGTGGTTTATACCCAGCGCGACAATCGCCGCCTGGTCGGGGGCGCCGATGGCAATTTCAATCTGTTCGACACCGATTGGAACTGGCAGACCTATTACGAGCATGGCGAGAACGACACCAACATCCATGTCCGTGGCATCACGCTGAAGCCTTATCTTTATGCGGCAATCGATTCGGTGCAGGTAACCGCGGCCAATCAGGCCACCTATCCGAACCAGCCGCTGGGCACCATCGTCTGCCGCAGCGCCGTTGCCGATGCGGAAGGCTGCGTGCCGTTCAATCCCTTCGGCGCGCCGGTCACCCAGGCACAGAAGAACTGGCTTTATGGCGGCAACAATTGGGGGCCTGGTCCCATCCAGATTTCCCATCAGATGCAGGACGCGTTCGATTTCTCGCTCAGCGGCGCGCCGATCTCGGACTGGGCCGGCAAGATCTCGGTTGCGACCGGCGCGGCCTGGCGTCAGGAAGCTTACAATGTGCGCGGCGACGGGGCCGGCAACGGCACCATCGCCGGTTCCGGCGGCGCCCCTGGCAGTCCGTGCAACGATCCCCTGCTGAACTGCCTGAACGGCACCAACTGGTATGCGGGCAGCTTCCACAATGGCCAGGGCAATTACCATGTGCTGGAAGGCTTTCTGGAATTCAATATTCCACTGCTGAACACGCCGGACTGGGGCAATGCCAACCTCAATATCGCCGGCCGGCACGCCCGTTACTCGACGGCGGGCGATTCCAACACCTGGAAAGTGGGCGTCACCTGGGACACGCCACTGGACGGGCTGCGGCTTCGGGCCATGCAGTCGCGCGACGTCCGCGCGCCCAATCTGAGCGAATTGTTCGCCGCGCCGGTGACCGCCAACGGCTCAAGCAATATCCCGGCCGCGAATGGCAATCCGGCGACCAACATCCAGGTGATCCAGGGCACCCTGGGCAATCCGCTGCTGAAGCCGGAAAGGTCGCTCAACACTCAGCTTGGCGTGGTGCTGCAGCCCAGTTGGCTGCAGGGCTGGCAGGTCTCGCTGGATTATTACAGGCTTTATGTCGCCGGCGAGATCACTACCGTGCCGCAGCAGACCAATGTCAACAACTGCTTCGCCGGGATCAGCACCTATTGCTCGGCGATTGTCACGGCTGCGGGCACCACGCCCTTCACCTATCCGCCGCAATGGCTGCAGGTGAACACCCAATTCTTCAATGTGGCGTCCGTGGTGACGGACGGCTTCAACCTGGAAACGTCCTATCAGTTCAGCCTGAGCGACTGGGATGTCATGCCGATCCCGGGCAGCTTCACCTTGCGCGCGCTGGCCACTTATGTCGACAAGTTCATCACCAATCCCGGCGTTCCCGGCGGCATCATCGTGAACTCCGCCGGCGCCAACGACGTCAGCTCCAGCAACACGCCGCATGTGAAGGGATTCTTCGTCCAGACCTACAATGGCGATGATTGGCAGATCACGCTGTCGGAAAACTGGATCTCGCAGGGCCGGCACAATCTCAATTACATTCAATGCGTGCCCGGAAGCTGTCCCCTTCCGACGCTCGCCAATCCGACCATCAACGACAATCATGTGCCGGGAATCATCTATTTCGATCTGGGCGGTTCCTACAACATCAACGATCACTGGCAGATTTACACCCAGATCGACAACCTCCTGAACAAGAACCCGCCGCCGGAATATGACAACTCCCAGAATCCGAACAGCGATGGCGCCAATCCGTTCCTCTATGACGTCATTGGCCGCATGTTCCATGTGGGTGTGCGGATCAACGACTAGAGTGCGCGGTTCCTAGGCTTTCTGCACCAGCACCACGCCGGCCCGCGCCAGCACGCTGAGGCTTTTGACCAGATCGTCGCTGGCGGCGGGATCGGCCAGTGTCTTGCGCAGTTCGGCGAGTGTGAGGTCATGGGCATTGTGCAGCAGCGCGAGTGCGGGCTTTAGCGAGGCCGGAACATTCCACAATCGCCCGGCGGCGCGAAACTCGAAATGCGCGCCGTGCTGCGTGAACGACAGGCGATTGAGCGCGGCGAGCCGGATGCGGCTGTCTTCCTGGATGGGCGCAAGCTGTTCATAGGGCGCGCCAGGCAAACGGATATGCGGATTGGGGCGGATATTGGCGTCCCATTCCCGCAGGAAATCGTCCAGGGACGCGTGATCCAGCCCATCTGCCACCAGTTGCGCGATCCGCTTCGCAATTTCGCACCGCGCCGCGCCGTCCGGCAGGCTTGCCCTGAGCTCCGGATGCCGCCGCAGCAGGGACATCACCCAGCCCAGATAATCCATGCCTGTGGGCGGGGTCAGCGAAATCGTCAGATGCAGGCTGGGCTCGTTCAGCGGGAACGCCTCATGCCACCAGCCGCGCGGCATGTATAAAGTGTCGCCGTCGGCCAGAACCCCCTCCCAGGTCGGGTTCCCGTTCGGTTGCGGCGGCGGTTCGATATCGTTCTTCAGCGGGTGCGCGCGTGTCGGCTGATAAACCCGCCAATGCTTTTTCCCGGCAAGCTGGATCACGAAGGCTTCTTGCGGGTCCCAATGGATGTGGAAAGCCGTTTGACCGTGCCAGCTGGCATAAAGATTGGCGAAGGTATCGGTGCGCAGCACGTCCTGGAATGACTGGATAAGATCGCGCACCTTGGGCGCGACTTCCTGGACATCGTCCAGGACCAGGCTGGCACCCTGCGCCAGGCCGGTTGCCAATCCGCCAGCATCCAGCCGCGGCACCCCGAACATGGCCGGCGTTAGATAGTGTGCTGGGTCCAGCGGGTGGCCGTCCCGGTACAGTTTCAGCCGGGGCGGGGTCAGCCGATGCTGTTCCAGAATGGCGTTGAGCTCGTCCCAGCCAAGCAGATCGGTGAAGCGGCCGGCCTGGCCCGGAATATGGACGAAGTTCTTGAGCCAATAATTCTGCAGGAAGGCATCGGTCCCCAGCGGCGCAACCACCTGATCAAATCCCACCATGGTCCCGCCTGTTCACCCCGTTTTTCACCGCTTATTATAATCGACAACAGCGTGACGCTAACCCCGGCATGACGATCGGGAGATAAAGTGAGGGGGGATGCAAAGCCGGATCGATCGCCGCGAGGCTGCCCTGGGAGGCGCCCTGTTCGGCACGGGCCTTTTGACGTCGGCTGCCGCGCGGGCCGCGGACAAACCGGCGCTGGGCACGCCGCCCAGCGTGGTGACCCAGCCGCCCAGGACCTGGGGCAAGGATGCGCCGCCCGATGTCTTTCCCGATCCCGATGTGCTGGCGCTGGATGACAGCTTCAATCGGCTGATCGTGCGCTATGCGCCGATCACCCGGCTGGGCACCGGCTTTCTGTGGACAGAAGGTCCGGCCTGGTCGGGCGAGGGGCTTTATCTTCTGTTCAGTGATGTGCAGGGCGACACCCAGTATCGCTATATCTGGCCGAGCGGCCAGATCGAACCGTTCCGCAAGCCGTCCTATAACAGCAACGGCAACTGTTTCGATTTCCAGGGCCGTCAGCTTTCCTGCCAGCATTTCTTCCGCCGCGTGGTGCGGTGGGAGCTGGACGGTTCCATGACGGTGATCGCCGACCGGTTCGAGGGCAAGGAGCTGAATGCGCCCAATGATATCGCGGCCCATCCCGATGGCAGCATCTGGTTCACCGATCCCGGCGCCGGCGCCTCGCTCAGCGAGGGTCATCCCGATGTGGCGGGCGGCGCGCAAAATCCCGATGGACTTTACGATCCGAAATTGGGCGATGCCGGCGTCGGTATCGGCACGGCGGTCCGGCGCGAGCTGCCGCCGAATGTCTATCGCTGGGACCCCAGCGGCAAGCTGGAGATCGCGGTGCCGGCCGACAAGATCAAAGGCTGCAACGGCATCTGTTTCTCGCCCGACTACAAGCGTGTTTATATCATTGGCGGCGGCATCCATGTCGGCGAGGTGGTCGACGGCAAGGTGGTCAATTTCCGCGATTTCACCGACTGCATGGTGGACGGCATCTATTGCCATCCCGATGGCATGCGCGCCGACCGGGCCGGCAATATCTGGTCCAGCTCCAACACCGTGCTGGGCTATTCCGGCGTGACGGTGTGGAATCCAGCCGGCAGATGCATCGGCCGCATCCGCCTGCCGGAGGGCTGCGCCAATGTCTGTTTCGGCGGGCCCAAGCGCGATCATCTGTTCATGTGCGCGTCCCAGTCGCTGTTCATGCTGAAGGTCAATATCCAGGGCGCGGCGCCAGGCTGAGGGACAAGATGAAACCTTTTGTTCTGTTGGCGGGCGCGATGATGCTGACCACGCCGGCAATGGCCGCGCCGGATTTTTCCGGCAGCTGGGAGGTCGCGGTGCGGGAATTTGGCGACAGGAATTACTATCTGCCCATGACCGATGGCCGCCTGGTGCTGGAGGCGCAGGGCGACGGCTACACGGGGCGGTTCAATCAGATCACTTTTTCTGGCAGCGCGCAAAAGGACGGATTGCATCTGGCCTGCAACGAGAGGGGGCGCGATTGCGGCAGGCTGGTGTTGAAGCTTTCCGGGAGCAGGCTATCGGGCGAGGGCGAGCTGGTTGCCAGTTCGCCGATGCTTTCGATCCCGGTCACCCTGGAAGGAAAGCGCCCCGCGGCGCGGCCGGCGCGCGCAGTGCTGCATGACTACGATCCGCAGGCATTCCACAATTTCTATTCCCCGGGGTTGGCGCCGGTGATGCGTCTTTTCCCGGGTGATAGTGTGAAGACCCGCACCCTGGACAGCCGCGGCCAGGATCGTGACGGCAAACCGCGCGCTCCGCGCGGCAATCCCCTGACCGGACCTTTTTATATCGAAGGCGCCATGCCGGGCGACACATTGGTGGTGCATCTGGATCGGGTGCGGACCAACCGTGACACCGCTTATCAGAGCAATCTGGTCGCGGCCACGGCACTGGAAACCGGAGCGATCCAGGATGAGGCCAGATATGAAAGCGGCTTCGCCGCCTGGAAAATCGACACGGCGGCGGGAACCGCCTCGATCATAGATCCCGACGGCAAGCTGGCGCATTATACCGTCAAGCTGTCGCCCATGCTGGGCTGTATTGGCGTAGCGCCGCCGCATGGCGAAAGCCTGGGCGCCGGCCATCTGGGCGTCTTCGGCGGCAATATGGATTCGCCGGAAATTCGCGAAGGCGTGACACTTTACTTCCCTGTATTCGAGCCGGGCGCCCTGTTCTATCTGGGCGATGGCCATGCCGAGCAGGGCGATGGTGAACTGCCGGGCCAGGGACTTGAGACCTCGATGGATGTGCAGTTCACGGTGGATGTCATTCCCGGGGTCTCGCTGGGCCAGCCGCGGGTGGAAGACGATCGCTTTGTGATGGTGATGGGCACCGGCATCACGCTGGATGCCGCCATGAAGAACGCCACCACTGGCATGAGCCGCTGGCTCGCCGCCACATATAACCTGGCGCCGCAGGACATCGCCGCGATATTGGGCACGCAAATGAAGTACGAGATCGCCGAGGTGGTGGATTCCGAATATGATGTGGTGGCCAAGGTCTCGAAGGACGCACTGGCCAAAATCGGAAAGTCCTGATGACGATCTCTCCGGCGGCAAATTCCGATACGCTGCTGGAGCAGGCGGCAACGCATTTTCGGGCAGGGCGGCTGAAAGAGGCAGAACTGTTGTATCGTCAGGCGCTGTCGGCACGGCCGGAATGCGCCGACATTCATGCCGGGCTGGGAATGGTGCTGTTCCTGCAAGCCCGCACCGAAGATGCGCTGGCCGCTTTGCGCCGCGCGGCCGGGATCGAACCGGATAATGCCGATATTTTATACAAGCTGGGCAATATGCTGTTGCGCGATGGCAATGGCGAGGGGCGTCTCGCCGAAAGCTTCGACTGTTTCTGCCGCCATGCAGAATTGACCTTCGGCGCGGGCGCCAAAAAAGCCGATGAGGCGGCGCACCGCATCCTGCATGACCGGGAGCAGAAAATCTGGTTGGCTGAGCATTTCGGCGTCACCAACTGGAAATTTCATCTCGCTGATGGCGGCCGTATTGCCGCGCGCACGGTCAATGGCGCCAATGCCGCCAAGGCGATGGAAGGCTGGCATTCCAGCCGGCCGCAGATCGTTGTGATCGATGACCTATTGTCGGACGAAGCGCTGGCGAAACTGCGCCGCTATTGCCTGGGCTCGACCATCTGGCGGGATACCCATCCCGAAGGCTATCTCACCGCCATGCCGGAACATGGCCTGGCCTGTCCGCTGATCGCCCAGATCGATAAGGATATGCGCGCTGCCTATCCGGGCATATTGGGCAACCATCTGCTGCGTTATCTTTGGGCCTTCAAATACGACAGCAGCCTGAACGGCGTGGGTACCCATGCCGATCCGTCGCTGGTGACGTTCAATTTCTGGATCACGCCCGATGAAGCCAATCTCGATCCCGAACATGGCGGGCTGATCGTGTGGGATGTGGCGGCGCCCGCCGACTGGAATTCGCGGCGCTATATTGGCGACACAGCCGGCTGCCAGGCCTGGCTGGCGCGCATGGGCGCGAAGTCCATCACCATTCCCTATCGCGCCAACCGCGCCGTCGTCTTTTCCTCGGCGCTGTTCCACGAGACCGACCGGATGCGCTTTCGCGACGGCTATGCCAACCGGCGCATCAACATCACCATGCTGTATGGCCGGCGCTAAAGCGCGGCTGAGCGCCAAACGTCAGCCTGGCCTCACGCGTGCCTCTATGGGACTGGGATCACTGCGGCAGGTTCGCGGGCAGGAAACTGGGATAGCCGTTGCTGGCAGGGCCGACCCTGGTCAGCGCGCCGAGATGGTTGCGGCAGGCGACGGTAAGGCCGCGGTCGCTGAATAGAGGATCACACTCGAGCCGGCTCAGCACAAATAATCCCAGTAAAACGACAATGGCGATTGCGGCATAAATCGCCAGCAGGCAGAGCGCGGTTTGTGGTTCGCCGATCTCGGGCTCGGGCGGCGCGATCACGCCATGACGCATCAGATAACGGCGGATATCCTCTTCCGCCGCGCGTACGGGATCGCGGCTTGTGAAAGGGCCATGGCTGAATCCGGATGCACGCATCACCGGCCTTCTTGGAAACGAGCCGTTTCAACCCTGTAAATTCAGCATATCCGGAGATTCGCGTCAAACGGCCGCTCAATGATCCCGCACTGAACCGTCCACGGCATCCCACATTTCCGGGAACTGCCATTCGGGAATGCCCCGTTCATTGTCGATCAGATGTTCATCCAGGGCGATGCCCAGACCCGGGCCGTCAATATTGCCCTTCAGGATGATGTTGCCCTGCGTCATCACGAATTCCTTCTGCAGATAGCCCTTGCCCATCGGGCTGCGCTCCACCTTGGGACCTCCGCTCACGGCCTGCAGGGACGGCACCTCATGCGCCAGGAAATTCGGAATGGCAGCCGCCACATGCATGGAGGCGGCAAAGCCGATCATGCCTTCCTTGGAATGGGGCAACATATCGGCATAGAAGGCTTCCGCCAGCGCCGCGATCGCCCGCATCTCGGTGATGCCGCCGGTATGGGTGATGTCGGGCTGAAGCAGTTGCGCCGCGCCCGCGGTAAGCAGGTCGCGGAATTGCCACTTGGTCACCATGCGCTCACCGGTGGCGAAAGGCACCGTGGTCTTCTTCGCCATCTCCGCCATCAGCGGCAGATCCTGGAACTGGATCGGTTCCTCATAGAACCAGGGGCGAAACTGATCCAGGGCATGGATGATCTCCATCGCCGCTGGCGGCTCATGGTCGCCATGCATTTCGATGCCCAGGTCGAAATTGGGTCCGACCAGGTCGCGGATCGCCTTCACCTTCTCGACAAAGCCGTCGATGAAATAAGGATTTTCGGATGAACGGGACAGCCGCCCGCGGCTGGACGACACGCTGGTCTTCATTGAGGTGTAGCCGGCCGCCAGCACATGGGTCTTGGTCTCTTCCACGCTTTCGGCCTGGCCATAGCATTTGATGCGGTCGCGGGTGGGACCGCCCAGAAGCTCATAGACCGGCACGCCCAACGCCTTGCCCTTGATGTCCCACATGGCGATATCCACCGCCGACAGGGCGCTCGTCAGGATGATGTCGCCACGATAGAAGGCGTGGCGATACATGGCCTGCCAGTGATGCGCAGGTGCGCGCGGGTCCTTGCCGACCAGATAAGGCTCCAGCTGCGAAATCGCCGCCACCACGGTTTCGATCTTGCCTTCCACCGTGCCTTCACCCAGGCCGACGATGCCGGCATCGGTGTGCATCTTGACGAAGATGCTGCGCAGGGAGTTGACGGGAATGATCTCCAGCCTGGTGATCTTGACGGGGCTTCGCGGATCGGCCAGCGCGCGCGATGTGTTGATCGGCTGCGCCTTGGCATCAGCCATCATGGCGCGCTCGCTGGCCAGAAGACCGCCCATACCCAGGCTGGCGATCTGCATCCAATGGCGGCGGCTGGCCTTGATCACGGCATTTTTCCCTTGTTCCGGGCGGCCTGGGCGCGCATGTCGAGATATTCCTGCACGGCGGCATGGCTTGCCGGCAGCTTGTCGATATTGTCCTTCATCCATTGGGTGAAATCGGCTTCGATCTCCGGCGTCCATTCCCGGTCGATCTGGCCGCCCGTATATTTCTTCTCTCGCAGGCGCTGGTGGCTGAAAGTGTCGCGCAGGCGGGTATGTTCGGATTCCTGCACCACCCGCTCCGCCAGCTGCGGGGGAATGAACATCACGCCGCCATCGCGGCCCAGCACCACATCGCCCGGCATCACCGCGGCGCCGCCGATGCGGGTGGGACTGTTGATCGCGATCATGGTGGAATTCAGCGGCCGGCCCTCATCGCCGATGCGCCCGAAATGATGGGATGGATCATAGTAGCGGAAAAAGGCGATGAAATTCGGCAGCTCGCGCAGGCCGTTGATGTCGCGCACCGCGCCGTCATAGACGATGCCATTGCCGGAGCGGGCATAGATGGCATTTCCGACATTGTCGCCGATGGAAGGTCCGTCAACCTTCAGCCCGAAATGGTCGCTGACATAGACATCGCGCTGCTGCAGCATTTCCACCGGCCAGGTATTGGGTCCGCCACTGCGGCCTTCCGCCTTGCCGTCGGCCTCGATCACGCGCTCAAGATCGAGGCGTCCGGGAATCCAGGTCGAGGTGAGGGCGCGACCGACCAGGATCTTGTCGGGATAAAGCGTGGTCCAGCCGTCTTCATATTGATGCTCATAGCCGGCATTGCGCAGCGTCGCCCAGGCTTCCTCTAGCGTGACGCTTTTCATCCGGTCCAGAATGGCATCCGGAACCTTGGGCCGGCCGTCGGGAAAACGCTCGCCTTTCCACTCCGGCGTGTCGTGGATCACTTCGTCCCGCGACAGGAAATTCACATGCGCCACGGCCGGTGTTGCAACCGCGAAGGCCAACGCCAAAAGGCACGCGATTTTTTTCATGGGATTCCCTCCAACCCGTATGCCCGCGAATAATCACCGCCCCCATGCCGGGCGCAAGCAGATTCGTTAGCGGTATCAATTCTGCCGGAAAATGGATATCTAGAAATCCGCCTTTCGCTGGAGGAGACCATGAGCCTTTCCCGCCGCGATCTGATGCGTGTTGCCACAGTCGTTGCCTCTGGCGGCGGCGCCGTAAGCGGTGCTGCCGGCCAGACTGCCGACAGAAACGCGCCATCGCTTGACGCGTTGGCAAAAGCGAAGGGCCGGACCGGCTTTGGCAGTTTCCTGAACAGCTTTGCCCGCGATCCGGCGCAGAACCATGGAATTCCCGCCGATTTCGATGACATCAAGGCGCGCGAAGTGCATCTCAGGGAATGCGGCATCGTGACCGCGGGCGTCTACTGGACCTGGACCCGGCCGAACGCAAAGGACTTTGTCTTCTACAATTCCGATCGTGTCATCGACTGGGCCCAGCAGCAGGGGCTGAAGATTCGCGGCCACAATCTGGTCTGGCTTCGCTACGACCGTATGCCGGACTGGCTGAACACATATGATTTTGGCAGCCGGCCGGCGACAGAGGCTGAGCGGCTGCTGCGCGAGCACATCACCACCTTCTGCAAGCGCTATGGCACGCGGATATTCACTTGGGACGTGGTGAACGAGGCGATAGATCCTCACACTGGCCTGATGCGCGATGATGCGTTTCACAAGCGGCTGGGCGATGCGGTGGTGGATATCGCCTTTGATGCCGCTCGCCAGGCGGCGCCGCATGCCTCATTGGTCTATAACGACTATATGGGCTGGACCGATACCAGCGCGCGTCATCGCGATGGCGTGCTCAAGCTGCTGTCCCGGCTCAGATCGCAGAATGTCCGGGTTGATGCGGTCGGTGTGCAAAGCCATATCGGGCCGGGCCTGATCGGCGATGTGATGGGCAATCTGAGCTTCGATGCCGGCGAACGGGCGGCGCTTAAGAGTTTCCTGGACGACGTAACCGCCATGGGCCATCGGCTGGCGATTACCGAATTCGATGTCGGGGAATCCGGTCTGCCGCCGGACAATCGCGCCCGCGATATGGCGCTGGCCGATATCACGCGGCGCTATCTGACCTTCATGCTCGCCTATCCCCAGCTCGACTATATCGTGGCCTGGGGGCTGGTGGATCATCATTCCTGGCTGCAGACCCGCAACATGCGCGACGATGGCGCCCTGAAGCGGCCGACGGTCTTTGACCCGAATTACGAGCCCAAGCTGATGCGCCAGGCGATCGCGGATGCCTTGCGGTCGGCGCCGTCCGGCCGCTGACCCCCTGATGGCGCCGCCGCCGGTTGCCCTGTACCATGCTCCGGAAGCCGGCCGTCAGAGCCGCGCCAAGGGGAGAAAATAATGAAATTGCGGTTCGCTCTGGCCGTTGTGGCGACGGCGGTATTGGCGGGTCATGCGGATTGCCAGGATCTGCGCTGGCAGCCCGATCTCACCCGCCAGCAGACCTATGTGCCGCACCGGATTTCCAGCTCCGATCCGACCGGTGGCAATGCCGATGCGCGCAAGGTGGCGCCCGGGGCGACCTTTACCGTGCTAGACGCGGACGGGCCGGGCACGATCTCCCATATCTGGTTCACCATCGCCGACAACGAGCCTTATCATCTGAAACGCATCGTGTTTCGCATCTATTGGGACCATGAACAGACACCGAGCGTGGAAGCGCCGATCGGCGATTTCTTTGGGCTGGGCTTGGGCGCCTATCACAGCTGGCATTCCCAAATGCTGTCGGTCGGAAGCATCAAGGCGCTGAACAGCTTCTTCCCCATGCCGTTCGCCCATCATGCCCGCATCACGGTGACCAATGAAGGCCAGCAGCAGATCAACAGCCTTTACTACAATATCGATTACCGGACGTTCGCGCATCCGCTGCCAGCCGACACGCTCTATTTCCATGCGCAATATCGCCAGGCCCAGCCCAATCACGGCTGGATCAGCGACTGGAAGACCAATGGCGAACCCAGGATCAACACCAGGCCCAATCTGACCGGCCAGGACAATTACGTCTGGATGGATGCCAAGGGGCATGGCCAGTTTGTCGGCGTCACCATGTCGGTGCTGCAGAACCAGGATGGCTGGTGGGGCGAGGGCGACGACATGTTCTTCATCGATGGCGCGGCCGCGCCATCGATCGCCGGCACGGGTTCGGAAGATTATTTCCTCGGCGCCTGGGATTTTGGCGGCGAGCCTTTTTCCTATCCTCTCTATGGCGCGCCGGTGGTGGGCGCGGAAGCTGCTGGCAGCCGCTCAAGTGTCTATCGCTTTCATCTCGATAGCCCGATTCCGTTTGCCAGATCCTTCAAGGCCACGATCGAACACGGCCACGCCAATGTGCGGTCCGACAATTATTATTCCGTCGCTTATTGGTACCAGGCCGAGCCACATGCCGCCTTTCCGCCGCTGCCGCCGGTCGAGGAAAGGCTGCCAATACTCAAGCCCGTGGGCGGACCCGGCAGTACGGCACCTTAACCCGCGGTGTTCGCGCCCCGTGAGTTCAGCTTGTAGGCCAGGGTGTAGCGTTCTTCATAGCAGACCCGCGTGGGCACATTGCCCCGGTGCAGGATCGCGCCACGCGCGATCAGCAGCCGGCCCGGCCGCGGCATCACCGCCAGTTCGGCGTCTTCCTCATCCGTGTAATAGATGGTCTCGCCGCCCCAGTCGGGCTGCCATTCCAGATTGGCGTAATAAAGCGCGGTGACATGCGCCTCATGCGCGGCGCAGTCGCGATGGACAAAATAGCCGTCGCCATAGACGCTGCGGTTCACATAGGCGCGCTGGTCCGAGAATTGCTCATCTGGAAACAGCCGTTCGACCGCCTGCCGAACGCCGCGCAGAAAAGGATCGCTGCCAATCCTCTCGGCCGCGATGTCGCAGACCGCGGCCAGTCCCGGTACGCCGGGCCGGCTTTTCTCCTTGCGCACATAATGCAGGGTGCGCACCAGCGCACCGACCTGCTGCACCATCATGGCATCAACCATATTGTCGCAAACAAAAAGCTCGCGGCCAGAGATCAGCGATTTGCGGATTTTGGGTTCTGCGCCTGTCATGTCTTCCCACCAGGAACGCCGGAGTTGTCGCCGGGCGGCGAATGAAGCACACTTGGATGCATAAGGACAGGATGGGAGAGGGGCATGAAAGCTTTGATGATAGGCGTGGCGTTGGCTTTTCTGGCGGGGCCGGCGCTTGCGGCGCTGCCGCGCCAGCCTGGAGAATATCCGCCCACCCAGGACTCGCTGCCCCAGCCCGGTGTGCCCAAGGGCAAGCTGATCGGACCGTTGGAATTCCACAGCAAGATCATCGAGAACACCGTGCGGCGTTACTGGATTTATGTGCCGGTACATTATGATCCCAGGAATCCGCCCAATCTGCTGGTGTTTCAGGACGGCCAGCGCGCCATCAATCCGCAAGGTCCTTTGAACATTCCCGTGGTGCTCGATAATCTGATCGCCAAGGGCGACATTCCGCAGACCATCGGTGTCTTCATCACCCCCGGCAACACCGGGACCGAGCACTATCCCGACAATCTGGGCACCGGCAATCCCAACCATCGCGCGCCCGAATATGACGCGCTGAGCGATGCCTATACGCGCATGCTGATCGAGGAAATCCTGCCGGAGGTCGCCAAGAGTTACAAATTCACCGACGATCCGAAGAGGCGCGCCATCGGCGGCACCAGCTCGGGCGCGATCTGCGCCTGGACGGTGGCCTGGAACAGGCCCGACGCCTTCGGCAATGTGATCAGCATGATCGGCAGCTATACCTCCATCGGCTATCACCCCGCGACCGCCGATCATCCCATGATCCCGGGCGGCGACACCTATCCCGGCCTGATCCGGCGCAATCCCATCCGTCCCATCCGCATCTTCCTGCAGGACGGTACCAACGATCTCAACAACGAGTTCGGCAACTGGCATCTGGCCAACGAACAGATGCTGTCCTCCCTGCAATGGGCCAATGCCAATGCCGACGCCAAGAATATTCCGGGCGCCCGCTATGACGTGCGTTACGAATGGGGCGACGGCGCCCATTCCGACGTGCATGGCGGCTGGCTGTTGCCCGGTATCCTGCGCTGGATGTTCGGCAAGTAGTTCCGCCAGAAGATCCGTGCGATCACGGCTTGTGGTTGTGAATTGTCGCAAATTTGTGCAGACATCGAAGCGGGAACCGGTCGCAATCCCTGTTCCGGGTTAACGGCTTTCAAATCCTAACCCGTTGATGTGGCGAGGCTGTCGGGCGATCTGGGCTGAGTTTGCTGCGGCGCAAAAGCATCGTATTGCGAGCCAAATTTACGAAGCCTTGTCTGGAAGTTAGCGATAACTCGGCTGTAGACTCCGAGTCATGCCGCTCCTAGAAGTCGGCATGATGGGTGGAAGAACTGGGATGTGTATCGTTTCAGCTTGCGGACCTGATTCATGGCGTCGGCGGTTTTTTTCTTCGGTGCCTTTTGGCAGCGCTGCCAACGCTGGAAATCAGGAGATTTTCGCCGCAGGGAGATGGTTCTAGATGTTGTTTGGCAGGATAGGCGGATTTGGCCTTGGCGCGGCCGCCGTTGCGGGCTTGATGGCGTTTTTGGGGGCGGCGTCGGCTGACACGACGCCGGCGGCGCAGCTTGCGTCGAACGCGACGCCCATGCCGGCGTCCCAGCCTGTGCCGCAGATGGTCACGCCCGACGATCACAAGCACATGCTGATGCAGTACTGCACGGCCTGCCACAACGACAAGCTGAAGACGGCGGGCATGTCGGTGGTGCCGCTGGATGCGAACAATCTTCCAGCCAATCAGGCGACCTGGGAGAAGATCC